>JAMDBD010000022.1 GCA_023484105.1 Thermoplasmatota archaeon
GCGCTTTGTGGATGATATCTCATGTATCTCATCCAGTATGAGATACTTGGCTGAAGCAAGATTCTGCGAGAATTTGGGGCTGCTCAGGATTAGTGCAAGCGATTCCGGTGTGGTTATTAGTATATGTGGGGGCTTCCTGAGCATCTTCTGCCTGTCCTTTTGAGAAGTATCCCCGGATCTTACACCAACTCTTATTTCCGGAAGCTTCATGCCTTCAGCACGGGCAACCGCATATATCTCCTCAAGGGGTTTTTTCAGGTTCTTGTCTATATCGTTTGCAAGTGCCTTCAGCGGGCTTATGTAAACTGCATATATCTGATCCCTTATCTCTCCCTTTCTTGAAAGGATAAACAGTTCATTTATTATGGATAAAAAACCTGTGAGAGTTTTTCCTGTTCCGGTGGGACTGGATACCAGAACGTTCCTTCCCTCATGTATCAGCGGTATGGCCCTTCTCTGCGGGTCAGTGAGCCCGCTGTATGTTGAGTTGAACCACTTTGCTATTATGGGATCTATGAATGGAAGATAGGATTCCACTCTGAACTGATCCTCATATTCTGACTGCATTGATCTGATCCCATACTAAAGCACAATCATGATATAACCATTTTGAAAGACATTTTAAAAATTGAGGAAAATTTCCATTCAGCTTCACAAAGCCACCATATGGAATCATACCACAGTTGTTTCTGCCTGAATATTGATACGCATGCTTTTTTCCTGAATTGTACGCGCTATCTCAGCATCAGTCCGGACCGTGCAAGATTTTCTATCATTATGTCAGTTTCTCTTCTGAATCCTTTCCTGCCCAGAACATCGCTGAAGAAGAGGATGCATTTATCGTAATCCGCGTAGTTCACAGGACGTGGAATACCGTCCTTTCCACCCAGTGCGAAGGAAAACTTCAGCGGGTCTGAGAACGACGGGCTGTATCCGCTTATTATCTCTGAAAGGTATGAAAGTGCCCTTATGGTGGAGCGACCAACTCCCTTCATACGGAAGAGATCGTCAAAGCCCTGCGGCGAATACTCATATATCTGCCTCAGCTTCTTCCAGTTAATTCTCACATCCATATTCAGAAACCTTCCGGATGCCATACTGCCGTCAAGTGCCATCTGCCTGGAATCCCCAGGCACATTGCTGAACCTTTCCGGTCTTTCGCCGGAAGCCTCCACCATGTGATCCCTGTTCCTGCTGCTGGCTGCCGTTGAGAGATCAAGAACAGCAGAAAGTTTTTCTGAACCGGAGAGTCCGGATCGGTTATCATCATAGATCCTTCCGTTAATTCTGGAATTCCAGTGATAACGCCTTGCAAGCCTCGTGTTTGGATTCAATCCCTGCTGAACAATGCTCCATCCCTTTCCGTCCGTTACGATGAACTGCATGTACAGATCGAAGCCGTCCTGCAGCAGATTGTTGTCAACCCTTGCCACATCCCTTGCTGTGTTCATAAGAGATGCCACGTACCTTTCGCCAAGATGATCTTCCAGATCAGCAGCCTGATTACCCATTGTCGATAGCTTCTCTCCCTTGGCACCAATTACGTGTACGCTGCCCTCATTATTCTGATAATAATCCCTCAATGCAGAGAGGAGCACGGTGGTTGTTCCGCTTGAGTTCCAGTCAAAACCAAGCGCCAGGGCAAAGGAATGAAACCATAAAGGGTCTGAGAATCTTGTGACAAGTTCCGTACTGCCAAATTTATCAACAATGAGTTCAGAGAGAATTCCACCTAGACTTACCATCCTCTCATAAAGCCTTTTTGGCGGATGCCCATAATGAAGCGGAAGAATTGCAGTTCCTGACCTGGGCATTGATGAATAATGCCTCGGCGAATAAATTATTTGCTGATTGAATACTACTTTTTCTTCTTTCTCTCAGTATAGCCGCATCGACCGCATGTCAGCCTGTCCTCATGTTCTGCCATGAAGACACCTGGTCCGCATTTTGGACAGAATTTTCTCTCCCTGAGAAGCTTGCCATTATCAACCTTGTAAAGTTCCCTTTTCAGCATCAGAATCACTCCTTCTTCTCCTTATCCTTCAGGCCGTTCCTTATCAGTTCATAATCTGGTTCGTATAGCATGGCGTCATCCCTGCTGCTATAGACCTTGGCATAGCCGGTTGCCTCAGCCTTACCGGTCTCCTGAACAGTTCTGTCGACTATTACAAGTTCTTCTGCCACACCAACGTTCCTGGCAATCATCTGCCTTATTGCCTCCCTCTTCGGGGTGGATTCACCATCAAAGGAAACCACGTAATGTATCTCCTTCCTCTTTAGCAGGGCATTATCCCTGGTATTTCTGAACTCAATCCTGACCATGTCTGACCATCCTCTGGAATATATCTCTCACCCGAATACGGGATTCCATATTAACAGTTATGCAGGCCATGCCGGTATCTGGAACCCCGTAAAAGACAACAGTATCGTCTTCTGCCGCCATGATGACCGGAATCACAGCAAGATCCTCTTCGCCCTCAACCTCGATCCTCACATCAGCATCTCCTGATAAGGCTTTCCGTACTGCAGCTATCAGATCATCGGAAATGCAACCAGCGGGATTCACAACCTGAACTGCGCCTGGCCTGTGTTCATATTTCTCCATTCTCTTTGTTTTCAGATCAACTATCTGAAGCTTTATTCTTGCGCCGAGTTTCTCAATAACCTCTGTTGTATAATCCCCGACTGTAACTATTGCCGCATGACCTTCGACTATGACCTTCGAAGGGTCGCATATCCTGTGTTCAGCTTTTTCAACTTCATTCCTGGTGCTGTCGTCAAGGCAGTATCTACTGCCTGACCTTGATTGCATACTTTCCTTCTCTGGTGATACCCATCCGGGAGGCGACTGTTGAATTGACAGGATCCTGTATGAATATGAAACCGTACCACTCAGCTGTGAGCCTTTCGTCCGGATGATCCGGGCAGACAGGCTCCTTCTTGCCGTCCCTCTCGTAAAGTCCCTTGCATTTCTTGCATGCTTTTAGTTCAGTTTTCATTCTCGATCTTTTCCTCCCTCTTCTTTCTGAGCCATTCAATCTTTCCAAGCCCGGGCTGCTTCATGGTGAGCCCTATCTTGGCATCACCAATGTATGAACTTGGTATGCTCATGGCAACTATTTTCACCCTGACCCTGTCACCGACTTTCAGATCCCTCTTTGTATCCTTTCCTATGAATCTCTGGTTGTTCAGGTCTATATCTATCCTGTCATCCATGATCTGACTGATGTGCAGAAGCCCCTCAAAAGGACCGAATCTGATGAACGCCCCAAACTTCTGGACGCTGGTAACTATTCCGTCAACTATCTCCTGCATTTCAGGGACATACCCAACAGCAGTGAACTTCATGGACTGATAAACTGCTCCGTCCCCGTGAACGATGGTGCCCTCTCCCTGCTTTTCTATTGACAGGACAGAGATAATATAGCATCTGCTAGAAACACCGCCTGTGGAAACATCTACATCCCTGAGGGTGCCTTCGAGGGATTCCCTTGCCACTGTGTAGATTGCTTCATCATAACTTGAACCCAGCTTGTCGGGGGGTATCCTTGCAATATATTCATCCTCAATCTGAACATACATTTACCTGCACACATCCATAAGATCATCAAGCGATCTGACTTCGTTCCATATTCTCTTGCTTTTATTAATTTTATCCAAACCGATGGTGATCTGCATCCATCTCAGTGCATTCAGCATGACTCACCTGCTGCAGTTGGAATCTGCTTCAATAAAGTTTGAGGCAATCATGTATAAATAAGTTCTAGAAATCTCACATGTCATGGAACTTTACGGGGAGATGCACGAGGAGATCAGGAATTCTGTAAGGGAGTTTGTGAGAAGAAAGCTCATGCCCATTTCGTCAAAAATAGACGCTGAGGACCACTTCCCTGTGGAACTGTTCAGGGAGATGGGCAGGCTTGGATTTCTCGGAATAACCGTTCCGGAACAGTATGGCGGATCTGGTATGGATTACATATCACAGGCCATCATAGAGGAGGAACTAGGCTATGCCTCTGCGTCGTTTGCCCTTTCCTATGGAGCACATTCAAACCTGTGCCTGGACAGCCTCTGGCGCAACGGGAATCAGAAACAGAGAGAAGAATATGTCCCGAGGCTATGCTCCGGGGAGTGGATAGGATCTCTTGGACTCACGGAACCAACTTCAGGATCAGACGCCCTTGCGATGAAGACGGAAGCAAAAAAGGTGGACAACGGGTACGTCATTAAGGGAAGCAAGACGCTGATAACGAATGCCCCATATGCTGATCTTGTGCTCACCTACGCACGCACAGGGTCAGGTTTCACTCCATTCGTTGTGCTTTCAGATGACAGGGGATTTTCTCGCGGCAACAAATTCACAAAGATGGGCATGCGTGGATCTCCAACCGGCGAGCTTTTCTTTGATTCCATATTTCTTCCATCTGACAGGATTGTCGGCAAGGAGAATGAGGGCAGGAATGTTATCCTTGGCGGACTGAACTCCGAACGCGTGATCCTTTCCTTCATATTCCTCGGCATCGCAAAGAGGGCTCTGGAACTCTCACTGTCATATGCATCAAGCAGGACACAGTCCGGTCAGCCCATAGAACGCTTTGAGCTCATCCAGGAGAAGCTGTCCTATATGTATACAAGATACAGGTCGAGCAGGTTCCTGTGCGAGGATGCCCTGCGCAGGGTAACTGCAGACAGGATGGATGGCCTCAGTGCAGCTTCCGCGATTCTTTACACCGCAGAGTCTGCCGAATATATTGCCAGAGAGGCAATTCAGATACACGGCGGCTATGGCTATATAAGGGATTTCGAGGTCGAAAGACTGTTGAGGGATGCAATTCTGGGACAGATAGGGGCCGGCACAACTGAGATAAGGAAGCACATTGTGGCGAGGGAACTGTCCAAGAGATTCTCTGAAAATGGGAGGATACCAGAATAAGATGATCTGCATAAGCTGCGGAAAGGAAACTGAAAACTCCGGATCTCTCTGTCTGGATTGCAGGCTGCACAGCTTCGGAATAAAGAGAGAGGGGCGCCTTGAACTCACTCTCTGCCCTAAGTGCGGAGCCATAAAAACCAACAGGAGATGGATATATTCCGGCATTGGGGAATCAATAAACCGCATAGCAGCAAAACTTTTCATGGGAAAGCACAAAAAACTTGAATTTTCCGTTACTGTCGGTGATATAGACAGAAATCTGAAGAACGGTATCGCACACTCACACGTCAGAGTGACACAGGAGGGTGCAGACTGGGAATACGAAGAGGAAATTCCCTATCACATACAGAGGGAAAGCTGTCCCAGATGCAACAGATCAACCGGATCATACTATGAGGCTGTGGTGCAGGTGAGAGGCTTTTCAGGATCTGGCAACGCCACGATTGACAGATTCGTAGAAGGCGCGATAAAATCCTCACAGGAGTGGGTTTCCAGCATCTCCCGGGTATCAAAAAAACCAGAGGGCACTGATCTCTTCTTTCTGAAGTACAAGAATGCGGAACATTTTGCCAGAAGGATCGCTTCGGCCATCATGTCAGAGCTTTCTGTTACAAAGAAGATATCAGGAAGGGACAACGGCCTTGATCTGTACAGGTACACATACCTTGTCAGGATCTTTGATATTCCTGCGGGAGGAGTGGTCAGGCACAACGGAACTGACTATATTGTGATCGAGGTTCAGAGCAAATTGCTGACTCTGATCAACACCTCAAATGGTGAGAGAATGAAGATGGATCCAAGGGAATTTTATGGCGGAAGAAACTCTGTGATTTCGACACAGGATCTGAGTGAGGCATATGATGTGCTTTACAGATCCGGGAATGAGACCCATGTTGTGAGCCAGGACGGGATGTCCATGCTGACAATACCCGGCAACTATGAAGCTGGAAGAATAAGGGTTGTCAGATACAGAAACTCAGTATTTCCTATTCCTGAGGAAAAAATTAATTGAAACGCTATCATCCTGTGATCCATGGGAATCAGATCTGAATGGGATCGCCTCAGGAAGGTAGTCATCCACAGACCCGGGCCTGAGATAGAGTATGCAATGCTCTCCCCAAGGTCTTTTCTGTTTGAAAGGCCGTTCAGCACATCACTCGCGAGAAAGGAGCATTTGCTTATGGAGGATACCCTGAAGGGTGAGGGGATAGAGGTTATCCAACTGAGGGATATCTTCATTGACATGGCTGAGCATGACAGCGATTTCAGGAAAGAGCTGGAAAAGAAGGTTGAAAACACTGTTATGTTCTTTGGGGAGAGAGATACAGTATCATCTGCCAGGGATGACTTCTCAAGGAATCTACATGAACTTGATCCTGAGACGCTCTTTGCAATGATGACGCTGGAGCCATCCCTTGATCTTAGAAGGAATACAGAGGGTGATCTGAATTATCCTACCATTTACTCAAACGTACCGCTGGCAAATCTCTACTTCATGCGGGACCAGCAGGCTGTTCTCACTGATGGCGTGGCCATCGGAAGGATGAGGAACGTGCAGAGGAGGAAGGAGATAAACATAACGCGCTTTCTCATTGAGCGAGCTCTGAAGATACGGAATACATACAAGGTGACAGCGGATGGCTTCCTTGAGGGTGGAGACTACATGCCTATGGGAAAGTTTGCAATATTCGGCACTGGCAGCAGAACGAACATGGAGGGCGTAAGGCAGGTGCTGCAGTCAGGGCTGATTGACTTCGACAGAGTATATGTGGTCCAGAACCCTGTCTATGACTTCATGGAAGTGGATAATAATCCAATGATAAACATGCACTTGGACACTTATTTTAACGTTCCCTCATCCGGGACGGTAATAAGCAACAGGGCCCTCTGTGAAAGATCCAAAGGGGTGATATTCAGCCGCACAGATGCAGGATATGAGGAGACGGGGGAAACAACTCTTATGAACATTATAAAGGAGGAGGGGATGAATCTGATAGATCTGTCAATACCGGAACAGATGAGCTATGCATCCAATTTTCTCACAGTAAGGGAGGGAAGGATAATCGCGGTGGAGACAGGAAAAGTGCTGAAGCGTCTGATGCAGCGCGGTGTCTTCTCCGAAAACACCACGAGGATCATCTCACATGAGGTGTCAAGAACCGGAACTGAAACGATGTTTCCAAATGGCAGCAAGCTCAGGGATCACGGCATAGACTGGATCTCAATGGATCTTCAGGAACTCACAGGCGGTTATGGAGGTGCTCACTGCATGACTGCATCCATTGAACGCTCATAAAGGGAAAGGTTTAATTTTAAGCCGTCATTCCGTGCATACTTCAAGTCAAAGTATGGCATTAGAGGGATGTAATGGCTTCGGAAAGATCGCAGAAAAAGGGAAAGGATAAGTGGAAGGAAAAGACGTGGTTCAGCATATTGAGCCCTGCATTCATGGGCGGCAAGGAGATTGTCAAAAGCCCTGCCATTTCTGCGGAAGCCATGATAGGCAGGAAGGTTGAGGTCCCTGTTTCGGATATCACTGGAAACATAAAGAAGGGAAACACTAAGGCCGTATTTCGTGTGATTTCATGCAATGGCACAGAATGCCAGACCACATTTGACGGCCATTATGTCGGCGATGATTATATAAGGAGGCTTGTCAGAAGGAGAAAGGACAGGATCGACGTGATTGTCAGAGATGTTACAAAGGATGGCTATAACTTTGTGGTCAAATCAGTGATAGTGGTGGATGGAAAGCTGAATTTTTCCAAGATTGCAGGGATAAGGAAAAACACGGAACAGCTGATCAGAGATAAGATCAGGAACCTTTCTCTCGGCGAACTTGCCAATTACGTGATCGGAGACGACATCACAAACGATATAATCGCGGTAAACAGCCACATATTCCCCCTGAGAAAGGTTGAGATAAGAAAGACTGAAAACCTGGGTTCTTCCGGGGGTGCACAGGCCAGTGAACCTGAAAGCGTGCAGGAAGCAGAAACACCTGCATAATTTTTAATGGGCCGGGATGGCTTAGCTGGTAGAGCGTCGGACTCATATGCCCGAAAGAGCTGAGAGATCCGAAGGTCTCGGGTTCGATCCCCGATCCCGGCATACGAAGTTATTCTCTTACCCGTACGTCAATGCTGTAACAACTTTATTAAGGCTGCCAAGGTAAATTCCTTATGTTCACAGTGACAGATAATGACAATGATATCGAAGAATATCTCTCTGCAGACAGTTAGATTGCCCCGGTGGTATGGCGATCAGTTGGTAAATCCCTGAATATCAGTAACTTATCCTGTCTGAGGAAATTGTTTATAATTTTGACTTATCTGTAACAATATACTGTTCAGTCACTGAAAAGAAAGTGCAGTGAAAATACTGTGAGCAAGACCACTCATGACCTTAAAGGTAAAAAACCCAGATCGG
>JAMDBD010000034.1 GCA_023484105.1 Thermoplasmatota archaeon
CCCATCAGGAACATCTTGGTATGTGAATCTCAGCAACGGCGTGGATTCAGGAGCAATCACTAGTTCATCATACTCATTCTCCCTCACAAATGGAACATATTCTTACACGATAAGTAACGTGTCAGGATATTCTGTGTCGACATCATCCGGTTCAATATCGCTCAATGGTGCCAGTGTATCAAGAACTGTTACGTTCGCGCCTATCAAGAAGTCGTCTTCGCCATCTGGAATATCCAGTACTGAGCTATACGGTATAATAGGAGCAATGGTGGCAGTTGCAGTAATTGGCACTGCGTTAGCAATTATGAGAAAGAGGAGGTAAACCCTGTTTCAAAATTATTTGTTCCATGATATTCGATTAAAACCATAATCGAACACGGCCCTCCGCACTTTCATCGGAAGCAAGTGGTTTCTTGATAGGATTGAGAGCGATGAGGATTAGTATCCATTTAATTAATTACACAACTCCCTACCTATTTTTCAAAATAGGACTTGCTTATAGGTATAAGTGGGCCCGACCGGATTCGAACCGGTGACCTCCTCCGTGTCAGGGAGACATCATACCACTAGACTACGAGCCCTTGAATCGGGCAAAAATGTCCAGACTATATTTAATGATAGCGGGCACAAAAATCTTTCGGGCTCTTCCTAAAACCTTCACTTCAACTTTATATCTTTCCCATAATTCGTGACACCAGTCAATTTTGCCTGAATAGCGGCAAAACATGGCGTGTTTCAACTTCTTTGTAGAGCTCAGACAATCCAGTATGGTAAAGGCTCATGGATGTTTATTACGATGAGGTCATGAAAAAGGTTTTTCGGGGGAAAATTTTTGGAACTCTCTTTCAATTATTCATGAATATTGTATGAACTGAACCAGAGGTGTCTATTTGACAGGCTTTTAAAGGGCATTTGATAATAAATATCATATATAATACCAATATTCTCACCATCATATTCCACTTATCCAATAATGCTTCGTGGATTCCATTCTAAAATATGCTCTAAGTTACTGTCGATGCAAAAAATTTAATCATCAGTGTATTGTAGTTGCCACGGGGCTTGTGGTCCAGTTGGTTATGACATCGCTCTCACACAGCGAAGATCGCCGGTTCGAATCCGGCCAAGCCCACTTAGAAATGTAAGCAAATCCTATTTTTAGCCAAATAGGTGGGGAGTTGATTATTTAACTTAGCGGATCCAAAAACCCAACTGATTTGTTCTCCTTTCAAAATAAGCTCTTTACGAGAACTGCATAGTCATTTATTGACAATCTCATTGGGCAATGGTCTCTAAGTGAAAAGTTACATATATGTAACTCTCAGTCCCGTTCTGGGATATCTGCGCCATCTAAAATGATACCATGAAGTAATGACCATCCCGCAAATTTGAATTTACTCGCAGGCAATTCGAATTAGAAATACAGGTAAGCCACTCTCAGCTAGGTCTCGCTTTTCAGTGTCAATTGTATCATACGCCTGCGTTTGAAGGCAGGCTATTTTAGCAGTGAAATCACAAATCCAACAGACAGTCCATTATGGTTATACAGCCCATTATACGATACTCACTGCAGCCTGCAGAAAGGCTCAAAAAGAACCACAGAGTTGCCATGCTTTTCGTTCCTGGGTGAGTAAATAAGCGTAACATCTCTGTGTTTTTTTGAATATTTCTATAAATCCAGCAAGATATCTTTTATCTTTCAACTTTTCTAAACACCTCGGTCTGAAGATCTCTCCACATAGTATCCTCGCGGTCAAACCAGTTCCTGAATCCGTCTGACAGAGCAATGTCCTTCAGTCAAATTCACATGCGCCTTCTCCTTAGAAACCCCTCCGGGACATAATCCCTGCGCAAGTACGCTGAAACTGTCTTCCTTGGAATGAGGTTCATAGACCATATTCGGTTTCAGAAAGTGTCAGTTAACGATCATATGGCAGATAAATAACTCTATAATACCAGTTTTCAGCGGAAAGGCGTATAATTTAATGAAACCGGCAATTCCATGCCTGCACTGCAAGGATAAGCACATATTCAGGCTGATCACGGGTATGCCTGCCGGATCAGATAGATGGTCACTGAAGCCCTGTGATCTCTCCATCATCGGTTATGTCTATGTTTTCAGCAGAAGGCTTTCTTGGCAGACCAGGCATTGTCATTATGCTGCCCATCAACGGAACAAGGAAACCGGCACCTGCAGATATATTGATCCCTTCCACCTTTACCTTGAAGTTTTCAGGGGCATTCAGCATTTTTGGGTCGTCGCTGAGAGAATTCTGTGTCTTTGCTATGCATATCGGAAGCCCTTCAAGGCCAAGCTTTTCAATTGTCTTAAGATCAGACAGCGCTTTTCTGTCGTAGATAACGCCAGAAGCACCGTAAACCCTTCTTGCGACTTTCTCAATCTTTTCTCTGACGGGATCGCTGAAGTCATAAACGTAGTTAATCTTCGGAGTTCCCTGTTCCAGGTGCTTAAGAACCTCTCTGGCAAGATCAAGACCTCCTTCACCGCCGCCAGAGAAGATGTCAGATACGGAGAAGCTGACATTTTTCTCTCTCAGGATGGATGAGAGCATATCCAGTTCTTTTTTCGTATCACCTGAGAAACGGTTTATCGCCACCACCGGATCAAAGCCGAATGACCTGATGTTTTCTATATGCCTGAACAGGTTTGCAGTTCCTTTTATCATTGCTTCCGTGTTCTCCTCAGACAGGTTTACGGCACCGCCATGATGCTTCAGGGCCCTTACGGTCGCAACTATGACAACGGCATTCACAGGAATACTGCCAATCCTGCTGACAAGGTCGAAAAATTTCTCAGCTCCCAGATCTGATCCAAATCCAGCTTCGGTGATAACTATTTCAGAGGTCCTGAGGGCAAGCCTGTCGGCGATTATGCTTGATGTCCCATGGGCAATGTTTCCAAACGGCCCTGTGTGAATAAATGCAGGAACGCTCTCGGTGGTTTGGACCACATTTGGTTTAATCGCGTCAGTCAGCAGAGCTGCCATCGCACCGTGTGCATTGATATCTTTCGCATGGACTGCCTCACCTGCTGAATTCATTCCTATTATTATCCTTCCAAGCCTATCCTTCAGGTCACTGTATGAGGTGCTCAGCCCAACTATTGCCATTATCTCTGATGCGGGCGTTATCACGAAGCTATCTTCAGCAAGCGCACCGTTCTCATGGCCTCCCACACCAACTATAATTGATCTCAGAGATCGATCGTTCATGTCAATAGTTCTCGGAAATAGGATGCGTTTGGTATCAATGTGAAGCGTGTTTCCAAAATGTATGTGGTTGTTGATCATTGCCGAGAGAAGATTGTGTGCTGCAGTTATGGATGGAAAATCACCAGTGAAGGAGAGGTTGATGCGGTCGCTTGGCTCCACTTTGGAACGGCCACCTCCAGTTGCCCCTCCCTTCACGCCAAAACACGGCCCGAGCGACGGCTCCCTTATGGCAATGCTCACCTTTCTTCCAAGCCTGCGCATAGCCTGCGCCAGGCCTATCACTGTGGTTGTCTTCCCCTCGCCGGCAGGAGTGGGTGTAATGGCGGTAACAAGCACAAGTTTTCCTTTAGGTTCCAGTGCGAATGCCTTGTTGTCCAGGGGAATCTTTGCCATGTATTTTCCATAATTCTCCACAGTTTCCGGATCTATTCCAAGATCCTTAACAACCTCACCAATGGGCCTGAGATCTGTTTTCATGTTTCCTTCACGGCATCAATAGAAATAAACATTACAGTTAACATGTTTGCATGTCCTTTCATGTCATATGCTGTAGTGCCTGAAGACCATACCCTTGACATTATCTATCAAGGCCATGGCTACAAATGTTAAAAGGAGAACCAGAAGGCTTGCATAGAGAGGTACTGGCGCGACCAGTATCCCGAATGTGGATATCGCAAGTACGACAGCGATGTCTCCTGCAGACGCAGTGATCAACCATTTTCCAGGTATGGATTTCCAGAACCTGGATCGCTCCCTCACCATGTAAACTGTGAACTGGCCTGAAAAGACAAGCATCTCGAATATGTATGTGTGTATCTCAGGCACGCTCAGGCCAAGGAAGATTCCTATCTGCAGTATCACGAACGATTCCAAAACCACAAGTATCGCCAGCGATATGGATGATCCCATCAATGAATTGACCCTCCATTTCTCCGGTTTTTTTGAAAATGAAACGTTATCCGTTGCTATTGATATGGTAACAAAATCATTGGCGAATATGAGTAGAATCACATCGAAGGGCGTGGTCACGAAGAAACGGTATATGAAAAACGAAATTGTCAGGAAAATTGCCACCTGTACAGTCTTTATGATCTTGTTCAGCGTGTAGGTGAGCATCCTCTGGTATATTTTTCTCCCGTCTTCTACAGCACTCACTATGTCTGAAAGGCCTTCATGTGTCAGTACTATGCTTGCAGAAGCCTTTGCAACGTCTGTTGCAGTGGCCACTGCTATTCCCACCTCAGCCTGCTTGAGGGCAGCTGCGTCATTGACCCCATCTCCAGTCATGCCGGTAATATGCGATGATTTCTGGAGAGACTTCACAATATTGTATTTATCCTCCGGGAATACCTCTGCAAACGCATCATAGCTGTCTATGGAGCTTTTATCAGCAGAGAATTCTGACATCCTGAAGACCCTGCTTCCAATTCCAACCTCTGTGGATATCTCCTGTGCAATCTGAACAGAATCGCCTGTTATCATCTTTGTTGAAAGCCCAAGATCCTTCAGTCTTCTAACCAGCTCCTTCGAATCCTCCCGCGGAGGGTCATGCAGCGGTATAAGGCCACAAAATTCAGGTTTCCCTTGCTCGGTTTCTGCAGATACCCCTATGGTCCTGTATCCCCTGACAGCGTAATCTCTGGCAATTTTCATCACATTTTCTGGGTCCTCAAACTTGCAGATGTTCAACAGGATCTGCGGAGCGCCCTTTGCCACACGTATCTTTTTACCGTTGAACGTCACTTCAGCTTCAGTTCTTTTTCTCGACGGGTCGAACGGGTAGAACCTGTCGACAGAATATCCATTGGAATCTATGCCGTTTCTCCTTGCATAATCAATCACTGCCATGTCGATAGAATCCTGGCTTGCCTCATCAGATGCCAGGAGTGCATATCTGACAAGGGTTTCCCGATCGCACTGAAATGCCACAGGATCAGCAACAGTGAGCCTGTTCTGTGTGAGCGTGCCGGTCTTATCGAAACATATGGTGTCCATAGAAGCTGCATCCTCTATTGCCGTTAGGCGTGTGACCAGTGAGCCTTTCCTGGCAAGATCCAGCGCCCCGTATGCTGAAGCCACAGTGAAGGTGGCAGGCAGGGCAACCGGTATTGACGCTATAAGAACAACCAGCGAGAATGGTATAGCATCAACCAGATCCGTTCCCGTGATGTATGAAAATATGAGGAGAGAGGCCACCAGAATGGTGTCGATTGCCGCAAGGTATTTCACGATGTCCAGAATGAGCGTCTCAAGATGGGACTGTGATCTGGCACTCTGCACAAGCTCAGTGGTCTTTCCATAGAGCGTGCTTCCGCCGGTTGCATACACAAGCCCGGTTGCTTCTCCCCTCTTCATTATGGAACCTGAATATATGGATTCCCCGGGTCCGCGCCTCACCTCCTTTGACTCACCGGTCAGGGCGGACTGATCGCTGAGGACCTCTCCGCTGATAATTTTGATGTCCGCGGGAACTATATCACCCATCCTGACATGTACAATGTCTCCAGGAACCAGTTCGTCTGCGCTGATGGCATTCCACGTGGAATCCCTCCTGACGCGCGCCATCACCCTGATTTTTTTGTTGAGCATCTCAACGGCGTCCGTTGCCTTGTTTTCCTGCAGGAAGCCCACTATGCTGTTGAATATGAGCATAGCGAGAATGATATAGGTATCCAGTAGTTTCCCGAGAATATAGGTCACTGCTGCGGTTATTTCAAGCATCCAGGCGATCGGATTCCAGAACCTTTTTGCCAGGCTTACTATCCTGCTCTCCTTCCTGGCTTCTACGGCGTTTTTCCCGTACTTTGCAAGTCTTGAGGCAGCCTCCTGGCTGCTCAGCCCACTTTCAGTGCATGATAGTGCTGAAAAGATCTGCTGGATATCCATCTTTTCAAGGCTTTTCAGATCGATCTGAGCTATTATGGCCACTCTCCTGAATATTGGTAAATGCTCCAGTCCAGCTTCATGTGAAATCCGCTCCAGTCTGTATATACTCCAACGTAATATTGATTGCCGATACCATTAACTTGTCTCGTGGATGCTGCCCTTTGATCTGAAGAGAAGACAAATCACTTCATACTAAGAAGTTAGGCTAATCCAATATCTGTACTTGGATGATACAGTATCAGGTGAAAAGGATATGTCAGGAAAACTCTCTCTGATACTGTTTTCAGGCGAAATGGACAAACTGATGGCAGGATCCATAATAGCTTCCGGGGCAGTCGCAAACGAGATGAAGGTTGATATTTTTGTGACCTTCTGGGCGCTGCTGCAGGTGACGAAGGAAGGCGTGCACCAGATTTCGCTGAGTCCTGAAGCAGGTCCCCTTGCAGGTGAGGTCATGAGGGTGATGCATGAGAAGAAGATACCGTCATGGCTCGACACAATAAGGCAGATAAGCGAGGTAGGGGACGTCACAGTCTACGGCTGTGCCATGTTTGCAGACATGATGGGCATAAAGAAGGAGGAGCTTGATCCTATAGTGAAAGACATCATCGGGGTTTCGCAGTTCATGGGCATGGCGAAGGATTCAACCATGACACTGTTTCTGTGAGGTGAATGAAATGGGAGATGAAGTAAAACCTACAAAGGTGATAGACGCAAGGGGAAGTTTCTGTCCAGGGCCTCTGATGGAGATGATCAAGGCATACAAGCAGGGGAAGATTGGAGATGTCATCTCCATCTATTCTACAGATTCCGGAACGAAGAAGGATGCCCCGGAGTGGATAAAGAAATCAGGAAATGAACTCATCGGCGTGTATGACCGGCAGGGCTATTACGAAATTGTCATGAAAAAGATCAGGTAAGATTTATGCCGACCAATCTCAAAACAGTTGTGATCATAGGGGACGGAGCTGCAGGAACAATAATGGCAAACAAGCTGCGCTTTCATTCAGATCCGTCTGAGATAAGGATTGTTGTGATAGGCAATTCCAGCAGGCACTATTTCAAGCCTGATGGCGTTCACATACCATTTGGATTCAGGGACTACAGGAACAGTGTGAAGCCCTCGGCAGCCCTTTTCAACTATGGCGTGGAATATCTCAGGGACACTGTAAGCGGGATAAATCTTGATGACGGGTCCGTTACGACAGTCTCCGGGAAAACGATCGAATATGACTATCTCGTAATAGCAACCGGTGACAGGTTCACCACAGGGGATTTGCCTGGATATGACCAGGAGGCGTTCCATTTCTACAGCCTTGAAGGTGCACTTAAGCTGAAGGACCGGCTGAAGGATTTCAAAGGCGGAAGAATAGTGATAGGGCAGGCAAGCATACCCATACAGTGCCCTCCTGCACCTTACGAGTTCACCTTCCAGCTGGATCAGTTCCTCAGGCTGAAAGGGATAAGGGAAAGGACTGAGATACATTATGTATATCCACTCAACAGGGTCTTCACGATCCAGAATGTGGCAGCATACATAGAGGGACTGTTCGAGGAGAAGGGGATCATAGTCCATAAGATGTTCAACGTTGACACGATAGATTCCGGGTCGAAGAGGATCAACTCCATCGAAGGCGAGAGCCTGCCATATGACCTCCTTATACTTGTTCCGCCTCACAGGGGGCAGGAGCTTCTCACAAAAGCTGGAATGGCAGATGAAAGCGGATATGTGGATGTAGATCGATCACATCTCAACTATGGCAGCTATGATAACGTCTTCGTGGTAGGGGATGCAACCAACCTTCCCATATCAAAGGCAGGGGCTACGGCGCACTTTGAGTCGGAGTATCTGGCCAACAGGATATCAAGCGAGGTGAACGGAAACGCTTTCTTTGAGTCATACAACGGCGAGGTGGCCTGTACTACCATAACAGGCCCAAATGAAGGTATAACGCTTTTCTTCAGCTACACAAAGCCTCCAAGGGCGAATTTCCAGAGCAAGTCGGATTACTTCCTCAAGTGGACTTCCTCAGACACGTATTTTTCGGCAATGATCAGGGGAATAATGTGAGGTGACATAAATGGCAGAAAATAAGGAAAATGACAGATTTGAATCTTTGCTGATGGGAATCATGGACAACGCAGATGTGATAGAATCACTGCTGCCTCTTATGAAAAGGCTCAGACAGGCTGGGATTTTTGACCTGTTTTCCTCTGTGGCCAGGGACTATGTTCCCACAGACATTGAGTTTCTTGGGCACTTCTTCTCATCTAGGGAGTTCACATATGCCGCACTGAAGAGTGCAAATCTTCTTCTGAGTTTCATGTACGCCTTTTCTGATGAAAAGGTTTCTGACATGCTGAAGAATATAATGTTCAATCTCAGAGGGGTGGTGGATCAGGCAGAATCGGTTTCCACGACTCAGGGAAAGCAGATTCCACTTGAGGTCTACAGACTTCTGCGTGATCCGGATACTAGGGCTGGGATTCTCGCCTCTCTTGGAGCCATGAAAGCCATAGGCGAAATCATAAGAAAGGGCGAGAAGGTATGATCCGATCTTTCCAAACGAATATAAGGAAACATGTGATAATAAAACAATGAAGAAGATAGTCATTATCGGTGCCGGTTTCGCGGGTTTGAGGCTTCTATACAGGCTTTCAAGGGCTCTCAGGGGAGAGGCGGCAGTAACAATAGTGGATAAGTCAGAGTTCAGCATAGAGAAACCTTCTCTTCCAGAAGTTGCCTTTGCGGGAAAGGAGGTTTCCAAGGTTCGCATTCCGATTTCAAGGGCCGCAAAGAGGAAAGGGGCAGAGTTCCTCAGGGAGGCTGTCGTACGGATAGAACCTGAAAAAAATCACGTGATAACAGAGAGCGGAAGGAAGGTGGAATATGACATTCTGGCAATAACAACCGGTGCAGTGAAGGATTACGATTCAATAAGCGGTTTCAGAAATTACGGTTTTTCCATATGCGATGATATTGAAGCGGATCGCCTTTCCAAAAGACTCGAAAGCTTTGCCGGTGGGAACGTAGTCATAGGATCAGCCAGAACCACTTGGGATGAGAAGAGCACCAGCATAAGGCTTGATGCTCCCTGTGAAGGGCCTATCGGGGAGGTGATGTTCATGATTGACAGCTATCTCCGGGAGCGCGGTATCAGAGAAAAATCCTCAATAACTGTATTCACTCCCGGGAAGGTTTTCTTCGACGACGTTGGAGAAAGCATTCACCAGGAGCTTGCACCGATGATCAAGGATCACGGAATATCTGTGCTGAATGAGAAGGTGATCGACAGTATTTCCAAAGACCATGTGCATTTTGCGGATGGGACATCCATAAGGAGCGATCTTTCTATAATAATACCTCCATATAGAGGGCCAGATGTGATCATCAACTCAGAACTTGGGGATAGCAGGGGATTCATAAAAACGGACAGGAATATGAGGCATGGCAGATTCCCTAATATTTTTGTGGCCGGTGATGTGAATGCAGACTCAATGCCAAAGCTCGGGCACATCGCCATAATGCAGGCGGATGTAGCTGCTGCAGCCATAGAAAGAGAGGTCACCGGAAAGGGAAATGTACCAGCTCCGTCGCCGGAGATATTCTGCATCATGAACCGCGGTGATTCCGGCGCAACTGTGATACTCTCAGATATTCTATATGGAGGAAAAAGGGATATCGCGTACAGCGGGAAGCTTGCATCCACGTTCAAGTGGGGTTTTGACTCATATTATTTCTACACGCACGGACATATGCCTCCTGAAGCCCTGCAGGAGCCGGTTGAATTCTTCATAAAACTGATGAGGACTAACCGGTAATTATCTCTCAATGGTTTTTTGCCAAACCGCTGAGAAAATTCTTTACAGCTTTCAGGAATTCTTCCGGTCTATCCAGATACACCGCATGGCCGGCACCTCTGATTATCTCCAATTTGCTGTCTTTGATAAGACTTGAATATTCCTTTGCCATGGACACGGGAACGGATCTGTCGGATCCGCCCCAGACAAACAGTGTTGGAACCTGTATTTCGTCGAATTTTCCCTTAATATCCTCAACCCAGGCAGGTGCCACCCCAATCAGGGCGGATACGTTTGACTGGTGGAGAAGAGTATATCTGACAGCAATTCCACCTCCCATGGATGCACCCATTACCACGGCCTTTTGGATGTTAACCGCCCTCATGTAATCATTTACGAAAAGCGGCCCGTTTTCAATGTTTCCCTGAGTGATCTGATATCTCTCATCACCATGTGATTCGCCAAAGCCAGGGTAGTCTGGAGCAAAGACATTATATCCCAGGGATGAAAGCGTGCCAAAAAGATCCAGTTTTGTCCAGTCCAATGAGGTGAAGGACCAGCCATGCAGCAATACTATATTGGAAGTTCTGGAGGGATCATAAAGCTTCCGATGAAATACCCTTGATACACCAAGCTTTATTGTTTCAGCCTGAATAGTGACCGCCATGGCCGGATATTTCAGCGCGTCTAATAAGATTTACATGGCTTATTCAGCAAATCTGGCAGGATAGATATATATACAGATAGAATTCCCAGAAACATGAATACCTCCAGCCTTAAAGCCTTCATCGACATGACGTGTAATGAGACAAACTCAAGATTTTCTGAACCTGGAGAGATAGAGCCCCTGGGGATAGAAGGAGTGACTGGCCGGATATCATCAATTGATTCATTCGCACTTAACTGTGTCGGCCATTCAACACTCACAGAGGAAGCGGCTGAAGAAACCATAAAGAAAGTCATCAACCGTTACGCAGAAAGGTCAAAAAATTTCACGTGGATTGTCGGGCCATCCTCATCACCCATTAATCTGGGCGATATGCTTGAAAAATCCGGCCTGATAAAGGTGGATCCGAACTGCATGGCTGGTATGTACATGCCAGTCAGCGGACCGCTGCCGGAGGCAAATGAGGAGGTTATAATTGAGAAGAAGGGAATTTCTAAACTTCATGAATATGCAGCGCTTGCGGCATCAGCATACGGATTCGGTGAGTCTCCGGATGCACATTACATAAGATCAAAGCTGATCGCGAATTCCGGCGATCATGGCGATCTGTATCTGGCATTTTATGGAGGAAGCGATGAACCTGTTGCGTATGGCGTGAGTGTCTATTATAAGAAGGAAAGGATTGTTATTTTACAGGGATCAGCTACTATCAGAAAATTCCGGGGAAAAGGGATATATACCAGCCTTGTGGCTGCAAGAATGAAAGATGCAAAACTCATGGGCATGGAAACTGCCGTTATTCAGGCAATAAAGAGCACGTCCATGTCAATATGCCAGAAGATTGGTTTCCAGAAAATTTCTGATATTGATTTGTACGCCTACGGACTTGCCAACGAGGAGCATTTAAGGAGAGTAATGTCAGGTTCCGGATAGCGCAATTCTCTTATCGTTTCTTCCTGAATTGCATGGCGGTCATGCACACAAGTGTGAGTTCATTTTAAGCAATCTCTGATTGTAATTGGCTAAGTACGCACCTTCCAGGAGATAATATCCACGTTTTCTGGCAGTCACCACATCAACTTTCTCCAAAGCATCTGCAGGCATATTACAAAGGAAAATAATCAAAAATCTGGTCCTGCATATGCTTCAACGCTTCAGTTGTTCTGGACAACCATTACTTTTTTGAAATATGTAAAATTGTGAAGTTATAATTCAGTACAACGCAAGATTTGCAGTCAAGATAACTGGCATATATGCAGGAGATCAACAAGGTAAAAGCTCTTTATCGGCATATACAAAATACTATGCCGTGAGCCGGGATTGAACCAGCGACCTCCAGATCTTCAGTCTGGCGCTCTCCCAACTGAGCTATCACGGCCTAATCCTCACAGGGATGCTGATCATCAGACCTTATTTAATTTCTTTGACCATACGGTGGTTGAAGTAAAGCCTTATATCTTAGGTATTCTTGCTATATCTGGAATTGAAATAACCCTAAAGGTGCCAGAAGAATGAAACTGAGCAACGAAAAGTTAACTTATGCAATTCTCATAGTAATCATACTGGTTGGAGGTACATCGGTGGGTCTCCTTGCTGGAAACGTCATAGAGCACGGGGAAAGTCCAACAAGCAGCACACAGAGCGTTTATTCTCTGACGCTCATCGTACAGCACCACATCTTCTTCAACAGTAGCGTTGGATACCAGCCTGCGTTTTTTGTCCTTCAGAATGGGACTCTGGAAAACTCTTCAATGATCTATGTACCGGCTCATACTTTGATAGACCTGACAATAGTATGTTACGATAACGGACTTTCACCACTTGAGTCAGCGCAGTATGCCAATGTGAGCGGAACCGTTGGCGGTATTCAGTATGTTTTTAACAGCACGATTCCTGTTAACATGGGCCTTAACAAGACAATATCCACATATTTCCAAGTTGTGAAGAGTGAAAACGCATCAAACATAGCGCACACGTTCACAGTACCACAGTTGAAACTCAACATACCACTTGAGCCAATATCCACCACATTCGCCCAGTTCTACGCCAACACAACCGGATCTTTCATGTGGCAGTGTTTCGCTGAATGCGGTTCAGGTCCCTACGGTACTGCCGGGGCTATGGCTACCCCTGGATGGATGACCGGCACACTTGTTGTTTACTGATGGCATGTCAAATATCCCATCATTTATTTTATTAAGATTTTATGAAATTTCACTGATCTTTATCATAATCATAATTGTTCTGGTTCTAAGTTCGCTTTTGTTTCTCGGGAAGAATGCCCGTGAACACCCGCATGTTAAGGCGCTGCGCGTTATGTTTGGCTTCCTGTGGTTACTGGACGGTTTGTTGCAGTTGCAGCCGCTGATGTCCGTAGGATTTGCTGAAGAAACTATCAATCCTGGCCTTATAATGGGAACATATCAGCCATGGCTTTCCTCTGTAATAAAATTCTTCGTATATATCTGGGATCTGCACCCAATCACTTACGATGCTCTTGCAGCTGCAATACAGATATTCATAGGTTCTTCCCTGATTATTGGGCCCAGAGGTTTCCTCTACAGGGCAGGTCTCTATATCAGCATACCATGGTCAGTTCTGATATGGGTAGTTGGAGAGGGGTTGGGTAACTCTTTTTCAGGAGGTGCTTCCTGGATAATCGGTTCTCCCGGTTCAGTGCTTGTATATCTGTTTGCGACCTTCATACTGATAATGTATATTCGCAGGGAAGATTTCAACATGCGGGCATATGTAAGATATGCCTTTGCTGCAATGTTCGCGGTTGCTTTCATATGGCAGGTTTTGCCGCAGAACGGATACTGGAACGGGATAAACCTGTCAACAAACACTCTTTTTATGGCATTTACAAAACAGCCGCATTTTCTTTCTATCATGACATTTGATGTTGCTATGGCTCTTGCTGCGAATCCGTTATTATACAATTCACTGATAGCAGTATCGCTTGTGGTGGCTTTTCTTCTATGGGCATTGATTCCTGGGCGGATAGCCGCTTCTTATACAATTGCCATCTCCGTTGTTACATGGATACTGTTTCTAGATCTTGGGGAAATATTCAGCGGATACAGCACTGATCCAAACACGCCAATACCAGTGATCGCCATTTGCATATCTTATATTATGATGCTTTACGAGCGATTCTCAAACAGTGCAGTCGATGGAAGCGCCTCAAAAAATTATGTTCCAGAGGCAAGAATATAGGTGCCACTCAGTCTGCCTGTCATTCATCATAAATCAGCAACAGGTATCACATCATCGTGGCAAGTCATGAATACCCATTGAGATATTAAGTTAAGAATCAGTTCACATTAAGCAGAGTGCAGATTTGTTTTACTTGGCTTTGCGCTTAAAAGTGCATCTTTAAAATGGTATAGATTCAGCTTTCGTCTTTTAGGTGCAAGTTTGACTTTAGGTGCAAAGCCGTTTTACTGGAAAAACTTAAACATATGCAGATGCATAACCCAGACAGGGGCTGTGGGGTAGCTTGGCATCCTACGGGCTTTGGGAGCCTGAGACTCCGGTTCAAATCCGGACAGCCCCATGGGAATTCCGCATTACCTGTGACAATTTTCCAGAAAGACATTATATAACAAGTGATATACACTGATCAAGGGGATCTTAATGAGCAGCGAATGCATTTTCTGTAAAATAGCCACAGGAGAACTTCCCTCATACAAGATCTACCAGAACAGCAATTATATCGCATTTCTGGACATTTACCCGACTCTCACTGGCCAAACCCTTGTTATTCCGAAAAAGCACGTGGGAAGCTACGCGTTTGATCTGGAGGATAATGCCCTTTCAGATCTGGTTATTACGTCAAAGAAGGTTGCCAAACTTTTGGAGCGAGGACTCAATGTCGATAGGGTGTATCTCGTTCTGGAGGGTTCCGGAGTGGACCATCTTCACGCAAAGCTCTATCCTGCCATTGGCCGCAAGGGCCAGGGATTCATAGAGATGCATGGAAATGATCACGTACGTTTCGAAAAATATGAGGGTTACCTCAACACTTCAATGGGCCCAAAGGCAGAGGAAGAGGAACTCAAAAGAGTATGTGACATGATTGTCAGAATATGACCTAATGCATATGCTGATCTGCATATTGCAGGATGAATAATATTCACTCCGGTCCTTTCCCGTGCATATCACCAATTAAATATATCATAGTGTTCAACACCTTGTGAATTACGCCTTTTACCTGCTGATGATCACCGCAGTTATCGCCACTCTCCACATGATTGCTCCTGACCACTGGATACCGATTTCCGCACTTGCATCCAAAAGGCACTATGCTTTCTCAAGAACAGCAGCAACATCATTCTCGATAGGCACAGCACATGGACTGACTTCCACAATTCTTTCACTGCTCGTGGGATATTTAGGAATATATATCTTCGGCGTAGCCTATGTGAAACTTGGTTCAGTGATTTTACTTGTGGCAGTCTCGGTTTATATTGTCATAAATTCATTTTTGGAAAGAAAAGCTAAGGAAGTTGTTGAAAACACCTCACTTGTGGTGAGCTTTCTGCCGGATCCTGCATTTCTTCCTATTATTTTGCTTGCGACAGGTCTTGGAAATATCTTTGTTGCAGAACTCAGCATATTCTTCATAGGTCTGAGCGGAATTGCACTCTTGACAGTTGTTCTTCTGGTCAGGATAAGCCTGTTCAGGAGGATAGAGAAGCTCGAACCTTATCTTATCGATTACATAGTGTCTGCAGTTCTGATCGGTACAGCTGCCTTCATATTTTTTACATGAAATGCATCTAATGCCATATCGTCACTGAGAACGGTTCCTGAAGAATGGTGATCCATGGCCTGAAAGAATGATTTTAGCCCCATGACTGAGTATCTTCTGCTCAGACTTTTCTGCCTCATCAATGTCATAAGCCAGCCCCCGGTTGATTATCAACTTTCCACTTCTGTTGACCAGTGCGTCGCCAATGAAGAGCACACCCTCATTCCTGAAGTAATACGAGGTGCTGCCTGGTGTGTGTCCAGGCGTATCCAGAACTTCAATGCCAGGATAATCAAGATCAGCCGTGCTCTTTACCGAATCAACGGGAGGGGCCTTGAACATCCTGGTTATTATTTTGGAACGCATGGTTTTGCCAGGAGTTATCTTATCCTTGCCGGTCGCAACACCAGCTTCGAGAGGAGATATATATACATCCGATCCAAACTCATTCTTCAGGAACCGCAGACCGCCTATGTGATCCGTGTGATAATGCGTGATGAGAATAACAGATGGCTTCGCTCCGATCTGCCTGTAGTAATTTGCGATTCTCAGCCCGGAACTCCGGAGACCTGCATCCACTAGGACGTGGCCATTTTCAGTCTCAACGTCATAGCAGTTTGCCATAGTTCTGTCTATAAGAGTTATGTGATCAGTTATGCGCATAGGTGATCAGCATCACGCTTCATTCAATACCACTTATAAAATTTTGCGAATACAGAACCACCATCCACGCAACCATACGATTTGCAGACAAAATAAATTCAGAACGTTGAACCACAAGCGAAAGGCGTGTTGGTTCTAATGCCATTCAGAAAGCGAGATCATTGGAGAAAAATCGCAGAGAAATAATGCAAATGTGCGCTAAAATTTACTCAACTCTTAAATAGACTTATACCAATATGAGGGCAGGTTGTTAGATGCCCACCAAGATATGCGACGTCGTTGACTGCAGTAATGAATCATTTCAGACTGTTCCCATGGACAAGGCTTCCAAGGTCTTCAGCTTCAAAAGCGAGAAAACGAAAGTCCATCTGTGCAGGGAACACTACAAGGAATACAAGAAGAAAACAAAGAAGGAGAGGGATATAGACAGGTTGGACTGGATAAGGTAGTTATGGCCGAAATGAAGGGGGAACTAGGGATTTCAATAGTAATTACGGTCTACAACGAGGCCAGGAACATAGCGGAGCTTCTGGAGAGCCTTGTATCACAGGACCCCCCTGTGGAGATAGTTATAGTTGACTCTATGAGCAATGACGGCACCCAGGATATAATCAGAAGTTACCAGAATAAATATGATTTCATAAAAAATATAAGGGTCAGAAGTTCAAGAGGGGAGGGCAGGAATATAGGGGTGTCGAATGCCACCTACGACTACGTTGCATTTACAGACGGAGATGCCATAGCCCATCCGTTCTGGATCAGGAACATGAGGGAGAAATTCAAGGAAGGGTACGACATAGTGGCTGGAAGAACAATCCAGATGGGCTACACCCCGTTTGAAAAGCTGGGAAGAGTTGAGCTCTACTTTGAGGGATATGAAGTTACATACCCGTCCGTGAATCTTGGTTATAAGAAGTCCATGTTCCAGGAGGCAGGAGGTTTTGATCCCAAGTTCATTACAGCAGAGGATATAGATCTGAACATCAGGGCGGTCATGAACGGTGGCAAGATAAAATACTGTGATGAGTGCATAATATTTCACAGGACAAGGACATCACTTTCATCTTTTGTGATTCAAGCCTTCTGGAACGGCTTCGGCAGAAAGCAGTTAACCTACAAGCACAAGCATGTCTGGTCGCATTTCAAATTCTCAACAATTCTGCAGCGTGATCAGATAGGAATGTGGCAGTTTATCAGGGGAATTTTCGCAGTCATGGGTTACCTTGTTTGCAAGATATTCGGTGATGATTTTATCAGGCATTACAGGAAGGAAAGGCTGAAGAAGACATCGAGGGATCTTACATGATCCCATTTGGATGAAGTTAGCCTATTTCTGCTTGAAATCTTTTTATTCGCTGAAATACTTTGAGATGCATGCAGTCTTCCGATAATTCATTCTGGAAAAAAAAGCTGAATGAAATTTCAGAAAGAGTTTATAATTCTGACGGGAAGTACGATAAATGGAAGAAAAATACGCTGCAGCCATGGCTTTCGGCAACTGGCAGGAACATGCCGGAAAACGAAAATTCCTCAGGCATAAGGATCAAGGATCTTTACACGCCGGAAGACCTGAGCAAGGATCAGTATTCGCGTATTGGGTTTCCTGGAGAGTATCCTTTCACAAGGGGGATCTATCCGAACATGTATCTGGGCAGAAGATGGACCATGCGAATGTTCTCAGGATTCGGAACCCCAGAGGACACTAACAGGAGGCTCAAGTATCTGATAAAACATGGAGAAACAGGGCTGAGCATAGCGTTTGACATGCCAACACTTTACGGGTATGACTGTGACAACACAAGAGCAGACGGTGAGGTTGGAAAGTGCGGTGTGAATGTCACGACCCTCAGGGACATGGAGGTGATATTCAGGGGTATTGACATGTCCAAGGTAAGCACCTCCATGACTATCAACGCCCCTGCTGCTGTTCTCACGGCAATGTACATTGCCGTTGGCAAGAAGAATGGATACAGGGTAAGCGATCTCTCTGGAACGGTTCAGGCAGATATACTGAAGGAATACATCGCGCAGAAGGAATGGATGTATCCTCCTGAGCACCATCTCAGGATAATCAGGGACATGATGGTGTACTGCAGCAAAAATATGCCGAAGTGGAACTACATAAGCATATCCGGCTACCATATAAGGGAGGCCGGTTCGAGTGCAGTGCAGGAACTCGCCTTCACTCTCGCTGACGGCTTTTACTATATTGACCTTGGGCTCAAGAACGGGCTGGATCTGGATGAGTTCGCCCCCAGACTGTCATTCTTTTTCAACTCATCCATAAACTTCTTTGAGGAGATAGCCAAAATGCGTGCAGCAAGAAGGATATGGGCCAATGTCCTTAAGGAGAAGTATGGGGCAAAAAAGGAGAGGACAATGCTTCTCAGGTTTCACACACAGACGTCAGGTTATACGCTCACCTGGCAGCAGCCCATGAACAACATTGTCAGGACAACAATAGAGGCCATGGCTGCTGTGCTTGGCGGGACACAGAGCCTTCATACAAATTCGTATGACGAAGCTTGGGCACTGCCATCCGATGAGGCTGTTAAAGTAGCCCTCAGAACACAGCAGATAATATCCGAGGAGACTGGCATAGCAGATACAGTTGATCCCCTTGGAGGATCCTATTACCTGGAATGGCTTACCGACAGAATGGAGGAGGAGGCATACAGGTACTTTGACAGGATCGAAGCTATGGGCGGCATACTTGAAGCGATAAAGAAAGGGTATATACAGAAGGAGATAGCAGCCACATCATACAGGAGGCAGACAAGACTTGAAAGCGGCCAGGAGGCGATGGTAGGGGTCAACAAATATGTTGAGAAGGAGGAACAGCCAATCAGCATTCTCAGGATAAGCAAAAGGGCCCAGACCAACCAGTTGAAGAGGCTGAAGGAAGTAAGGGCAGAGAGAAATGAGGATAAAGTCAGATCATCTCTTTCAAGGTTGGAGGATGCAATGAGGGATGAAAACGTCAATCTAATGCCATATTTCATAGAGGCAGTGGAGAACTACTGCACACTTCAGGAAATTTCGGATGTAGGAAGGAGGGTTTTCGGTGGTTGGAAAGAGCCAGTCATTGTTTAAGGAAAAGCCTATAAAGGTCCTGCTCGCCAAACCTGGCATTGACGGGCATGATCGTGGGATGTTCGTTCTGGCTAAAGCGTTCAGGGATGCCGGGATGGACGTACTTTATGCCGGGCTTCTGCCAACCCCGGAAGAGGTGATAGACACAGCAGTCAACGAGGATGTTGATGTGATAGCCTTGAGCCTTCTGAACGGAGCGCATCTCACAGTTTTCAAGAAGATCGCTGATCTGCTGAAGAAGCGGGGAATTGAGGATATCGCTCTTGTTGGCGGCGGAACAATTCCTGACGCGGATAAGCCGAAGCTTGAGAAGATGGGCATAACCGGGAATTATGGTCCGGGAACACCTCTGTCGACAATAGTAAAACACATAACGGAGAGAGCTACTGAGGCCAGGAAAAAGAAACTCGGTTTCAGGTGAATTCTTGGACACAGATCATCTTGCCAGAATGGTTATTTCAGGTGACACAAGAGCAATATCAAGGGCTATCTCCATAGCAGAAGACAGATCAATGTCCGAAGAATGCAGGCTTCTGATGAGAGCCTTATACCCTAAAACTGGAAACATACATGTCATTGGAATCACCGGCCCTCCGGGAGTTGGTAAGAGCACCATAATAGGGCAGATAGCACTTGAGATGGACAGGAGAAAGATAAGGACATCAATAATCGCGGTGGATGCAACGAGCCCTTTCAGCGGCGGGACTCTGCTTGGCAACAGGATAAGGATGCAGGAATCCCTGAACAGGACATCCATATTCATGAGAAGCCTTGCCTCCAGGGGTTTCAAAGGTGGGCTATCATCAGCCACACTCAGCACTATAAAGATACTTGACGCTGCAGGATATGACACTGCAATAATTGAAACCGTTGGGGCAGGACAGACCGACATAGACATAATGAAGATAGCAGACACCACGGTGGTGATGCATGCACCAGGTCTGGGTGACATCGTTCAGTCCATAAAGGCAGGCATAATGGAGATAGGGGATGTGTTTGTGGTCAACAAGATCGACAGGGAAGGATCATTTCTTGCGATAAAGGATATACAGGATTCGCTTGCAATAAACCCGTCAGGCGAATACCATAAAAAGGTGATAGGGGTGAATTCCCTGAACGGAGAGAATATTCCTTCACTTGTTGATGAGCTGATGTCACACAGATCCTTCATTTCAAAGAAGAGGAAGGACAGCAAAAGCAGGTTCATGCTGGAACTTCAGATATACATCGAGGATGAACTGAGGCGTATAATAGATGAGAGATCAGAGGGAAATGGTGATCTGCACAGGGAAATGATCAGCGTGGCAAGAAAGGGCATAGATCCATTTAACGGTGCAGAGATAATTCTTGCAAAGTTACTGAGATGAGATCAATTCCCAGACCATGATATGATCCGCAGCAATGCGTTATTATGGCAAATTCCGTGCAGCCTGTAATGTATGCGCCTTCTTTACTTAATGTTTAAATAATCTGTAAAATTGCATGTTCATGTACGGACCGCTCAGATTTTATGCCCAGGAGATGGTGAAGAACATCGGAGAGAGGGGCAAGGAAATTCTCAGTTTAATGTATCCGCCTGTGACAATGTACGAAAATGGCGGCGAAATTATCATAGAGGCAGACATCCCGGGATTTGACAAGAAGGAAATCAAGGTCAGGCTCGAAAAAGATGCAGTTATAATTACTGCAAGCAGGGAGAAGGTGGACAACGGGACAATCATACTTGATCAGAGGCCGGACAAGGTTAATAAGAGAATCAGGCTCCCATATGAAGTTGATCAGGGATCAGACATGACGGCGAAGTACCTGAATGGTGTTCTAACTCTCAGAATCCCTGCAAAAGGGCTGAAGAGCATAAAGGTGGAATAGGCAGAAAACAGTATTTTCAGATCATTTTCTTCTGATCAGCGCGATAAGGAAACCAACACCAGCGGCAGCCATTAGAATGAGCGATGGCAGTTCGTAGTACCTGTACATGAAAGCAAGGGCAACAAGCGAGAAACCCAGGAATATGGATATTTCAACAAACCTGGAGGACTTGGTGCGGGCATCCCCATTTTCCTCCTCAAGTTTCCTCTTCATCAGCGGAAGCAATTCCAGCCCTTTCTCCACGCTGATTATGGACTGGGATATGAACTTCTTCAGCTGGGAACTATAGAACGTGTTCAGTACACCTTCGTTATAGAGTATCTGCCTCAGTACACGGATGAACCTGAAATCTGGATCGAGATGCATGCATATTCCCTCAAGAAGGCTGGACATCCTCATGTAGAGCACAAGGGCCCTTGGAAGCCTGAATGGGAATTCAAATATGACGTCGTTTGCAATGGCAAATATCTCCCTGACCTCTCGTTCGTCCGGATTTATCCCACGAAGCCCTGCCATAGAAACCTCTATGCTCCTCCTTATTATCCCTCGGTTTGCAGCAGGTGACAGTGCATTCAGAGACAGCAGGGCATCTATTATCAGATCGGCATCCGAAGAGAGCAGGCCAACGTAGAGAGTTATAAGGGAATCCCTGGTCTTTCCATCCAGTCTCCCGACCATTCCAAAATCATAGAGAATTATAGTACCGTCCTCCGTGACCGAAATGTTACCCGGATGGGGATCCCCATGAAAAAGATCATCCTTCAGGATCATCCTTATGAACATCAGGTCAAGATGGAATGCCAGTTTCTGCAGATCTATGTTCTTTTCCATCAGCCTGTTCCGATCCGTGATCTTTATGCCGTCAATGTACTCCATAACGAGGACTTCTTTTGTTGTGAGATCCTCAATCACCCTTGGAATTATGACCTTCTCTCTGCCAGAGATGTTCTTTCTTATCTTATCCATATTTGATTTTTCCTTCAGATAGTCAAGTTCATCGTAAATCCGTGAGGAGAAGTCCTCGATCACATTTTCAAGGGAAATATACAGGAAGTTGTCAATTCTTCCCCGGGCAAATCTCAGGAGCCTACGGATGACGTAAAGATCCTTCCTTATTCTTTCTGAGACATTGGGCCTGTTGACCTTTACTGCAACCCTTTTCCCTCTGGTTCGGGCAAGATAAACCTGGCCAAGGGAAGCACCGGATATGGCCACAGGATCAAACTCTTCAAAAACGTCCTCCAGTTTTCCAAGATTCTTTTCCAGGAGAGGCTTTACAAGTTTGAAATCCTCTGGAGGGACATCATCCTGAAGCCTCTGAAACGATGCGATATATTCATTTGGAAGCAGATCAGGCCTGGCGGAAAGAACCTGACCCAGCTTTATGAACGTTGGACCGAGATCTATGAACGCTTCGACCGCACGTTTGCCGTTATACTCTATCTTCGGATCGAATTGATGATCCTTTTCTTTCTTGATCCTGTTCCGATCCTTAACGTAGCGGCGGAAGACAGGATAAAGCCTTCTTATTACGTGAATTTCCTGTCTGAGAACACCTCTGTAAGGGTTTCCCTCATTTTCAGTCATCTGTCCTCTATAGCATTTATAAATTTGAAAGGTTGTTACCAGTAATCGCGATTTATCAGGTCCTCATAGAGTCCCTCAAGCTTGGATCCGGCCATGTTGAGATGCTCCATTATCTTTGAGATAACAGACTTAACAGACTTTACGTTATACTCACTTTCCATTAAATTCAGAATATGCTGCAGATCCCTGTTCTTTTTGATTGTATTGAGCAGCACACTTCTTAAGTCATTTGGGTCTGTTTCCGGCACATCCTGAAGCAGATGCTCAAGAAGCTCCGGGCTTTTTTCATACTCCTCCGGTCCCTCAATCTCAAGGGTTTTTGAGGATAATGCATCATCTATGGTCGCTATAATGCTCGTATAATCTTCTCTGATATCGTGCAGTATGTCCTTGATATTGGTTAGGTTTGATAACTTGCTAATTTCCTGATTTTCTTTGTTCATTCTCTCAATTATTCTCTTAATCCTTTCCAGAATAGATACTGCAAGATCCCTTCCGCTCTTTCCAGAAATGGATTCCCGGTTTTTCGTCTTTGCATCTCCCATTGTTAAATCAAAAGGAAGCCATGATATAATCTTTATTCATTTCAGATCATAAACAATTTATCACGTTCAGGCATTCCATTATGTGAAGATTTCCCCCTCAATAATATCATCAGACCTTCTGGAACTTGGAAGGCAGGTGGATCTTTGCACTTCTTCCGGTGCCTATTCCCTGCATCTGGATGTGATGGACGGCCATTTCGTCCCAAATCTCACCATGGGATTCGACATGATCAGGTCGATCAGATCAAGGACCAAACTGCCGCTGGAGGCACATCTGATGATTGAGAGGCCCGATATTTATTATGCCAGGTTCATAGAAAGTGGAGCCAACCTGATTCTCGTTCATGTAGAGGCACCAGTGAGACTTGCATCTCTTCAGAATGATATAATCAGCCATGGGGGTAAGTTTGGCATTGTTGTCAATCCGGAGACGCCGCTTGAATATGCATATCCATTCCTGGAAAGATGCGCGGTTCTTCTGATCATGTCGGTGCATCCGGGCTTCTCCGGCCAAAAATTCATAACCAGCGCCCTGGAGAAGGTTTCGGAGGCCAGGCACTATATAGACAGTAAACGTCTTGAAACACTCATAGAGATAGATGGAGGTATTAATGACAGAACTGGTCAGCTCGCAGTGGATGCTGGTGCCGATATTCTCGTATCAGCATCATATATATTTTCCGGGGACATTGAAGAGAGGATAGCCAGGCTTTCATCCCTTGTCCATGGAAATGGGCAGACCTGAAAGCTGTAACTTTCATATTTTAATCAGGTAACGGCCTGTCTCCCTGCCGGAATAAGTTCTACAGGCTTCCACAATCTCGTCCAGACTGAATTTTTTCTGTACTGGAACTTTTATCCCGGATTCAGACATGATCCTGATTAGATTTTCCATGTCTCTCCTGTTGCCCCCGGTACTTCCTATTATCCTTATTTCGTTTGTGTAAAGCCTTCCCAGATCGATATATGCGGACGATCCACCCATAATTCCGTAGGTGACATATTCCCCTCCTCTTCTCAGCTTTGAAAGGGCATTACTGAACTCAAAGGATCCGAGGGGATTGATCACCATGTCATATGATTTATTGTCAGGAACTCTGTCTGCAGTGAAGACATTCTCAGCACCAAATCTGGTCACCCATTCCTTCCTGGATACAGCATCCGCATGCATCCCGAGTGCTTTTAATAGAATGAGTGAGAATATGCCCGTATTTCCGGAAGCCCCATACACAAGCACGTTTTTTCCCGGAAAAAACCTGCCGGCAGATATGGCGTGCATAGCTGTAAGCCCGCCAACTGGAAGCCCCACAGCGGTCTCGTCGTCTATCTCATCTGGTACTCTGATCAGGTATTTTTCAGAAATGTTTGCGTTCTCGGCATAAGCCCCATTTGTGCCCACACCAAATAATTTTCCGTTTACACAGATCTCCTCCATCCCGTTCACACAGTAATGGCATGTGCCGTCGTACATTCTTGGAAAAACAATCACCCTGTCTCCCTTTCTGATGAAGCGGCCGTCTTCCTCAGCCTCCCCAAAAAGCTCAACTCCCGGGATGTGCGGTATCGGATCAATACTGTAGAGGATCTTTCCTGCCATGAGATTTATGTCTACTGGATTAAGGCCAGCGAGGCTCACACGGACACTTATTTCATCAGGTGCTTTTTTCGCAGGATCCACGTCACTCACGGATAGCCCTTCAAAGCCATTGAAATCTTTTATTACTGCAGCCTTCATGAGGAATTATTGTCTCGTCGCTAAAAACTATTTCACTCCCATTCAATTGTTCCTGGGGGCTTGTTTGTTATGTCATAGACCACACGGTTGATCTCAGGGACCTCGTTTGTTATCCTTGTGGAAAGAGTTTCCAGGAAACTCCAGCTTGGTTTGGTAAAGGTTCCGCTCATGCCGTCTATGGAGTCAAATATTCTTATTCCGACGGTAAGACCGTATGATCTTTTATCCCCGTGAACACCTGTGGTGCGGAATGGAAGAAGAACAGAAAAATACTGCCATGGTTTTCCGACCTCTCCATGCGAACTTTCAACCATTTCTTCAACAATGTCTGTAACCTTGCGGAGCGTATCTGCCTTCTCTCTGGTCACTTCTCCTATTATTCTGACAGCAAGCCCTGGTCCAGGAAACGGCTGTTTCACGGCGTCTATTCCAAGTGACTCCGAAATGTGCTTAACCTCATCTTTATACAGATCCCTGAGAGGCTCTATCAGCTTAAGCTTCATATTCTCCGGGAGGCCTCCTACGTTGTGGTGGCTCTTTATTGTATCCCGGACACCTCCGCCACTCTCTATCCAGTCAGGCGCAATGGTTCCCTGAAGCAGATATTCCGCACCAAGTTCGCTGGCAATTTCCTCGAAGACTTCGATAAACGTTCTCCCTATTATCTTCCTCTTTTCCTCAGGATCGGTTACCCCTCTGAGTGCGGAAAAAAATCTGTCAGATCTGTCAAGTACCAGCCCCCTGAGGGAATAGGTGCTGAATAACTTTCTTATGTTCTCTATGTCAGAAGCTCTTACCAAACCGGTATCGACGAACACCGCAGTGACCCTTTCTCTGACTGAGATGGAGCAGAGAACAGCCAGCAGGGTGCTATCAGTTCCGCCGGAGCAGGCAATTATGCCATTTCCCTGCAGTTCTCTTCTGAGAAGAGCCTCTGTCTCATCCACAAATTTTTTTACGTCAAGCATCCGCAACGTCTTCTCAAATTCAGGTCTTCATTATGGCAGCAAGAAAGATCAGCAGCCCGATTACAACCCCTATGACACCTGCAGCAACATAATAGAAGGTCGGGACTATCACAGATTCTATCAGTCCTCCGCTGGGATGGAATACATCGAGGGAAACAAATATGGTCAGTATACCCACAACTATTCCTATCACGAGAAGCGCAGCCCCCACAATTCTGCTCTTACCTGAACCAAAATAGGTTGTCAGGGCACCGAGTACCACAAGAGATATTGCGAGCAGGGATAGCACTACCAGAAAAAATATTTCCCAGTTCCATGGGTTCCAGAAATATACAGCCGACATCTTATTACCTCACAGTTTAATACCAGTTAAAGTCTTTGTATCGATGACCCCATCGATCGTTCGTATATCATCGATGACGATCTTTCCAAGTTCGCTGAAATCCGATGCGTCAATCTTCACTATCAGATCGTATTCGCCGAAGAGAGGATGTATCTCCGCCACATATTTTATTTTGGAGATTTTGTTATAAACCTCATGCTCCTTTCCTGGCACCGTGCTGATAAGTACGAACGCAACAGACACTTGAACTCAAGTAAGGGTAAAATCTAAAGAGATATAAATTTTGTCAGAACAGGAAACTTTAACAAATTTCTGGTCAAACCATTGCAGGCATTCCTGTTTAAATGTCACTTTCTGAACGTTTCTTGAGAAACCAACCTTTCAGTGTGGAGAAGGGTACGTGGTACTGCTCTCCGCTTATCATGTCTCTGACAGTGGCCTCTCCGCCGTCAATCTCTTTTTTTCCGATGATTATGGCAAATCTTGAACGGTTTTTTGCGGCATCTGCCATCTGTGATGATAAGTTTTTGATTTCAGGCGGGATGAGAACAGATATTCCGGAGTTTCTGATTTCCGTCATCAGTGGAAGCACCTCCTTCAGAAATTCAACGGAAGTAAGGCATAGCGAAACCCTGAGATCATTGTTCTCCTCTCTCCATATTCCCGCAGACCTCATCACCAGCTCCAGGACCACGTCACCCATCCCAAAACCTACCGCAGGAATCTCTGTGCCTGAGATCACAGAGGTCAGATTGTCATACCTTCCACCGCCAAGTATTGCCCTGTTATCCCCTTTAATGTCAAACGCTTCAAACACTATTCCAGTATAGTAATTGAATCCACGAACCACTGAAGCATCAAACACAGCCTCATTTATGCCGTAGGACGAAAGAAGCTCTGCCACATGCTCCAGCCACGATATTTCATCTATTGATGTGAATTCAACGCCGTTTTCAGATAGAAATTGTCTAATTCCATTGAGTGGAACCTGTTTTTCCAGAATTCCTTCAAGCGCCCTGACTCTACTGCTGTCCAGGCCAGCTTTCTCCATCTCCATTTCAATATCATCCCTCTCCATCTTGTGGTATCTGTCTATTACCGGCAGAAGTTTCTCAGGGTGCTCGGCTCCGAACTGTCTTAATAACTTCTCCATCATCCCTCTGTGGTTCACTCTTATGGAATAGAGCCCCTTAAGCCCAAGATCATTCAGTATGGAGCCGGCAAGAGCAATGATCTCCGCATCCGATACAGTGGAATAAGACCCGAAAAGATCGGCATTGTACTGATAGAACTCCCTCAGCCTTCCAGATTGCGGCTCTTCATATCTCCAGAACTTCTGAAAACTGTACCATCTGACAGGCCTCGGGATATCTTTTCTCTCAGCAAGCATCCTTGAGACCGAAGGGGTGGCCTCAGGAATGAGAGTCACCTCTCTCCCTCCTTTATCGGTGAAGGAATAAGTCTGCCTCATAATCTCCTCACCGGATTTTATGCGAAACAGGTCCAGCGGCTCAAGGCTTGGAAAAGATATTTCCTCATATCCGAAAACCCTTGATATCCTTTCAGCGGATCTGAATATTTTATTCCTTTCTCTTATGTCTTCCGGATAGAACTCTCTGAACCCCTTCAACTTCTCAATCATTGTGAAAGTCATACAACCTGAATAAAAAAACACATCGGTAAGCAGATGAAATTGTTATAATCTTGGAAATGCATTACCGAAAATTGCTTTCCAACAAATCACCCATTCTAATCGCCCAGAACCTTATTAACGCAGTTCTGGGGCTCTTAGGACTGTTCTTTATAACAAGACTATTTCCAACAGCATGGGGCATACTCTCATTCGGAATAGGTTTTGTAGGAGTATTTTCCCTTGTTGGAGATCTTGGTTTCTCAACAGCTGCTGTGAGAGCGCACTCTGCTGGGGAGAGTGAGGAGGACGTTAACTCCACCTATCTTCTGGTGAAAATAGTACTGGGGCTGATATTCTCGGCACTGGCCATTTCATCAGTTTTTGTCTGGACTGATGTACTCAGAAAGGGATTCGAATACACATCTGAACTGTGGGTAATCGTAGAGCTTGTCCCTTACTATTTCGTAAGAAACCTTCTCGCTTTCCCGCAGTCCAATTTTACCTCGAAGCTTCAGGCTGCCAGAATGGGCATACCTTCCATACTGGAGTCAGCTATACGGAACGGATTGTTCATCTCCATAGGCGTTCTTTATTACAGAAACCTGATAAACATAGGCCAGGGTGAAGTTGTCTATATACTTCCGCTGATATATGTCGTAAGCTTTTCTGCTTATTTCATATCATCCATGATCCTTGGCAGGCCATGGAAGTTTAGAAAGCCTAGCTACAGAATGTTTAGGACGCTGGCAGTGATTGCAATTCCTCTATCCCTGTCGATGGGGCTTTCCACTGTTAATCAGAACATTGATAAGGTGATAATCCAGCTGTTCTGGCACGCCCAGGCTACGGGCGCGTTCTACCTTAACCAGAGGATAGCCGTTATACTGCTGAATTTTTCACTCGCAATATCTGTATTTTTCATACCACTCCTGACACGCTATATGAAGGAGGGGGACATGAAGAAGGTGAATGCAAACATCAATGATTTCGAAAGGATAGCCGTAATGTTCATCCTGCCATTCATAATCATTACATTCATTTTGAGCCCATTCATCCTCAACATCTTCAACGGTTTCTACAAGCCCTATGCGCTCGTGCTTCCGCTTCTGGCACTTTCAGCACTTTTCACCGCGTCATATCAGCCTTTCGACTCTGCCCTTGTTGCCGCAGGCAGAGCAAAGACAGTGGCAAAGGTGACTATAATATCAGTGATCCTGAACATAGTACTTGACATTACACTTATACCGCCGGAAATCTTCGGAATGTCATTTCTGTCTATGGGGGTTGACGGAGCCGCAATGGCCACAGCAGTCGCATCACTATACACGACGCTTCATATGAGGTATTACGTCGGAAAGGTGACCGGTTACAGGTTCCGATGGAGTGTGCTCAGGCTTATCGTACCGGGAGTAATAGAAATCATATTCCTAAAGGCAGTGCTACTGTTTGTCCAGCCATATCCATTCGTGGAACTAGTCTCCATTTCACTGGTCGCTCTGATCATATTCTATCTCTTCACTATACTTACAGGTGAAACAACTTTCAGCGAAATCAAGGAATTTATAGTGAACCTGAACCCGCTGGTATTCACAAAGCACCTGGAAAACGAAAAGAAAGGGGACTAATGGTCCCTTTCGATGGCCTTTGCACAGTTCCTGCAGTAGCCCCTAACAAGTATTGTGCCTGATACAAAGGTTCCACCGCTCTCCTTTATCTTCTTCAGGATTGGGGTAATGTCTGATGCTTCATAGTCTTCGATAGATCCGCAGTTCTCACATATGAAGTTGACGTGCAGCGCACTGTTGGTCTCAAACCATCTGGATCCATTGCTTTCGAAGGTATTCAGGATCCCGGCCTTTGTGAATATCTTAAGGATATTGTATACCGTGGCCAGAGTGATTGTTGGTTCGCTCTTTTTAAGGTTCCTGTAAGCCTCCTCAGCCGTGAAATGGCCCGGATTGGAGCAGACATATCTGATAAGACCCAGCCTCTGAGGCGTTATCTTGTGCTGATTCTTTCTGAGAATTCTGATGAACTCTGTTTCTTGTAGCATTGCTTTATAAGATTTCATCTTAGGTAATAAATATGGTGAATAAGATGTATGGTCATGCTTGGAATCATTGGTATAACTGCGCCTGCAACAGGATCTGGAAAAACAACAGTGGCACTTTCCCTGCTACGTTCATTTAAGAAATCCGTTGGTATCAAGATTGGCCCGGATTACATAGATCCACAGCTAATGGCCATGGTGTCAGGTGAGAGAGCCTTTAACATGGACAGATGGATAATGGGAAGGTCGTACAGAGATATACCAGGCATGGCTGCGAAAGACCATGAAATCGCAGTTGTTGAAGGAGTCATGGGGATGTTCGATGGAAGGGAACCTGTCAACCTGAGCACTGACTACTATTTCAGGAATCTTAATTTACGGTATATAGTCGTACTGGATTCCTACAAGTCAGGGGAATCCCTATATTATATGTCCAGGGGTTTTATCGGCAGGAGGTCCATAGGAGTTGTGATCAACAACTACACCACCGAAGGGCACCTAAAAAAGGTTTCAGGGGAATTTGAGAGACATGGAATCAGGGTAGTTGGATCAATACCTTTCGATGAATCCATAAAAATTCCTGAGAGGCATCTCGGCCTCTCCCTCGACATCAGCAAAGAAAACATTGATAAAACTGCACGAAAAGCCTCTGAGTTTATTGATACTGATTTCATTGAGAAAAAAGCGACCATACCTGAAATTTCCAAAAACAATGAGACGGAAGTGAATAAGAAGAGTAGGCCATACAGAATAGCGGTTGCTCTGGACATGGCATTTTCATTTTATTACAGAACCTCTCTTGAGGCGCTCGCAAGCATAGCTGAACTGGAATTCTTCTCACCAATGAATAACGAAACACCATCACATGATCCTGATATGATATACATTGGCGGCGGATATCCTGAATTCTATGCCAGAGATCTGGAAAAAGCGGAAAGAACAAAAGAGTATCTGAGGGATTTCCACAGAAATGGCGGCCTCATATACGCTGAATGTGGCGGAATGATGTATCTCTTCAGTGAACTTGTAAACGGGGACGACCATTACAATATGAGCAGCGTCATGGAGGGCAGATCGGTTATGAAACAGCATCCGACTATGAGATATGTAACGGGTGTGGCTGAAACTGGAAATCCATTATTTCCAGTTGGAGAAAGGATTAAGGGTCATGAGTACCATTACAGTTCTTCGGAGAGCAAAGAAAAAGCCGCTTTTACTTTGAACACGATTTCCGGTGAAAAATGTAAGGGAGGCTTTATGAAGGGAAGTGCGCTGGCCTCATATCTTCACATTGACTTCTACAGGTATCTGCAGTTTGCTGAGCGATCTATTAAGATCCGTTCAGGACGGAGACCCACTTAGATACTTGTGCCCGGAATGGTAGGGACATAATGGATCCTCTGCAAGATAATCCCCGAATGTTGCGTACGCACGTGATCTGGATCCCCCACATAGATAGACAAAATCGCATTCTGAACATCTCCCTTTGACACTTGAAGGCATTTCCCTTAGATCTTTCAGGATCCTGCTGTTCCTGTATATGCTGTAAAGGCTCTCCTTCCTGACGTCACCAGCCTCTACAGGAAGAAATCCTGAAGGATACACCTTTCCCGTACTGGAAATAAAAATCGTCTCGGTTCTCTTTTTTGGGGACTGTACAGTCATGCCGGATTCCAGAACATTCTTCTCTGTCCTTGAAATCAGGTCATTGTAGAAGGCGGATCCGATCACGTTGCCGCCGAGAACTTCTATTCTGGCTCTGTTTAGCTGCGGGCCCTCAACCGTTCTCACTGAAATGGATCCAGGGCTTATTGACGCAAGCCAGTCAAGTACGTCATGGTACTCCTCAGTAGTGATATTTTCTACAGTTTCACCTCTCCCTGTATTCACAAGGAAGAAAATTTCCCAGACATTTATACCCAAACGGATCAGAAGGCTGAGCATATCGGGAAGGTCAGATGCATTCCTCTTCATCACTGTTGTGTTCACCTGCACTGGAAGACCGATCTTCTGTGCACTGTTTATCACGCTTATAGTTCTAGCAAAAGAATCGTATCTCCGGATGGAATTATGCAGATCCGCAAAAGATCCGTCCAGGCTTACAGATATGGAGGACGCTCCTGCATTCCTGATTCGCCTGAGGTTATTTTCACTTAATCTTTCCGTGACCGCAGGGCTCACGGAAAAATGCAGATGGTTGGTTTTGGCGAATTCCATGAGTTCGAATATATCGCTCCTCATCATCGGATTCCCTCCGGTAAATATCAGATAAGGAGTAGCGCCTTCTATATTTGATACCTGAAGTATTACACTCTTGGCTTCTTCAGTGGTCAGTTCCTCAGGGGATCTTTCAAGCGATGCACTCGCCCTGCAGTGGATACAGTTAAGTTCACATGCATCTGTTACCTCAAAGAAAGCAAGGAGAATTTTGGTAGATAAGACAGCCTTCATTTTCAAATAATGAGGTATGAGATAAAAGAAAATGACCTAACATGATAGGATCATGTAAGTTCCTGTCTCAGTATTGAGGTAATAAATCCCTTCACCTGCCTGAAATTCAGTTTTGGCGGCATAGGCTTTTCATCGGGATCAACAACCACATCCAGCACTGCAGGACCCTCGTGAGCCATAAATTTCTCCACAGTCTGATCAAGATCTTCCCTCCTTTCAACCCTGAAACCACCTATACCTGTAGCTTCAGCTATCTTTGAAAAATCCGGGTTCAGCAGATCAACGCCAAACTCGGGGAATCCCATGATCATCTCCTCGAACTTTATCATTCCAAGCTTGGAGTTGTTGAAAACGACCACCTTGATGTTCCTGTTATATTTTCTTGCTGTTATGAGCTCCATCATGCTCATTGCAAAACTGCCGTCACCAACCATTGCTATCACCGGCTTTCCGGTTGCAAAGGATGCACCGATCGAACCAGGAATGCCCGCACCCATTGTACCGAGCCATGGTGAGATGAGAAAGGTGGTATCCCGAGGGACCCTCATGTTTCTGGCAGACCATACGGTTACATTGCCGGTGTCAGCAACTATCACAGTTCCTGCACTGATTTTTTTGCATACTGCTGCTGCGACGGCCTCAGGTTTTATTGGATTCCCCATATCCGATTCCCTTTTTTCCATTTCAGAGATCCATTTCTTCTTTGAATCAGCAAATGACAGGTAGTACTTCTCCGGTTTCTCTGCGGGTTCAATAGCTTCCAGAAAATCAATTACGGAGGATTCTATCTTACATGTTACCGGGTATCTCTTTCCGAGGTTGGCAGGATTTATATCCACCTGAATAGCCGGAATTCCATTTTTGAGAAACGAAGTATATGGAAATATTGTTCCCAGGAATATGAGCAGATCAGCATTGTGCATGGCCTCAACAGATGGTTTGGTTCCAAGAAGACCTATGGATCCCATCACTTTAGGATCATTGTCGTCCACTATCCCCTTTCCATTAAGAGCGTATATTACAGGGCTACCTATTCTCTCTGCCAGCCTGAGTACGGCGTCGCCATAACCTCTGCATCCGTTTCCAATGAAAAGGAGCGGCGCATTGCTGTGGTCTATCAGATCCCTGGCATGAGTCAAGTCAGGATTATACTTCCTGGATACTGGAGAATATGCTGCAGGATATTCATCAACATCACACCTCTGCATCAGTATGTCCACCGGCATATTTATATGACTTACCCCTCCTAGTGCAATACTGCTTTCAAAGGCCCTCTTTGTGATCTCAACCGCACTGTCAGCGCTTCTGATCTGCTGGTTGTACACGCTGACATCCTCCATTAGCGCATTCAGGTTTACCTCCTGAAAATAATCTGTACCAAGGAGTTCAGTTTCTATCTGGCCGGTAAGTGCTATCACCGGCACATGATCCATTTTAGCCTCGTAAAGCCCGTTAAGAAGATGAATGGACCCGGGCCCTGAGGTTCCCATGCATACTGCAGGCATATGAGTTATCTTTGCCTCGAATGCAGCCTCAAGGGCAGCTCCCTCCTCATGACGGGTCTGCACAAATTCAACGTTTCTGTTTTCGCGTATGGCGTTCATTATAGGATTAAGGGAGTCACCAGGTATTCCGTATATTCTCTTTACGCCAAGTGAAACAAGCGTTCCAACTATTGCATCCGCAACGTTTTTAGTCATGCCCTTTCGATCTACGTAATAGTATTTATAGATTCATGTAGCATTTCATGTGAGAATGTACTTTATCATAAATGAGGCAAAAGTAAATACGTCAGAGTGATCAGATCGTCAGTTCCAAGGTTTTCCAAATAGGCTGGTTGAAAGCTCAATATTTATCCACTTATAAAATAAAAACCACTCTTTATTAACACAGGTTCAGATCCCAATTCATGATCGTGGTTCAGAACAGCATACCTGTGAAAGATGAATACAGAGATGAGTTTGAGAAGAGATTTATTGGCAGGGACAGATCCGTGGATAAATTCCAGGGATTCATCAGGAATGAAATACTCAGGCCAATAAAAGGTGAAAACTATATCGTTATGACTTACTGGAGAACAATGGAGGATTTCAAGCGATGGACAGAGAGCGAAGAATTCAGGAAATCCCATAGTGGTATCAACGATTCTATGTTTTCCGGAAAGAACATCTTAACAATACACGAGGTAATAGACAGCACCGGCAAATGAATAGTTGTCATTGCATAATAAAAATTTGGGCAAATGCCCGGAGTAAGCCCCCTTCTGTTCACCTTCCGGCTGGCAACATTCAACTTCGGGCTTTTGGCCCCGTCTTACCCGATCCTCCCGGCAGCCTCACTGGATCTTCTTAGACTTTCTCCATCTGGGAAGGTTTTCCATCGGTATTTCGGGAACGTCAATCAGATATCATCCTTAGCCGAATACCGTCTTTTTCTTTTACCTGAACCATCCCTCTCGGGATGCCAACTTACGGTGGCCAGATCCGCCTGTGGAGGGGGGACTTTCCTCACCTTTTAGGCGTCAGTTGCCCTCGGGCTTTTGCCCCAACATGATCATTTCATGCATTATTTCTTTTCTGCTGTCCGGGGAGGTTAAAATTAACCGGGACAGCAATTTTTCTTTTCATGAGAAGTTCAGCAAGAGCACCTCTTATAAACACCACATCTCCATCCCTGAAGTGATAGTTTCTGTCAGCCTGCGCGATTCTGGGCTGATCTCCCACTATCCTCACCATGACGTAGTCATCCTGATTCGAACGCATGGTGGAATCCTTCTTCTCATCAGAATTCAGCACTATCGCTTTTTCCTTTGCTTCAACAGTCTTTATGCCGAGAAGCTGGTTGAACTGTTCCTTTACTTGAGAGTAAATCACGTCGATGAACTCTCTCTCCTCTTCTGAGAGGTTTCCGATTTCATCGCTTTTGTTATCGAACACAGGTATTCTCACGATCTTGCTGTAACGTATCTGAAAAAGGCTCTTGAATGCTCTCTCTATCTGCCTTAGCCTCTCCTTGATCTGGATATACCTGTCTATATCCGTTGCAGCACTCTTTTCGGCCTCGTCCTGGAGGAACCTGATCAGCTCAGGCACCGTTACAAACAGAGAGGGGTCTATCTTCCTGACCTTCTTCGTGCTTTTCTCCGCCCTGATCGCACTCTGCAGATCTAGAAACAGATTTTCGACATCCTGGGGGGAGAAGTTCATCCAGAGTAAATAGTATAACTATTTATTAATCATACCAGATCATAGTGTTTTGTATTCAAGACCGTAAAGCCTCTCAGGTAGCTCCACGAAGGCCTGCGCAAATATTTCCTCGTAATTGGGAAACTCCTGTGATATCATCAGAGACCTCTTAGGAACAGAATCTGGCGGAAGGACCCTCTGCGGATGCTGCCTGTCATCCACGTAGTCGGACTCAAGCATGAATGGCTTGCCAGTGCTGCATGCATCTCTCACCGCTGACCTTGAAGCCGGAACGGATGGTATTATACAACAGTCATTCCGAAATACCTCGGAGGTTGCATGATGCTTTATGACCCTGCCAGGATCAAGCCCTGCACTGCCGGCACTTGTGCAGATGCGCCTCAGTGAGGTTGAATCAAGATCCTCGGTATGTAGCATGACAGGTGATCCTGCGTCTGCGCATCTGGAAAAACAGTACTCCAGCACTTCATAAATTTTGGCCCTGGCATCAGGATCAACGTCAAAATGGGGTGTACCTATCTCTCCTATGCACTGACAGTTTCCTTCAATGAATTCACCGATTGCCAGATCAACACCCTTCTTCATCTCCTCAACAGGGTCCATCCCAGCGTTCTTGAAGAAGAAAAAGTCAAGCGGATAAGGGCCCAGGGTTGTCACCACGGGCACATTCAATTCCTTTCTAACTGCTTCGGATAGGCTTACGGTTATCTCGTAAAGTTTTTCATAATAACCGGCATGGGAAATAGTATAGTCTGGAAGGTTAACCAGGTTGAATGCGGTCCCTCCAGCCTTCTTGAATGATCTCACAGCATCCAAAAAAAGCCCATCCTTTCTCAGGTGAAAGTGGTCATCAAAAACATTGTAAAAGATACCGTTCACCTGCATTAATATACACCTCCAGGAAATGCGTAACGATGGCTTGCATTAAGGGCATAAACTGTTGTGCGGAACGCAACAATATTGACCTTCAGGGAAGGCCTGACAAAAACACGTTCAACTGCAAAATGAACTCCGGGCATGTGCAACAGCAACCTTAGGCCTTCTGCAATTTAAAACTTTGACGGCCGCATGATAATGAAGCAACGAGAATTATAGCAAAGTTTTTTTGCGGAGAATTAGATCAGAGGCTGAAAATAGGCTGCATATAAGTATCACTGATTGAGTCACATTGGACATTATGAAGGATAGATCATCACCTATGTATCCCTAGAATAATAAATATAAAAGTTAGTCATATACCGCAACCGTAGAAGTGATTAGATGTCAACAGAAACATTGCTGATCCCAGAGGAGGACTATCAGAAATCGGGAATTCATATAGGCACACAGGTTAAATCAAAGGATATGGAGAAGTACATATTCAAGATCAGGAATGACGGTCTTTACATTCTCGACCTGAAGAAGACAAACGAGATGCTTCAGATCGCGGGAAAGATGCTGGCGCGATTCAATCCGGAGGACATTCTAGTAGTTGCACAGAGGCAGTACGCGTTCCGTCCGGTTCTGAAATTCGGAGAGGTTACAGGATCAAGAACAATCACCGGGAGATTTGTTCCTGGCACTCTCACAAATCCACAACTCTCCAACTATCTCGAGGCAAAGATTATTGTGGTTACAGACCCGCTTGCCGATATACAGGCAATGGGGGAGGCGCTCAAGGTAGGTATACCGGTGGTTGCGCTCTGCGATGCAAACAACAAGACAGCGAATGTTGATCTTGTCATACCCTGCAATAACAAGGGAAGAAGATCCCTGGCTGTGGTCTACTGGCTGCTGGCAAGGGAGGTACTGAAGAACAGGGGACTAATTTCAGATTATGCCGCATTTTCCAGCACTGCTGATGAATTTGAAGCGCAGGTCTAGGGGATCAGAGAATCCAGGGCAACTCTCCTGATCCATACATATGCTGGCCTGTTCTGATAAAATGCAGCATATATCATTTTTTTTCTGACAGCTGTGGCAAGTCTGACTGCCCTGCTTATCTTGAACCACAGTTCTTTCTCATCCATCAGTGAGATCAGAAGTTCGGCATGATCATCAGTATTTTTCAGGTATACTCTGAAATTGCATCCATATTTGAAACCGGTCTTGACTATGCAGTGCCTTAATGTGAGATCGCTGAATATCATTGATTCTTGTGTAGTGGGATTTCCGCTTATAAGCTCCTTTTCATAGCTGCTCAAAACTCTGTATGAGAGAAAAGGCTCACCCACTGCTTCATAATCAGATCTCACAATCTGCACTTCACCGAGGATCTTGACAGCTTTAGGAACAACATTATCGTTGGGGGCCGATCCTTCCGGATTGTAACGTTCGGTGATATAGAAGGTGACATCACCCTGATCATCCACTGTAGCCCATTTCTGATCATGTTCCCTGTAAAAGTCACTGAAGGATACGCCACTTGCTTCTGAAACTATCCTTAACGGCCTTGAATATTCATCGGTGGAATACTTCCTGAAGGAGAGACCGTCAGGCTCCTTCCTGACAAAGAGCCCCTTTTCCTTCAGTTTTGAATATACGCGAAATGTTTCCACATCCCCATAAGAAGTCACTGTCTCCTGGATAAATTTATCCAGAGCTTCTTCGCTCTCTGGATATATCAAGCCTTTTGACAGCAGGAATAACGCTTCCATTTCGGTCAGCACAAGCAAATTCCTGATAATCCTGCCAACTCGAAGCCTCTGCCTTATATTATCTGGAGATCTGGCACAGGAGAATACGGTTTTACCACACAGCGCCTTGCCGGTTACTGTCATTTCTTTACAAACACTTGTATCAGATTCTCCGTTATATAGGAATACATTCGTTCCCATTCAGAACCGGATTTACTGTTAACAATAAAATAGGGGATTTTGTAACGCTTCGAAACAGTCTGAAGTTCATCCTCCCAGAATTGTGCACTGTAACGCAGATCAAGTTTCGTTGCAGCAAGTACTGTTACAGATTTATTCCTCATCCCTGTGACAAATTTGAGGATGTTTTCAGCATAATCGAGGGATCTGGCATTAGTAAGGTCTGAAACCACAATTATTGCATTTGAACCGGTTAGTAGCCTCTCTCCATCTCTTTCGCTGCTTATCTCAAGAAAGAGGAGTTCTGCGGTGATCTTTCCACCCTTCCATTCCAGATTGACAATCTTTCTCTGAATAGGCTTTGGCTGCAGGCCTACATTATTCGAATTGTAAACCATCCTGGATATAAGCGTGCTCTTTCCAGATCCATTGAGACCTGACACACTTATCTTCCAGGTCACCCTAGAACTCTCCATCAGCCTTCGATTAAGAGCTTTATAAAATACTTTGCTATGATTTAAACACGATCCGGTGAAAGAATTAGCGCCTATGTTTATATCAGGATATGTTATATTTGTCTGATATATATGCAATATAAATTTTCTTCACTGGCACAGAATCTGAAGGCATCGGAGATCAGGGAGCTCCTGAAGTACAAGAACATTCCAGGAATGATATCCCTGGGTGGGGGGATGCCTCACCCGTCGTCGTTTCCGGTATCAGACATCATGGAGATAACGGACGATCTTCTGAAGAGAGAGGGAAGGGAGATTCTGCAGTACGGTACGACAGAAGGCTATGAGATGCTGAGAGTGGAGCTTTCGAAGTTTCTCAAGGATACAGAAAACATTGACTGCACCAAGGATGATATAGTTTTGAGCGCAGGCTCGCAGCAGGCTCTCTATGCCATCTCCAAAATAATGGTCACACCCGGAGAGGAGGTGATCACAGAATCCCCAACATATATAGGGACTATAACAGCTTTCCTTGCAAACGGTACTGTGATGCGCGGTGTACAGATGGATGAAGAGGGGCTGATAACTGAGTTACTTGAAGAAAAGATCAAAAATATGCTCTCCAAAGGCAAACCTCCAAAATTCATATATGTCATCCCAACTTTTCAGAACCCTTCCGGAAGAACACTCTCGCTGGAGAGAAGAAAGCATCTGCTGGAGATCGCCTCCAGATACCAGATCCCAATAATTGAAGACAATCCGTATGGCGAACTCAGGTATTCCGGGCAGAAGCTCCCCAGCCTGAAGTCCATGGACACCTCTGGCCTGGTTACATATATGGGTACATTTTCAAAGATTCTGACACCCGGCCTGCGGGTTGGTTTCACTGTTGCTCCCAGAGAAGTTGTTTCAAAGATGAATCTGCTCAAACAGGCAACCAACCTTGCCACAAATACACTGGCAGAGGCAATTGCAGGGGAATATCTCAAGAGGGGGCTCGTGAAAAAAAATATGCCTAGGGTGGTTCAGATGTACAGGGAAAAGCGTGACACAATGTTGGCGGCACTTTCCGAAAATTTTGGGGAAGATGCCACATGGTCACACCCTGACGGAGGAATGTTCCTTTGGCTACAGCTTGATAGCAGAATAAATACAACGAAAATGCTACCCAGAGCCCTGGAGAACAAGGTGGCTTATGTGAGCGGTTATTCATTCTACCCAGATAATCCAGAGTATAACACCATGAGGCTAAACTTTACCTACGCAGACAACGACCAGATTGTAACCGCAATAGAGCGGCTTTCGAAGGTTGTCGGCCAGGAAGCAATGATGGCAAAATAAATCGGGCTGCAAATGGTAGTGATTATCGGCGGAACCTTTTCCGTCATACATTTGGGACATGAGAGACTTTTCGATGCTGCTCTCGAGAGAAAAGAAAAGATAATAGTGGGTCTGACCACCGACGATTACGTTGCAAGCAGCAAGGAGTATGATGGCATAAGGTACTCAGAAAGGAAGAAGGCCCTTGAAGAATACCTGGAATCCAGGAAGGCTGACTTTGAGATAAAGCCTCTGACAAACTCTCTTGGAAATGCATCACAGTCTTCAGAATATTCTGCGATTGTCGTTTCCCCTGAATCATACCACAATGCAATCAGGATAAACATGCAGAGGGAAAGGAATGGATTGCGGAATCTTGAAATAATAAAGGTTCCATATGTTCTTGGTGATGATTATTTTCCGATCAAATCATCCAGAATTCTTCAGGGGGAAATCGACAGAAATGGAAAAAGGCTCAGGCCGGTGAGAATTTCACTATCAACCTGTAACGCTTCAAAAATGGATGCCACCACTGAATTCTTTGGAAAACTGATAGCAGGTAGCATTGTGGTACAGAACAAAGAATATAGAACACCCTCTCCGCAGCCATTTGGAGGTGAAACTTATGAATATGCCAGAATCAGGGCAGAATCAGGAATCTCCGGGAATGACTATTCTGTTGGATTAGAGAGCGGGTTAATACCGGTAAACAACGGAGAACACTATCTGGATATTCATTACTGCTGCATTATTGATAGGTTCGGAAAGATTACGACAGGCTCAAGCAGCGGATTCCAGATACCTCTGCAACTTGTCATGGAGATCAAGAAAGGAAAGGAACTCAGCAATGCCTTTTCATCAGTTTATGGCAACGGCGGGATCTATTCTGAAAAGGGAATCGCCGGTCTTATTTCCGGGAATTTCCTGCAGAGAATTGATCTTTACAGGGAGGCTCTAAGGAATGCCTTTGTACCGAGAATTAAGCCCGATTATTATTCATAAGTAAAAAGGATCATAATGTCTATAGTTCCTATAAAAAACAGTTAAGTAATGATTGGCAATATTAAAAGGATAACAGATGGTAACCAAGGAAGAGATACTGGAACAGCTGAAAGCTGTATCTGATCCTGAGATTGGTATGGATGTCGTCAACCTTGGTCTCATCTATGAGGTGGAGATAAACGGGGACAGAGTATATATTAAGATGACAATGACTGCGCCAACGTGCCCTGTCACCCCGTGGATTTTATCAGAGGCACAGAGGATAGTGGAAAACATGGAGGGTGTTGAGGCGGCGGATATCGAACTTGTCTGGGAACCGCCATGGAATCCATCGATGATGACAGACTATGCAAAGGAACAGCTCAATATGCTGTGAACCATTCGGATGATATTTTATGAATCTTAGCTCCACGATTTTTAGACAATATATCTGCTTCATTCAGGTCATATATTCGACATCTGAATGTATCTAGTTCAGTCTTTCTTTATTTCCCCTGCTATTCTGTACGCCTTCGAGAACTTCAGCAAGGCATCCATCAAGGATATTTTATCCGTGATGCTGGCAGTTCTAATGAGCAGGAATAATCTACTATCGTAGTGTTCCGAATTATGTGTAAGATTAAGGATATCTCTTCCTTAACATCCCTGTGATCTGATCCTTCATTTATGAGGTCCCTTTATGATTCTATGGGATCATTTCTCATCCAGTTCCACAACAAGCAGGATCACCTTCTCTTCCTCAGGAACGCAAGTGCAGACAAGATTGCCACGGCCGTGATCACTCCTCCAGATATTTCATATATCTCATCTGCTGTTATTCCAGATCCTGAAGGTGTTTTCTTGACGGGAGTGAAGGTGATAGTATTTAATTCGTTTTTTCCACTTACGGATAATGAACCCGATGACGGAGATACAGAATATCCTGACACCTTACTGACAGTGTACGAGTACGTTCCGTTGGTTAGGGAGAACGAGTACGATGCTCCAGTTATTGCCCCTGAATCCATGCCGTTGCTGAGATTGACATACCATGTCGTTCCTGATGGTAATCCGGATTCTGTGAATGTAACTGTGTATTTACTTACCGATGTTGTGGTTGGGGTGAATGTTATAGTTTGATTGAAGCTTTTGCCGCTGACAGTTATATTCCCTGACGATGGCATTCCCGTATACCCGCTTACGTTACTTACAATGTATGAATATGTTCCATTCGCTACAGGGAAGGATATCGTATTGCTGATGGATGATGATTCATGGTTTCCGTTAAGTGTTACGCCCCAGGAGGTTCCAGGCAAAAGGCCAGTCTCCGTGAAGTTTAAAAAATAATACCCGCTTGGCGGGGACGTAGAAAATGTTACCGCGACTGAAACGTTATTGCCTGAGACCGAGATGGACCCGCTGGATGGATAGGCAAAATAACCACCGGGCACCGATGTACTGATGCTGTAATACCAGGTGCCGTTAAATTCAGGTATCGTATAATTCGCCGCTGTCGCATAAACGGTATTAAAAATACCTTTGCTCTTCATCGAGGAATTTGCGATGTTTATTGTCCAGATGCTGCTTGATGGCAGTCCTGTTTCTGTAAAATTGACATTGTAAGACATTATAAAATGGATGTACACTGTCATTGGCGATCCATTAATATTCAATTCCTGGTATGTCTGATCGGAATTATTAAAATACGCTTCGTAGCCGCTGTAGCCACTGACAAAGGGAACAGCCGATGCAACCCATGTCCCATTTACCAACTCAAAAACATGCGTGCTGCTGTTCGTGATGTTTGACGAACTTACGTCATTGTAGCTGAAGTCCGTTAAAGCTGCCATCCAGTTCATTCCAGATGGAAGACCGCTTTCAATCAGAGTAACAGCATATGTCTTGTTAAAGTAGACATTGTATGTTAGGTTGCTGCCGCTGATAGTTACGGCATCGGGTATCTGATTGGGAGTGGTCATGGTCACATTGCTGGCATAACCCACACTGGCAGGGGTAAAGGAATAATTGCCGTTTGCCAACGTGAATTGAATTATGGTGGAACTTGAGCTATTGATTGTTGACACGAATCCGCCAGATCCATCTCCTCCGAGAGAGACATTCCAGAGATGTCCTGCAGGAAGCCCCTTTTCCTTTATGGTAAGAGTATACTTTCCAGATGCGCCCTGAAAAGGTGAATTACCTCCAGTATAGTGAGAACCAGGGTTCGCATGGCCGCCTACCAACGCAAAAGACGTACCCAGAAATGCGATTACTAAAACCGCGGAAAGGGCTTTAATCCATTTCTTTCTCATGCCTTTTTTTCGGTCATTCACGTGAAAGAAAAACCGTGTAAATATATTAGGTAGTACGACACAAAGAGTGATGGAATGTGACAAACATTATCAGTAAGAATTTTAGGCAAACCCAATTTTGGGCGGAGGGTATCTACAATGCGGGTTATTGTATGACCCATTTCTGTAAGTCAACATGCTTGCCGGGTCGATTTCTCTTGTAGCCCCGATTAACTTATCAACGATAGAAAAGGTCTCTGCGTAAAATATGAAAAAAGAAAACCGGCCCCAGTTCTTGTATAATAGCAATTTATCTCGAAGGAATTCTGATTCATTTATGGCTGGCAGCCATTTTTTGTAGTCACCTGATATGATGATGCTGGGTAACAGGACCCCCTCAACTACATTCGTGTCAAACGAAACCTCTTCGTAAATTACCCCCGCATCAAGCATTTTTGTGATCTTCCTGCGAACTGTACGGGCTGGCACTCTAAGTTCCTGAGCAATTTTATTTATGCTCATTGATAGAGGGTTCTGGTACATAACGGCATTCAAAACTAATTGCTCGCTGGGAGATATCAACCTTTCCTTTTGAGGAGAATCGTTCATAATTTCTACCAGATCTAAAGGGTGCCCAAGGGTTTTTTCAAGGTCGTGCAATTGCTTTTTCATCTCAGATTCATCTGATGCAATCAGAGAAATACCGGAAAACTCTCTTTCGACATTCAAATCGCCATTAGAGCCTGCATGGTTCGGCAACTTAAGGGTACCAAAAATGACACGTTCTAACGTAGGAAATTCTGAAAAATGACCAGAAATTTCTTTCGCCAAACTATTTCCGGCACGGGTCAAAATGAAGTAACGATTCCATGGCATAAACCTGCTATCCGCGTAAAACTTTACCCCACGAACCAATCCTGATTCCAGCAGGTTGTTTATCCTGTTTTTAATAACTTCCGGATGCACGTGAAATTCCTTTGCCATTTTGTATACAGAAGGCTTATTTGTATAATGGGAACCTCCACTGACTGGCCATTGGAATTTGCGTATAATCCTCTTTGATAATTCATCAAGCGGCAACTTGCTGCGCACCTCTATGGCCTTTAATGATGATGGTCGAACTGTCCATTATGTAAACGTCAGATGAAAAATAGTTTCCATAGTTGTTTTTGGATAATCTCATAGGTTTATATAGTATTTAAAAATATAAAGCCCACTGTGGTTAGTTATGAGTGAGAGAGAGAAGATCAACATAGAAAACATTGTAGCATCGACATCTCTGGCGGAGCACCTTGATCTGAGCAAAATCGCGCTTGCTCTGGATGGATCCGAGTATGAGCCCGAACAGTTTCCAGGCCTTATATACAGGCTACATGAGCCAAAAACTGCGGTTCTCATATTCAGGAGCGGAAAGGTGAATTGCACTGGAGCCAAAAATCTGGAGAACGTCCGTCTCACCATAGAGACAATAATAAAGAAACTAAAGAGTGCGGGAATAGAAGTATATGACAAGCCGGAAATAGTGGTACAGAACATCGTGGCTGTTTATGACCTTGAATCTGACCTGAATCTCACGGACATTGCAATGTCACTGGGTCTCGAAAACGTTGAATACGAACCGGAACAGTTCCCCGGTCTCGTATACAGGGTAGAGGAACCAAAGGTGGTACTGCTCCTGTTCGGTTCAGGAAAAGTAGTTTGCACAGGTGCAAAGGAAGAGAGTGAAATAGAGCAGGCCGTTATAAAGGTGAAGAAGGATCTCCAGAAAGTTGGTCTTATTTAGGCCAATTCATCATTCTTTCTATCCTTTTATATTTCCTGAGAACTCATCCAGAAAAACCGGTTTAATCAGTTCTCTGAGAAAGGACGTTGCATACATCCCACGTCCAAGGGTGAAGGAGATCCTGTTTCCCTGATGAAGAATGAAATCCACCGGGAAGGATCTGATCGTTCTTCTGTCTCCGCTGGAACTTATCTCAGGAATTTCCCTGATCCGAAAATCAGAAGGGTTAACTCCCTCATCCTTCATTATGGAGTCGGCAATGCGTTCCATAGGGCTATCGCCTGCAACGAATCGGTATCCAGGAAGAGGAGCTGTAACTGAAAGATTTCTTGACTCTATGGCTGATCTGATCTTCGCCATGTTAAACTCATTAACATTGACTGTTTTACCTGTAGGATTCCCCAAACTGTCAGTTTCATAACAGATATCTCCGGGTCTTGGTTCAGCTACTGATCCTTCAACATGAAGCCTTTCAGAGACTATTCTGTTGAACAGGAAGGACTGGTAAGCATGAACAAACAGCATTCTCAGCTGCACAGGGAATACAGAAAATGCCTTTTTTATCTGTCCGTTCAGGATGAACTGCAGGAGCGATCTCTCGTACGAAAGATGAATGGGAAAATTCTTCAGGGCCTCTCTTGCGTCCTGAGTTTTGTAAAATTCAAGTCTGTACCATTCATCATCCAGGTCGGGATCTGCGATGTACTCCATAACTGCCTCTTCCATCTTTCCCATTATGATCAACTTTCCCACTACATGGGTATTCGGCCTGATGGACCCGAATCTCTGAGGGCCGAAGAAATTAGGAAAACCGCCAACAGAGGCCACTTCTTCATATATATTCCGCACATCTTCTCCAAGATCACGTTCTGAAGCAAGTAATATTGAGAATCTGTTTCCAAGGAGATTTCCAAGCCTGAGCATATGATCAGAACGGAATGCTTCAAGTAAAGCAAAACCCGGGAATGAGAGATCATTCACGTCAATGTCTGAATTTATGCAGAAATACTGGGTGGTCAGTGCCGTCTTATCCTTGGAACCTGCATAAGTTATCCTTTTCCTGCTTATGCCCAGCCTCCTCGACAGTTCAATTAGAAACCTGTTTGTATCCCAGTCCCTGAGCTGCACCCTTATGTAAAGGAATTTCCCATTTTCCACTCTTTTGAAATCGACAGGAATTTCCTCTACGACAAAGGATTCCGGTTCCATTTTTATCCTACCGTAAACCCTAACCAGAGGATTGGAGACATAACCGTATATTCCTATTCTCGACTCAGGGAATCTTCTCATAAAATGCAACCGGCACCATATTCTGAATACAGCATCAGTACACTTTCACAGTCCTGTAGAGATTGTCTCTTTCCACAGGGACCTTGCCAATGTCCTTCAAGGCCTGGATAATTGTCTCCTTACGAAGGTTTCCCACATCCTTGCCGGTAGCCGGTATGACCTTTTCATCATATATTGTTCCACCCCAGTCATTGGCACCGGAACAAACTGTTATCTGCCCCATCTGGATGCCATTAGTCAGCCATGAGCTTTGGATGACAGGGATTTCATGGCCAAATGCTATTCGCGAGATGGCTATATTCCTGACAACTGCGTCTCCTCCACTTCTGCGGGTCACAAGACCATCCCTCTCCAGCCTTGTCTTCCCAGGCTCGAAGTTCCATGGAGTAAATGATAGAAATCCATGATATTTTCTCTGTAGGGTCAGAAGTCTGTAAAGATGATCTGCCCGATGGTAGCTATTTTCCACATGGCCGAACATCATTGTGGCAGTGGTTCTTATACCCATTCTGTGAGCAATTTCCATAACACCAAGCCATTCTGAGTCGCTTCCTTTTGGTCTTCCAAGCATCTTCCTGACATCCGCATCAAACATTTCTGCTCCAGCTCCAGGAACTGTCTCCAGTCCAGCATCCTTTAACTGACGCAGCAGGTCCTCGACAGAAATTTTTGCCTTCTTCGCTATGAATGAGATTTCGGAGGTCGAAAGCCCATTTATCCCAATTCTGGGAAACTCTGTCTTTATTCTTCTGAACAGCGACAGGTAATAATCAAGATCAAGTGAAGGATTAACTCCTCCCTGTATCAAAAGCTGGGTTATTCCAAACCTGTCATAGTATTTTTCAATTTCCTCTATTACGCGGTCTATTGTGAACGTATAGGAATCCTGTTCACTTCCAGTTCTGTAGAAGGCACAAAAATTGCATCTTACGTTGCAAACATTTGTGTAGTTCAGAATAAGATTGGAGACAAACGATACCCTGTTACCACTGATATCTTCAGTTATTGCAGAGGCGATACTGGCTAGGGTCGGGGTATCAACATAATCATAGAGATACCGAATCATGTCTACGGTCATCTCTTCTGTTCCAGCTATACTCATAAAGATTTCAGGATCATAATCTGCCTTCTGCACAGATTGAAATCAAACCGTGGTTTAATAAAATTTGTAAACTTCTAGAAATAATCTGTTGCAGGCCGTATTTAATCATACAACATCCATGCTGATCTGTCATACGATTCCTGCCCATAGGTTCAGTGGTTTTAAGGCTGTGTAACTTGATCAGTATGCCAAAACCTAACAGATTAGGGAGTGCCAACAAATACGATATTTTCATAAACAAAATTGCAGTAACGATATACAGTCAAATGGAACCATTAACATAAATAACAATCCGGAAAGTGAAACAAGGAGAGGTTCAGCATAGGTGATCAAAAGTGGATTTAGGCGACAAAAAAGATATTAAAAACGATACAAAATCCGAAGTTAGAGAGCCATCCGTGAAGGATAGTGGGCGAAGGAGCTTCATAAAGATGATGGGTGTTCTTGCAGTTGGTGCAGGACTGGCTGTATCACTCCGCGGGCTGGTTCAGAGCATCATCCCGGCAAGTGTCGGGGTGACAAGTTTTCCAGATCTCACGCTTGTCGATCAGTCAGGAAATCCTATAACAACAGATTCTCTTAAGGTGAATGATTACACCATAGTGCTGTTCAACTACCCGCTTCAGAATGAGCCTAACTTTCTTCTGCGTCTTGGAGATGCAAATGGCAATGACGTGGAGATTCCATCCATAACAGTTCACAACCCTGACGGTTCATCATTTACTTCTCCGGGTGGTAAAGGACCTTACAAATCCGTGGTTGCATCGAGTGCAATATGCGAGCATCTAGGGTGCACACCACCCAACATAAGATTCTATCCTCCAACTATGACCGGCCCGTTTGCTGGAAAGATACACTGCGACTGTCATGGCAGCACCTATGATCCGTATAAGGGATTTCAGGTGGTCACTGGGCCTACTGTTCTGGCTCTTCCAAATGTAGTCATGACTTACGATAACGGAAATTACAAGGTTTCAAACATGGTAGGGCCAACAATTCACGGTCATCCAACAGATCTGACCGGAGGTAACCCGCTCAGCTCAACAACTTCGACAGCGATTTACACGCTTTCATGAACGGTGAAACAATATGAGTGATGAATCTGAAATAAGAAAAGAAAATATGATTAGCCAGATAATGAACAGTCCGCAGCCTCTTCCGAGAAGGGTTCCGGATTACATGAGGAAGAAGGGTGGCATATGGTACTGGACTGGCGCCATGGTTATGTTCGCATTCTTTTATGAGGTTATAACAGGCCTTGTTCTACTGTTCTTTTACCAGCCTTCCAATCCGTTCGGAAGCAGCGAAGCGCTTGTCTATAACGTTCCTTTCGGATCAATAATGCTCTCTACACATCTTTATGGCGCATATGTGATGATAGCGCTTGTTTACATCCATCTTTTGAGGAATTACTTCGTAGGTGCATATAAGAAACCCAGGGAAATGCAGTGGATCACCGGTGTGCTTCTCCTGGTGCTGACGCTAGGTGCTGCATTTTTCGGATATACAATGGACGGTGATGTGCTTGCGAAGGCAGCCACATCAATTGGAAGCACCATAGCGGCAGGAACGCCGTATATCGGAAATGCAGTGAACGCAATATTTTTCGGTAATGGGACAGCTCTTTCTCTTTATTCAAGGCTGTTGGGCTGGCACATAGTCATGGTACTTCTCATAGGAGTTTTATTTGCAGTGCATTTCTTTATGGCAGAATATAACACCATAATGCCAAGAGGAAAGGATGTAAATTACAGGGCTCCGGCTGTTGATACAGACAAGCCGGAATACAAACCATGGTATCCGCACAATTTGGCATTCATGATGGAACTCTTTTTCATAGTTGTTGCAGCAATAGTGCTCATTCCATCCGTGTTTGCACTCTGGCCATCCATTCCGGTTGTATTTTCACCTTTTCCTGCTTCTCCCACTGTTATAGCAAATACACCGCCCTGGTTCCTTCTCTTTGTTTACAAGGAACTGGACTTCAACTTTGCCTCGACATTATTGAATCCATTCTGGGATACTGTATTATTTGTAGGTGCTCCGCTCCTGTACCTGCTCATCATTCCGTACTTAGACAGAAGCAGTTCGCTAATGTTATCTGACCGCTGGATATTCGTTGCGCTGGGTGTAACAGGTGTTGTGTACCTTGTGGGCCTTTCCACATGGGCCTTTGTATATGGCGTTCTACAACCAACAATGATAGTGCCAAATTATCAGGTCGCCATATTCTTCTTCGTGCCAGCAGTGCTCATCTTTCTGTTCACATATTTGGTGAGAAATAGCATTCACCTGAACAAACTGAAACTGAAACGTCCTGAGGTGCTCTTCACAATCGTTGGCCTTATGGGATTCTTTTCTGTCGTATCCGGCATACTGATATATGAATCATACGTGCTCCATGATGCGTATGCCCTTCCTGGAATGGCTGCGATGCTCACCATCACCGCAATTCTGGCTGTGATTTCCGTGGCAATAATTCTTGGTATATTCAATCCCGGATATTCTGGTGATACCGTTCTTGCGACACCGAAGACCAGGATCATTGCCGCATCTATGTTTGGGGCGCTGTCGCTTTTCATTGCGATTGAGGTTTCTTTTATCAAACCGGATTCGCCTACGAACAACGCATATTATGGAATAGGACTGGCAATGATCCTGCTGGCAGTGGCTGGGATAATAAGGATTTACAGGGGAGAGTCCCTGGGAGAATAACCGGTGGTAAATTTAACAGTGCAGAAGCAACCACTCATTCAAAATAGGGGGTCCTGAACTTAACCCCCCTGCCAATCAGTTCGCGGGATCTTTCATACCCTGCATCTGCGTGTCTTATCACACCTATGCCTGAGTCCGCATTCAAAACTCTGCTGATCCTCATGCTTGCCTCTTCTGTTCCATCAGCAACAAGAACAAAGCCTGCGTGTATTGAATTTCCTATTCCCGTTCCTCCGCCGTGGTGCACAGATACCCATGTTGCTCCAGAGACAGCATTGAGAAGTGCGTTGAGTATGGGCCAGTCGGCAATTGCGTCACTGCCATCCTTCATTGACTCAGTCTCCCTGTAAGGCGAAGCAACAGATCCGGTGTCATGGTGGTCTCTTCCAAGAGCCACGGGTGCAGAAACTTCACCTTTCATTACCAGGTCATTAATTAACAGGCCAATCTTTTCCCTCTCCCCGTAACCTGCATAACATATTCTTGCTGGCAACCCCTGGAATTTTATATTATTCTTTGCCAGGTTGATCCATTTCACAAGGTGCCTGTTATCGCTCATCTGCCTGGAAATCTCTTCATCAATCCGGTATATATCATCAGGGTTTCCAGAAAGAGCCACCCACCTGAACGGGCCGGATCCAACCTCAAACAGATCCCTGATGTACTCAGGAACATAGCCTGGTATGGTGAAAGCATCGCTGAAACCACCTTCCTTTGCCCTCGTTCTAAAGTCATTGCCATAGTCGAAAACAACACTCCCCCTTCTTTTGAACCCGATTATTGCCTCTGCCTCCTTCACAATTGAGTTATAGACAAGCTTTCTATAGGAGTTTATATCGCGCTCCCTGAGAGAGGCAGCTTCATCCAGGGAAAGGCCCGAGGGAATGTATCCGTTATCCAGATCATGAGCGGCTGTCTGATCTGAAACCACATCAGGGAGAATGTTCCTTTTCAGTATTTCCGGGTATACGTCTGCAGCATTTCCAAGAAGCCCTACGGATACTGGCGCTTTGTCAGAGGATTCTCGAATAATGCTGAATGCCCTCTCAATATCGTCAGTCCAGGTATCAAGATACCTTCCCCTGATCCTCCTTTCGATCTTCGATCTGTCGACTTCGACCACAATGCTGGATGCGCCGGCCATCTTCGCAGCGAGAGGCTGTGCGCCACCCATTTCTCCAAGTCCTGAAGAGAGATATGTCTTTCCTCTGAGATCGTCGGAATGAAAATTCTTTTTTGCAATGGCACTCAGGGTTTCATATGTTCCCTGTATTATTCCCTGCGTTCCAATGTATATCCAGCTTCCTGCGGTCATCTGTCCAAACATGGTCAGACCCCTGCGCTCAAGATCCCAGAAATAATCATCTGTGGCCCACCTTGGAACAATCTGTGCATTAGAGATCAGAACGCGCGGACTTTCCTCTGTTGTTTTGAAAATGCCAACAGGCTTTCCTGACTGTATAAGCAGCGTTTCGTCATTTTCAAGGCTCTTTAGGGATTCTATGATCTTCTGAAGGGCTTCCATGTTTCTTGCGGCCTTTCCCTTTCCACCATACACAATGAGATTTGCCGGGTCCTTTGCCACCTCGGGATCAAGGTTGTTAAGCAAAAGCCTGAGAGCAGCCTCCTGTCTCCATCCCTTTGTATTCAGCTTTTTTCCGGTTGGAGTCTTAGGTATGTTCATATAACGGACATGCAACGATGGTAAATATGGATTTATACAGAACTATTCGGTAATTAAAATATTTAGAATAAACAGGTAGTTCATAATCATGCTGGAAAGTGTTATATTCATATTAATAACAGGGCTTCTTATCAGATTTTTTCATGCATTCCTAAAGTCCCACAACAGGGGATCTGTTGAGCGTCAGATTTCTTGTGTTCCCGAAGGAAACAATGTTTATCTTTCTCTTCACAGAATGCTCAATGAAGTCTATGTAATCGGCAAGAGAGTCAGGAAGGGCAGAAAATCCATGCTTGGTCATTTCCAGAATCTTGTCTCTCTCAAGTTTGCCCCAGCTTTTAAATTCCTGGTACTGCACATTCTCAGGATTCTGAGGAGGGTTGCAGACATCTTCACAGTCATAGTCAACAATCACCTTCACGTTATCAAACGCTCCAAGCGTATCGATCCTTGTCAGCGCAAGATAATCGACGTCGTTGAGTCTTACCGCATAGTTAAGAAGCTTTAAATCAAGCCATCCAACCCGCCTTGGCCTGCCTGTGGTTGTTCCGAATTCATTTCCCTCTTTTCTCAATCTCTCAGCCTCTGGCCCAGTGATCTCAGACGGGAAATTTCCAGATCCTACCTTCGACGTATATGCTTTGACCACTCCAATGACATTCTTGATCCTTCGGAATGAGAACCCGGCTGCGGTTGATATCGATCCGGCCAGGGTGTTCGAGGAAGTAACGTATGGATACATGCCATGATCTATGTCCAGCAGTGTACCGTGGGAACTCTCGAAAAGCAACTCCTGACCTGCTGCATCCAGCTCGGCAAGTTTTGAAGAGGTATCACAGATATATCGCGACAGTTCCTGACCGGCCCTATAGAGATCATCAATCATTTTCGAACTTGAACTTTCACTGGAGAGATCAGTGCCTTCCAGCAGATGGCCCTTAAGTGCCAGGAGAACCTTGACCTTCTGCGTCATAGATTCCCGCGAGTAAAGATCAGCCATCCTTATGCCGGTTCTTGCATACTTGTCCTCATAAGCTGGGCCTATACCCTGTGCCGTCGTTCCTATCTTAAGGTCACCCCTCAGGCTCTCCTCCTTCTGATCGAGGTATTTGTGCAAAGGCGTCACAACATGGGCTTCCTTGCTGATATGGATACTCAGATTCCTGTTGTATTCCTTTATGGATTTAATCTCCTCAAGAAGAATGTAGGGATCCAGAACCATTCCATTGCCAAGAACTATGTGCTTGGCAGAAAGGCTGCCGGATGGGACAAGATGGAACTTGAAGGTCTTTTCATCTGTCACAACAGTATGGCCTGCATTTGATCCGCCGTTAAACTTTGCCACAACGTCAAAGGAGCTGCTCAGGTAGTCAACGATCTTCCCTTTGCCTTCATCGCCGAACTGTAAACCAACCACAACAGTGTTGTTTCTTCCCAATAGGTTCCCCGGTGATTGCAGATGCCAGTGGCTTATTTAGAATTTTGTTGAAAGCAATGAGAAAGAAAAGGATCCTTCCCAATTTGCAACATGACTCTTTGCAGTACATTGGCTTTCATGTTAGCAACCTAATTTAAATGAAGATGGGATTACCGCAGGATAAAAAATGGCGTTCATAGAGATAGAGTCTGAAACAGGTATTAAAGTGCCGGATTCCCCCACAATAGGTTATATTGAAGGGGACGGGATCGGTCCAGACATCTCCAGGGTGGCAATAAAAGTCCTGAATTCAGCCGTTGAAATGGCATATCATGGGAACAAGTCCGTAGAGTGGAAAAAGGTGATCGCAGGGGACGAAGCATATGAAAAAACTGGAAAGCACCTTCCTCAGGAGTCCCTGGACATGCTTAAGAAATGCGTAATATCAATAAAAGGACCACTGACAACGCCGATAGGCGAGGGCTTCAGAAGTCTCAACGTAACTTTGAGGCAGTACTTTGATCTTTATGCCAACGTGAGGCCTGTCAGGTATTTCCCGGGGGTACCTTCACCAGTGAAAAACCCAGAGCTTGTGAACATGGTAATATTCAGGGAAAACACTGAAGATCTCTATGCTGGCATTGAATGGAGATACAACTCCGATGAGGCGAAGATGATAAGATGGTACCTCAATGAGAAATTTCAGGTGAAGATTCCAGATGATGCAGGAATAGGAATAAAACCAATAAGCAAATTCAAGTCAACTAGGCTTGTACGCAAGGCAATTCAGTATGCAATACAGAACCACAGAAAGAGCGTTACCCTTGTTCATAAGGGCAACATAATGAAATACACTGAGGGAGCATTCAAGGAGTGGGGATATGAGGTTGCCAGGGAGGAATTCAAGGACTATACGGTTACAGAGGAAGAATACAGCAATTCCCCGGGGACGTCCTCGTGGAAGATAGTGATCAAGGACAGGATCACGGACAATATGTTCCAGCAGGTGCTCACCAGGACTCAGGATTACGACATAATTGCTACAACCAACCTGAATGGCGACTATCTTTCAGATGCAATTGCAGCACAGGTAGGAGGGCTGGGAATAGCTCCTGGGGGTAACATAGGAGATGTTTACGCCATATTCGAGGCTGTTCATGGCACTGCTCCTAAGTATGCGGGTATGGATATTGCCAATCCTACATCACTTATCCTTTCTGGTGCAATGATGCTGAGACACATAGGGTGGGTTGAGGCTTCAGATATAATAGAAGAAGCTGTTGGCGAGTGCTACAGGGAACAGAAAGTGACCCAGGATATGGCAAGAGTCATGAATGTGAAGGCGCTTAAATGCTCTGAGTTCGGCGACGAAGTTGTGAAAAGAATGAGGAAATCCTCATCCTAATCGTAGTTTGTGTAAACTGCCTTTCCGCAAAGTTTTCCGGCAATTCTTCCATACAGTGAAGAAGGATATCCAAAGTCTGAAACTTTCATCCGGGAATTAGTATAGAAATTTATAAAAACGTCTCTTTTTTCAGTTTTTTCCGTCAGCAATGGAAGAAGATACAAATCGGAAGTGAAAAATGCAGCCGCCGAAATATCTTGCAGACTGTTAATTATTTCGAGGGATCCAGACACCGTTGGTGATTCCATAACCGTGAGTGCCTTAATTCCAAATGGAGGTATTCCAGGAAAACTGTAATGATCATCGGCAAAGAGTGCGGGCAAAACAAATTTTTCCCGTAAAATGTCACCGCCAAAAAGCTTTCTTCCTCCTGAAAGCTGGAATTGTTTTACGGATCTGCTGAACGCATCCATATCTTCCAGGTCTGAGACCGGGGCAAGAACAGCCTCCTCAGATGAGGGATTCATCGGAACGGCATTTGATATTCTCTCTTTGATCTGGTTCACGAAATAGTCAGAGATCTCTGGATGAACTATGAGTAGCCTGATGTCCGGATTAGCCGTCCAGTTAAAGTATGCGCCATTTAAAATATAGTCAAAGGCAGCGTTCAGGTCAGCATCCTTCGACACCATAGCGGCAGCGCTTCCGTTATCGTGAATGACAATTTCCACAGGGATGCCAATCAGTCTGAAAATTCTGGAGATGCGATCTGCAGGTCCAAACAGATATGCCCTCCTTATCCGGCTCATACTGATTATTTTTGTAAGCCCTGCTCTGGAATAAAGACCCGTTATCACCGCCGGAAAATTACCGGTACCTGCAACTTCTCCAGTTTTTTCTGCAAATTTCATTGCCGTCAGAGGTGCAGTTTCAGGTGGAAAGACAACGGGTACACTTCCTGTCAGCAGAGAAGAAAGGATTCCGGTGACGGTGTCAAGAAGTATGTTTTCTACCCACGGAAAAATAGCAGAATAAAAGAGTGGTATGCTCTTACGCAGCATCAATCGCGGTATGTTTCCATATATACCTCCTGAATCGCAGTATGAATGTGCATATCTGATAACAGATATACAGGTTTCCACCTCAAATCTGCTGAATTTTATTGGTTTTCCTGTCTCCGCAGTTATGGAACGGGAAAAGTCTGCGCTATTCTTTGTAAGGGTGCTTTCCATAGCTTCAATAATTTCTGGAATCAAACCAGCACCTGAACTCATGATATAGTCTATTGCTTTTACCGGGCTTATTTCCCTGACTTTGCTGATAAGATCTCCTGAATACTTATCTCTTATTTCCAGCATAGGAGCCTACAGTATAACCGGGGTGAATGGTCCGGTAAGCCCAAGATCATGCGCTTTTCTGTAATAAAGTTCGAGGGCCTTCTTTCCAGGTTCTCCAAAGTCATAGGTGAGATCGTTAACATAAAGCCGGACAAACTTTCTTTCCAGCTCAATATCACTGTATCTCGCAAATTTCATAGAATATTTCAGGGCATCATCCTCATGCTGGAATCCATATTTTATGGAACGGCGAAAATCATCAAGAAAATTTTTAACGACATCATCCTGAAGGGTCGATCTTGCAGCGTTAAAGCCAAGCGGCACGGGAAGATTCCCTGAAAACTTTCTCCAGAGGTCTCCAAGATCAAGAACTTTCAGCAGCCCTTTCTTCTGAAATGTGAGCTGTTCATCATGGATGAGCAGGCCTGCGTCTATTTCTCCCTTTACAACCATGTCAGGTATGAGATCAAACCTGCATTCAACGAATTTCAAAGGGTCAGGTCCAAAAAATCTGTAGAGGAAATATGCAGAAGTGCCAAATCCTGGTATGCCTAAGCTGGAGGTTTTGAGATTAACCTCCCTTTTTGCAACAACTATGGGTCCAGTGCTGATGCCAAAACTGGCTCCTGCCGACAGCAGATTATATTTATTGTGCACAGAGGAATAGGCATTTGCGGATATAGCTGTGATATCATACACACTCTCCACGGACTTCTTGTTAAGAGATTCTATGTCCTCCACAACCTGCTCATAATCATAGTGTGTCTTGACAAAACCTTCGAACATACCATAGAACATAAAGGAATCGTCTGGATCCGGGGTATGTGCAATAGTGATCTTCATGGTTCCCCATCCCATACTCTTATATTTTTTCTTGCTGTGATCCGATAAGCAGCAAAGACCAGGCCGAAAGAACACAGACTATTCAGTTTGATAAGTGCAAATATCAGGGATTTTTCCTGGTCTGCTCCATGTATTCTGTCTCTTTCAATGCCATAGATTGGGCACCCATATGGAAAGCCCTTAGATTTGCCGTGGCATTCCTGTCCCCAAGGACATCCATTATTGATTTCTCAATGCTGTCTATGGAAACCTCCAGCACGCCAAGTGAAAAAGCAGCTCCCAGCATCACAGAATTTATCATTCTGTAGCCGCCTGAGCTTTCCGCCAGTTCTTTTGCAGGTACAATGTGAACTTTTAGCCTTTCAGATTCATCGCCGAAGAGGCTTCGCATGTCAGGATACTCCATCCTTCTTATTCCAAGCCAGATTGGCGGAAGCTTCTCATCACTGACTAAAACGGATGCTCCATCCCTGAGGCATCTTCTGAACCTTGCCGCCTCAAGTGGCTCAAAAGCAAGGAGCAGATCAAGCGCAGAGCAAAGGGGTATTGGGGATCTGATATCTCCTGTTCTGACATCAACAGATACAGATCCTCCGCGCTGGGAAAGCCCGTGGATTTCGGACATGATAACATTTTGCCCTTCATTACGAAAAGCCTCTGCAAGAATAATACCAGCTGTTATAACACCCTGGCCTCCAACTCCAACAATCTTGATATCATTTGACGTCTTGACTCACCTCCTTTATGGCCTGGAATGGGCAGACATATGGTTCAGCGCATACACCGCAGCCATCGCACAGAGCAGGATTGATCACTATTTTTCCGTCAGTGAGATTTATGGCCGGACACGCAAAATTCTCCACGCAATTGTAACAGAGACCACACTTTTCCTGATCTACAGTATACAGTGTCACCTGATGCTTCTTCCTCATCTCTCTATCCCTGATTATTGCGCATTCCCTCCTGGCTATTATCACACTAATTCCATCTCTCTTTATTGCGGCTATGACCTCTTTAAGGGATGTTTTCAGGTCGTATGGATCAACAATTGCCACGTTGTCTATGCCAATGGCCTTCACTATTGATTCCATGGAGACGCTTCTGGCAGGTTTTCCCTCCTGATCATACGGTACACCAGGATTTGGTTCCTGGCCCGTCATTGCCGTCGTGCCGTTATCAAGAATTATGAGAATCATCCTTGATCCATTCCTGTAGGCATTTATCAGCGAGGGTATTCCGGAATGGAAGAACGTAGAATCCCCTATGAAGGAAATCACGGTCTGCCCCGTGGCTAGGGCCATCCCCTGTCCCACACCGATTGATGAGCCCATCTCGATCATCGTGTCAGCCTCCCCAAACGGTTCATAAAGGCCAAGAGAGTAACATCCAATATCAGAGGAGTATATCACCTCCTTCAAGCCTGACATTTTGACCGCCCTCCGAACAGTGTAGTACATATCTCTGTGGGGACACCCTGGGCAGAAGACCGGTGGTCTAGGCGGTAAATTCTGGTCTAACGTCTCCTCAGGAAGTGAGTGAGTAGATCCAGTAGCAGAGGAAATGGCCCTGATCACTGTTTCCTGTGTGTACTCGTGCGAGAAGGGAAATGTCCCATCGATTTTACCTCTTATGTCAGTATCGATCCCGTTGATCTGGGCAACGTTTCTCACCTTTGCCTCCAGGTATGGGTCAAGCTCTTCCGAAACTAACACCATTCTGTGATTCTGCAGGAACTCTGTTATCAGATGATTCGGAATAGGATTTGTGAACCCTATTTTGAGGATGTCTGCAGCAATTCCAGTATATTTCACAGCATCATATGTGACATTATATGCAGCGCCGGATGTGATAATGCCAATCTCTGTGTGGCTGCTGCTGGCGTCAATGCTATTCAACGGGCTCTCAGAACTGGCTCCCTTCAAAAGCTCCTCCTTATGGATCAGCTCCTGCTTCAGCCGGTATGAATTTGAGGGAAGGGCAACAAACCTGTTCCTATCAGGTACAAACTTTCCTGTGCGATCGCTATTCCTGACAGACCCTATTTTTACGATACCCCTGAGATGGCTTATCCTCGTGGTCGTTCTGAATATTACTGGTATAGAGTACTTTTCTGATAAATCGAATGCATAGATCAGAAAATCCTTTGCCTCCTGGGGGGATGAAGGCTCCAGCATCGGGAGGTGGGTAAGTTCCGCATAGTGTCTGTTGTCCTGTTCATTCTGTGAAGAGTACATGGAGGGATCGTCAGCAGTCATTATCACCATTCCTCCTCTGATACCTGTATAATTTATACTGTTCAGTACATCTGATGCCACATTCAGGCCGACATGCTTCATGAACACAATTGATCTGAGCCCAGAGATTGAAGCCCCGTATGCGATTTCAGCAGCCACCTTCTCATTAATAGAATATTCAAAGTAGATTCCGGCCTTGTCAGAGATGGATGCGAGAGATTCGCCAACCTCACTTGACGGGGTTCCAGGATATGTCGCGGCAAAACGGACACCGGCTTCCACAACCCCTCTTGCAATAGCTTCATTTCCAAGAAGAAGTAATTCTTCACCGCTAGTTTTTGACAGAAGCCTGTCTGCTTTCATAAATAAGATAGAGGTTCTCGGTATATGTGTGGAAGTCCAAACATGTAAGGGAAAGCACATTATTGCGGATTAACTGAAAAGGAAGCAACTTGGGAATTTAAATAGGAGCATTCTTCTCTTGCTTTCATACAAATAACAGGAAAGAAGTCAAAAGTGAATACTTATAATATACAATATCATTCTTTCCGGAAGAGATTGAGGAAGAGTTGAACTGGAATTTAATGTCCAGTCTTTTTCCCGCTGAAAGGAGAGTAAATGAGATGAAGACAAGAGAAATAGTGCTTCCCGGAGATGAGGTGAGGACAGAGGGGCTCAAGCCCAGAAACGGGCTTTACAAGGTAGGTGAGGATAAGTTCTGCTCTGCCTATTTTGGAACGGTACAGAGATCTGATCAGTTCATCGACGTTGTGCCGTTCTGGGGTACATACATGCCGAGAAGAGGAGATAGGATTATAGGCAAGGTAATAGAGATTGGCCCTTCTATGTGGATTGTGGACATAAATTCACCGTACACTTCACTGTTGCACATGAATGACAGCCCGTGGAGGGTTAATGCCGGGGATCTGAAAAGATACCTCAACATAGGCGATTTCATCACCGCAAAGGTACTTTCCATGAATGAAATAAAAGAGAGCTGGCTTACTCTGAAGGATGTAGGCCTCAGAAAGCTTGAGGGAGGAACGATAATATCCATTCAGGCCCCGAAGGTTCCTAGAATAATAGGAAAGGGCGGTACAATGGTTAACATGATTAAGGATGCAACTCGCACAAAAATAATAGTGGGGCAGAATGGCCTCATCTGGATCGATGGCCCGCAGGAAAATGTGATGGTGGCTATCGATGCGATTGAGCTTGTCAAGGAGCAGGCCCATACAATCGGGCTGACAGACAGGGTAAGGGCTTTTCTGGATTCAAAGAAAGGTGAGATGGTTGGGAACACAGAGTGATATCAAACTGATAGATGAAAATGGACTGAGACTGGACGGTAGAAAGCCTGGAGATCTGAGACCGCTGAAAATTCAGGCAGGTGTACTGGAGAGAGCTGACGGATCTGCACTTATTGAGTGGGGTGGTAATAAGATAATAGCTGCAGTTTACGGGCCAAGGGAAGCTTATCCCAAGCACAATCAGGATATAAATAAGGCAATCGTAAAGGCAAGATACAACATGGCCGCATTTTCTGTGGACGAGAGAAAAAGGCCAGGACCGGACAGGAGATCCATAGAAATTTCAAAGGTTCTCTCCGAGGCGCTAGAATCATCAATAATGGTTGAGCAGTTTCCCAGAGCCCAGATAGATGTCTTTATCGAGGTTATACAGGCAGACGCCGGGACCAGGATAGCAGGTCTTACAGCATCTTCTGTGGCAATCGCGGACGCTGGCATACCGATGAGAGACTTCGTTACAGGCTGTACGGCAGGAAAGGTTGATGGTAAGGTTGTGCTTGACCTCTCCAAGGAGGAAGACAACTTCGGCCAGGCAGATCTTCCGATAGCCGTGCTTCCTAGAAATAACAGAATTGTTCTAATGCAGATGGACGGGGATCTGACGCTGGAGGAGTTTGATCAGGCGACATCAATGATAATGGGTGCAATCCCAAGAATAAACGAGATCCAGAGGAGCGCACTTTCTTCCAGAATAAAGGTACAGGATAGCGGAGGTGAGTAAAATGCCCAGAGACGAGCTAGGAATACTTTCTGAGATCAAGAGGGGTTACATACTCAGGCAGCTGAAGGAAGGGAAGAGGGGAGACGGCAGGTCACCCGATCAATTCAGGGAAGCTATAATCACAGTAGATTACGTGAAAAGAGCGGCTGGTTCTGCTATGGTACAGCTGGGCAGAACGAAGGTAGTGGCGGGTGTCAAGGTGGAGGCAGGTGAGCCTTTCCCGGATACACCAAATCAAGGAGTTTTGACGACAAACGTTGAACTTCTTCCGATGGCATTTCCGACATTTGAGGCCGGCCCGCCTAACGAGGGCTCAATTGAAGTTGCCAGGGTGGTTGACAGGGGTATTAGAGAGAGCAAAATGATCGATCTTGAGGCGCTCGTCATTGAACCTGCTGCAAAAGTCTGGATTGTCTTCATAGATATTGATGTCATTGATTTCGACGGCAATCTTATCGATGCCTGTACCCTTGCAGCCGTTGCTGCACTCAGGAGTGCAGTGGTTCCTGGATCTGCGGAAGGAAAAGAGGACTTCAAACTCCCAGTCAGGAATATACCAGTTTCAGTCACAATGGTAAAGATCGGCGATAACCTTGTGGTGGATCCGGATCTGGAGGAGGAGCAGATCTCCCAGGGCAGAATAACTGTTACAACTACCGAGGACGGAAGGCTCAGGGCAATGCAGAAAGGAGATGTTGGCTGGTTCACAATGGAAGAAATAAAAAAGGCTATATCCACCTCTGCCAATGTGGGTAAAGCCCTCAGGGAAAAGTACTTCAGGTGATGCTGCATGGCAAGGAGAACACAGAAGGTTGGAGCAAGCGGGAGATTCGGGTCAAGATACGGTGTCCCTCTCAAGAAAGCATGGAACGAAATATACCGGCAGAAGATAAGTTACTATGACTGCCCGTCATGCGGCAAGAGGAAGGTCTACAGGGTATCAAGCGGCATATGGCAGTGCAAACACTGCGATTATAAGTTTGCGGGAGGATCATACAATCCCGGCCAGCCTGTTATAAGGGCTGAGACGGAGGAGGCAGAGGCAAGTGTATAAATGCATAAGATGCGGAAGACCTCTTGAAAAGTCCTATGGAACAGCCGAGATTGAGTGTGAATGCGGTTCCAGGGTATTTGTCAAGAGAAGGCCCTCAACGGAGAAGGAAATAATAGTAAGATAAATTGAGGACAAAAATACTGGAAGAAGCTTTCAGAGGATGCTGTCCCCGATGCATAGGAAGAATTCTGTACGGGGCAATACCTGTTGAAGGAAACGTGCCACGGGGGAAGCTGGCCTTATTTGTCATGGGAATACTTGGGTACGATATAAGGGAGGTCAGCGAATCAGAATGCAGACTTTGTAAGGGTCTGTTTATGGATATTGACAGGTATGCAGACAGGATAGTGCATGATCTGAGCGGCAGGGAGATATCATCAATTCTTGTTGGTTCCATAGTTTCAAGGGAATACACTGAAATTGAATCAGAAATTTTCAGCGCCACGGGATTCAAAGGGGAAAGGATAAAGAAGGAATTCAACAGAGAACTTGGGAAATCAGTGAGCGGAAGGATGGGGATAGAGGCAGAATTCAGCAATCCAGATGTTATAGTGACAGTCGATCTAAGATATGATGACATTCAGTATTATGTAAGGCCGCTATTCATATATGGGAAGTACAGGAAACTGGTCAGGGGAATCCCGCAGACAAGGTGGATCCACGCCAAGTCCGATGAGAAGTCAGTGGAAGAGCTGATAGGCATTCCCGCAATGGAAATGGCAGCTGGGACTAACTTCTACCTCCACGGGGCCGGGAGGGAAGATGTTGACGTCAGAATGCTTGGAAATGGCAGGGAATTTATACTTGAAGTTTCCAATCCACGAATAAGAAAGATAGACCTGGACAGGCTCGCGTCGTCAATTAACTCCACGGGAAGAGTAGAGGTCTTCGATATCCGGTTTTCTGACAGTAATGAAGTTGAAAGGATCAAGAGCGAGCGCAATGATAAGGTATATACAGCAAGGATACTTGCTGAAAGCCCTATATCAAAGGAAAGATTAGATCAGGCAGCCAAAACGCTGTGTGGAAAAATTATATATCAGAGAACCCCATTGCGTGTAACCACACGCAGGGCCGATCTGATAAGGCAGAGGCTGGTGAAGCAGTTACGGATAGTGTCTATCCACGGTAATGAGGCTGGAATAGAGATTACAGCTGAGGCTGGAACTTACATCAAGGAGCTGGTAAGCGGAGATTCAGGAAGAACTGTGCCAAGCCTTTCATCCGAATACGGGGAGCCTTTGAGGGTTCTGGAACTGGATGTGATGAATATAATCAGAGAGGATTGATAAGAATGGCGAAAATGTCACATGGACCAAGATCGGGTTCCAGGATGAAGATGAGGAAGGAACTTAAGGAAAAAGGCTTCCCTCAGATAACCAGCATCCTTAAACGATTTGAAGTCGGTGATCGCGCCGCCATAAAGATAGATCCATCAATTCATTCAGGAATGCCATTTCACAATTTTCATGGTTTAACCGGTGTAATAGTCGGAAAGCAGGGAAGATGCTATCTTTTGGAGATAAAGGTTGGAAGCGTCATTAAGAAGATTGTGGTGGCGCCTGTCCATCTTAAGAGGATTGTTTCCTGAGGGTGTTTCCGTTGAACAAGAAATATATAACTCAGGCAGAGGTACTGCACCTCATAAAAAACAAGGAAAATCCAACCGATCTGGTAACGTCAAATATTGAATTTCTTGAAAAATTCACGAGAATTAAGAATGGGAAGAAGCTAGCAGAGGAACTTTCTTCTGATCTTAAACTATCAGACAAGGTATCATCAAAAATTGTGGATCTCGCACCGGAAAGCAAGGAAGAACTCACTGCAATACTTTCCTCCTATGGTCTGATGCTGGATGATGAGAAACTGAACCACATTATTGAAAGGGTCAAGCAGGAGCTCTGAGGTGTATCCGCATGGAGGACTATGCATACGTGCTTGATTATTTACCTCAGGGAAGACCCGAGGAGAGAGGCTATCACAAAACCCCAATAGTCGAGGCTGTTGGTGAAAATGAGTTTAAACTGCTTGAACTAATTCCAAAGCCAAATGCTGTTTTTGCCGTGGGAGACAAGGTCTATATCGGGATGAACCAGGAGATGCGCGACAAAATCCTTAGCGTGAAGAGGAGAATATCTTATAGCGATCTGTCGAGCGCGGCGATTAACGAGCTTCCATTTGTGCTTGAGGCAATAGTAAGGGAGCGGGAACAGTTCTTTGTTGAATTTTTTAACAAATCCCAGCCAATCAACACAAGGCTTCATTCAATGGAGTTGCTGCATGGCCTTGGTAACAAGACTATGTGGAACATAATAGAGGAGAGAAAGAGGGCACCATTCAAGTCTTTTAGCGACCTCACTGAAAGGGTGAAAACCCTTCATCACCCAGAAAAGATGATCGTAGGCAGAATAATTACAGAATTGCAAGAAAGATCAGAAAAATACAGGCTGTTCACCACACGATGACTCAGGAAAGGCATTTCAAAAAGTACGGTCAGATATTTCTAAAGAACAAGGCAGTTGCCACGCTTGAAGCCAGATCAATGGATATTGCCCCGGGGTCAAGAGTTTTAGAGATTGGACCCGGAAACGGAATTCTTACCGAACAATTGCTGAAACGTGGTTTCAACGTAATCTCAGTTGAGTCCGATCACAGATTTGTTGAAAATCTATACAGAATATTTCCGGAAAACATCAAAAACGGACAACTCACTGTAATTAAGGGAGACTTCATGCAATATGAGGCGGGAGACTTTGATGGCATAGCGGGAAACATACCATATGGAATTTCCTCCGAAATACTTGAAAGACTCACGGAATTGAATTTCAGATGCGCGGTACTTATGTTGCAGAAAGAATTTGCCGATAGGCTGCTGGCAAGGCCCGGCCAGAATGGATTCTCCAGAATTTCGGCACTCAGCTATCTCAATTTCGAATCAAAAAGAATCCGAAACATTTCAGCCGCAAACTTTTATCCGAGACCAGAAGTCACATCCACAATAGTTTATTTACGGAAAAAGCAGTTCAAAGATTTCTCTGGAATATCTGCTGAAATTTCAAGGGTGTTCAGTAACAAGAGGAAGAAGCTGAAGAACACTATGAAAAATGTACCTGAAGGCCTTGGCGATCTGAGAATTGAGCAACTCAGCGAAGAGGATTTCCTGAGGGTGGTGAAATCGTTCACTTCCACCAGATCAGATAGGTCGTGACATACTGAATGGGATTAAAGACCGTGCCGTTTAGGAAAAATTAAAACCGTAACCACACTTATGTTTTCATGAACCTTGAACAGATTAGGGAGGAGACTCTCAGGTCACTTGGCATGGGAAAGTTGAATTCAGGTGTTTATCATGGGGTCTGGGCAGACACGCATGGAAGGGAAAGCATAGAGTCCTTTTCCCCCATTGACGGCAAGACAACAGCAGAAATAACGGTGGCAGGGGACGCTGATTATTCAGAGATAATTGAAAAAGCGATAAACTCTTTCGAGCGCTGGAGAGATATTCCTGCTCCCAGGAGGGGAATGCTGATCCGGGAAATAGGGGAAGAGCTTCGAAAAAACAAGCAGCAACTTGGAAGGCTTGTATCTCTGGAGGCTGGAAAAACCGTTACCGAGGGGGAGGGCGAGATTCAGGAAATGATAGATGTTGCTGATCTGGCCGTCGGACTTTCAAGGCAGCTCTATGGCCTTGAAATAGCCAGCGAGAGACCAAAGCACAGAATGATCGAACAGTATGTCCCTCTTGGAGTTACCGCGGTTATAACGTCATTCAACTTTCCGGCGTCGGTATGGTCGTGGAATGCATTCATCGCAGCCGTGTGTGGAGATGTTGTGGTGTGGAAACCATCTTCAAAGGCTGCTCTTGTAGCAGTTGCGGTGATGCGTGTGGCTGAGAGGGTTGTTAAAAGATTGAAGTATCCAGATCCGTTCTTTCTTGCAGTTGGTGAGGGTTCAAGCATAGGAGACCGTATTTCGAAGGACAATCGAATACCACTGGTATCATTTACTGGATCAATTCCGGTCGGAAAGAAGATATCGGAGAACGTTTCAAAGAGGTTGGGGAAGGTCATACTCGAACTCGGTGGCAACAATGCCGCGGTGGTTTCCGACAAGGCGGAAATGAAAATTGCAGTCAAGGGTGTTGCCTTCGGTGCACTGGCCACAGCCGGACAGAGATGCACATCAACCCGCAGAGTGATCGTGCATGAAAAAATCTATTCTGCTTTTACTGAAAAGCTAATAGACGTTTACAGGAGGGTGAAGAGAGGAAATCCATTGGAACCGGATACGGTTGTTGGCCCTCTGATTGATCAAAACGCAGTGAAAAGCTTTAAGGCGGCGATAGAGGAGGCTAAGAAAGAGGGGGGCAAACTTCTCTTCGGCGGTACAGAAGAGAGTATTGATGGATTCCCCGGAGGGCATTATGTTATGCCGGCAATAATAGAGGCAACGCCCGAAATGAAAATAACAGAGAAAGAGACATTTGCTCCAATATTATATGTATTTAGATACAGAAATCTTGAAGAGGCCATAAAAATACACAACTCCGTTCCACAGGGGCTCTCTTCTTCAATATTTACACAGGATCTCGCTGAGGCTGAGGAATTTACCTCAGCCAGGGGAAGCGATTGCGGAATAGTGAATGTGAATACAGCCACTGCGGGAGCAGAGATCGGCGGGGCATTTGGAGGGGAAAAGGAGACAGGAGGAGGAAGGGAAAGCGGATCCGATGCCTGGAAAAACTACATGAGGAGACAGACAGTTACGATAAACTACGGGGAAGACATACCACTATCCCAGGACGTGCGCTTTCCCGTCTGATGAACTTCATCTCTCCTTGAACTCATCCTCAAAAATATCCACCTTCCCCCCTCTGTTCTTTCCCCTCTTTGTGAAAAATCTTATCATGAAGACTATGTAAAGGGCTATCAGCAGGAATATGCCACCGTTCACAAGAAGCGGCATGTAGCCGAAATAGGAACCGTAGACAAAACTTGATGATCCGATATAACTGCCGTCACTGCTGAATGCGATTATCGTGAAGTATTCCTTGAAATGACCCAGTCCAACAGGAATCAGGGCTGAAGAGCTTGAAGCTGGTTCTATAATATAATTGGCCTTGGAAAAGTTATCGGTTGGAGAGTACAGTATCCTGTAGAATGATACATTAGGGAAACTGACGTCCCAGGTAATATAATAGTAATACAGAAGAAGCGGAAGTATGGTAGAGATTCTGGCAAAGAAATACTGCGATTTTATAACTATGCTGAGGCTGCTGTTCGGACTGAGCTTCACAGTTACAGATCCGTTGGCAGTTTCAGGATAAATAATACTCGTAGAGTTGTAAAGCAATGCGGAGAATGTGAGATTTGCCGATGTTGAGGAATTTATAAAAAGAATAAAGAAACCAGAATAGTTGCTATAGGAAACTAGGGATTCTCCGCTGATCATGGCACCAGAAATCGGAAAGTCAAAGAGCTTATCCTCGACAATCCCTGATACAGCGCGATATCCATGAACTGCCCTCGGAACGAACGTAATGTTATAAGTCGTTCCAGGAAAAATTTCCTGTGAAAAGGTGGTATTGGTGATCTCTGTCCCGTTCAAAGATATTTTATAGACGCCAGGCAGAAGATGCGCCACAAAGTACCCGTACTCTTCATTAAGGTTGGTATCGTTGGCCTTTACAGATATATTAGTAAACGAAGTAAATACAGAAAACTTAACAGGTATGGCTTTCAAATAAACAGTAAGATTGGATCCTGGGGATATCTGCTTTTCTACACTGTAATATCCTATGAAGGAAAGACTTACGTTAGTGGAATATGGTGGAAGATAATAGTGCAGTGTGACATTATCTGTGAAGTTGGCATTAACCATCATAGTGTGATCAATGATCAGAGAGCCGGAGGTGTTGAAGTTATATTGGCTATGTATGCTTATATTGTACTGAGAAAGTTCTGGTACCACAATGTCTCTTGAAAAAGTCTTTCCGTCAGCATCCGCCTTGATTGAGTAATTACCTGGTGTGAGAATGGCGAAGGAATTTATCTGATTTCCATTTTCAAACCATATTGCAGTTCTGCTGAGTGTTTGATTGGAAAGAATGAAGTGATAGGATCCTGGCGAAAGGCTGTTGAAAGTGTAAAGCAATGTGACATTTTTGGCGGTGTCATTGCTGTGATACTTCCCGAAGGTTCCGAAGGTGATTTCAGTCCTGTTTACGGTGAAATTCACGTTTCCATAGGCCGAACCAAGACCGGAATAGCTTAACGAACTGTAGCCGGCAGAAGAATTCCAGATCATGTCCCCTGAAAAAGTGATATTGGAAAACGTCCCGCCAGGTATAGTGAACTGATCCCCACTCGAATTGATCTGTTCAACACCTATGGACGGGGACAGCATTCCTGTAATGTTGAACATGAGAGGAATGTTGGCAGAAAAACCGTTTATTGAAAATGAAAACAACATTTTACTGGTGTAGGAAACTTGAATCCTGTAGGATAAACTGCTCTGTATTGCACTTGAAATCATATAATCAGTTGCCGAATTGTTAGCAACGATTATCGCTCTTAACCCGTTGCTGGACTCTCCCAAGCCGGCCAGCAACTGTCCTCCAAACTGTCCTGTGAAACCCGCATAGTAATATGTTGTGCCGTTTCCAAACTCGCTATTCAAAGGCTGGTTTATTGTAAGGGAGGATGATATGCTTGTGTAATTGTAATCAGATCCGTTGAAAAGGACAGCAGTGCCATATGGCTTTCGAATTAATCCTGTGATGTTGATGAGTTCGGAAACGTTTGGAGATCCAAGTCCCGTTACTGGGTTCCATCCATAAGATGCTTTGTAGTATCCGTTGTTTCCTGTGGTTACGGGCATGAATGCTTTTTGATAGAGCGTGCTGTTTGATGCTATATGATATAGCAATGGATTAGCATTTCCAATATAGGTGCCTGTGTACTGGTCAAGGAGAGCAAATACGGCTGCTGCAATAGGTGTGGCAAGACTTGTTCCACCAACATTGTATGTTTCTCCCGAAACAACAATTTCAGCTCCGGTTTGAGGGTTTGCATCGAACGCAATGTCAGGGACACCTCTTCCTGTGAGCTTATTCAAACCCGTCTGTTCTTGCCAGTAAGGTTCTGGGAAATAGCTGCTGTATCCTCCACCACTACCGAATGTTGTACCGCTGAGAGTGCCTCCCCAGGCCTGTTGCCGGTAACCGCTGCTGGAAAGGTATAGCGAAGTACCGCCAACTGCAATGACATCCGGGCTGCTGGCAGGAAAATTTACCTGAAGGGAGGATGTACCGTCAAAAGCACCCTGATCTCCACTTGCAGCCACAACAGTGATGTTTTCTGAAGATGCCTTCTGATATATGGATTCAAACGTGGGCATCGCACCGCTATTAACAATGTCACTTTCCGGAGTCCCCCAGCTCAGGGAAATCACGTTCGCAAGCCTCTTGCTCACTATCTGACTAAGTGCAGCCTCAAGACCGGACGATGAATTCGGTGAAAGGTAGAGAAGTATTTTTGCTCCCGGAGCCATTGCATGTGCCCACTCCACATCCAGCGCTGTCTCAACTGCCCATGAAGTATTGTTTGAATTTCCGGTTGATCCGTCTATCTGTAGCCTGGCAGGTGGAAGCCCCATCAGATGGTCGAACGCATTGATATCATAAAGAAGTGAGGGATCACCATATGCATCGACTATGGCAATAGTGGTGCCGTTTCCATAGATGTTATGCTGATAAGCCCAACTGAAATGGTATGCAGATGCAATCTGTGAGGGTATGAAAGGAAGGCCATTCTGATCCCCTGTTACTCTGTAATATGTAATGTAGGGTGAAAAGCTCAGATTCTTGCCCAGAGCAAATATGGCGTGCCCAAAGTCTCTAACAATGGAATTAACACTGAGGGAAAAAGATGATGGGTAAACTAGTTCCACCACATTTCCATAAACTTTGACTGATACTCCACTCCCATACAAAGCACTCTCAAGCGCAAAAATTGTACTGGAACTGTTTATCCAGTAATATGATGATAACGACGAAGAACTATTATCCATCATCTCATGGCTAGAAATCAAGCTAACTGTGCTACTATGGCCTGATTCATATGTGATCCCAGTAAAGATCGTAGCAATTAATGCCAACGAAAATATCATTGCCGTTATTTTTTTCAATGGTGTTGTAAATACAATTATAGTTTATGATATTATCTTCATAGGAATGACAAAAACTGAAGATCCAACTGGGCTAAAACAGCTCTTTTCAATATATTATGAGAAGTTCAGGTCGCACGAGCCGGATGAGATTTCAAAGAGGGAAATTGGATTCATCCCCTTCGACGGAACAATGAAGAGGCATGTAGCCGTTGAAACACACACTGCCATGGAAAGCCTGGTCAGAAAAATAATTCCAAGACATCTGTACTATTCCAGCACATACTACAGAAAACCATGGGAAAGGAAGATGGAACAGAAGGAATGGCTTGGGGCAGAACTCATATTTGATCTTGACGCTGATCATATAGAGGGGGCGCAGAAAATGCAGTATGAGGAAATTCTTGAAAAGGTGAAGGAACATACCATGAGACTGATCAGCGAATTCCTGACAGGATCCCTGGGATTTGACAGAAAAGAAATTAAGCTTTATTTCTCAGGGGGACGCGGATATCACGTGCACATCGTCTCGGAGAAAGTGTATGAACTCGGTTCAGATGCCAGGAGAGAAATTTCCAATCTGGTAAGAGGAGAGGGCCTCAATAGAAAGGATTTCATTCAGAACATTGGAAACTACAGAAGACAGTCAGGATGGTTTTATCTAATAGATGAACGGTTCACAGAGGTTTACAGAAAACTCGCCAACGATGAACATTTAGAGTGGCTTTCTGAGGAAGACAGGGCAAAAGTTATGGAGGCATTGCACAAGAGCGTTTCATTTAACGGAAAGCTTAGATCAAGGCTTGAACTGTTCACCAGTACAGGGAGAACCAAATTCAGTCTTCTGGGTGATATTGATGAAAAAATTCTGGATATGTGCGTTGAAGAGGTTAGAAAAGCCCACGCTTGTGAAATAGACGAACCGGTGACCACTGATGTGCACAGGCTCATAAGATACCCGCTGAGCCTGCACGGGAAAAGTGGAATGATGGTGCTGCCAATCGAAGTTCAGAAATTTGACAAGTTTGAGCCTCTGAATGACGCTATCCCTGATTGTTTTAACTTAAAGGCAAAGTTCAGGGCGTCCAGAAAGATGAGGGTGAGAATGCGAGATGAGGAGGTGAACATACAGCCTGGCGAATTTATCATTCCAGCCTATGCTGCCGCATTCTTCGCCGGTATGGGGGCAGGACAACTTATATCAATTATTAATTAATATTAACATTAATGGCTAAATACTATGAAACCATTACCTGAATATGGTAAACACTGAACAACTTAAAAAAAGCAAGACGTTAGAGAATCTGAAGGCAGGTTTCGCAGGAGAGAGCCAGGCAAACAGGAGGTACCTCTATTTTGCTTTAAAGGCAGATGAGGAGGGGTACCAGGAGATAGCGTCAGTGTTCAGATCCACGGCTGATGGAGAAACAGCCCATGCATTTGGCCACATGAACTACCTGAAGCTGGTGGGCGACCCTGTGACTGGTGAACCGATAGGTTCGACAGAACAGAACCTAAAGTCAGCAATAGCCGGAGAAACCTATGAGTACACGCAGATGTACCCTGGTTTTGCAAAGGTTGCGCGTGAGGAAGGCTTCGATGAAATTGCCCACTGGTTTGAGGTTCTTTCCAAGGCCGAAAAGGCACATGCAAAGAAATACGAGGATACTCTCCAGAAACTGCCGAAGGCATGAGGATGAGATCAATCGTTCCGGAGGAAATACTTCCTCCGGAAAAATATTCAAGAATTAGGGAATCGACAAATATTGAGATTGCGGGAATTGAAAAGAAGAGGAGAGTTTCCACCCGCACTTTCAGTTTCCTTTTTGAAAACAGGGATATAGTTCTTAATCAGATAACGGAAATGGTCTATCTGGAAAATATAAGGGATCCAGAAGAGATCAGGCAACTGATAGAAATATACAGTGAACAGCTGCCATCGAAGGGAGTTTTAAGCGTGACCATGTTCATCGAACTTCCTGATGAACGGACGATGATAAGCAGCATGAAGAAGCTTTCAGGAGTAGAAAAAAATGTCTTCATGACTTTTGAAAACGGAGAGATACATGCCGAATATGAGGAGGGAAGATCCACTGAAACTCTTGAGTCCACACTGCAGTATCTGAAATTCAGATTTGATCAGAGACAGGTGCAGAATTTCCTCAATTCAAGGAATGTCCACATAGACGTGAGGCATCCGGAATTTGAAGAATCTGCAAGAATCGGGGAAGAACTGCTTGAAATACTGAAAAAGGAGATACTGGAAGAATGACCGCTAACCTTTAAACTTCTGGCGGAATTTGGTACAATGGAAATTCTTAACAAGGAAGAACAGGAAGTTCTAAAATACGTTAAGGAATTTGCCCAGAAGGAAGTCAGGCCGCTGGCAAGGGATATAGATAGAAATATGGAGGTGCCCCAGCACCTTGTGGACAGGATGAAATCTCTCGGTCTGTTTGCGTCGTACATACCTGAGAAGTATGGTGGCGCCGGCCTGAGCTTCTCATTTCTTGTAAGGGTGATAGAGGAGCTTTCGGCAGCTTGTCCAAGCACTGCACTTGTACTGGATGGAGCGCTTACGCTTTTTGCAGAGCCCTTACTGATGTTTGGAAGCGAATCCCTTAAGAGCAGATATCTGCCGAAGATTGCAGAGGGGGCGATTGGAGGACTGGCAATAACAGAGCCTGGTGCTGGAAGCGATGCTGCATCTATAAAGACCTCTGCGGTAAAAAAAGGGGACGGTTTTGTCATTAACGGAACAAAAACATTTATTTCAAACGGAAGAACAGCGAAATTCTTTGTTTTCGACGCTGTTACTGATCCCGGCAAAGGCAGCAGGGGTATTACGACATTCGTCATAGATGCTGGGACTGAGGGGTTTGAGATAAGCAGAGACATACACAAGATGGGTATACGAGGTTCAAGCACCGTTGAACTTGTCTTCAGGGATGCCTTTGTTCCAGCGGAAAATATTGTTGGAGAGATTAACAAAGGGTTTAAGGTCATAATGGAAACGCTTGATGCAGGAAGGGTGGGGATAGCTGCACAGGCTGTTGGTATAGCCCAGTGTGCCCTGGACGAGGCAACGGACTACATTAAAAAGAGGAAGCAGTTTGGCAAGCCGATCTCAGACTTTCAGGGAATACAGTTTATGTTGGCCGATCTGTATACAAAACTCATGGCAGCCAGGCTTCTGACATATGAGGCATGCAAGTCCTGGGAAACACATACAGATTCAGTTTTATTATCCTCAATGGCGAAACTGTATGCCTCAGACGCGGCAATGCAGATCACTACGGACGCTCTACAGCTCTTTGGTGGATACGGCTACACAACAGATTTTGATGCTGAGAGGCACATGAGGGATGCAAAAATAACTCAGATATACGAAGGGACAAATCAGATACAGAGGCTCATCATAGCAAGGGAAATACTCAGAAGGAATCAGTAATGTGACAGTGAGAATCGGTTGCTCCGGATGGTCGTATAGCGACTGGCACTCATTCTATGGCCCTCACGCGGACAAATTGAAAGTCTATGCTGCCAGATTCGACGCAGTTGAGGTAAATACCAGTTTCTATGGAATACCTGAAAGGGAAAGCGTTTTAGGGTGGCTTAAAAAAACAGAAGATAAGGAGGGCTTTCTCTTTTCATTTAAGGCCCCTAGGGATATTTCGCATAACCTGAACAGCATCAGCGGGAAGGAAATGTATTCACTTGCAGATTCTTTTGTGAAAAACTGCCTTGAACCCACTGCAGAAAATGGCAGGCTTCTTGGTGTATTACTTCAGCTACCTCCATGGGCTGAGGAAACATGGATGAAGCCGCTTGAGGATATCTGTCAGTATTTTACGGATCAATCTGTTAAAGTATTTATAGAAACCAGATCATCTGATTCATTTGCACAGGGCGTCAGGGAAATAACTAACGATTCAAAAATTAGTATAGTTGAGGCTGACAGTCCATTAAGGCGAATTGAACAGATTAGCGGAGTAGAGAGATCAAAATACGTGAGAATGCATGGCAGAAACAATGAACTATGGGCCGTCGGATCGAATGGAATGGAAAGGTACAGATATAATTATTCAGATGAAGAACTTGATGAGATAGGCAGGATATTGAAGGATGCGTCACTGAGATTCAAGGAAATATTTGTTTTTTTTAACAACCATCCTGGCGGCAATGCTCCCAGAAACGCCTTAAAGCTAATGGAAATCCTTGGAACCGGTAGGCATTATGACAGGCAGGAAACATTGTTCTGAAATCTGGAAAGAAATACTGTGCTAAAAAAAGCTGGATCTCTTTGGTCTAGTGGGGGTAAATGAACCCATTTTTCTTCTCAGTAGAGTCTGTATTTAAGCCCATAGCACTTAATTCTCACTGGATTGGCTTAATCATTAGTCAAACTTGTTTCAGAATAGGAATCTTGCTTTATCCGGATAAAATAGTATTCCTTTGCTTACCCCCGAAGAGTTAAAGAGATCCAAAAAGCTTTATCAGGGATCGCCGGATCATAATGATCATCCCGTCAGGGCCGGTTATTGTTTCACAGCTATATGGGGACTTCCTTATATGTACGCCATACAGTGCCAGAGCTAAATTATTATTATGTTCGAAGCCCTGACAGTAGCAGTGAGCACGGACCTTCGTTTTGGTGATAGAGTTAAGCTGACCTACAATGGCAGAAAAATAGAAGGCATGTTCATAAGCCTTGAGCATGGGCTGATCACGCTGAAGCTTGGAAACGGATACAACATAGTTTTGCAGGAGGATGAATTCCGGCCGGATCAGGTTACAAAGGCCGAAAATAAGCCCGAAAGAAGGCCAAGATCTGTGGACGTGAAGAACGGTGTGAAAATACTGGCGACAGGAGGTACAATTGCCAGCAGGATAGATTACACCACCGGGGCGGTAAAACCTTCTCCAGAGGTCATTTCAGCACTTGAAACAGGCGAGCAGAACGTCGGATATTCAGTAATAGATGATATTCTCAGCGAGAACATGACTCCAGAGAAATGGATTTATATTGCAAAGAAGACAAAGGAAGAGCTTGACAGGGGAAACCATGTGGTAATACTTCATGGAACGGACACAATGACATATACTGCCTCCGCACTGGCATTCATGCTGGAAAGGCAGTCAAGATCAGTCATACTTACAGGATCGCAGAGGAGTTCAGACAGACCCAGCAGCGACGCATTCGAGAACATATCATCTTCCATTATGTTCACTGCACTGAACGCAGGTGAGGTATGCATATCAATGCATGGCAGCATTTCAGATTTTTCTGGAAGGCTAATGCGTGGAACCCGGTCGAGGAAAATGCATACTTCCAGAAGAGACGCCATCAGGCCTGTTGACGGGAGATATCTGGCAAGGATTGAAGATGGAGTGGCTATAAAGGAAGCCGAATTCAGAAGTACTGGGGAAGACTCCGTTCTAATTCCGAAGATGGATAGCAGGGCTGCGATACTATATTTTTATCCGGGGATGGATCCTGGAATTTTCGAGACTATTGCGCAGAAGAATGATGCAATTGTCATTATGGGCACAGGGCTTGGTCACGTTTCTGAGTCAATAATTTCGGAGGTCAGAAAGGCACACGGTTCCGGAGTGCATATAGTGATGACCTCACAGTGCATAGCAGGAAACACCAACCTGAATGTCTATTCAACGGGAAGGGAACTTAAAGCTGCAGGAGCTATTTCAGCAGGGGATATCCTGCCAGAGGTGGCTTTAACCAAGGCTATGTTCCTGCTTGCGAACCACAGTGACGAATTCGAGAAATTGATGCAGATACCAATGCGTGGAGAAATAGAGGAGCGTCTGAGGATTGAATAGCGAAGAGAAAATCAGGATAGGGCTCGAGGTACATGCGCAACTGGCCACTGGTAAACTTTTTTGCAGATGCAGCAGCGGTAATGGGACCGATACAGACTTCAGGATAAAAAGGAGACTCTGGACGGTATCAGGCGAGATGGGCGAGATCGATAGGGCAGCTTCATACGAACGAGAAAGGAATCGTTCATTTCTCTACAGAAAATCTGTGAATTCATGTCTTGTTGAGGCGGATGAGGATCCGCCTCATGAGATAAACCAGAATGCTCTCATGGCAGCTATCAGAGTCTCTTTGGCCATGGACTCTGTTACGTTCAGAAACATGTGTGTGATGAGAAAACTTGTAGTTGACGGTTCCAACACATCAGGATTCCAGAGGACCATGCTGGTGTCGCTGGGAGGATACATCGACACTGGAAAAGGGAAGGTAAACATCTCATCTCTTTGCCTTGAGGAGGATTCAGCAAGAAAGGTTTCGGCTGAAGGTGAGAAAGCTGAATACAGTCTGAGCAGACTGGGCATTCCACTCCTCGAAATATCAACAGAACCGGATATCCAGGATGAAAACCAGGCTGTAGAAGTGGCGAGAAAGATTGGTGATCTGGTTGCAGGGACAGGATTTTTCAGACCATCAGCAGAGGCAATAAGACAGGACGTCAATCTTTCGCTGGGCTATGGAAGGGTTGAGATTAAAGGGGTATCGAAGCTGTCCCTGATATCGGAGGCAATCAGGTATGAGGTATCACGGCAGAGAAACCTGAAGAGGCTCTCTGAAGAACTGAATTACAGGCTCAAAGGAGAGGAAGTTGCTGTTAAATTCAGGGACGTTACAGATAAAATGTCGGAGAGTGGATCCAAAATTGCTAAATCTCAAATTGAAAACGGCTCCAGGGCGTTCTGTACGATACTTAAAAAGTGCAGTGGTCTCCTAAAGAGCGGAGAATACAGACTTGGCATGGAGATTGCAGAGATGGTTAAAATGTTCGGGCTCAAAGGAGTAATGCATTCTGATGAACTTCCAGCCTACGGGGTTAGTGAGGACATTCTAATGGCGCTTAGGAGCGAGATGAGAGCCGGTACTGATGATGCCATATTGATAATCTTCATGAAAGAGAACATGAGTGGCATTATAGAAAGGGAGATTGAGAAAAGAATAAGAAAAGTACTTATGATGGATCTATCAGAAACAAGATACGTTACCGAGGATGGGCACACACATTTTCTGAGGCCACTGCCAGGATCGGAGAGAATGTACCCAGAAACTGACATCCCTTATGTTTCGGCAGACGAACTGATCTCTAGGGCATCTGCGCTAGGGAAGATAGAGGATGCGGAAACGAGGGCAGTTAAAATTTCGGAAAAATTCGGAATATCTAGGCAGGACGCCACAACAATAGTGAAGAATTTCATGGAGGATGAATTTGTCAGGATAGCGGAAATTCTTTCAGACGGGAGGTTATCAGCGCGATTGCTGGTGCAGTTTATTCCAGAAATGGAAAGAAAGAAAAAGACTATGCCTGACCGCGATCTGATCCTGGAGCTTTTGAAATTTGCAGGGTCTAGGGGTTACGGAAGGGAAAGCATAGAAGTAATGATAGAAATGCTCTCCTCGGGATTTACTGTTGAGCAGATAAAGAATAGTGATGAGATAAAACCGCTGACTATAGAGGAGATCAACAAGATGATTCATGAAGCCGGGAAAATTAACAAACCCGGGGAACTTATTGCGTACATAAAATCAAGAACACGCCGGCCGTTAGATCCGGTGATTATAAAGAAAGTAATGGATAACATAATAAATGAACAATAGTACTTTGCAAAATAATGGCTGATTTATGCTCTCCATAAATCATTAAATATTGTCTGGAAATTCCCATACGTATGCTCTATAACTACATAGCCATAGGCTTGGTTATCGTCTTACTGATACTGGCTATGTTGGGCTTATTTGCAGTTCTGCCTTCCATAGGAATGGCTAGATACGATAAGGAAAAGAAGATCTCTCTCAAGATTGACGGAATAATAAGTAGGCTGGCCAATGAATCCAGCCCGCCGGTTAAGGACACGTCCTACCTCGAACCATATGAGTCGGGCGAGATTTCCAGGGGGTATCGTGGAAACTTTGTAAGCATACAGTATTATGTGATCATATTACTGTTTGTACTCTTTGATATAGACATGATTCTACTTTTTCCATGGGCATTTAATTTCAGGAGTCTCGGTCTTATACCATTTCTGGAGACACTAATATTTTTGGCCATGCCACTTTTCGCTGTACTTTATGCATTCAGGGAAAAATACATGGAGTGGTTGAAATGAAAACTGGAGAACCAGGCTTGATCACAACAACTCTGGAGAAGGCTCTGGAATGGGGAAGGAGCAACTCAATCTGGCCTCTGACTTTTGGGCTGGCATGCTGTGCCATAGAGATGATGGCCGTTCAGGCCTCCAAGGTTGACATTTCAAGATTTGGAAGTGAAATATTCCGTTCCTCCCCAAGGCAGAGCGACCTCATGATCGTTGCCGGAACCGTGACGAAAAAGATGGCTCCCAGAGTAAAGAGGCTGTACGATGAGATGCCATATCCGAAGTATGTTATTGCAATGGGTGTATGCGTCATTCAGGGCGGACCATACGTTGAAGGTTATTCAGTTGTGCTTGGCGTGGACAGAGTGATACCTGTGGATGTTTATGTCCCGGGCTGTCCCCCGACACCAGAAGCACTGACTTATGGAATCATGACTCTTCAGAAGAAAATAAGGGGCGAAAACACGAGGTGACAACTTTGGAGTTTCAGCCGGGTGAGGAAAAGGGGAAAGATGGCAGGAAGATAATCAAGGTCAAAAAGGAGGATCTGCTGAGTACCCTCGAATCCTTGAAGAAGAAAGGATTCAATCATCTCTCTCTGATAACCGGGGTGGACAGAAAGGACTACATAGAGGTTGTTTACCACCTACATTCGTTTGAAAGCAATGAATACGTGGTGGTCAAAACAGTAACATACAACAGCAAGGTCCCGAGTGTGACTCACCTCTGGAAAAGCGCAGACTGGGATGAGAGGGAAGAATACGATCTGATGGGCATTGAGTTCGAGGGTCACCCGGATCTCAGGCGCTTGTTTCTGCCTCAAAACTGGGTGGGACATCCTCTCAGAAAGGATTACAACATGAAGAATGTGCAGTATATCAACATGGATGAGGATGGAGAGGATTATGCCACCTTTGATCCAGGAGACGGGTGGTAACTTTGTCGGAATGGGTAGAACTCAACATGGGGCCACAACACCCGTCCACGCACGGAGTGCTAAGACTTAAGATAAAGGTTGAGGGGGAAATCGTCAGGGAAGTGGAACCTGTGATAGGTTACCTGCATCGCAATGCTGAAAAGCTTTGTGAAAACACATTCTTTTGCGACAACCTCCTCTACTTTGACAGAATGGATTATGTGGGTGCACCTGGCATGGAAGTTGGCTATCTTGAGGCTGCTGAAAAGCTCCTTGGTGTGCCACCTCCTGAGAGGGCAATATGGATACGCACCATTATGGCAGAGTTAAGCAGGATAGCATCACATCTTGTCTGGCTGGGTGCATATGGCCTTGATCTTGGCATGCTTACCCCTTTCTTTTATGCTTTTGATCTCAGGGAAAAGATCATGACCATATTCGTGGAAGCTAGCGGAAGCAGGCTTCTCACAAATTACTGCAGTATCGGTGGAGTCTATCAGGACTTTAATGAGAAAATAGTGCAGGAAATAGAGGACTTCATCAATATAGCGCCCTCAAAGATAGAGGAACTCAACAGTCTCTTCGTTAAGAACGATATTTTCATATCAAGAACAAAGGGAATAGGGTATATGTCCAAAGAAGTCGCTATAGACTATGGTGTAACCGGACCTATGCTCAGGGCAAGTGGGGTCGAGTACGATGTCAGGAAGGCGGAGCCCTATCTGGCTTACTCCAAGGTTAACTTTGAAATACCAGTGTCAAGCAAGGGAGACAACCTTGCAAGATTTCTTGTCAGAATCGAGGAGATGAGACAGTCCGTGAAAATAATCTCTCAGGCCATTAAAAAATTGCCGGACGGGCCATTCTTCAATCCTAAAGCCAAGAAATCCATGATGATTAGGATGCGTGGTGAAGGGGAAGTTTATGCGCGCACAGAAGCCTCAAAGGGGGAATTCGGGGTTTACATTGTAGGAGACGGTGGCGTAAAGCCATACAGGGTTAGAGTGCGGAGTCCGAGCCTGAAAAATCTTTCTGTGCTGAGGGAGATAGGCAAGAATGTCATGATTGCCGATTTAGTTGCAATATCAGGCACAACCGATCTTGTATTCGGGGAGATTGACAGATGAGTCTGCTTTCATTTACCTATGGAATATTCAAGGTTCTTGGATACGACCTGGCCACATTCGTTACATTTCTAATCGACAGTATAGTTTTTCTCCTTGTTGCGTCAGTCGCGGTCGCAGGAACCATTTATTTCTTCAGGAAGTACATGGCTAGGGTACAGCTCAGGATTGGTCCAAACAGAGTTGGAAAATTTGGAACTCTGCAACTCATAGCGGATGCCTTTAAGCTTTTTGGAAAGGAGTCAATACTTCCAAGGCTGCGAGATGATCTGCCATACAAGGTTGCCCCGGTTCTGGTCTTTATAGGACTGCTTGTTGCATTCTCAATTCTTCCTTACGGAAGCCTGTACTATATTGGAGATATATTCATCTCAAATTCTGGTGTTGGTATCATACTTCTTTTCGCGGTCCTTGCCATAATGCCGATAGGCGAGCTTCTGGCAGGAATAAGTTCACACAACAAATATTCTCTCATCGGTGCTCTCAGGGCAGTGGCAAAGGATATCTCCTTTGAGGTTCCAATGATGCTTTCCGTGCTGGCCATTGTGGTGATGGCGTCCGCTCGAACCACAAACAGCCTCAACATAAGTTCAGTGGTTACTTCAGAACTCCTTCCCTATGGAATATTGGAACCTCTTGGCCTTTTTGTCTTTTTCATATCTATGATAGCAAGAGCTTCCTATACACCTTTTGACATGGGTGAAAGTGAGAGTGAGCTTGTGTCTGGTTATTCCACTGAATATACCGGCATGAGGTTTGGCCTGTTCTATCTGGGAATGTTTGGAACAATACTTCTCGGCTCTTTTATTGTATCTCTGTTCTATCTTGGTGGTTACAACGGACCCTATTCCAGTGATATTGGTCTGATTTACCTTCTGATCAAGGCAGTGATCGTGGTTGTAATATCGTTCACTGTATGGCTTGCTATGCCAAGAATCAGGATAGATAAATTTGTGAATTTTGGTTGGAAATACCTACTGCCTATATCAGTAATCAATCTTGTTCTCGCAGGATTTCTAACAATATATCTGGGGTGGTGAAATGGAAGTACAGGAACCTAAAAGGAGAATACCACTGGTTGGAACCGTCGAGGGAGTTCTTACGGTTTTCAAGCATGTGTTGATGAAACCCGTAACTGTTCAGTATCCGGAGGAGAAGGAATACGTTCCGGAGAGATTCAGATTTAGGATTTTTCTAAATCTAGATGACTGCGTGGGATGCACGCTCTGTGAGCAGGTCTGTCCTAACAAGTCCATAAAGATGGAAACGGTAAAGAGAAATAATCCGAGAAATAAGAGAATGATATATCCGGACGTGAACTTTGGAACATGCACTGTATGCAGGAACTGTCAGGAAATATGCCCGACTGATGCAATATATCTGACACATGTCTTCGAGACCTCTAGAACAAAAAACAGCTTTCTGTATTCGCCGGAAGAACTTGCAATGCCAGAGGAAGAGGTTAAGAAATGATATATACTGTTCTTTTTGTCATATTCGGTATAATACTGGTAGTATCTGCATTAAAGTCTGTATCTGAAAAGAACATAGTTCATAGTGCAGTCTGGCTGCTGTTCTTCATGATTTCTGTTGCATCTCTATTTTTCTTTCTGGGAGCGTCATTTATAGGATCTGTTGAACTGCTGGTATATGTTGGGGCCATAGTGTCTCTTCTTGTATTCACCCTGATGCTTACAGGGGGTGAGGATTCATGAACCGTATTGTCCCAATTCTTGCAAGCGCACTTTTCTTCATTGCAATCGGAATAGAGGTTTTTTCCATACCCGGGTCTTTCTCGTACTATCAGGAAAATCTGACCAGCATTAGCGGTGATCTTTTCAGCACCTATGTTGTACCGTTTGAGCTTCTCTCACTGATACTGGTGGGTGGCATCATAGGCATGCTGTACATCACAGGGAGGGATGAGTGATGGAACTCTTCCTGATTCAGGGCCTTACGCTTCTGCTTTTTACAATTGGGCTATACGGCGTCATGACTGCGAAAACTGGAATCAAGACACTGATATCCATTGAGATACTTCTAAACTCTGCGCTTGTCAACCTTGTTGCTTTAGGGTATCGGTCATCGCAGCCACTTGTACTTGCCCTCTTTGTTATAGCCATAAGCGTGGTGGAGTCGGCCGTTGGTCTTAGCATCATGCTTGCAGTCTACAGGAAATTTGGCAGAATCACCATTCAGTCTCTAAGGGAGATGAGAGACTGATGGATCTGGCACTTATAGCTTGGTTTGTCTTTCTTTCCCCTCTCATAGCCTTTCCGCTCAGTTATTTTGCCGGACTGAAATGGAAAAATTGGTCCGGAATAATCGCATCTTCCTCAATAGCTGTCTCTCTGATTTTATCCTTCATCCTGTATCTTTACTATTCAGTGCCTGTGCACTCCTCCTACAACTGGTTCTACAGTTTTAATTATGGAATTTTCGTCGACCATCTGTCCATTGCAATGGTGATGATGGTATCTTTTGTGTCACTGATGATACACCTGTTTGCGATCTACTATATGGGAAAGGATCCAAACCGTCATGTGTATTTTGCCGAGACATCTCTGTTCACTGCTGGAATGCTTGGGCTTGTGCTTTCGTCGAACCTGCTGGAATTTTTCCTTTTCTGGGAGCTTGTGGGTCTATGTTCATATCTGCTCATAGGCTTCTGGTTCTTCAAACCAAATGCAGCATCGGCTGCAAAGAAGGCCTTCATTGTGACAAGGGTCGGTGACATGTCCTTTGTAATAGGTCTTGCAGTTCTCTATTCGTCTCTCTCTCCTCTAACCGCAAATCCTCTGAGCATACCTTTTCTGATAAACAACATGCCTTTTGTCCTTTCTGTACTTGGCAGTGGAAAACTCGCCCTTGTGTCAATTCTTTTTCTAGGAGGTGCGATAGGAAAATCATCGCAATTTCCTTTACACGTATGGATCCCGGATGCCATGGAGGGCCCCACAACAGTTTCGGCGCTCATTCATGCCGCAACGATGGTTACTGCAGGAATATATCTTGTCGCAAGGATATATCCTCTTTACTACTATTCCGGGCCTGACGTGTTATACACCCTGGCAATAATAGGATCATTCACGGCAATTTTCGCTGGAATACTGGGGCTCGTTGTCAACGATATAAAACGGATACTTGCCTATTCCACCATAAGCCAGCTTGGATATATGCTTTCTGCACTAGGCCTGTTCTCTGTTATAGGTCTCAGTGCTGTGGGGTATGCTATGTTTCACCTCTTTGTTCATGCATTCTTCAAGGCAATGCTTTTCATGGGTGCCGGTGTGATACTACTTACTCTGATGGAGCTCAGGGATGTTAAAAGAATGGGGGGTCTCTGGAAGCGCATGCCGATAACTGTGAGCATCATATTCATCGGTGCACTGGCTCTCTCGGCAATATATCCGACAGCGGGATACTTCTCCAAGGATGAGATTATATCAGCTGCGTACGTCTACATGACCAGCTCAGGGGCGTGGTATTACGCACTGCCCTGGATATTCCTCACAGTTGGCGCTTTTCTAACCGCAGCTTATACGTTCAGAATGTTCTTTCTTGTCGCTTTAGGGAAGCCAAGATCTGAACTTGCTGATCACGCAAAGGACCCTTCAATTCTTGTGCTTCTGCCTCTTATCCCTCTGGCAATACTTTCTATAATCTACGGCTTTTTCAGAGGCGATTTCCTTTCATATCTCGGTGGATCCAACAATCTTTACGTTCCCCTCTATATTAAATATCTTCCGCTCACACTCGCCCTTCTTGGAATACTGGTTACTTATCTGATATACGGAAGGGAAACCTGGATGCACATGGATCTCTCAAAATCCAGAGTATACAGCCTTGTAAAGAACAAATTCTACATGGACAAGCTTTTCACAGGTTCTGTGGCCGAACGTGGAATTCTCCCTATTTCGGGCAAATTCGCCTCGTTTGAAAATTCCTATAATACGGATGTTGAGAAACTGGGGAGACATGCTCTGGATCTCGGTACAGCGATGAGAAAATTGCAGTCAGGTGTTATAGAGAGTTACTTTGCCCTCATCATACTCGGGTCTGCTGTTGTTTTCATAATCGCGCTGATTGTAGGGGTGATCTGAAATGCTTATGATGGAGCTTTACATTGCACTGTTTCTCCTCTCAGTTGTAACGTTTCTGAGCGGAAAAAATGCCAAGGTATACTCGCTTGCAGTATCTGGAGCATTTCTTCTCATATTCCTCTTCTATTTCTCCTATCGGTACTGGGGGCTCAGTGCAGTTCATGGAACGCTGCAGACCATCCCTATTTCCCCAGCTTATGGTTTTAACTTTTCTCTGCAGAGTTCAGGCCTCAGCGCTGTCCTTGTAGTTATCGCAACGTTTGTGATTTTTGCGGCTATATTTGTATCATCAGGGAATTACAGTCAGGTATTCTATGGACTGATCATGCTCACCATGTCAGGACTCATCGGGCTTCTGCTTTCGGCAAATCTTCTCTTCTTTTATATATTCTGGGAGGTTGTGCTGGTGCCGGTCTATTTTCTGATCGGTCTATATGGGAACAGGAGATCTGATACTGTCTCCCTGAAGTTCTTCGTCTACACGCATATAGGATCAGTGCTCATGCTGCTGTCATTCTTCTCTCTCTACACATACTACTTCTATGAAACAAATGGAAGTTTCAGCATGTCCATATCGTCCCTGATGAATCCTGCACTCTTCGAGACAATGCCTGTTTTCTGGCGCGGGTTTGTATTCTTTGGGCTTTTCGTTGCCTTCCTTGTGAAGCTGCCATCATTTCCTTTGCATTCGTGGCTGCCTGACAGCTATGAGACTGCGCCATACCCTGTTACCATAGTTCTGGCAGGTGCCCTTTCAATAATGGGTGGTTATGGCTTCTTCGGGATATTGCTTCCTGTTGTAAAGGTCATACCACAGGGTTTTTTGCTGGCTCTGATCGTTTTGGGAATCATTAGTTTGATCTATTTCTCTCTATCTGCCATGTCCCAGCTCAGCATGAAGCGTATGATGGCATACGCCAGTGCCGCAGCCATGGGTTTTGTAACCATTTCATTCGGTTCTGGTGCAATCGAGTTGCAGAATTCCTTTTCACCATCACTGTACAATCTGGCATTTGCTGGAGGCATGTACCAGGTTCTCGTGCACGGATTGATCATGGCGATGATATTCTCCTCGCTGTATTATGTGACAAAATCCACAGGAAAGGAGATGATTGGTTCCCTCGGTGGAATATTCAGAGGGGCTCCAGTAATTTCATCTTTCCTTCTTGTTGGTCTTCTTGCATCTCTTGGACTTCCAGGCATGGCCGGGTTCGTTGCAGAGTTCTCTGTTCTGGCCGGGATATATGGCGAGATAGGGATGTGGATTCTCCTCATTATATTCGCGATGCTGATCACTGCTTCCTATCATATATGGATGGCGCAGAGAACTCTTTTTGGGCCTTACAACGAGGTGCTTGGAAACATTCATGATGCAGGTGCATCTTCGTCCGCCATACTCACGGTTATGATGCTGGCAATTATATTCCTTGGGGTTTTCCCGCATAGCGTGTTTGAACTTTTCACTAACTATGCATCCGGGGTGGTGATACCATGACTGCCGTTGTCACAGGTATAGACGCCCTTCAGTATTTCATCCCGGAATTTATCCTGGGAATCACCGGTTTTGCAATACTGGCCGCTGGTATGTTTGGCAGCAGCAGGAAAGTAAACGCAAGCATCACATTTGTATCTCTTGCAGCTTCATTTGTATATACACTCACAATGTTCAATCACCCGGTTTATGTCCTGAGCAGTACTTTTCTGCTGGACAATTTTGGTCTTTACTTCATGCTCCTCTTCCTGGCAGCAGGAATGCTGATAACGTTTCCAGCCATCATTAACATATCAGCCAAGTCTGAGATATTTTTCTCCCTGCTTCTCTTCACAACGGTTGGAATGATCATAGCAGCCTCCTCGAGCAATCTTATAGTGCTCTTTGTTTCCTTTGAGGCTGTGAGCACAGGCACGTATGTGATGACAGCCTTTCATAAGACAGAAAGGACACTCGAGGCTTCCACGAAGTACTTTTTTACAGGAGCAGTATCCACCTCAATAATTGTACTTGGCATATCCTATTTTTACGAAGCGACCGGTACGTTCTATCTCTCGCCTTCTCCGGCAATAATCTCTTCAGGTGCAATGCTTGTTTCTCTGATACTGCTTGTCATAGGGTTCGGATTCAAACTTGCGATATTTCCCATGCACCAGTGGGCAATCGATACTTATGACGGTTCTGAGAACTCAGTTTCCGCCTTCCTATCCACCGGAAGCAAACTCGTTGCCTTCATGATCATGCTCAGGGTTTTCGTATCAGGATTCTATGGAGATGCAAATGACTTTTACATAATATTCACGCTACTCGCAATAGTGACCATGACATACGGCAATTTCTCTGCGCTTTCTGAAACCAATTTGAAGAGGCTTCTGGCCTATTCAAGCGTGGCACAGGCAGGATATCTGATACTGGTATTCAGTGCGGCAGGCTATGCAATCGGTATATCCGATACAAATCTGATGGAATATGCAGTCGCAGCCGGAATGATATATTCACTTGTTTACATATTCATGAAGGGTGGAGCATTCCTCGCAATGAATCTTTCATCCACCAAAAAGGTGGACGTGAGCGATCTTTCTGGTCTGAACAAAAAATCTCCGGCTGCTGCCCTCTCTCTATCCATCCTGTTGCTATCACTGGCAGGGATACCATTCACCGGGGGATTCCTTGGGAAGTTCTTCCTGTTTCTTGCACTCATTGAAGTAAAACTCTGGTGGCTTGCCGTAATAGCTATTCTCAATAGCGCAGTTTCCGTATTCTACTATCTGAGGGTCATTCTGGTTATGTATCGCGGTGAGCCATCTGAAAACATAAAGGTGAGCAGCCTCGGAGTAATACCACTTGTTGTCTGTGCAGCGGCAGTAATAATCCTGGGCGTATACTTCGCACTCTTTTCAACAGTTCTTGGTTTCGTAGGAGGTCTTTTCAGGTGATTTCATGAGGTTTGAAACGGAGATGGAGATAGTGAGGTGTGGGCTCCTCTCTGGAGAAATTGAGGATGCAGCATCCAGGCTGAGGAGAGATATCGATATCACTTCCAAGTCAGATAAGGAAAGGTATATTCTCATGAACAGGGCGTTCAATCAAATAATGGAAGTTTTGAGGAATCAGAGGAAGCCTGCAGATTTCCTTGCTGATCTGACAGCCAGAGAGAGGTTCATTCTCTTCAGTGATCTCAGGGAGATAGATGATTACCTTAGCTTTTACCGATACAATCTCTATTATTCACTTGACAGGTATAACGTGAGATACCCTGTTTATGATGGAAAGAGGTGCGATGACCTTTGAGGCCTTTTAAAGAGTGTTTTAAGCAACTGGAAAACAACGAGGATTCCGCCGCTGAGTGCATTCACTGCCTCAAGAAGAACGGCGAACAGATTCTTTACTCAGACAGTTTAAAAAGGCTGATAATTGCCCGTGAGGCATCTAATCCAGAGCTTTCTGAATACATGACCAGGATCTCGGCACTGCTTGAGATCAGAAGCAGAGAGGACTATGAAAAGGCGGACAGAAAATTCAACCTTACGATGTACTGAATCCGACTCATATCTTCCTTATGTAGTTAATATCGATGTTTCCACCACCTTCAAAAACGTCCGAAAAAGCCCTGTAAACAGCAAGGGATCGGTCCATGTGCAGCTTTGGAGCCACAAAGAATCCAGAGTAAATATTTCTGTGCATTCTTAACATTCTCACTATTGGCACAAACTCCATTTTCCTGATCATATCTGAAATAATATCAAGAGGTTTTGCTTTCACATTCCCTTCATATAGGCCATTTTCTGGTGAAACAGGTACGATATCCATTCCTTCCGGAGGAGAATCAAAGAACTTGAATAAAACCCTGTGGGGGCCGTCCAGTTCGTATATCTTTATCCTTCCGAGCCAATCTCTGTCAGCCAGCTCCCCAAAGAATTTCCTCATGTCATGTTTTACGGAATATTCAATGTAGTCCATCTCGTCGTATCTTGAGTAATTTGCTCCAGAAATGAAACTGTCAGAATTGTCCTTTCCAAAGCCTGTTATTTTTGAAAAATCTATGCTTTCTATGAACTCGAGCAACCCCCTAGACACTGACTCTTTGCAGGCGGAGGAAAAGGCAACGTCTATAAGCATCCTCCCGGATACAAAATAGATCTGATCAATAACAAGTGAAGGGACATATAGCAATTTACTGAATGCATTCTGAAAAGTCTTGGTGTTGTATGACAGAACAAAAGAAAGGCTGTTGCCAAATTTCTTTCCATTCCACTCAGCCGTGAGGAGCCCCCAATCACGCTTGTTTATGTTCTCAGGGTTGCAAAGATATGTTACAAATGTAATTTTCCTCCCATAGATGATCGGCACTCCCCTCAGAATTGCACCTATGCGTTCGGCAAATCCCAGAAACCTGTCGGTGCTCTCCACTTCTATGGAGGCCCGCATATCGAGATATGCCAGAGTTTTATCGGAGATGAGCATTGGTGTTACAGAAAAACAGCTTAAAAAAACATTGCGTTTTATAACGGCAAAATGCATATCATGCTGACGAAGCAATGGAATTGCAGAGAAATAAAGTAAGGTCGGAAAAATCTGGCGATTCAGCATTCATATATCTTAACAATCCTCCATTCAACGTGATTGATGTGGAGGTACTGCAGGATCTCATAACTCTGATCTCTGAAACAGAACTGTCAGACGGGATAAGAAAGGTTGTGGTCAGAAGCAAAATAAGAGGGATATTTTCAGTTGGATTTGATATCTCATGCATACTGATAAGGCTGAAGGACAGGATGGAGGAGATCTTCAGTCTGGCCAGGACCGTATGGAATCTCATAACATCATCGCAGAAGATTTACATTGCTGAAGTGGATGGACTCTGTTTGGGTCTGGCTTATGAACTCATCTACTCATTTGATTCTGTCTCCTTTGGTAAGAATGCAATGCTTGGCTTTCCAGATATAAAGTTCGGGATGCCTTTCCTGACCGGCGTTCCATGGGAAAGAATTCCCGATGAGGGTATTTCCCATATGTTGTCTGGAGAGATAACATCTGCCAGAAACCTCCATTTTTTCAGCTCACCGAGTTTGGCAGAGGAGAACACAGACAGCAGGAATTATTTTTACGCACTGTCCTTTTATAAAAAATCAAGGAGAAGAGCTAATAATCCGATTGATAATCTCATATCATCAAGCTATGATCTAGGTGCCATAGATCTGAAGGGCCTAGAGAGGTTCAGAGAGATCACTGTGGCTTCTCTCAATGTTCCTCTCAACACGGACTGATACATAAATGCCCAGAAAATAAAGACCTATCATGGGTAAAGCCATTACAACCATGGTAAAGCCTGTAACTCCGGGAGAGAATATCATCCCAAATATGAGTGCTGCAAGAACAGCATAACGCCAGTTTTTCTTCCAGAATTCGCTGTTCACCACCCTCATCTTTGTCATGCCCACCATTATGACTGGAATTTCAAAGGAGAGTCCAAATGCCACCACGTATATGATGAGAAAATTGACGAAGTTAACAATACCCATGGAAGAAATGGCACCCAGGCCTAGGTCGAACTGCTTGAATATTGCAAAGAGGCCAGGCGCGACAAACCATATTCCAAAAAACGCTCCAACGGCAAATAGAAGCGCTGCCGGGATGACAAGCGAAAGTATCGTATCCATTTCCTTCTTCTTTAGCCCGGGAGATATGAATTTCCCAAAATGGTAAACTATTGCCGGCATAGAAAACGTGAATGAAAGGAACATTGCAACATAAAAGTCAGCAACAACTCCATCAGTTGGTCTGAGGGCAATCAGCGTTGTACCTGGTGGCAGGACGTGCATCTCCAGAAAGGACAAAAATTGCGAGGCAATGTTTCTGTAAGGATCTGGATATAAAAATGGAAAAGAGTAACCATAGAGGCTGTAATAGTGAATCCTGAATATCACAAATATTATGAAAAATGATATGAAAAAATAACCTATCCTTATGACTCTGTACCGGAGCTCCTCAATATGCCTCAGGAAATCAGAAAGATGAAATCCATCGTTCATCTGCCTTCAGATAGTTTGGAGGCCATTTCCTGCTTTAGCTGCTCCTCAGTCTTTCCATTTGTGTCAATGCCGAGTTTCTTTGCAGCCTCAGTATAATTGATCTCCGATTTACCGGCAGCTGCATTGGTGCCGTTCAGGGAATTTCTTATTTCCCTCTCCAGTTCCATTTTTCCTCTGGTGTACTCTCCTGAAGCCCTTCCAAGATTCCTTGCAAGCTCTGGAATCTTCTTTGCCCCGCCGAAGAGAATGAGAACAACGGCGATTATAATGAGCCAGTCAGGAAGCGAGTCGAATGCCATAGATTAGTAAGGTAAAACATTTATTTAACCTTTAAACCTTAAGCCTTCCCATTAATGAAAATTCGCCGTGCAATCTGAAAAAACCCTATCAGATTAAACGTAAGTTGTGATGATGGAAACCAAATGCAGAAAGTTCATCGTGCAAATCTTAAGGGGAAATGAAAATCCGCCTTATGTTTTTTATTAAACAGAAATCGGGGAGTATCTTAAACTACACTCTCATAGAGTTATTCCGCCCCTGTGTTCCTATATATACTAAGGCTGACTGCCTCCTATCAATAAACAGATTACAGCTTTCACAATGCCAACTATAAAACTTAAGAGGATTTCGAATAAGTCCCTCAATCTCTGCCCAATTCCAATAAGGGCTGGAATATTCCCATAAAGATTGCAATATTCCCTCAAATATTGCCATCATTCTCTGATTTTCCCTGTATCTTTCAGGGAAAATCGATGGCTCACGCTATCCCTGAAGGATTTTAAGGACATGGACATTGTATCCGAAGCATGCAAACATGAACTTCATCCTCACCCTTCGCACAAGCGTGACCATGACATGTGAAAAATGAAACATCCTCTTCATGACGGCATAAGGATATTCCACAAGTGATCTCTTGCGCGATATCCTCCTGTTTCTTCTGACAGACTCGATGGACAGTTTATGGTTTCTGACAGACATGTCCATTAACCATCAATGCCCTTCGGATCATGTCCGAAGTATCCCTTGTCCCGTACACTGTTATCCCGGCCTTGGAAAGATCAATCTTTGTGTCATGAACCTTTGCTGTTGTTACGGCATAGGATCGTATCAAGGGGACTGGATGATTGTCATCGGTGATTGTGTGGCCCTTGTAACCGAAGAATGCCTTGTTGTTCTTCTTGGTGAATGAGCCATCCTTTGATCTTCTTGTCTTAGCCTCAGATCTGGGTTCACCATGCCTCACATGTCCGGGGTCTGATGTTATGAATGTTGCGTCTTGTGCTGATCCCTTCTTCATCTTTATTCCTTTCATTTCAAGCTGTCTCTGCACTTCATTCCAAATGATTCTGTCCCTTCCCGTCTTCGATAATCTCTGCCTGAAGTACCATATGGTCTTTGCATCTGGCAGGAGATCAGGATAGTCCAGGAAATTCATGAATGATATCCTGTCACGTATGAGTGTTTCTCCCTGTTCATCAACTATGTTGAATACACTCTGCCGGAAGAGTACCTTCACCATTGTTATTATGGGAATATTTGGTCTTCCTCCCCTGTCTGTATCGTTATGATACAGATCCTTCAGGAGGGGAGGAAATGCACTCCAGTCGATTGCATCCTTGGCAAATGCAAGTGGATCATTGATTGCATTCATCCGGTATTTTTCCTTAAGTGCTTCATCGAGAAGGCCACTCATACTGTAACATGGCTGATTCATGAATAAAGTTAACTGTTGTCAGACCTGATAAGTTAGTAGGTTTTTAGAAAACCTCTTATGAAGGTCTGGAATTAACTCCTTAGGCATGTAAATGTAGAACGAACTTTTATGGCCTCTGTTATAGTGCAACTGATACTTGGCGAATTTGTCATTGACAATCAACTTGGAAGGTTCGTATTCCTTGACCATCTTCACCAATTCAGTGATTCGTGCACCTGAAAAGGCAAGGAGTTTGAAGATAGTCTGGAAGCGCTTATCCTTGAGTTGTTCGTATGCATGTATCACCTCATCGTTGGATGGAATGTAATTGTCTGCTTTGGACTGTTTTAGCGGTAGTTTCTTCTTGAATCTTGCCACCTGCTCATCGCTAAGCAGAGATTTTTGAGAGAGGTAATTGAGATAACTTCTTGCCGCTATACTCTACGTGGCAGTCACATTATCTGCAATATCGCTGATGTCCTCGCGTATAAACCCTGTTAATGCGTTCATCAAGTCTTTTATGTAGCCATAGGACAATCCCTGTGAAATCAGCCATTTTTCATAATCACGTTTGTGTTTGCTGAATGCCGGTATAGACTGATGCATTCCAGAGTTTTGTTTCCCAAATATTGAAGTATTACCTTCTACAAATTCCCTTAACTTTGATTCCAGAAATCTGGATAGGTTCAACCCTTTAGCTTTTCCATCCTGTATTAACTGTTCTTCCACATATAGCGTCAGTATTTTTTTTCATTTGCTCACTAATTTGATAATTTTATAGTTGTAGAACAACATTATCTGGGAAGTAATGATTTTCCAGTAGCCATTTTAGCCTGTTTCAACAATGAACGAATTGTGAATTCAATCCCTCAGTTTGCGGGTTGTGTGCCCTTTACCCCATCCTTTTCACTTGCAGATCTGGCAAAAGTGTATGTTGTTATTATTATTGCTATTATTAGCAATGCCAATCCAATGGCCTCCACAACCCAGGATAGCGTGATAACATACTCCAGAACACCAAATCCCCCAATTATGGTCCCTGCTATTAGGAAGTACGTGATCAGCCTCCTTTCCGTGTTAAATCCCTTGATGTAGTGCATGATCAGGAGTAGTATTC
>JAMDBD010000024.1 GCA_023484105.1 Thermoplasmatota archaeon
ACAAGCATCCTGTGCTAGCACTGCTCCTTGCTGTCATTCATCAGATCGTTTCCGAAGCTACTGTCAATGAGAGGATCAGGATCACGCCTTCTTGTCCCTGCTATCGGATTGACAACAGCATTCCTTCCGGTTACTGTGATCAGCCGCTCAGGAGAACTTCCTATCAACTCATATCTTCCAAACCTGAAGTAATAAACGTACAGAGACGTGTCCTCTGCCAGCACTCTCTCAAGAGTGTTGACTGGTGATATCCCCCTGGCGGAAACCTCCTCCGATAAAACTGCCTGTAGCAGATCACCGGATATTATCTTCTCCCGGACATATGCGATCTTTTCCCTCATGCCATTCAGTTCAACAACCGGTTTTGATCCGGACGGCCTTGCCGATCCTGGAATTCTGTTGTAGCTGCCATGCATCACTGAGTCGGGGTGAAGAATCATGATCTCAGGCCATGCTGATCTTCTGAACTTTATGTCCGGAAATATGCTTGCAACATGATCAAAGGAAATTATTGCCGGAATCCCTTCACTGCCGATGTCAGAGGAACATATGAAGTGGCTGCTGCCATCGTATTCAGAAACATAACCGCCAACGTAGAGGGTCTCATGGCCGGACATCCCTGTCCGGTCATCGAATGATACGAAGTATGCGAAATTCTTCCCCTCAGAATACGCCTTCCTGAGCTGCTGAATCAGAACCATCAGTTTCCTCCAAGCAATCTGAAGAACCGCTCCATCTTCATTCTGTCCTTTTTCCCCGGATACTCCTCAAGAGAGCTGCTGAGATCTATGAACTTTGGCTTTATTTCGCGTATGAATTCGATCTCATCATGAGAGATTTTTCCGGAAATGCCAAAATCATACATCATTGAGAGATGCAGTAGCGGCTTTCCAAGCGCAACTATGCCCTCTTTCCGTTCAAGCATTATAAGGTCTGCCCCAGCCGCCCTGAGATTTTCATACCGCTCAATGAAATCAGGCACACTTCTGTAGGTTATCACCGAGATCACAGTCTTCCCTCTCCTTTTCACGGATTCTATCTCAGACCTTCCATGATCAAAATGAAGCTGCACAATATCCTCTTCCGGAACTTCCGGAATCTCGTTCATTGATGTGTAAACGCCAACTAGAGGTACGCCAAGCGGCCTAAGCAGGCTGAAAAGTTCCGATCCTGCATATCTTGGGGAGCTTCTTGTTCGAACAACACCAAGCATGGAAGCTCCAAGTTCCACTGCAAGCTCCCCGTCCTCAAAGTTTGTTATTCCGCACACCTTAACCATGAACCTCCCCCTGTCTGATACCTCCTGCACTTGCTATCACCTTCTGCAGATGCCCATAGGCAAGACCTGATTTTATTGCTTTCATTCCCATCCTGTATGCAGAGCTGAAGCTGTCTGCCATCCCATGTACCATGATTGCAGGAGCGCTGTTCAGCGCTATGAAAGACGCGCCGTCAGGATTCTTTCCGGCAAGGGCATCCATGGTCTTTGCGAAAATTTCCTCCGGTTTTGAACCTGTGATCTGATCCTCCTCTATCCTGATTCCCAGCTCCCTTGCCGGGTGAATTCTTCCCTCTTTGATGCTGTCTGATACAAGCGAGAATTCAGATTCCGAAAACGGCGAAAGCTCATCCATTCCATCAGTGGAGTTTATCACATATCCCTTTGTGCAGGAAAGCCTCATGACACTGGCAAATATCCTTCTCTGATCGCTGCCTGTGCATCCAATCACGGCATGCGTTGGCCTGGCAGGATTGGTGAGCGGCCCGAGTCTGTTAAATACTGTCGGAAGGCCGATTTCCTTCCTGACCTTCTGGAATTTTGTGAACGCAGTGTTGTAAAGGCCGGCGCTCAGAAAAACAAAGTTCGTGGTGTTAACCCTTCTCCTTGCCTCTGCATAATCAAACTGTAGTGGATATCCTGCCATTGACATGAAATCAGCGCTGCCAAAGATGCCGGATGAGGATCTGTTTCCGTACTTGGCTATTCTTATTCCCAGTGCTGAACAGACAATTGCAGAGCAGGTGCTGACGTTTATTGTGTGTCTTCTGTCCCCGCCAGTACCAACGATGTCCGTCGTTCCGTCAATCTTTCCAATCTTTGCGAACTGCAGTATTCCCTGGATCAGGCCGGTTATCTCCTCAGGTGTCTCACCCTTTTCATTCATTGCTATCAGGAACTCCCTGCGTTCCTGATCCGTTGCACTATCGCTGCACAGGTGGCCTATCAGCTTCCCTGCCTGCAGTGCACTCAGATCTCTGCCGGAGGAAATCGCTTTCAGCAGTTCAGTTTCTGATTGCATTCAGCACCCCCAGATAGTTTCTGAAACCCTCGATGTCTGAATTCTGCAGGAAGTTCACAAGGGCAGATCCGATTGCTATTCCGTCTGCTCCCAGATCCCGAAGAAGGGACACCTGCTGGCTGTCCCTGATACCGAATCCGAATACTATCTCACGGTTTCCTATCACTTCCCTTGCTCTCTGATAGACTGTTTCCACCGATGTCGGAACTGAGATTCCCGTGGACGGGAGAAGACCGTAGTAAACCCATTTACCTGCACGATCAATGGTTTCCAGTATCACTGAATCCGGTGTTGCAGGGTTGTAAAACGGTATCCATTCTATTCCTGCGCCGTTCATCTGTTCTATGACGGCAAATCTCTCCTCATAGTGATCTATCAGCAGGTCCGGAATGATCATCTGGCGTATCCCGGATTCGCGAATATCACCAAGGATACTTCCAAATTCCGCAGGATCTGGCATGTATCTGAGCGCTGTCGCTTCCGTCCCGCCATTGATGCAGGCCTTCAGGGTTGATGCAAGACCGCCCATTGAGAAATTCTCCAGAGCCCTTGCATGCGTTCTCCTTATCTCAGGCCCGTCGTATTTTGGTTCCCTGACTGGCAGACCGATCTCGAGACGATCAGCACCTGCAGTACATGCGGCGGATGCAAATGCCCCAAAAACCTCGTTGGAGGGATATCCTGCCGTCAGATAGACTGCGAGTTTCACCCGATCACCTGTTGAAGATGGACAGATCGAAATTGCCGTGGCCGCTTACATTGATGATTATGTTCCGCTTCTCATGAAGGTTGCCCTTAACGTATCTGAGTGCAGTGGCTATTGCATGACCGGACTCCGGTGCGGCAACTATTCCTGTTGCAGCCGCAAAGAAACGGAGTGCATCCTTTACTTCAGGCTCGGACACCTCCTCGCTTTTTATCCTGCCTTTCTTCACAAGGAGGGAAAGGCTCGGGGCTGCGCCATGGTACCTGAGTCCGCCGGCATATATCCCGGAAGGCACAAAATCAGATCCTAGCGAATACATCCTTATCCTTGGCAGAATTCCTGCGGTATCGATGAAATCGTACTTGTATGATCCCTTGCTGAATTTTGGAACCTCAGAGGCTGTTGACGCAATCATTTCCACGTTCCTGAATCTTTTCAGGAATGGAAATACGAATCCGCCGAAGTTGCTTCCTCCCCCAACGCACCCGATCAGAACGTCCGGCTCGATCCCCTCAATTTCAATCTGCCTTATCGTCTCCTGACCGATCACACTCTGATGCGTCAGGACGCTGTTCATTACACTTCCCAGCAGATATCTCTTATTGTTTGTTAGTGCGTATTCCACAGCTTCGCTGATGGCTATGCCAAGCGATCCTGGGTGATCCATGCTGTGATCCAGTATCTTCCTGCCAAATTCCGTCTCCATGGACGGGCTTGGCACCACGCTGGAACCGTATATGTTCATGACCGTCTTCCGCAGCGGCTTCTGATCATAGCTCACCCTGACCATGAACACCTTTGATGATATTCCGTTCATTGCTGCGGCAAGCGCAGTGGCAGTCCCCCACTGTCCGGCACCGGTTTCTGTAACAACCTCATCCACGCCCTCCCTTGAAGCATAGAAGGCCTGTGGCAAGGCAGTGTTTATCTTGTGTGAACCGGTGACTGTTGCACCCTCATACTTCAGATAGATTTTGCCGGAATAGTTCAGTTTTTTTTCAAGAAGTGAGGCCCTTATCAGTGGTGTTGGTCTTCCAACAATTCTGTACATCTCCCTCACCTCTTCAGGTATCTTTTCATACCTGCTGAATGTAAACTCCTGCCTCAGCACCTCTGCCGGAAGGATCCTGTTCAGAAATTCGATGGAGGATCTGTCCTCTGATTCGCTTTTCGGCGGAGGAAGAGGTTCCGGAAGGTCAGGTACCACATTGTACCAGTTCTCAGGTATGATCTCTTCCCTGTATGATTCCATCATTATATGGACAATAATGTATGTTATTTAAACATTAATGCACAGAATATGTGCATATGGTCAGGGCTTTACCGCCGAATGGATGCACACGGATCCTGCACCGAGAAATTTTTCGCTCACACTGGCAAAGTTTTTTTCCTTGAGCATTGCTGAAAATCCGGATGGTCTGACGAAGGTACGCACGGACTCTGCCAGGTATGAGTATGACCTGCTCCCTGTCAGGATATTCCCAACGTGCGGCATCAGGTGATAAAAATATATGGAAAAAGGGAGGTGAAACCAGTTATTTGGATCAAAGATATCCATATTCAGGAACGTTCCGCCGTGTTTGAGCACGTGGAATGAATTGCTGAGGTACCTGTCCAGAGATGATAGATTTCGTGTCAGAAATGCGGATACAACACAGTCAAAACTTTCCGCCTCAAAGTTCATATTCTCTGCTGATCCTATTATATAGTTGACCCTTGAAGGGTCTGGATTCCTCGCCATCTTCTCCGTTATGTCGAGGGCTGTCACCTTTCTGCCGGGGACACGCAGAATCAGTTCAGTGAGCTTTCCTGTGCCCGCTCCGCATTCCAGGATCTCCATGCTTCGCTCTGGTATCATTCCAGCCAGTATCCTGCGCCACCTCTGATCCATTCCGAAGCTGATCATTGAATCAAGCAGATCATACTTGCCGCTGATATCCGTGAATATGCTCCGGACCGCGGCATGCTTATCACCCTCCAGTTCAGCCCACCTCCATAGTGGCAAACTGTGCATATCTTATCCCGCTGATCACGAGCGTATTATCCGGGGAAACGTAGCCTTCCCGTTCAGCTATTCCCACAACAGTATTTCCAACAAGATTCGCGATGCTGCACATAAAAAGGGATTCAATATACATTTTTTCATTCACGAACGCTCCTAAATAGAAGCTCCTGTCCACGGTGAGATGGATTTTTCCATCTCTCAGCGTCTTTCCGAGAACGGATCGATCGCATGCTGCAAGAAGCACCTCTCCCCTGACCGTGCTCATCTTCATGGAGATGTTCCTTTCATTATCTGTCAAAGTACAGCCTTCAACCTCCCCTGTTCTCTCTCATATATCTGCCCATCGTTGAGCAGATCCTGAACAACCTTGTCCATTTTTGACCTGGATATGCTGTTCTGTTTGCAGAGTTCCTCAAGATCCGTTCTGGATATGAATCCATCGCTGCGTGTGAAATTCCTGATTGTGGTCATTATGAATTCCAGGTCATTCCTCTGTTTCTGTGACATTCCGGAGTTTATCATGTCAACGTCCATCTTTCCCCCGACAAGGGTGACGTCCCTGAGATAATAGTCAAGTATCTGGGTCGCCACGCTGGCATCATACTCTGTGACCACAGGTGACAGCCTTGTCCTCGCAGATGCCTCCGAAAGCCTGATCAGGGATTCCAGCTGCCTCGCTGTGATCCTCATCCTGTCGTTGGACCTGTTTCTCACTTCAACATAGAATTCCCTTATGAAGTTCATGGCCTCATCTGTCATCCTGGGAAATACCCTTGATTTTGCATAGGCTACATATTTTCTCATCATGTCCCTGTCAATTTTTGGAATGTAGTCCATCTCCTCTGGTATATCCGTTGGCTTCGAAGTCCCGGCTTCCACACCGCGGTATATCTCTCCAAGCTTGTGTGCTCTGAGCACATGGTTCGCAAGCTTCTCGTCATAATCCACACCGCCCTGATCCTGGATCTTGAATATTATGTCAAATCTTGACAGCAGTGGTGGCGGGAACTTTATCTGGTCAAGCAGCGAAAGCTCAGGATCGTATCTGCCAAGAGCTGGATTTGCCGCTGCAAGCACGGAACATCTGCTCTTCAGCGTTGCGATTATGCCGGCTTTTGAGATCGTTATTGAATTATGGGACATTATCCCAGAGGCAAAGAGGCTCTTGCTTGCAGGGACGGTAACATCATAAACCATCTGTCCGCTCACTGTGTATCTTTCCACAGAGATCACATCAGCTGTTGTCAGCTGGAATGACACGCCTGAACCTTCTGATGAACCGGATTCAACCGGCTGAATAACGATACACTTCTGCCCGCCTGATACCCTTGATGCAGAAACCGCCTTCAGCCCGTCACCGTAGATCCACATCGGGTGATCCCTCGTGACATCTATGGCGCTTCCATTGGAGAAGGTGAACCTCAGCATCTCACCGCTGTACGGATATCTGCTCACCTGCGAGACCTTTGCAGGGAATATGTCTATGGAGTTGCTGGACAGCACCTGTATTTTCCCGTTGAGCCGGAGCACCTCTGCCTTTCCCACTCTGAACGTTCTTTCCCTGTATTTCAGCATGAGGTCATCAACAAACTCGCCTATCTTCACCCTGGACAGATCACCGAGGATTATTTCCGTGTCGGCATGGTAGCTCTGCTGCTCCATGGCTTCATGCATTGCCGCTGTATCTGTGGCATCCATCTTGTCCAGTTCATCTATGGCAGCAAGCCCATTATTCGCGAGCACCAGTACGCCAGCTTCCAGGGTCCATCTTCCCTCGCCAAAATCATCCCTGACGGCGGCCGCAGTGAGACCTGCCGCACTTGATCCCTTTCCGGCGGCATACACCCCTCTCGTGGAAAGTGTGGTCATGTATCTCAAAAGCTGTGATTTTGCGGTACCTGGATCGCCAACCAGAAGAATGTGTATGTCACCCCTGATGGTTGTTCCATCCTTCATCACCTTTCTGAGGCCTCCAAAGAGCTGAAGTACAAGTGCTTTCTTGATCATCTCATGGCCAAAGATGGTTGGTGCTATTGATCCTTCAAGCAGTCTGACTATGTCCGGGTTCATCGAGAGTTCAAGGATCTTTCTCTCGTCCTCCTTCGTTATCTCTATATCAGTTATCTCACGAACATCCTTGTCGTGATTCAGCGCGTAGATGTATGTATGGAATTCCGTAAGAGGGACTATACCCTGCCTCTTCTGCTCTGCCACAAGTATGCCGGTTATTATCGCCCTGTCGCCGGGAAAAAGCTGGCCAGTGAGATCATCCTCGATGATCACCTCGATTCTCTGTGGCTGCGCCCCGCCCTCCATCGTCTCAGGGTTTTCCTGTATCTCAATCTTCTGAACGTCAACAAATTCAGAATCCGTTGGAAGGAGAATGAATTTTGTTCTCTTCCCCTCTGAGGGGCATTCGGGGTTCGGACAGATTTCAGGCTCCTCGAGACGTCCGCGGAGCTGCGATCTGAACACCACTGTCTTGCAGAATGAGCATTCAAAGGCGGCATTCTGAAGCCGAGGGCTCACTTCTGTGTTCTTCCTCACTATACCGGAGATGCTTATCAGCTTGCCTATATTGGTGCTTCTCAGGCTGCGGATCTCCACAAAGGTATCCTTCTGAGGTATGTCTATGAGCCTTATGTTGAAGCGCCTCGAATCTGACGGAAGCACTGGTGGAGGCAGATACTCCCTTCTTATGATATCCTCTCCCACTCTGATTATCGGCTCAGGCGCTGTCAGTACGATGTCCGCGAAGCCCTCAATCTTTGATATGTCCTTGAATGATACATACAGAGATCTGACATCTGGATAGAGCTGTCTCAGCTCGTTCAGCCTGTCCGTGTATCCGTAGAGATCAAAGAGATCGTACCATGCCCTTCTTGCAAACTCTTCCATCTCTTCAGGTATGGTTGTGGATGACACAGGTAAACATCGTTCATCCATATATTATTGTTAACAGGAACATGTGTTTTGGCAGAAACAGCATGCAGGTGAACAGAAATCTCAAAAAATCTTTCGCTGTGCCGGTGACTATAACTGCAGCTTAGGTTTATTGCAGAATATAACTGACATGCCGTTCGTGAAATATAAATGCGCCAGAAAGTGGCAGGAAAAAAGTATTAACGGTCATTAAATTCCAGCATATGAAAAAAATTGTTGTTCTCATAATGGATGGCCTCGGAGACAGGCCGAATTCTGAACTCATGGGTCTTACACCGCTGCAGTACTCCTTCAGACCTAACATGAACACACTTGCAAGGAAAGGGCAGACGGGTTTCATGTTTCCTGTTTCAGAAGGTGTATGTACCGGGTCAGACACATCTCATCTTTCCATCCTGGGATATGATCCAAGATCTGTTTATACGGGAAGAGGGCCGTTTGAGGCAATGGGTCTTGGCCTTCTGGTGAATCCCGGGGACATAGCCTTCAGGGCAAACTTTGCAACCGTTGACGCCAGTGGTGTTGTTACTGATCGGAGGGCAGGGAGGATAAGGGAACGCACGGCAGAGCTGGCATCAGAACTATCCTTTGAGCTTGACGGATATAAGTTCACCGTGGCTGCAGGCGTGGAGCACCGTGCCGCGCTTGTGGTCAGCGGACCTGACCTATCGGACAGGGTGAGCGATTCAGATCCGCATGAGGTCGGCCGAAAGGTTAAAGAAATTAAGGCTCTGGATGAATCCGGAGAGAGAACTGCAGAAATACTTAACAGATATACAGAAAGGGCAAGGGCCATCCTTGAGGCTCATGATGTGAATGTCCGAAGAAGGGCTTCGGGTGAAAGCCCGGCAAATATCATTCTGCTCAGAGGTGCCGGAAAAGCTCCTGAGATAGAGCCATTCGCCAACAAATACGGAATGAAGGGTGCATGCATAGCAGGGATTCCTCTGATAAGGGGAATTGGCCATCTGGCAGGGCTTGACATAATACACAAAAGCGAGATGACCGGAAGTTACAATTCAGACTACCGCACAAAGATAAGGGAGACTGTTCATGCACTCAGGGATCATGATTTCGTCCTGGTGAACTTCAAGGCAACCGATGTTGCCGGCCACGATGGTGAACCCTTTAAGAAGGTCTCTGTGATAGAAAAGGCAGATGAGGCCATATCACCTTTACTCGATCTTGGTGAGGAAATAACTCTGGCAATAACAGGGGATCACAGCACACCATGTGCGATAAGGGAACACTCCGGCGATCCGGTGCCGCTCCTCATATACACTGACGGCATAAGGGCAGATCAGTCAGAAAAATTCGATGAGATTCAGGCCAGCCATGGATCCATCAGGATCAGAAGCGGCGATCTCATGCAATACCTTCTGAGTGTATCTGACAGGGCTGAGAAATACGGCGCCTGATTACCGTTAATCTTATGGAAAGCGCCGCTGTGTTTTGAACCATTATGCGCTAATCAGATAACCTTATATATTTCGATTGTTTTATATTGTCTGACAAGAGTATGACTAGACTGATGGCAAGGCCGACTTATGTAGAGCCTATTGACGATAGGGCTTATTCCAGATTCGTGAAGAGAGAGAAACCTGTGGACTCGGTTAGGACCTCCCAGATCAAATCCATTTATTATTCTGTCATATTCGCAATGCTCTTATGGTGGATTCCAGTAGCTGGCACTGCACTTGCAGGCTACATGGGCGGTAGAAAGGCCGGTACTTCCTGGAGAGGATTAATGGCCACGCTTGTCGCCTCTTCGGTGATAATGTTCACCACGTTTGCGCTGCTTCCCTTCAAATCAGGGCCACTGCAATATGCATCCTATTACTTTGGATCCGGAGTGCTGGCCATATCGAGATCACAGCTTGCCACCGCATCAAATGTTCTGACAGATATGTATACCACTTTCGGACTCCTGCGAACATTCACGCTCATTCTCCCAAGTTCAATATTCACGCTCGTTATATTCGGATTCGTGGGAGGTTCCTACAGCGAACTTATAAATCATGAGGAGTCACTGCACGAATCCTACAGAAAGAGTCTGGACAGGACGACATACTCCGACACCAGGAATCTTCAGACGCTCAGAATGACGCAGCAGAAAAAGATGACCGGGCACAGAACGATTGGAATAAGGCCATACAACGACGGAAGCGACTTCGACAACGACGAGGTGTCCCTAGATGAGCTTTAGGAAACCTTTCCTGAAGACCATACTCATTCTCCTGCTTCTTCAGTGACTGAAGCGCATTTTCAGAGGACATACTTTTCTGACTGCATGAATTGCCGCTCATACTATCTGTCTTATGACGGCAGAGCAATCCGGCGCGAGGAGGTAATCTCTGGATGCAAGCCTTATCGGAAGTTCATCCACGCTCCTTATGTTGGTGTCAAGGTATAGTTCCCACTGCATGCCGGTGTCTGGGAATCTGAACATAACTGGAGATTCCGATGCATTAAACAGCAGTATCAGATCGCCGGAATCTGATCTTTCCCGCAGGCTGCCATATTCAACCGCATACCTGCCTGTAAGGTAAACCATGAGTGATCTCCTGTCACGGACAAGCCAGTCGGATGAGGTCATCTCTTTTCCATCCGGGTTCATCCATGTCACGTCCTTCAGATTTGTGCCCGGGATCATGCTCCCGCTGAAAAAATCACGCTTCCTGAGCACATGGTTGGTTTTTCTGAGAGTGATCATACGCCTGACAAACTTGAGCAGTTCCTCCCTCTCAGGGTCAAGATTCCAGTCATACCAGCTGATCTCATTGTCGTGGCAGAAAGCATTGTTATTCCCCCTCTGTGTTCTGCCTATTTCATCCCCTCCCAGCAGCATAGGTGCGCCCTGCGACACCATAAGGGTCAGTATCAGGTTCTTTATCCTTCTGTATCTCCTGCCGGTGATCACCGGATCCTGGGATGGACCCTCCACCCCGAAGTTGCAGCTGTAGTTTATGTCCGATCCGTCTGTGTTCCCCAAACCGTTATTTTCGTTGTGCTTTTCCAGATAGCTCACCAGATCCATTGCCGTGAATCCATCGTGGCATGTTACAAAATTGATGCTTGCATGCGGCCTTCTCCCGGTTGGCTTGTATATGTCGGGAGATCCGGATATTCTGGTCGCGAACTCTCCAATAAAGCCTGTCTCCCCGTTCCAGAACCTTCTGACCGAATCCCGATAACGACCGTTCCACTCAGCCCAGTTGACCGGGAAATTTCCCACCTGGTATCCCCCTGGACCGACATCCCATGGCTCTGCTATCAGCTTGACTCTTGAAATGATGGGATCCTGATGTATTGTCGCGAGAAAAGGGGAGAGCATGTTGACCCTGTAGAGCTCCCTCGCCAGAGTTGAGGCCAGATCGAATCTGAAACCGTCGACCTGCATCTCCGTGATCCAGTATCTCAGGCTGTCTGTGATCAGTTGAAGTACCTGTGGGTTGCTCGAGTCAAAGCTGTTTCCGGTTCCTGTGAAATCCACATATCTTCTTTGATCCTCAGGATCGAGAATGTAATATGTCCTGTTATCAAGCCCCCTGAAGGAAAGCGTCGGGCCGAACTGGTTCCCCTCTGCTGAATGATTGTAAACAACATCAAGTATGACCTCAATGTCATTTTCATGAAACTTTCTCACCATCCTCTTGAATTCTGTGACCTGATATCCCGGATCCTTTTTCGACGCATACCTGACATCAGGCGCAAAATATGCTATGGTGTTGTACCCCCAGTAATTCACCAGCCCCATGTCTACCAGAAATTTGTCGTCAACGTGCTGCTGGATGGGCATAAGTTCAACCGCAGTTATTCCGAGATCCTTGAAGTACTGAATCATGTGATCTGATACAAGCCCTGAATAAGTGCCCCTTATTTCCTCCGGTACATCAGGGTTTCTGACAGTTATTCCCTTCACATGTGTTTCGTATATGATGGTGTGGTTCCAGGGCTTATCAGGCTTCCTGATCCCATCCCAGTCAAACCTCGGATCTATGACCACAGATTTTGGGACAAATTGATCATCTCTATCATTGCTGAACGAAAGATCACCATCCGGATCACCAACTCTGTATCCAAAGATGCTGTTGTCCCATCTCACGGTACCGTCAAGAGCCTTTGCGTATGGATCTATCAGAGCCTTGTTCACGTTGAACCTGTCTCCACTTTTTGGGCGGTAGTCCCCGTCAACACTGAACGAATATCTGAGGCCCGCCTTGCCTCCGGGAACGAAGCAATGCCAGACGTATCCTTCGCTCTCCTTCATCTCTATCGTTTCTGACGGAATCTCCTCACTGCTGCTGTAGATATTCAGAAATACGCGCTTTCCGTGTTCAGAAAATACTGCGAAATTCACACCTTCGTCCGTCAGGGTAGATCCCAGCGGATAGGGTTTCCCCGGAATGTACCTCTGCATCCGGGCTGGGTATCCCTGCGACTGTATAAAGTTAGTGATTGCCTCACTCTCCTGAGAACAGGTCAATTATATCATCCGCCGGGATTTCCACCATTGCAGGTCTGTTGTTCAGCTCATAATTAAGCTCATAGAAGACCTTAAGAGTCTCAAAAAGACGGACTGTCTTAGAAAAATCATCTATGGATTTGCCGGTTATCTCCTGTGATGCAGCCTCCGCATAATATGTGCGCAGGAACAGTGATCTGGACGTATTCTTCAGGTGATCCAGAATGGCCTTCTCACTCTCGCCGGCCTTAAGGTATGACGAGCTGAATGCGTAGTAGATCGACCTGATGATTCCTGCCACGTCCTGTGCGGGCAATTTCTTCTTCATCCTCGATGCGTATGTTGCCATTGGCTCTCCCTCAAAATCTATGGCCAGCGGACCTGCTGGTGAGGTGATCACCTGGCCAAGATGGAAATCCCCATGTATCTTCTGTTTCTTCAGACCATCCTGATAACCGGCGGTGAATGGATTTGATCTCCTGAGGCCGTTCATTATGAAAACAAGCTTTTCCTTCCTCTGTGTATTCAGTATTCTGGAATTCTCCATTGTCTGCAGTGCGGATTCTATGTGCAATTTCAGCTCCTCATCATATCTGGCTGCGTCCTCCTTCGTATATGGTTCCGGATCATATCCCGATCTGCTAAATCTGGCCATTGCCCTGTGCATTCTGGCGGTAAGAACAGCGACTCCTGCCATATCCTTCCTTATCCTGAACAGAGTGTTCTGATCTCCAGACGGCCCGGGGTTGAGAAGATCCTTACGGTTCTTATCCATTAGTTTAAAGTAGTCTGTTGAATCCCTTATGAATTCCTGAACCATGAGAATGGAAAAATTCTCCGAGTTAGAGAAAGAGGTTGTCATCTCGCAATAAGGTGCAGGGACAATGCCACTTCCACCAGTTTCCTCAATCATGCTGGAGATCTCAAAATCTGCGCTTGGTGGAACAGTTGGACGCCTGAAATACTTGCATATCACCTTTTCGCCGAGAATGAACGATGTGTTACTCTGATCTACAGAAAGCAGCCTGAAACTTGGATTTCCTGACAGTATGTTTTTCATTTCATTCACTCTTCTGCCGTTAAAGGTCAGATCTCCCGGCTTTCCGGATGCAACGGAACGCATGAGGTTGAGAATAGCTCCACTTTCTGTTGCATCATGCATGTAAATCTCCTCCCCACGTAAAGATACAGATGCAAGAAAACCCGAACGCATGGATTTCTCAAAGTGAACAGGAATGCTTATCACTTCGTCTCTTCCGGCAACCCTCAGCCTGAGGATTGCTATGGAAACCTCTCCGAATCCCACCTTTTCAGGAGACAGTTTTTCAACAACAATTTTCTCTATGCTTCCATTCTTGAAGGGAAACCATCTCCTCTCGTTCAGCGAGGTGATTGTCCAATCTAGAAAGCCACTGTTGAACAGTGTTTCAAGATCAATCAATTCCCATCACCCGGTGGAGAAAGATTCATCCAGAAGAAGCTGTGCCTTGGCATGGTGAAGAAATATGGAAGTTCGCCAATCTTTGGGAATGGGACTCTGCTGAACGACTCCTCGGGAGTCCAGCCTGCGTACTTCCGCAGATCAAGCTGTGCGTTAGTAGGGTCCCTGGAAAGGTTGAATATGCAGAGCATCTTTTCACTATCATAAGATCTCAGAAAGGCAAGAACTTTCCTGTTTCCTGTTTCCAGAAATTCTATGTCTCCACGGCCGAGTACCAGAGAGTTCTTCTTTCTGACTGAAACGGCCTTCCTGAACCAGTTCAGGAAAGAAGATGGCAGCCTGGATTGAGCTTCCACATTGAGAAATTCATAGTGGTAATTTGCATTCGTTATGACCGGTGCGTAGAGCATCTCCGGATCTGCTGCTGAGAATCCAGCATTCCTGTCAAATGACCACTGCATGGGGGTTCTCACCCCGTTTCTGTCACCAAGAAAGATGTTGTCTCCCATGTTTATCTCATCACCGTAATAGAATATCGGCGAGCCGGGAAGTGCCATTATGAGCCCATGCAATAACTCAAGTATGTATCTGTCAGCATCCACAAGCGGGGAAAGCCGCCTCCTTATTCCCAGATTCAGTCTCATCTTTGGTAACTTGGCATACTCGGAGAACATTATGTCGCGCTCTTCATCCGTCACCATCTCCAGCGTGAGTTCGTCATGATTTCTGAGAAACACCCCCCAGTCGCATGTAGGGGGCACAGGTACGGTCTGCTTTATTATGTTCTGAATTGGATACGAATCCTCCTTGGCCAGGGCTATGAATATCCTGGGCATCAGAGGAAAATTGAACGCCATGTGAAACTCATCCTCGTTTCCGAAGTACTTCTTTGCCTCTGTGGGCCACTGGTTTGCCTCAGCTAAAAGCACAGTCCCTGGGAATTCGTCATCAACCATTCTTCTAATTTCCTTGAAGAATGCGTGCGTTTCCGGGAGATTTTCGCAGTTTGTGCCCTCTCTCTCAAAAAGGTATGGAACTGCATCGCACCTGAACCCGTCCAGCCCTCTGGATAGCCAGAAGCGAATCACCTTTTTTATTTCCTCTCTGACCTCAGGGTTGTCGTAGTTAAGGTCAGGCTGATGGCTGTAGAACCTGTGCCAATAGTACTGGCCGGTGTTCTGATCCCATGTCCAGTTTGATCTCTCCGTATCTATGAATATAATTCTGGCATCCTTGTATCTGTCCATTGTATCGCTCCATACAAACCAGTCTCTCTTTGGGTTGTTCCTGCTTTTCCTCGCCTCTATGAACCATGGATGCTGATCTGAAACGTGGTTCAGAACAAGATCGGCTATGACCCTTATTTTCCTCCTGTGTGCCTCCTCCAGGAATAGATCAAAATCCTCGATTGTTCCATACTCAGGCAATATGGAATAGAAATCGCTGATGTCATATCCGTCATCCTTCAGAGGCGATTTATAAAAGGGAAGCAGCCATATGCAGTCAATGCCTATGCTCTTGATGTAGTCAAGCTTCTGTGTAAGTCCTAGAAAATCGCCTATTCCGTCCCTGTTGGAGTCATAATAGCTTCTAACCGGAATCTCATAAAATATTGCGTCTCTGTACCAGAGCCTGTTTTCATCTTCCAGCATCCAGTTCCTCCAGTGTCAGTATGTGACCTGGCCTGTATGCTGGTATAAGCTTCACATAATTAAACTCCCCCTTCCAGGCGTACAGACTGCCGTCCAGATGATCCCTGACTGTATAGGTTTTTCCGTCAGACGCATTCCAGTCTTCCGGAACCCTCACCATAGCTTCATGTGTCTCAAAGGGGTTTATGTTGACCACCACCATCACAGACGGCTCGCCAGAAATACCCTTCCTGCTGTAGGCAATTATGTTCTGGTTGCCGCACTCAAGGAAACCAACATTGCCGTGAATCTGCAGCGGTTTAAGTTCCCTCCTTGTCCTGTTCAGGGTTGAAATAAATTCCCTTATGTTTCCTGGCCTCTCCAGATCCCTGTGCTTTAACTCGAACTTTTCTGAATCCATGTATTCTTCGGTGCCCTGAACAGCCTCATTTTCACAGATTTCAAAGCCACTGTATATGCCCCAAAGCGGAGAAAGTGTTGAAGCGAGGAGCGCACGCAGCATGAATGCAGCCCTCCCGCCATTCTGTAAGATCGGTGTAAGAATATCCGGAGTGTTGGTGAACAGCATTGGCCTGAAGAATGATGATATTTCAGGAGAGTTGAGTTCAGTGAAATAGCTTTCGATCTCATGCCTGTAATTTTTCCAGGTGAAATATGTGTATGACATCTGGAATCCAAGTTCCGACAGGTGATACATCACATCCGATCTTGTGAAAGCCTCACTGAGAAAGACAACATCAGGGTGTTCCCTGTGCACCGACTCCATAAGCCATTTCCAGAAGGAGAACGGTTTCGTATGCGGATTGTCGACCCTGAATATCTTTACGCCTGCTGAGATCCAGAAATCCACTATGCTTTTAAGTTCGTTCCACAGATCTCTCCATTCTGCTGTAAAGAAATCAAAGGGGTATATATCGGTATACTTTTTCGGTGGATTTTCCGCATATCTGACGCTACCGTCAGGTCTCCTCTCAAACCATTCCGGGTGATCCTTAACATATGGATGATCGGGTGAGCACTGAAATGCAAGATCCAGCGCTATTCTCATGCCGTGTTCCTCAGCTCGCCTGAGAAGTGATTTGAAATCGTCCAGTGTGCCCAGATCAGGGTTCACAGATTTATGGCCACCATTCTCGTTTCCGATGGCCCATGGACTCCCCGGATCGTCCGATCTGGCAGGCATGATCCCATTTTTCCCCCTCCTGTTGGTCAACCCTATGGGATGTATGGGGGGAAAGTAGATTGTGTCGAAGCCCATTGAGGATATTTCTTGTAGCCGTTCCTGGACATCGCGGAACGTTCCGTGCCTCCCATCCTTTCCCTGGGATCTGGGAAACATCTCATACCATGAGGAAAAATAACCGTATTCCGGAACAAGATCAACCTTAATGCGCCTGCTAAGTGAACAGCCCCTCTGACTCCTCAGTGAGTTGAGAATCCTGTTATTATTTTCCAGGTCTTCCAGGCCCTCAATTCCTTTGGAATCGAAAAGCCTGATCATTTTCCGGACAACCGGAAGAATCCTGGCCGGCTCAGATTTGATCATTCCAGAAAGAATGGACCTGCCGGTTTGTATATCCTGATCAGATGCCTCCCCAGATTCTTTCCATTTTCTGATCCTCTGTATCCAGCTGCCAAACCTGTCGAAACCGGAGTAAAAATAAAACTCAAGTTCATTGCTTGAGACAGCCGGCAACAGGCATTCATAAATATCCTCCCCCGCAGGATAGGTCACGGCAGACTGCCATCTCCCTTTTCCGCGGCGCCACCGTGCGTTAACGAAAATCCTTTCAGTGCCGTGAGCGTATGATCTGCAGCGTATCTTAAGCGGTAGCCCCTTCATCCATCTTGGCCTGTATATCCCTGCATCCGGAAATATTCTGTCAATAACAATATCTTCATTCATCTTTCCAACTCCACACTGTGCATGTGCTCCAGAACCAGGCAGGTAAGACCAGGCAGCTTAAGTTCTACGGACTGTCCGAACCCATGCATTGGAACTGCCTCCGAACTGACTGTTTCAGGTGTTACGCCGTTCCCTCCATAGACAGGATTTGAGGAGTTGAATACAACCCTGTATGTTCCCTGATCAGGCACGCCTATTCTGTATTCATTCCTGTCCATTGGGGTGAAGTTGAAAACACACACAAGGTATTCTCTGGCGTCTGATGTCCTTCTAATAAATGATATGATACTCTGGTCGCTGTCGCTGTAGTCTATCCATCTGAACCCTGAAGGAGTGAAATCCGTTTGATGAAGTGGCTTTCTGCCACGGTACAGTGCATTGAGATCCATGATCATAACTGTAAGACCCTTTCTGAGAATATCCGTTGTCTCATGCCATGAGAGCTGGAAGGAATGGTTCCATTCCTCGTCCTGCCCAAATTCGTTGCCCATAAAGTTGAGCTTCTTTCCTGGAAAAAGATATTGATAAGAAAACAGGCATCTGAGATTTGCCATTTTCAGTGAGTGATCTCCAGGCATTTTTCTGTAGAGAGATCCCTTGCCGTGCACAACCTCATCATGTGACAATGGAAGTATGAATCTCTCATTGAACGCGTACCACATGCTGAAAGTTAGAGAATTCTGATGGTATTTCCTGTATAAGGGATCCTCAGAGAAATAGAAAAGTGTATCATGCATCCACCCCATGTTCCATTTCATGTCGAATCCGAGCCCTCCATCCTCTGCTGATCTCGTGACTCCTGGCCAGGCTGTGGATTCCTCCGCTATCATCATTACCCATGGAAAGAACTTCTTCATCGCACCGTTAAGTTTCCTGATGAAGGCAATGGCCTCGAGGTTTTCCCTGCCGCCAAAAACATTCGGTCTCCATTCACCTTCCTTTCTGGAATAATCCAGATATAGCATTGAGGAAACTGCATCTATACGAATTCCATCGGCATGAAACTCGTCTACCCAGTAGATGGCGCTGGAAATCAGGAAACTCATAACTTCCGGACGCCCAAAGTCAAACACACTGGTTCCCCAGTCCGGATGCCTTTCCTTGAGGGGATCAGAATACTCAAACTCCGGGTACCCGTCATAGCGGTAAAGACCATAAGAGTCTGAAGGAAAATGTGCTGGAACCCAGTCAAGTATCACACCAAGCCCATTCACATGAAGTGTGTCAATAAAATTCCTGAAACCATCAGGGTCCCCATATCTCGCGCTTGGAGCGAAGTAATTGATAACCTGATATCCCCATGACTCATCTAATGGATGCTCCATAACAGGAAGTATCTCGACATGTGTGAAGCCAAGGGGCTTCACATATTCGCAGATTTTATTTGCGATTTCCCGGTAACTTCGGAATGTTCCGTCTGAATTTCTGATCCATGATCCAATGTGAATCTCATAAACGGAAACTGGATTGTCTGAGATGCTGTAATTAGCGTTTTTTTTACGCCATTCTCCATCATTCCAGACGTAATTGCTTTGAAAGATGATGGCACCGGTTTTTGGCCTCATTTCCGTATGGAATGCAAATGGATCGGTCTTTTCGAGCAGGTCACCGCCTTCCGTTAGTATGGAATACTTGTAGATCAATCCGGAATGATCACCGGGTACGAATACATTCCATATCCCTGACTCATCCACATTCTCCATTGGGTGTATTGTCCTGTCCCAGCCATTGAAGTCACCGATAACTGATACAGACCTGGCCCTGGGAGCCCAGACTGTGAATCTGGTTCCTTCTATACCTTCAATTTTCATCCTTATTGCACCGAATGTCCTGTATGCCATGAACAGCTCCCCCTTCTTGAAAAGGTATATATCGTCCCTGCTCAAACCGTATCCAATTATATATGGCGGGTAAAATTCACTTGTGCTGTTGCCTTCCTGAACTACTATTCTGATGGTTGCCAGATCGATTTCCTCATCTCCCAAGAAAGCCGAATAGAGGCAACCGAATATACGTTCCATCCGAACAGTCCTGCTGTTGAATTTCAGTTGCGGGGATGAATCTCCCTTTATCATGCAAAAAAGGACAGAGTTGCCATTCTGCGTCCTGTGTATCCCCAGCACTCTGTAAGGATGCCTTTCTTTCCCTTCAATAAGCTGTTGTAAGGCATCCTTAAACTCTCTTTCGATCTCCATCACCTTATTAGTGTGTTTATCCATAATAAATGTTGAGTATGATTCATTGGGGTTGTACTTATTGCGCAGGTACAGAGTTTCTGAAACTGCCCAGTTTTACGATGATGGGCATATCACGACGGTTAAATTCTGTAGAAAAACACTGGAATAACAATGATGGTGCATTGTTGATGCATTTTCAACAAAGGCAATACATTTTTTAGCACGTTAATATTCCAATTCTATGGTAAAAATCTCCACCCAAAAATTCCACAGTCAGGTACTGCAGAATAATCCTCTGAAAGATCCTTACGACAGAGATGTTCTGATAATACAGCCGGATCAGATCAAGCCGAACGCCCCGTTGCTGATCGGCCTGCCAGGATTTGGAAACAGCCTTGCATCTCTAAAGAACGAAAGCCCATTCAGCCAGAGTTTTGTATCTTACCTGACTGAAATGTCACAGAAGGGTTTGCTCAAAGATGCTGTTGTTGCCATTCCGGATACTGTTACCAGACTTGGAGGAAATCATTACCTGAACAGTGAATCAGTGGGAATGTATGAGGTTTTCATAATAGAAGAGCTGATTCCAAAGCTGAAATCGGATTTTTCGTCAGGCCTGGTTGGCCTCTTTGGAAAGGATGCCGGCGGCTTCGGGGCTTACACTCTTGCTGTGAGAAATCCTGGTGTTATAAACGCCTTTGCAAGCCACTCCGGAGATATGGGATTTGAATATTTTTTCCTGCCTGATTTCCCGGAGATTATGGACGCTATTAAGCAGATGAGCGGAGTGGAGAAGTGGCTAACCAAATTCTGGAACTCAAAGAACAGGCTTAACTCAACCAAGCTGAAGGTTCTCAGAACACTGGAGGCATCTGCATTCTTCAGCCCGAATCCGTCCTCTTCAGAAGGTGGCACGGACCTTCCTTTCGACTGGGAAAGCGGGGAGTTCAGAAACAATATCTGGGCACTATGGCAGGATCATGATCCCGCCAGGAATTCTGTGAACTATACCCGTCAGATGGAGTCCCTTTACTTTTCCTATTTCGATGTAGGGATCATGGATGAGTTTCAGCTCGTATGGGGTCACAGATCGCTGGAAAAGCATCTTAGAGAATCAGGAATAAAGTTCACTTACGAGGAATATGAGGACGGCCACTTCGGGCTTAACTACCGGCTCGAGAAATCCCTTCCGGCCATGGTGAATGCACTGATCACCTGAGCCACAGGCCACCGTCCACTGGAATTATTGCACCATCTATCAGAAATGATTTTTCAGACAGCAGGAATGCCATGATCTCGGCGATATCATCTGCACTGGCGTTCTGATCTCCGAGTCTGAATTGGTTATCTTTGATCTTTCTCCCTCCGATTGCGGATATTGCGACTGCGTTTACCCTGACGTTTCTAGATACCAACTCTGCTGCCATATTCTGAACAAGACCGTTCAGTGCATATTTGGACACAGTATATGACAGCGGATTGTTTGGCTTCGGCACAAGGGTGACAAAACTTGAGGCCAAAACCACTGAACATGAGCCCTGCATGTTATCCAGTAGTCCGGAAACAAGCTGCATTGGAGCTGCCACGTTAATTTTGAGAAGATTCACGACGTCTCCAGGGGAATCTATTCTGTCAGTGAAATAACCACCGAGCAGTATCGCCATACCGCTAATTTTTATATTCTTCATTCTTAGGAAGTCACCAAGGCTCTTTATACCTGCTTCAGTCGACAGATCTGCACCGAAATAGATTGACTTGTCATTTTTTGATACAAAATCCCTGAGTTTGCTCTCTGTCCTGGAGACAATTAAGGGAATGCAACCATCGCTGATTATTCTCTCTGCCAGGGCCTCACCCATTGGAAGCCCAAAACCTGCAATCAGAATGTATTTTCCTGACATTTCAACACCTTTGGCAATACCGGTTAAACGGTACAACTGACATTTACTGAAAATATTAATAACAATCAGTATGATAAGCATACATGTATGACAATGATGCGAAAACCGCCAAGACCCTTTCTGTGGTTGCTGTTGCGCTAGACGCCCTTTTTTCCTTTTCATTCCTCATCATGTCAGTATTTGTAACCAGCCTAATTTCTTCCCTTGGAAAGATCTATTCTGGGTTTCCAACCTCAATTTTACCTTCGATTCTTTTAGCTTATGCAATAGTGGAACTCTTCTGGATGGGAATGACTCTGTGGTTAATCTACCGCCCTCTTAAGGATGATCGTGTGAAGGATGCAGAAACCCCGTCTCTGTTTATCGGAATCGGACAGCTGATATTTGGTGGGTTTATAACCGGTATTATTCTTCTTATAGCCTGGATTAAGATTAGGGATTCGCTGAAATTTCAACAGAAATATGGAAATGACGAAGGATTTATTGAGCCATAGGTGGTTCATAAATCATATGAAATAACTGCTGAATCTTGATCCCCTAATTTCATGTTACCTGAAATCTTAAACAGCTTGATGGAGATACTCCATATATGAAAATAGAAACATACAATCCTTTTACAGGAGAGCGTATCTCAGAATATGAGGAATTCAACGCTTCCAGGGTTAGGGAAATAATTTCTTCAGTGAGGGAGCGACAGAGAGGTTGGGCCACTGACATTGACCAGAGAATAGATTATCTCAGAAACACCCTGAAAAGGAATCTTGAGATCAGCAGAACGAAGCTTGCTAAACTGATGTCAAGTGAAATGGGGAAACCAGTTTCACAGAGTCTGGCGGAGATTGATAAGTGTATCAGGCTGATTGATTACGCATGTTCCACATATGTTAGGTACCTTGAGAGTGAAGATGTAGAAACGGAGGCAAAGCATTCATATGTGAGATTTGATCCACTAGGGGTTATCCTACTTGTTATGCCATGGAATTTTCCGCTGTGGCAAACAATGAGAGCTGCAGTTCCGGCCATGCTGGCAGGAAATGGAATTGTTCTGAAGCACGCATCCATTGTTACTGGAAGCAGCCTTGAGATAGAGAGGATTTTTGAATCTGAGGTCTTCCGATCCCTGATTCTGCGAGGAAGCTCAACGGGAGAATTCATAAAATATGTGGACGGTGTATCCTTTACCGGTTCAACTGAAGCGGGCAGGTCCGTTGCAAATGAGGCTGGAAGGCACCTTAAGAAAACTGTTCTGGAACTTGGGGGATCTGATCCGTTTATAGTTCTGAAAGACGCTGATCTGGAAGAATCTGCAGAAGGCGCTGTTTTTGGAAGGCTACAGAACAATGGCCAGAGCTGTATTGCTTCAAAGAGAATCCTCGTACATTCTGATATATATGAGGAGTTTGTCAGGATCCTCGCTGATAAATTTGAGAAGGTTAAGATGGGTGATCCTCTGAAACCAGAAACATTCCTTGGCCCAGTCTCCTCAAAGGAGCAGGAAAGAAGGGTACGGAATCAGATAGAGAGGCTGTCGGGAATAGGGAAGGTTGAGTCGTTTGGGAAGACATCCGGTGTTATAATTCCACCCACACTTGCATTGGTGGATGAACCGTTTAACGAAGAAGTGTTCGGTCCGGTTGCAATACTTAGGAAATTCAGTTCTGATGAAGAAGCAGTAAAACTGGCAAACGAGACTCCATATGGCCTTGGGTGCTCAATCTGGGGCGATACGGCAACTGCAGAGCGTATGATTCCAAAAATAGAGGCTGGAATGGTTTTTGTTAACAGGGTGGTAATATCAGATCCAAGAATTCCATTTGGCGGCGTCAAGGAAAGTGGATATGGCAGAGAACTTTCTAAATTTGGGCTGAGGGAATTCACCAACATCAAGACTGTATGGATTGATCACTGAAACCCTGCTGTTACTTTCAATACATAATAGTGTGCTTACCAGGTGCTTTGCACCTAAATGTTACTTGGCACCTGAAAGATCACGGTAACAGTGATTCGAGTGCAAAGCCTCTTTCAGCGCCACATAAATAAATCCCATATAGGCAGGCGAAAAGCGCTTAAATTAAGAGATTCCTGAAACATTCACTTTAGCCGTGTATCTTTCACATAATTCGTGGCTTCAGTCAATTTTACATGAATGCTCGATGAACATGGTGTGTTAAACCATGTTTTTTACAGCCATTTTTCGTAAATTAACATAGCTTATGTTATCCGGCCAGGAAGTCATGCACTTACAGGGTTGCAGCACATTGCAGTGTAGCATGTCTTCACTCCTACCATCTGCACCATCTTCACAATTACATGAAAGAAGTGGAAGATGCCCATGTAGAATGCACAGGGATGTTCCATTGCCGATCTGATCTCAGATATTCTGATATTCCTGTGAGAATAACTGTTGTAAAGTTCCTGAATATTGATCATGCGTTCATGAAAGAGATTTTCTGTGATGGTATTTAAAAAACCTCAGATGTAAATTCACTCATAAAATATTTAAATATGCGAAAATAAATATCATGAGAGAATTATGAAAAATAAGATGATAAAGTTTATCGCAATCCTCATCGTAGTTGGATTTGCGGCAACTTCTTTTGCAGTGATGGGTAATTACGGAGTGCATAGTCCCTATGAGGGGAAAATGGTTAATAATATCGTCAAACCAATGGTATCAAACGGCGTTATTGATACCATTACAGTTGGCACTGAACCTGAAGCCGTCGCCTTCGACTCCCTTAATGGAAATGTGTATGTGTCGAATTATTATTCCAACAACGTCACTGTGATCAATGATACAAATAAGGTCATTGATACCATTACAGTTGGTTCCGGACCTAAAGCCGTCGCCTTCGACTCCCTGAACGGATATGTGTATGTTGCCAATTTAGGTTCCGACAACGTCACCGTGATCAATGATACAAATAAGGTCATTGATACCATTAGAGTTGGCACTGGACCGGTTGGCGTCGCCTTCGACTCCCTTAATGGAAATGTGTATGTGTCGAATTATTATTCCAACAACGTCACTGTGATCAATGATACAAATAAGGTCATTGATACCATTACAGTTGGCTCTCACCCGGTTGGCGTCGCCTTCGACTCCCTGAACGGATATGTGTATGTTGCCAATGCAGGTTCAAACAGCGTATCTGTGATCAATGATACAAATAAGGTCATTGATACCATTACAGTTGGTTCCGGACCAGTTGCCGTTGCCTTTGACTCCCTGAACGGATATGTGTATGTTGCCAATTCGAATTCCAACAACGTCACTGTGATCAATGATACAAATAAGGTCATTGATACCATTACAGTTGGTTCCGGACCGGAAGCCGTTGCCTTCGACTCCCTGAACGGATATGTGTATGTTGCCAATGCAGGTTCAAACAGCGTATCTGTGATCAATGATACAAATAAGGTCATTGATACCATTATAGTTGGTTCCGGACCGGAAGCCGTTGCCTTCGACTCCCTGAACGGATATGTGTATGTTGCCAATGCAGGTTCAAACAGCGTATCAGTAATTAGCCCAACATATGTGGAATACCAGGTCATTTTCTCTCAAACTGGTCTCCCATCAGGAACCGTATGGTATGTCACGTTAGGCAATGGTTCTTCAGGATTTTCACTGAGCAGTACACTTTATTTATCATTGCCGAATGGAACATACTCCTACACAGTAGCCACTGCAGATCACATATACAAGCCGTTTAGATATTCAGGAGAGTTTACGGTAAACGGAACTTCATTGGTAGTTCCTGTGAAATTCACTGAAGTGACGTATTCAGTAACATTCACAGAATCAGGATTGCCATCAGGATCGACATGGTATGTGAATTTGAGCAACGGTCAAACGTTATCATCCACAGCAAGTAATATATCCGTCTCTGAACCAAATGAAACATACATATACACTGTAGCAGTATCAAATCATTTATACGCACCATCTGCAGGTTTAGGATTCCTCACAGTAAATGGTAAACCGGTCTCTGAATCCATAAAATTCTCTAAGATAACATACTCAGTTACATTCATTGAGTCCGGTCTGATCACAGGAACCAACTGGTATGTGAACATAACAGAAAACAACAATACAGTTCATGATTCCGGAGCAATCTCAGGATCATCATACTCTCTCTCGCTCTCCAATGGAACGTACACGTACACAATAGCGACATCCGACAAGACCTATGAACCATCTCAGCCTTCAGGATCGTTTACAGTGAACGGGTCATCAGTCATTGTTTCTGCAACATTCTTCGAAGTTAAATATTCAATCGCTTTCACAGAATCCAATCTATCTTCAGGAACCTCATGGTCTGTAACTCTGAATGGAACAACCTTATCGTCCACAACAAGCACAATAACATTCTCAATGCCCAACGGAACATACTCTTACACAGTCAGCAATGTATCAGGATATTCCGTATCTACATCATCAGGATCTGTAACTGTTAATGGCTCCAGTGAATCAATAACCATCTCATTCACATCTATCAATAAATCATCTCCATCGCCAGGAATATCAAACACTGATCTGTACATCATTATTGGGATAGTTGCAGCGGCTGCTGTTATTGGCGCGGCTGTCACGATAATGATCAGGAAGAGGAAATGACCTATCCTGTAATCTTATTTTTTCCCATTCTGACTGATATGTTAGAATCAGATGAATAAAGCACCTCTGGATCAAACAGTCAAACCATCATTTCTTTTATAGTGAATGGAAGAGATTCAACATATGTGCTTGATACCTGTTTAACAGAATAGATAGATTCCTCTCCACGTTTATGGAGACTGATCGACTGGATTAAGAGATCTAAGTGTGTAAACAAAATACTCAAGATTTGTACATCCTTAGTTTTTTCTTAACGTTTTAGCCTTAATGCACTAGATTTTTGTGAAAGCTTCACTTTAACCGTGTATCTTTCACATAATTCGTGGCTTCAGTCAATTTTACATGAATGCTCGATGAACATGGTGTGTTAAACCATGTTTTTACAGCCATTTTCTCGTAAATTAACATAGCTTATGTTATCCGGCCAGGAAGTCATGCACTTACAGGGTTGCAGCACATTGCAGTGTAGCATTCTGATATTCCTGTGAGAATATCAGAGACCGTTTCAATCTCCCTGTATAGTTCGGATAACCACTGTTGTAAAGTTCCTGAATATTGATCATGCGTTCATGAAAGAGATTTTCTGTGATGGTATTTAAAAAAATTCTTAATACAATGAATAAAAAAATAAAAAAAATTTGGCCCGATCAGCTGGATTCCTGACGAAGCCTGTTATCTCCTGAACTTTCCTCAAGGTTCATTCCCTTGGGCTCTGGGAGAAGTAGGAACGTTAGTATCAACCCCAGTGCTGCAAATGCTGCAAGAAGCAGAAACAGACCAGAGTAGCCAAAGGCTGCAATTATAAACAGATCGAGAAATGTTCCTATGAATGCCCCTGTTTTACCACCTGCGGCAGATGCACCGGTTCCGAGTCCTCTAAGTGAGGTTGGAAAGACCTCAGGAGGATAGATGAACGTTGTCACATTCGGTCCGAATTCTATGAAAAAGTAGCTCATCCCATATATTATAAGGAACTCGGTAACGTAGGCGGCGCTCTGGAGATATGGTGCGATGCCAAGTGTCAGGAAGGTTCCTGCCATGAACAGAAAACCTATCATCTGTATGGGCTTTCTCCCTATCCGGTCAATGGTAAATGTTGCAATCCAGTAACCAGGGAAAGCAGCTAAACCGAATATCAGAAGAGAATAGAATGTTGAAGTCTCTATACGTGAAAGACCTTTGACAGAGGCAGGCACAAGCAGTCCTGTTATGTTCTGTGACATTATGCTGTTTCCGTAGAGTGCCCAATCCATTAGGAACCATGTACCTGCAGTGCCCAGCAGGGTGAGAATGAATGTCCTGTCTGTGAACAGCTTTGACCACTTTGCCTTAGATGGTTTGATCTGTGAATTCTCGTCCACTTTCAGACCCGTGTACGCTTCCCATGTTTTGATGGCTTCCTTCGTCCTGCCCTTCACATTCAGCGTGTATCTCGGAGGTTCAGGGAGTTTCCTCCTTCCGTATATTACAAATGCAGCTGGAATTGCACCAAAGGCCAGAAGAAGCTGCCATACAAGGGTGAGAGATATTCCGCTGTACATCAATCCAAGAGCCACGGCAGGGCCGGCAATAAGCCCGAGAGACTGCATGGAAAATACCATACCGACAAGTTTCCCTCTGCTTTTCGTGTTTGAATATTCCGCCATTATGGTTGAACTGGTAGCATAATCTCCACCTATACCTATACCAAGAATGAATCTCCAGGCTATCAAAGTATACGGGCTGTTAGTGGGAGTGAGAAATGCGCTTCCCAGGGCACCTATTACAAGCAGAACTAGTTCCATCCCGTAGATTGCCTTCCTTCCAAGCATATCAAGGAGTCTTCCGAACAGAACAGCGCCTATGATGGCTGACAGAAGGGCAGTGGACGAAACCAGCGCTGTGTAGAACTTGCCAGTAGCGGTCGCCGTGTTCAAGGTGCTCCATCCAACCAATGGCATTATGGCTACTACGGTTCCAATTATAAACAGATCGTATGCATCCGTGAAGAAACCCATCCCTGCGAGCAGCCACGTTTTGTAGTGAAACCTGCTCACTGATGTGTTGTTCATCGAATCCATAAGATCAGGTAGATCCGATCCATCTTTGTTAGACATCACGATTACATACGCCGCATGGAGATAAACGTTATACATATACTATATTTGTTCTTATTTAGCCATATATACTCTATAGAAATTCGGATTAAATAGAGAAGCCTGTGATACTGTTCATATAATGTAATTGCAGTTCAGAGCAATAATTTGATCTTAAATATCTAAAAGCGATATCTGGAAAATGGTTCAGGAAAAGTGGGTTGCGCTTTCTAACACTACTATTGGGGTATTCATGGCAAGCGTTAACGGAACGATAGTTCTTATTTCACTGCCTGCCATATTCAACGGTATAAAGCTTAACCCAGTCGCTCCAGATGCTTTTGCATATCTTCTGTGGATACTGATGGGATACAACATAGTCACTGCAACATTGCTGGTTACATTCGGAAGGCTTTCTGACATATTTGGTCGGGTCAGACTTTTCAATCTTGGCTTCGCTGTTTTTACAGTTGGTTCGGTGCTGCTATTTTTTACTCCAGGCACAGGATCGACTGGCGCTATCGAACTTATAAGTTTCAGGCTTCTGCAGGGAGTTGGAGCATCATTCCTCTTTTCAAACAGCGCTGCGATAATCACTGATGCGTTTCCTTACAACGAGCGCGGGAAGGCAATGGGAATAAATGGCGTTGCAGCACTCACTGGTTCTTTTGTCGGCCTTGTTCTTGGAGGAGTGCTTGCTGCAATCAACTGGAGATATGTCTTCCTTGTATCTGTCCCCGTAGGGATTCTTGGCACTGTATGGTCTGTATTAAAACTTAAGGAAACGTCACCAAAACTCCCGCACAAGATCGATTATGCCGGCAATATTACCTTCGGAGCAGGCCTGATAATAGCACTGATAGGTGTAACATATGGTCTTCTCCCGTATGGAAACAGCAGCATGGGATGGGGGGACCCATGGGTAATCGCGGCTATCATTGTAGGCATCGCGATGCTCTTTATATTTGTCTTCGTTGAAAGAAAGGTCAGGTTCCCGATGTTCCGGATGGAACTTTTCAGGATAAGGCGTTTTTCAATGGGATCATTCTCCGGGCTGTTTGCATCAGTTGCAATGGGTGGGGTAATGTTCATGATCGTGATCCTTCTCCAGGGTATCTGGCTACCACTTCATGGTTATTCTTACAGTTCCACACCACTATGGGCAGGAATATTCATGCTCCCCATGTCAGCAGGATTCATTATTATGGGCCCACTTGCAGGTGTAATTTCGGATAAACATGGTCCGACAAAGATAGCCACCATAGGGCTTACAATTACAACAATATCGTTTCTTATATTCATTTCATTGCCATATGATTTCAATTATCTGTACCTGGCAATGGCGCTCTTTTTCTTCGGGTTTGGCATGGGTATGTTTACTGCACCCAATACTTCATCCCTGATGAGTTCTGTCCCCGCTGATTCCAGGGGGGTGGCATCCGGGATGGCAACCACACTGAGAAACGCGGGTCAGACTGCCAGCATGGCTCTGTTCTTTACTGTCCTGATATTTGCAATGAACAACCCGTTGCATCAGGCGCTTTATAGCTCTCTTTCAGGGGCAGGGGCTCCAGGCCAGGTGATTGCACTGGCGTCCTCACTGTCACCAACAGAGGCAATATTCGCAGCCTTTTTAGGAGTGAATCCTGCGAGTGCTCTGACAGGGCTAGTCAGTAATACGAGCGCTCACTGGGTTCAGGTTATCTCCGCACCTTCATGGTTTCCTGAAACCATAGCCGGTTCCTTTATGAGTGCACTGCACCTCTCATTCATAATGGGTATGGTGTTCTGTGCTGTTGGGGTTGTGATGTCTGCACTCAGAGGAAAGAACATACCTCCGGAGAACCTTAAACAGAACTGAAACAGCAAAATTCCCTTAAGGGATTTTAAATATATTTTCTGATTCGCAAAAGCTTCACTTCCACATTGCCGAGAAGCGAGTGAGCTCCCTTTCCCATTTTCATCAGGAGCCCCTTAGAATCATGTATTTCAAATGTGAGTCCAAATCTCGATATTATCCTTGAAATTCTGTGAATATGAGAGAGCCTACGCTCCTCCTTCGGGATGAGAAGAAATATACGTTTGAACATTGCAGGGTTCTTCACGGAAAGCTGTACTGTATTCCCTGAAAAGTCAAGATCAGCAAAATCCCTCTCATTCAAACTTATGTGGATTTTCCCCGAGGTGGAAGGGAGCTTCATCTAGTGCACATTTAACAGCTTACTGTTTTTCCCTTTCGTGAATTGGCCTTGCGGTTACACTGATCTTGCCACTGATTAAGACGTTTGCCTTCATTCCAGGCAACTTTATGGCAAAGGAGTCAAAGACTATCTCGGCCGTGCTCTTTGTCCCTTCTATTGCGCTTATAAAGCTTTCAAAAATAGATTCCTCTTCGTCCATGATTCACTTAGTCAAGCATTCTATATAACCTTGACTGTAAAGCATTCATTTTCTGAATTGAAAAGGACATGGGCGATGTTTCATTAGTGATGTCTGTAATACCGGTACTATGAAGAAGGGTTTGGAGATTGCCTTCCAGCCATTGGACAATGAACATTCGGATGAAATTGTAAGGGCTCTGGCAGACCTCACAGGCAATGCGATTTCAGAGAGAATGCCTCTCAGATGGCAGATATTTCACGTTACACTTGATGATCAGAAGTATTACAGAGTGCTCTACCTCAGGCCTGATGATAAGAAACTGGGAAGAAGGCTAAAGATAGTGATACGGGAGAACTTTGATAGCTTTGCACATATGGATCTTAAAGATCTTCTTGGCCGATACTCCGAAGAGGAGAAAAAGAATGGATTTGTCAAGGGGAGAATGTCTGAACTGAAAGAAGAATACGATCTCTGGGAGGACAAGATATGGCAGTATATCTGACGATGCTGATGGAAAGTTATTATTTACAGTCAATATAAGTTTGAATGAGAGGGA
>JAMDBD010000017.1 GCA_023484105.1 Thermoplasmatota archaeon
AACTATGATGTTGCTGTTGGTGAAAGGATCGTGGCATACAACTGCATTGTCCTGGTCAATCAGATAAGGCAGAGATCAAAGAGGGAAATAATGGATCTCGTTGTTTGACGAATGTTTGGACACCCTATACATAAAAATATTAAACGAATGAAAGAGGAGAGCCAAAAGTATTATTTCTTCTACAAAAGAAATAGAAATCGGGTAAGAATGGACAATAAAAATTATGATGAAATTTTAAAAATTTTAAAATAAATGTTTAGTTCCAGTAACCAGCGCTAACTGGTGTACTGGAAGTAGTTGTACATGAACCCTAGCCCTTCGATCATTGTGTTTTCCATGTCGTGGTAGACAATGCTCTGGGGAACCATTGTGGATATGATCTGCTTTGCATACGCCTGGTAGAGGTATACGTAGAAGGTCATGTTCACCAGGTTCTCATTCATTGCCTGGAAATCTGTGATCACTGTGTTCACATTTGTGCTCGTCGATCCATTCACGTACTCGTCCCTCATCTTCTGCAGCACAAGGGCTTCGGTGACATTTCTTGTCGGGTTGCTTGTGTTGTATCCAAACCAGTATGGCGTGAAGTCATTTGGTCCTGGATACGTTGAGCTGTTGCCCGGATATGCCATTGGAAGCATGTAGTCTGTCGGGTACGGGTAGTCTGGTGACCAGCCAAGTTCATATATAGGCATCGGGTTCTGGCCCTGCACCATGTTTCCAAGAAGAGTCACGAAGTTCGTAGGCTCAACCGGGAAATACTTTGCATCGCTGTATGTGCCGAATATTACATAGGACAGGTTTTCAGCCCATGTCTGCACGGCCTCCTCATCCACCGGGTCCTGACTGAATGTCATTATCGGTATGTCAAGTGGCGCTCCGTTGTATGAACCAGTGCTTGTTATGTGGAATACTGAGTTTGCGGAGCTGTTCAGGAACTGGTTCCAGTACTCTTTAGCTATCTGCAGGTTGAAGTATGGTACTCCTGTGGTTGTGCTGTTGAGCTGTGCGATACTCTGCGCGCCAAGCATTCCAGCGGGCAACATACCAGCGTAGCTCGATGCAAAGGTAGTGTTGAATACTTTGTTACCTGTCTGGTAGTTAAGGTAGTATGCGTAGTTGAAGGTGTATGCAAACACTTTCCTTATAGCCAGTGATGTGAACAGGGTTGCTGGCATGTTTGCGCCTGGGTATTCCTTGGTGAGCAGGGTCTCATTCACGTATGCATTGAAGTTGAACCAGAAGATGTCCAGTGTTGGAAGAGAGTATATGTTTATGATGTGGTCGCTCTGCAGTGCCGTTATCTGATTCCATATGGTTGTTGGCAAACCTGTGGCGGTCTGTACCTGCTTTGAGGCAAGGTTAAGGAATCCAGTTTGATAGGTTGCAACGTATACTATGTACACATTACTGATCGCGGGCTTTGGATACCACGGACCCGGTGACTGGAATGCAGGATTGGCAACGAGAGCAACCTCGACACCAGGTACTATGTAGTTTATCATGTATGGACCATCAGCCAGTGCATGATACTGCACATAGGTGTTGTAGTCGCTCGCGCTCCCCTGCGCCTTGTAAGCCTGGAAGCCTGCAGGTGTGAATGTGATTGCAGCGCCATGAGCAATGAGCCAGTTGGCGTTCATCACAAAGTCTCCGCTGGCTGCAAGAATCTCAAACACGAAGTTAGGCGTTTCCGGGTTCTGGAAGTAGAAGGTTATGGTGTTAGTTGCATTGTTGTAGGTCATGTTTGTCGTTATATTATAATATGTGTTGGACACATAGTAATCGCCCGGGAGAAGTGCCTGAGCCTCGATCCACCCTGGTGTTCCTGGTGTTCCTGCATCAAACAGCAGCGTCCTTACTAGAGTGTAGTATACATCCCATGCCGTGACCGGCTGTCCGTTCTGCCAGGTTGCGTTTGCCCTTATGGTGAAGTTATAAACCTGGCTTGGCTGGTATGTGTATGTTACATTCGGTCCTGTTGGAAGTCCAGTGGTGGGGTTTAAGCTTCTAACAGTCCTGCTAAAAGCATGGGCATTTATTCCGCCATTGGACATTGTTGGCAGGTGAGTAGCCAGTTCGGCCATGAACGACGAGTTTGAAGATCCGTTATACTGTACGAGGAACTGATACAGATTCGTCAGCAGCTCGCCACTGACTGTATCATAAGCAATAGATCCATCAAGCGTCTTGAATCCCGCAGGAACGACCTCATCGTTTGTGAAGGTCTGAGATACACTAACCGGCACCTTTGAGTACAGACCTGCTCCTGTGAATACAGGTATGTCCACTATGAATGTGGTCGTAGTTGTATTCGTAACTGCACCTGTTGTTCCGTTAACCACACCAGTGGTGGTGTTTATGAAAACCTCGTTAAGGCCGGCGGCGGCATTTTTAACAGTGTAATATGCATTACTGAAATTCACAGGACCGCTCAGTGACTTGTTAACTACATCATTGATTTCGGTCATATAAGTCTGAGAAACAACGCTGTAAGCCGGATTCTGAACGGTTGTATAACCTATGAAGTAGGAGTAGTGTGATCCCGGTGTGTATATGTTTGTGTAGTTGTTGACAACCTGTGCGCTTGATCTGGAAAGATTCACGGTGAAGAGACCAAGTGCCTGATCTGCGTTAACCACACCATTTATGTTGGTCTTGACTGGAAGCAAGCTTCCGGTATCCGTCACACTTGTCCCGTTCTTAAAGTTGACCTGATAGTATATGTAATACGATCCCGGGTGCATGTATGTGTGCGATATTGTCAACTGTGTTGCTCCATTAAAAGCCGGGTAGTTTGCGCTGGTAAATGTGGCGCTCGTACCGTCTCCAAACCAAACCGTCGCGTTAGCAAAAGCCCCTGTTACAAGCAGGTCAAACGTATAACTCTGATTCACCGTAGCGGTAGGCGAGTATTCGTTCACCTGAACTCCGTTCGTCGGGGCTGAAACCGTTTTAGTAGTACTTGGCGATTTCAGGGCGTATGCAACAGCAAGTGCTGCCACTGCCAGAATCAAAACGACAACTATCGCTTGCCATTTTGCCACGGATGATGGCTTCCTTGGTGGTACAATAGGCTCTGTTCCGCCTGTTCCTTTGGGTGTATTATCTGTGTTACTGTCCATAGTAACCTCCAGAGCCCTAAGTGGAATTGTTGTATTTATTATTTTGCTTCATGATTCGTTTAAAAATTGCTGTCAATGTTTTCAGCCATGAGAGTTCTGCGCAATTTCATTGGGCTGCATAGATTGCTATCAGATTTTGGCTAAATCAATCGCCATATATATTCACCCTCGAATCTTCAGAGAAATTCGGATATGTCTTCCTCGGTTAGCTTTCTGTAAGGCCTCCTGACAATAGGAATTTCTCCAGAAGCGACTGGATCAAGATCTTCATACGTTGCTTCAGATTTCTGGTATATAAGCCCTATAGGTATCCTCTCTCCCCACTCCTGAGAAATCTGATATGCCTTTGAAAAGTCTTCTGGGTTATCCGGTATATATTTGTAGACTCTTTTCCTGAAGTAATCATATGTGTTGGTCTTGTTGAAGGTGACGCATGGACTGAATACGTCAATGAAGGAAAAGCCTTTGTGTTTTATACCGTTTCTGATGAGTTCCTCCAGGTGTTTTGGATCGCCTGAGAAACCCCTCGCCACATATGTTGCACCAGCTGAAAGTGCAAAGGTGAGAGGGTTGACCGGTTTTTCTATGTTTCCATCTGGTGTTGTCTTGGATATGAAGCCAATTTCCGAGGTGGGTGATGCCTGGCCTGTGGTAAGTCCAAATATCTGATTGTCAGAAACAATGTATGTTATGTCAACGTTCCTCTTTGCTGTATGATAGAAATGCTGAGTTCCTTCAAAGAATCCGTCACCATCTCCACCGTAACCTATCACAGTCAAGTCCCTGTTGGCCCATTTTATCGCAGACGCCACGGGAAGAAGCCTTCCGTGAAGCCCATGGTAACCATATGCTCTTATAAACTCAGGCAGGTTGCTTGAGCATCCGATCCCGGACACTATCACTGCGTTTTCTGGTTCAATGTTCAGTTCAACAAGTGCATTTTTTATTGCGGTCAGCTGCGCAAAGTTTCCGCATGCTGGGCACCAGTCGGGCTTCACGCTTCCGCTATAGTCGTTCAGTGTGACCATCTAGTTCACCTCCATCTCTTTCTCTATCATAGCTGCTAGTTCACCTGGGTAAAAAGCCTCTCCATTATATTTTCGAACCAGACTGGTCTTCACACCAAACTCTGATTTCAGGAGCCTGTTGAACTGACCGGAAAAGTTATTTTCAACCACTATGATTCTTTTACCAGAGAGAATTTTCTCAATATCGGGATTCAATGGAAAAACCCTGTTGACCTCCACTGCACCAATCTTTTTTCCTTTATCTCTGAGAATGTCCACCACCTCTTCGACAACTCCTGCTGTTGAACCCCACTGAACCACTGCAACGTCCGCATCCTCCAACCTGTATGTTGGGGTTGGAGGCATGTTCCGCCTGTAGGTTTCAAGCTTCCTCATCCTTTTTTTCATCATTTCCTCCCTCTTCTTCGGATCGGTGACTGCATCACTAACCACGTTTCCATATTCGTCATGCTCATCGGAGTCCTCATTGTGCATCAGACCCTTCTGCCCCGGGATCGCCCTTTCGGATATTCCATTATCTGTTATCCTGTACCTTTTGTAGTCCGATTCTCCATCCTTTGCCCTTTCGCCATCATCTATGGAGAAATTCAGATCTATTTCATCAATGGTTTCGCTGTGCTCCGAGAGATAGAGATCTGACATCACAATTACAGGCGTCTGGTATATCTGGGCCAGGTTCATCGCTTCTGATGTAAGCTCTATGCAGTCCTTCACGTTTCTTGGGCTAAGAACTATTCTTGGAAAATCCCCCTGAGAGGCACCCAGTACAAGGTTAAGATCTCCCTGTTCAGTCTTTGTTGGAAGGCCTGTTGATGGTCCCGGTCTTTGAGATTCGTATATGACCGCTGGAACTTCCGTCATTCCTGCAAGACCCAATGCCTCGACCATCAAGGAAAAACCGCCACCTGATGACCCTGTCATAGCCCTGGCGCCAGCATAATTGGCACCTATGACCATATTAAGTGCCGATATTTCATCCTCAGGTATTTTCACAAAGACGCCAAATTGTTTAGAGTGTGAAGCCAGATAGTGAAGGGCTGACGACGCGGGTGTCATTGGGTATCCAATGTACATCTTTAACCCTCCACGGACTGCGCCAAGTGCTACTGCCTCACCTCCGCCTATCAGATATTTCCTCTTATCGCTGAACCTGAGTGTTTTTTCCAATGGTTTGTAGTTGGCGGAATAATAATCATAACCCTCCTTTGCAGCCTTCACATTCTGATCTGCTACAGCTCCCTTATTCCCGAAAATGTCACTTATAACCCCGGCAAGGGTATCGAAGTTAACACCGGCAGCAGCCATTGCTGCCCCTATGGCCACTGTGTTCTTCATCAGCGGAAATTTGCTGTGTTTTAAAGCAAGTTCTGAAAGAGGCATTTCTATGTACTGTACATTTCTCTTGTCCTTAACGGTTAGAGATTTGTCATATATCGCTATACCTGAAAGCGGAGACGCGCCGCCTTCGTTTATTTCCGGATTTGTATGTCTTTCCAGTGCATCGCTATTCAGGGCTATCAGAATGTCCAGGCCATCCCCCTGTGACCTCACCTTCGAATTTGATCCCCTTATCTGATACCAGCTCTGTCCCCCCCTCACAATATCCTGATAGTAGTTGTAGGTCACAACGTTCAGACCTTTTCTTGAAAGTGTTTTTGCTATTATCTGACCCGCTGATTGTACACCATCACCTGCGGCTCCTGCAACCCTGAATATTATCTCGTCGTTTCCCATATTTCTCTCACTCTTCACACTTTATTTCTTATGAATATAATACGTTTATGAGAATACATTGCTAAGATCTTAGCCAATTTACGTTTATACAAGTTTGATATCATGAAATATGGCAAGAAAGGAACATGACGTATTGGGTGAAGTGTCAATACCGGATGAGGCTTTTTACGGGGTTAACACTGTTCGGGCCATAGATAATTTCAGGATATCCGGGCATACTTCAGACAGAGATCATATATACTCTATCGTTACGATCAAAAAGGCTGCCGCGATCGCCAACAACAGGCTCGGTAAACTGACAAATGAAAAATCTGAAGCCATAGTTACCGCCTGTGACAGAATCCTGGGCGGATACCATATTGAAGATTTCAGGGTGGATATATTTCAGGCTGGGGCGGGAACTTCATTCAACATGAATGCAAATGAGGTCATTGCAAATGTGGCTCTCGAAGTCATGGGTAAGAAGCCTGGATCGTATGAATTCCTGCATCCCAACGATCATGTGAACATGTCGCAGAGCACAAATGACGTTTATCCGACCATGATGCGCCTCACCGCAATGAAGAAGGCTCTTAGACTCATAGACGAGGCTGATCTTCTTCACGCTTCACTGAAAAGGAAGGCGGAAGAGATGAAAGGTGTTGTGAAGCCTGGAAGGACGCACCTGCAGGATGCAGCGCCCGTGACGCTTGGAATAGAATTGGCAGCATATGCTTATGCCGTTTCAAGGGATTTGAGGGAAATCAGAAGTGCGATTGAGTACCTGAGAGATCTGAACATAGGTGGAACTGCTGTGGGCACAGGTATAAACACAGCAACAGGGTATCAGAAGGAGGTTGTCTCGATTCTTTCTGATCTTACTGGAATTTCCTGGATACCATCGGATAATCTTCCTGGAATAATGCAGTTCCAGTCTGATTTTTCAAGGGTAATGAGCTCTGTAGCAAACCTTGCTCTTGACATCAACAAGATATCCAATGACATCCGATTGCTTTACTCCGGACCTGGTGCAGGTATTCACGAGATAAGGATACCTGCTGTTCAGCAGGGCTCTTCAATAATGCCAGGAAAGATCAACCCTTCCATAGCTGAGGCAATGAATATGATCTGCCACTCCGTGCTTGGATGCCAGCAGGCGGTTAATTACTCAGTGCAGGCCGGTCAGCTTGAACTCAACGTGATGATGCCCGGAATAGATCTTGAGCTTTCCCGTGCAATTGATATCTTCACATCAGGCCTTAGGATGTTCAGGACAAAACTGATTGACGGACTTGAGGCCGACGAGGAATCCTGCAGAAGACATCTTGGTAGCAGCTTCGGTTCTGCGGCACTTCTCAATCCTTATCTTGGATACGACACAGTGGCCAGGATAGTGCAGGAATCCCTCCATACCGGAAAGTCGATAAAGGATCTGGCACTGTCAACCGGGAAGATCACGGAGAGCCAGTACGAGGAGGCGATGAAAGCGGGAATTCCCCGCTAGTTCGCAATTCCATTCAGATCGCCCTTAATTTTGTATCATCTCTCTGAGCGCTTTTTTATCTATCTTTCCTGTGCTGGTTTTTTCGAACTCCTTCACTGTACGGAATTCATCGGGTATCCAAAACTTTGAGATCCTTCCGGAATTCACATAACTCATCAGGTGTTCTCTCATCTTTGTTTCGTCGATTTCCGTGAGGCCGGATATGAATGCCACTGGCCTTTCTCCCCATTTTTCATCCTTCTTTCCTATCACTGCAACCTCGGCCACCCCGGGAAATGTGCTGATTGCATCTTCAAGAATGAGTGTGGGAATGAATTCCCCGCCAGATTTTACAGCATCCTTTTCACGATCCACTATTTTGATGTATCCGGTGCTGTTCACCACTGCCAGATCTCCTGTGTGCATCCAGCCGTCTTTCCACAACCTTTCTGTACCTTCCGGATCGTTTGTATACCCAGAGGTCAGCCATGGGGCTCTCACAACTATTTCACCTATGGAGCTGGAGTCCCATGGCACTTCCTTTCCATCCTCCCCGACTACTTTCATTTCAACCAGAGGTGCCGGAGTCGTATAAAAAGTTCTGATCTTATCGAGTTCCTCCTCCGGCAATTTTTTAGCCTCATTGGTGTATGTGGATATTGAGAGAAGCGGTGCAGTCTCTGACATTCCATATGCGGCTGCAACCATAATACCCTCCTTCTTTGCCCGTGCTGCAAGGCCCTCGCTTATGCCGCCTCCTCCAACGGCAACCTTGACGTGGTTTTCCCTCATTGCTCTTGCGCCTTCTGGGTTGGAAAGTATCATGTAAAGTATTGAAGGCACCATAAGTGTCATCGTAACCTTCTCCTTTCTTATTATATCAGGGATTGCATTGAAATCGTATCTGCCAGGAAGCACGTACTTCATCCCCCTCATAAGAGTGCTGAACGGTACTCCCCAGGAGTGAACGTGAAACATAGGCACCATTGGCATCAGCACATCGCTGGACTTGAGGTCGAACGGTTCGTCCGAGAGTATGCTGGACAGTACCATTGTATGCAGCATTATCTGTCGGTGTGTAAAACTCACCCCCTTCGGGAGGCCTGTGGTACCGGATGTGTAAAATGTTGTGGCAGTGTCGTCCTCATTCAGATCGGGCAGCTCTTCTTTCCCGTTGTATTTCATCATCTCCTCGGCGCTAAGAGAGCCCTCCATTCTGTTACTGACCTCTTCCTTATCGCTTGTTATAATCCATTTGGATACAAAATCAAAAAGTTCAACCTTATCCTGTATCATAGGCACGAATTCGTCCCTTATGATTACGAATCTGTCGTCTGCATGCTTCATGGTATAATAGATCAATTCTGGTGAATACCTTATGTTAACAGTATGTATAATGCCCCCCGCAATCGGAACAGCATAGTATGCGACCATGTATGTGATGCTGTCCCAGTCCATTACTCCAACCTTTTCTCCTTTCTTAAGACCGTTCTTCAGAAGTGCCCTTGCAAAGGAGTAAACCATCTGAGAGAATTCCCTGTAGGTGACATGTTTCTCCCCTCTGTATGATATCACCTGTGACGGACTGTTTCTGGTTGCCGTAATCAGTATTTTGTCCAACGTCAGTTCAAACCTGTTGTCTTCCATGAAACTAAAGTCTGATGTCAGATATTATCCTTACCAACCTTCTCTTTCACGGATTTAATTAAGTGCAGCACATTTTTTATGCTTTAATGCCAGACCTGAGCAGCGGAACTGGTTCAGAGGTTATAAAGCCTGCATGAGCACCACTTCTTCTGGCGTGGTGTGTGAAATAATGTTGTTTTCTGCGCTAAATTCTCAAGAGAACTACTTTCCGTTTTCCTCGAGGAATTTCCTGTAGTTTTCGTCATCCATCTCTATTACAAAACTGCCAGTGTATCCGCACTCGGCGCATTTATACTGGCCTGTTATAAATGATATTCCAGCAATGATGCTGTCTGATTTGCATTGCGGACAGATCAGGTGCATTATTTGTCACTTCCACATCGGTTATAAACTTTTACTGGTTTCCATTCTTGTTGGCAATCAGGATCTGGAGACTATCTTTATTACGTCTCCGTCCTTAAGAACATAATCTTTACCCAGAGTTCTATGAGTTCTGCCGTCGATTGCCTTTATGAAATTTTCTCCTATTTCGGTGTGTACACGGTAGGCCAGGTCCAGGGCAGTTTCACCACTCTTCATGAAAAATGCATCTGGAAGAAGTTTGCCCTGTCTGTCCCTCCATAGCGTTTCGTCATACACTGGAAACACAACGATTCTTCCAAGTTTTACGTAAACCGTTTCTTCCATAACCTTTCTCAATGAACTGTACCCTCTCCTTAAAACTATTTTCTCTATCCTGTCAAGTGCTTCAATCTGTTTCTGGCTGGCTTTTCTGCTAACCTGGAATGGAGGGGTTTCCGATTCTATTACCCCGGTTTCGATGGCCTTAGAAAGTATAAGTTCTGTTTCTCCGCTGGTCAGAAAAATGTCTCTCCTTCCGTTCAGAATTTTCTCAGCCTGCGCATCGCTTATCAGATCCATCTTGTTTCCAAGAAGCACCCTTGGCTTGGTTCTCTCTATGATGAGCCTTGCAAGTTGCAAAAAGTCATCCGTTCCCCATATGGAAAGCCTTGATGGAAATATACCTGCAGAAAGTATTTCAGACATCTGGCTCTCGCTTATCCTGAAGTGGGAAAGTTTACTACTCAGTGATTTGCCAAGCCTTTCCGATGAACTGTCAGCTCTCCTTGAGAAATGATCCCAGTCGGCAGAGATTGTATTGGCGGCCCATTGAACGATCTCATCGTTGATCATGTTGATCTCCTCTTCTACTGCATTTTCCGGATTTATGGATTCGTTGCCCATCATATCGGTCCGACCTGTGGAATCGAATATCTGCACCGTTGCGTCAGAATCTCTGATGCTATCCAGAAACTGGTTTCCCATCCCCTTTCCCTGTGATGCGCCTTTTATCAGGCCGGGTACATCCACAACCTGAACTGGTATGTATCTGATTCCAGAAACGCAATAACCGTAGGAAGGATCGCACTTTCCACCAATTTCAACTTCCGGGCATGAATGTCTTATGAAGGTCACGCCGGTGTTTGGTTTTACAGTGGTAAACGGATAGTTTCCTATGTCCACATTGTGCTTGGTTAGCGCAGAAAATATTGTACTCTTGCCGACATTTGGCTTTCCCACGAGTCCGATCTTGAAGCTGCTCATCTAATGCCTTTCACTTATAGGCGACTTTGAGCCTTCTGATGTCATATCCCTTAGGACAGTCAAGTTTTTCCTCAACTGAAAGTATCCTGGCTCTTACTCCTTCTCTCATGAACATAAGGTTGCATGTCTCTATGTTTCTGCAGGCATAGTTATCGCATTTCATAGACGCTGTTGTTATAATTGATCCTTCCTGCACTGAGACTCCATAGTTTGTGTTAACGTATTGATCCATCTCCTCAACATCCACTGCGACTGCTTCCCCTCCAAGAAATATGTTGCATGGGTTTTTCTTTTCACGCAGCCTCGTCACCCTGTAGCTTCTCCCGGGTTCAAGGCTGAAGCACGCGTTTTTCACCTTGCATCCGCTGCATTCCTGCAATGGACCAGCGAAAACGAACTCCAGACCCTCTCTTGCTATTTCCTTGCCTACAAATGATACTTTTCCCATAAAAGATTCCTCTATTTCAGATTATTCCGGTGATTTCAAGAGCCTTCTCTGAAGCGCTGTAGCTCAGATCAGACTCCCCAAGAATTGTGTATCTTTCCGGACGTATTCTATGCGCAGTGGCCAGCGCGTTGATTACCGTTTCCGGATCAAGACCGTAGTCTTTCGCCCTTATTGATATTCTCATTTTTTCAAACACTTCTGCTATTTTTTTCCAGTCTCCGCCGTGGAGATACATGGAGACAACTGTACCGATGGCGCAAAGCTCCCCGTGTATGGCCTTTCCACTCCCAGCCATTTCAACCGCATGAGAGAAGAGGTGTTCACTCCCGCTGGCCGGTCTTGATGATGATGCTATCGCCATAGCTGTACCTGACGCCAGTATCTGCTTTGTGACAATCCAGACAGATTCTTCAACGTTCGGGAGAATCATGTGGGCTTTCTCCATGAGCTCCCTAGCGGCATATTCTGAAAGATTTGCCGCACTGCTGCTTATTTCTTCACCCTTTATTCTGTTTGCAAGGCGCCAGTCCATCACTGCCGTAATATTGGAGATCACGTCCGCAGCTCCTGCCGTCAGGTACCTGAAGGGTGCCCTGACCATCACAGATGTATCCGCCACTATTGCAACTGGCATTGCGGCGTTCTCAGATACCACGGTAGTCCCGTCCTTAATTGTGGCCCTTGGTGAGGCTATCCCGTCATGACTCGGTGATGTTGGAACACTGATGAAAGGTATGCCTGTATCATAGGCAATCTTCTTCGTGAGATCTATCTTGGATCCCCCACCAACCCCTATTATTATTCCGGGCATAATTTTAGAGACCTTTTTTTCTGCGGAAATGAGGTTTTCCCTGTTTGCTTCACCGGCTTTAATGGCTGTAACTTTGTATCCGGATTCCAGAAGCATTTGTTCAATTTCTTCTCCTGCAATCTGATAGGTTGTGTTACCTGCGAGTATAAGAACGCTTCTGTTCTTTGAATAAGGTGGTATTAGGGATGGGAGCATATGCAAGACTTTGTGACCTACCAAAATATCCCTTGGGAACTGCATAGCCTTGAATTTTTCAAATTCCATTTTATAGCCTCTTTCGCGGCTGGAAATGTACGTGTTTATTCACCCAATATTGCTGGTTCATATATTTAACATTACCTTGAAGTCTGGTTTGAAGAGGTTCTGAATGGAAAACCTATATTCTTCAGCTTCTCAAGCAGCACTTCCGAGTGCTTCCTGTCTCTTACATTTACCGAGAACGTTACTGACTGATGGCCCACAGGCGTGTCCTCCTTGAGGTTGTCCACCTCTGCGTGGTAGATGTTCCCGCCTGATTCTGAAATTGCCTGTGCGATTCTGTAAAGGGTACCAGGCTTATCCGGAATGGTGAGTTCAATTCTGATTAGCTGGTTTTCCATCTCCATGGACTTAAAGATTATTTTGGAAAGCATTAGCAGGTTGGCATTACCACCCGATAGGACAAGGACAACCTTTTTTCCTTTTACATTCACCCTGTTCTCCATAAGTGCAGCGAGAGGGGCGGCCCCTGATGGCTCCACGAGAATTTTATTCCTTTCGAGCAGCCTGAACAGAGCATATGCCATGGTTTCATCAGACACAGTTACGATTTCATCAACATACTTTTTTATTATCTCGATATTCAATTTTCCTGGTGTCCTGATGGCTATTCCGTCGGCTATAGTCTCCCCCTTCACACTTGAAACTATCCGGCCCTTTGCCATTGACTGTGCAATTGAGTCTATCTTCTCGGACTGCACACCTATTATCCTGACCTCAGGCCTGATGGTCTTTGCCGCTATGGCTATTCCTGATATCAAACCGCCACCGCCAGCAGGAACCACTATAATGTCTGTGTCCGGCAGATCTTTCATTATTTCAAGACCTATGGTTCCCTGACCCGCGATTATATGGAAGTCATCAAAACCTTCTATGAACGCCCTTCCCTCCCTGCCCGCTATCTCAAGGGCAATCTCCCTGGCCTCACTGTAGTCCTTTCCTTTAAGTACTATGTCAGCACCATACCTCTCCACTGCATTTACCTTGGCAGGCGTGGTGAATTCCGGCATGACAATTTTTGTACCTATCCCCATGATCTGGCCAGCGTATGCAACTCCTTGGGCGTGATTGCCGGCACTGACTGCTATGACCCCCCGTTTCCTTTCCTCCTGGCTTAGGGAGTTCATCTTCAGAAGTGCGCCTCTTGCCTTGAAAGATCCAGTTTTCTGAAGGTTTTCCAGCTTGAGATAAACACTGCATGAAAACTGGCTGCTCAGTGTCGCCGAATAGTCCATTGGCGTCCTGTTGATCTTTCCATTAAGAAAATTCTCAGCCTCCCTTATGTTTTCGATCGTGGGGATGCCGTATTCTTCCATATCTATGCCATCGTACAAGACTATAATTCTTTTATCACTTGACCTGACACCCATGTCTTATGTTTATATTAAGCTCCATTGCGCGTTTTCATGGTTTTTATCCGGCCTTCAGTCAGGTAAGAATGGTTGAAGCGGGTCATCCAAGAGCCACATGGTCAAATATTCCAAACATTCTAAGTTTCCCCAAACATTCGAGGATAGATGAAATTCACAAATGCCCAAGTAAATGCACAGTGTTTGATGAGAGTGGTGATATCCTTTCTTGAGTCTTTCCTGAGTTCATGGGAGCTATCATTGGCAGGCTCTCTCTGTGTGATCTCTGAAAATCCCCTATCTTTTCTGTGATTCTCTTTGACTCGATTTTGAACAACTTTCCTGCAATTTTTAAACGGGTCAGTTTTCCCAAGGCAATCGGCAGATGTTTTTGTGTTTCGGATAGAATTTAACTGAATATAATGGCAGAGATTCTGGTATCTCCCTGTATGACCGGCATGGGAATGTGTTAAAAACAATTTACCGCTATAAGTCATCCTCTTACGTGGTTTGCAGGAAGCTGGGATTTGTTGCGCGGCAGGCTGAGCCTTTGATTTTATACATAACTGGTTGGCTGCTTACACCAGGATTTTGAGTTAATACTTCCGTTATGCTGAAAAGGAAATCAACTACATGTATTAGGTGTAAGTTTCTCCATGTATAGTCAAAGGTTAAATATCGTCTGGCGATGAATTTTCATGGCTCTTATAAGTGAAGAAAATAGAAAAATAATAGTTAAGGAGTTTCAGGAGCATCTTAAGAACCCTGTTGAGCTTAAAGTTTTCACAGATTCCAAGGAGAACTGTGCCTACTGTGAACCCACGGTTGAAATTGCCAGGGAGCTCAGTGAGCTTGATTCGAGAATAGAACTGAAAGTATACGACAGGAATGCTGACGCTGATGAGGTAAAGAGAGAAGGTATTACGAAATTCCCTACAGTCATAGTCACGGATGGTAAAGGCTTAGGTAACAGGATCAGGTATTCCGGGATTCCTTCAGGATATGAGTTCTCTTCACTGTTTGAAGACATAAAGGCTGTATCAAGCGGAGATGTTGAGGTGCCAGAGAAAGTGAAAGAGGCCATCAAGAATATTGACAGGCCTGTTGAGATAAAAGTGTACGTAACGCCCACATGCCCTTACTGCCCAAGGGCTGTTGGTACTGCACATAAGTTCGCAATGCTGAACAGCAATATCACTGGAGAGATGATTGAAGCTACGGAGTTTGGAGAGGAGGCCAGTGCAGCAGGAGTGTCCTCAGTGCCTCATATTGTGATAAACGGAGAGGCCTCTTTCGTCGGCGCAAGATCAGATGCGGACTTCGCAGACTTCATCCTTGATGCGATAAAAGGTTGATGCCGTTCTAAAGCATGGAGAAACTTTAGGGTCAAAAGATTTATCTCTTATCTCAATTAGCCTGAATGAGCTTCAGAGAGGATCTTGTAAAAATAGTCGGTGCGGGAAAGGAGAACCCAGAACTCAGGGACTCTATGCAGAAACTGAATAAGTCATTTGTTTTCAGAGTAGGATCAGAGCAGCCTTTTACGCTAGTTTTGAACACGGAGAAATTGGATGTCATTGATGGCGAACTTCCTGGGTCTTCCGCTACAATATCAGCTTCTGACGACGTGCTCTCTGCAATTTTCAGCGGTTCGCTTGATCCCATAAAAGCGTTTATGTCCGGCCAGATGAAGGTGACTGGGGACGTGTTTTCTGCCCAGAAACTTACAGAGATTGCCAAAAAGGCAAGAAAATAGGGTGGTATTTTGAGTGAAAAGCTTGCCGTAGTAGGCGCAGGACAGATGGGGCATGGTATTGCAGAGGTCTTCGCCCTCGCCGGTTATTCTGTTGGTCTTACGGATGTTTCCCAGGAGTTTCTGGACAGGGCAAAGGTTTCCATTTCCTCCAGCCTTGACAGAATGGTCAAATCCGGAAAGGTAACCCAGGAAGGCAGGAACGAAATTCTTTCGAGAGTCAGCTTTACCCTTTCCAGAAGGGAGGCTGTTTCAGGAAGCTGGCTTGTTGTGGAGGCAGTACCGGAGATCCTTGAGATGAAGAGAGAGATTTTTCAGGATATAGAAAAATACGTTGATCCGGAAACTGTAATCGCATCCAATTCCTCCAACATAAGAATTTCCGAGATATCCTCAGGCATGCAGCGCCCGGAAAGGGCCATAGGAATGCATTTCTTTAATCCTGCAGTGATCATGAAGCTGGTGGAGATCATCAAGGGTGAAAAAACTTCTGATGCTGTATTTGAAAGGGTTTTTGATTTTGCCAAAAAGATTGGAAAGGTCCCGATAAGGGTGCTCAAGGATTCTCCCGGCTTCGTTGTAAACAGGATCAACGCTCCAGAATCGTTATTTTTCTGTGTTCTTGTGGAAAAGCTGAAGATGAATCCCGCCGATGTTGACGCATTTGCGAGATCACAGGGTCTTCCCATGGGGCCATATGAACTCATGGACTATGTGGGCCTTGACACAGTTGTCCATTCTCTGGATTATTTCGCAAAAGAGCTTTCACCGGATTACGGCAGTTGCAGAGCTTTTCACGATCTTGTTTCAAAGAACAGACTTGGCATGAAGACAGGTTCTGGCTTTTACACATGGGAAAATGGAAAGGCCATGATTCCAGAGCCAAAAGGGTCTCCGGACTTATCCCTGCTTGACGTTCTTGCCATAGAGGTTAATGAGGCTTCAAAGATCGTGGAAGAAGGCATTGCCTCACCACAGGACATAGAGACCGGCGTTAAACTGGGAATGAACCGCCCGTTTGGGCCTGTTTCGGTTGCTGAGGGTCTTACGGTTGCCGAAATAAGAGAAAAGCTTGAGGAAATCCACAAGAAAACTGGCCTTGACGTTTTTCGTCCAAGCAAAACCATAATGGAGGGGAGACTCAAAGAGGCTTTTGCTTCCAAGCCCTCCAAACCAAAGGGTGTTGAAACCGGATCAATAGCGTCTGCACATCATGTGCCTGACGGCAATGCAAATCCTGATCAGCTGGTAGAGTTATCTTTTGAAAACAGGGTTGCCATACTCACCCTGTCCAACGGAAAAAACAATCTCCTGAATGGATCTGTTCTTGAGCAGCTCGAAGAAGCTATCGATTCCCTCTCGGGTTCAGGAGATGCGAGGGCAATAGTGATCAGGGGCAATGGTGGTGTTTTTTCTGCCGGTGCTGAGCTCTCCCAGTTTTTTCAGGGACCGATGGATTTTATGAGGTTTTCTGCAAAGGGACAGTCTATTTTTGAAAAGATATCAAAGATCAGAATTCCGGTGATAGCAGCCATAGATGGATACGCTTTGGGTGGAGGGTTCGAACTTGCCCTTGCGTGTGATATCAGGATCGCCACAGAGAGATCGAAGATGGGTTTTCCGGAGCTTACAAGAGGCCTTCTTCCAGGATGGGGTGGTACACAGAGGCTTCCCAGGCTAATAGGTGAGTCCAGGGCTTCTTACCTGATACTTAGTGCTGAGAGAATTTCTGGCAGGCAGGCCTATGAGATGGGAATAGTCTCGGTTCTCGCGGAACCTGAAAAGCTTGATGAGGTTGCAATAGGTTTAGCTTCACGTATTGCAGAGAACTGTGCACCGATTGCTGTCGAGCTTTCTAAAAAGCTGATCTATTCTTCCTACGGATCTTCCATACATTCTGGCCTGGAAAAGGAGTCTGAGGCCATGGGTATTCTCTTTTCCACGGAAGACCTCAGGGAGGGAATATCATCATTTATGCAGAAAAGAAAGGCTGAGTTTAAAGGAAAATAAAAGGGTCAGTACCTGTCCCCGGAGATTTCCTCCAGCGATCTTTTCTTTGTTTCAGGCGCCAGTAAAAGTGCGATTACAAAGCCAATAAAGCTGAAGAGGAAAAACACTGTCAAGCTGCTGAATATGGCATAAAGCGGAAACACGAATATGCCTGTGACGGCCCCTATTCTGGAGACAAGTGTGGCAGTTCCCTGAAGAGATGCCCTTTCTTTTGTTTTGAAGAGTTCTGTTGGATAGAAAAGGGTCACTGCGCCTATCCACTGCTCAAAGAGAACAAATATAAAGAAATATCCAAGTACAGCCAGTCCGGTGATCCTTGTGAACGCAAGAACGCCGAGTATCACAGACATGCCGCCAAAGCCCACTATTGTCAGAGGTGCTCTTCCTGCCCTGTCCACAAGATATATCGCAATCGCATAGCCAATCAGGGCACCAGCCGTAAGGAGAAGACCGAACAGGGCCGAGCCGTATATTTTTGAAATGACCGTCTCTCCGGGAGACCCTATTATTGTTCCGTATATCAGTGGGTAATAGAAGCCGATTCCGTATGAGGCGACGTCAAACAGAAACCAGGCAGAAAGCACGAATACAAGACTCAGGACAAAGCTCTGTCTCCTGTAAAATGGTGTTTCTTCTTTCCAGATGCCGGCACTTTCGGGAACTGCAACCTCTTTTATCACCTCCCGGGCATCTTTGTCATCGCCATGGGCCTCCAGCCATCTGGCACTTTCAGGAATACGGATCCTCATCAGTATTATAGGGACTGCCGCAATAGCTCCGATCAGAGAGAGAGCCCTCCAGAAATTCGTTCCAAAGAAATAGAGTGTTGGAAGTGTCAGTGCTGAAGCTACACCTGCCCCAATCCAGTAAAAGGCAACCATAAGCATAAGGATCGTCCCCCTCTTCTTTATCGGGGAAAATTCAGATATAAGCGTGGAACTTGCCGGATAATCACCGCCTATTCCCACACCAAGAAGGAGTCGGGATGCGAACAGTTCTATTGAGTTCTGTGAGAAAGCTGCAGTTGCGGCAAATACCACAAAAAATATGAGATCTAGGGTGAAGACAAACTTTCTTCCCTTTCTGTCTGAAAGAATCCCCAGTATTGGTGCTCCGACAGCCATTCCTATGAATGATGAGGCATTAATCAGATCATAGACAAGCTTAGTTTCTGAAAATGCCTTAAACAGCACATATTCCTGGGCAGATCCTATAATAGAAAGGTCATATCCGTCAAGAAACAGACCCATTGAGGCAAGAACTATAATCCACAGATGCACCTTGCCAAGCCTTGAACGATCCAAACTCTCAAACATATTTTCACTTCCTTCTTTGAAAGCCCGGACCATACAAGGATCGGGGTAATGGATTTAATCTTAGAATACGGTCTGTCATTTTCATGCATTATAATAACCTTTTGTTCTGTAATGCCTTAAAAACTAGGCGTTTGAAAGTAATATCATAAGGTTATCATTTCCGCTTTTTCCAGGGTATAGATTGTTCTTTATAAGAGAAATAATATTTTTACCCTGATTATATTCCGAATCAATGATTGGTGCTATACTGGCCGGGGGTTACGGAAAAAGGTTAAGACCTTATACAGAACGGATTCCCAAAGGCCTTCTGGAACTCAAGGATGGCTATACAATACTCCACAAGCAATTGGATGATTTTTCGTATGCCGGAATTAAGAAGGTTTTCATGCTGACCAGTCACCTTTCTCAACGTATTGAAGAAACCTTTGGATCTGAATACAGGGGCATGCGCATAGAATATCTTCACGAGGATAAGCCTATGGGGAAGATGTTTTCAATGCGCAATCTGATATCTGCTGCTGATACCGATGCTGTGGTGAGAAACGGAGATACTGTATCCGATATTGATCTCAGAAGAATGATAGATTTCTCCAATGACTCTGGTAAACCGCTCACAGTGCACGTCACCAGAATGAGGAGCCCGTACGGTGTTGTGGATGTCGATCATGGAGCTGTGAGACGTTTCAGGGAAAAGCCTCTGCTGGATGTTCTAATTAACGCAGGAGTTTATATTATCCGGAAAGAAATATTCCATTATTTTATGGAGCAGAGCGTTTCCTTTGAGCCAGAAATCGCTGTTTTCCCGTCATTAGCAGAGAAAGGGCTGGTTTCTGCGTATTATGAGGATGGGGAATGGCTTGGAATAGACAGCGAGAAGGATCTTGAGAGTGCCAGAAATGAGTTTGCAGGCAGGGATGATTTTCAGTGGGGGTACAGAAAACTTCTCTTGCGGGATGGGAACGTTTCTGTATGGAGCCTAAGGATCAATTCCAACAGAGAGGTTCCACTCTGGATGGACAACGGTGTGATGCGCGTGGTTAGTGGATCCGTCGAATATAATACTGAATTGTGCCAGTCCGGATCGGTTTCTGTAATTTCTGCAGGAGGAACTTTGAAAAGCAGCGATATTTCTATCGTTGAGATCACGCAGTTAGGCTGACCTGGCTTCACACAGATTTCAGCAAAGATTATTATATAATGAGAAATAGAGAGCCTCCTATGCCTATAGTCACCAGAGAGATCCTGACTGCCGCGCTTGAAAATGTCTTTGGCAGCAAGGGCATGGAAAGAGGTTACGTGGAGGAACTCTCAGACTTTGTGCTCTCATTCTTCGGCTACGAGGACTATGTACTTGATAACGTTCTCTCGTCCGCAGAACGCGATATATTTTACAACCTTGAAGAGTACGGCCTCCTTAACGCCCATCGCGAAGAGGTCAACGTTGCAAAGGGCAAGGCATGGAGAGTCAACCAGTGGACATATAACAAGGCAAACATAGAGAAGGCTGCTTCAAGCAAGGGAGATGAACATTCTGAGAAGAACCCATATGACGATATCTTCAAGGAAATGGATTAGATATCAAGCAACGCGTATTTCGTTATGACAAACTTTGCCATCTTCCCCAACTTCGTGTTTGCCATTGCTATCCTCTTGATCAGCCCTCCTGTTTCTTCTGTCATTACCAGCCACCTTACCTTCTGGACACCGTCAACATAGTCATTGTACAGGATCAGAGGAGATATGCCATCCTTGATACTTGATCCCATGAAGAATGTGGGTATTGGAGTCTTCATAGTTTCCTCTGTGACATAAACGCCTCTGCTCTTCATTGAAGCTGTTATTTTCAGATCAGAAGACGATTCTGTTCTTGCCATGGAGAAGCGAATCTCCTCAATATTATCAGCCCTTGACAGGAATTTCCACTCCTGATGAAAATCACTGAAATATTGCGGCATCCTTTTTCTATAAGACGGTTTTGACTTCTGAATGATCTCAATGTCCGTTATACTGTCCTTCACATTATGAGCTTTCAGATAGTCAGCGTCAGGTTGCGGATCTCCAATATAGTCGATGTAAACACTGTACTCTGGCTCAATAATGCTTGAAAAAATGGCGAATTTACTCATCAGGTCGCCCATGGATTTCTTCATAAGCCTTATGCGCCAGAAAATTTCTCCTTTGCCGTTTGTGATTTGGAACATGTCCGCCTTGGCAAATCTTGCTTTTACGATCTCCCTGATGGTTCCAGGTTTGTTGGTCGCTATTTTCAGCATTACAAAAAAAGAGTTCTGCAGTTCAAGAATGCCATATCCTTTCACCCTGGCAAACTGCATGATTTCAGAGGCGTTTGCTGCTGCCTTGCTTATTCTTATCACAAAGGCATCTTCAGCGGAATCGTAGGTCGTAATTTTTCCTTCAGAAATAGATGCCCAAGGAAACAAATTTTCTCCTGTAATCTTCAGGATAATTTCCTTGTCATACAGACGCCACGGTCTTTCAGGATCGATCCTCATGTCTGTTTCTAGCTTTTCTAATCATATATACTTTTCTGGCCGATGATTTTGGCATTGCCCTGATCTTACAAGTTTGGTGCTTTATTTATCAGGGTTGTTGAATGCCCTTATTTTTGCGTTCAGAGCAACGCGGTTAATGATATGATGAAGGCGAACTGCCTGAGATCATTAACGATCCCCTGATTCTTCGTTTCATTAGGCCTGGAGTCTCACTCCCTGTTTATTCTGAGCCATTGAAACGGATCCTGGAGACCTTTCTGAAATTGATTTCATGATAGCAAACTCTGAAGAGATAGGTGGAATTGCCAGAGTCGAGGATATTAACGTGTGGAGAAAGTGGCACGCTTTGGATTTGTCCATGGAAAGAACTATCGCAGTGTGGCACAGTCCTCTCTCAACCTATTCTGCTGAAATATGAGGCTGACAAGGGCTCTTATTAAACATGCACCAGACTGATAGAATCCGGACATACCTTTTTTGATGGTGAATACTTGGATCGGTATCTGTTCGCTTTGATATTTACATTGCAGAAAGTAATGGTCTTCAGTTTAGCCAGATCGATGTGCTGAAATTTTGCATTCTGGAAGGTATAGATCTCACTTCCTGAAACAACATAAAAGTGTTAATACCATAATGGACATATTATTATGTGCCTCTAAAAACGACTTTCAAGATTCCTGCAAGTCTCTGCCTGAAGTGCAGATCTGCTAAAATGCTATGCGGGCTCTCATACTGCCCAATATCCATTGCCCGAAGCCTTGACTCAGTCCATGTGAAATCTGCTGGGAATTCACTTTCAGGATCGACCCCTCCATCTGTATTTGTTGGAAGATATGGCTATCCGAAGATACAGGTTTATCCCTCCACTCCTCCTGCCTTTGGAGACACATCAGTTTATGAAGATGCTTCAAAATGGCTGGATATGGACATGAATTCGTTTCTTGAGATGCGTCTTTCACTGCTGCGTGGTGGAAGACCTATTGAGGTGACAAAGGCCTCTTCCCCTGACTACTTTCTGCAGGATCTTCAGGTAATGTCTCTTTCCAACTCACCCGTTGATGTTGAAATGGTGCTTGCAAAGCCAATTTCTGGTAAGGAGTATGTCCTTTCCGAATACACCCCCCCAATGGGCCCCTCGGCCCCTCTGGAGTCATTACATGTTGGAACCGTTCATCCAAACAGAAACGCCGAGAAGATATTTTACGACACTGACATGAAGGCCTCTCCTGGAATTTATTCCCTGTACAAATCAAATCTGGACGTAACATCTATCACCAGAATGCTCAGCATTGGCGCTCTTGGGATTGGAAAAAAGAGGAGGATGGTGCCAACAAGATGGGCAATAACTGCAACCGACAAAGTTGTCTCTGACGAAAACGTCGAGATTCTGAAAAGGTACCCCTCCGTGGATAAGTTTCAAGCATTTGTCAGAAAGGTAAGCGGAAATCTGTTCATGGCAGTAATTGCCCCAAATTCCTGGAGATTTGAGTGGGGAGAGGCCTGGTTCCCTGGAAGCACATGGAACTCCTTTGGCGATCGCGTAGAGCTTATGATAGATCATGAGGAGTATGGAGGCCGATCATCATACCCTGATATTGGAGGCTGCTATTATTCCTCCAGACTTGCAGTTTCTGAATATTTAACTTCTATTAGGAGGTCTGGCGCTCCGATGCTCTGGAGGGAGATCTATCCTAACTTTAACATTCCGCTTGGCGTTTGGTTCGTCAGAGAAAATGTCAGGGCAATGTTCTCCTCAAGGCCAGTTGAATGCGATACTCTGGAAGAAGCGATTTCCTATCTGAGTTCGTTTACCAAGGTTCCAATCCGCATGTGGGCTGGACACTCATGGGTTGCCTCCTCACTTAAGGAGCCCACTCTGGACAGGTATTTTACATGAGGGCAGTGAATATCAGAGAGATCTCTGTCAAGTCTGCCATTTCCAGGAGCAGTCTTCCAGAGTACGATTATGCTGTCAATCCTTATTCCGGATGCCTCCATGGCTGCAGATACTGCTTTGCCATAGACTTCACTATGCAAAACGATGCGCGTGTCGATTGGGGCGGTACCGTATATGTAAAAAAGAATCTTCCCGAGATTCTTGATCACCAGACAAAAAGCATGAGGAGAGGGCTTGTCGGAATCTCAACGGTCACAGACCCATACATCTATCCGGAGGCAACTTACAGGCTTACAAGGCAGTCGCTCATTATACTGCTCTCGAGAGGTTTCAGGGTGAGCCTGCAGACTAAATCCCCACTGGTGCTAAGAGATATCGATCTGATAAGCCGTTATCAGGAGCAGATAGACGTTGGATTCACTATCACATCCATGAATCGCGAAGTTACTGATGTGATTGAGCCTTATGCGCCCTCACCGGCTTCACGCTTGCATGCCCTCGAAAGATTATCCATGGCCGGGATACGCACCTGGATTTTTATAGGACCGATAATAGAAGGGGTCAACGACTCGGAGCCTGTGATTTCAGAAATTGTTGAAGCTGCATCCCGTTATTCCTCCAGGATTATATTCGATTTTTATAACGAATATGCGGGATCTTCCGCCCTTTTAAAGGGCCTGATTCCTGAGCGCAGTGTTAAGATGGGAAAGGCCGGTCTGAGCTGGAAGAAAGGCATAATGGATATGTTCAGGGACCTTTCTGCCAGATTCGGAGTGGAGGTGAACCTTCAATCAGAAGAGTGGCTGAGACGCCCTGCTATGGGGAAATTATTCTGATTAACTTCAATCCGTCAGTCTGGAGGCAACGAACTCCGATATATCGGAAAGCTTCATCTTATCCTCCAGACCTGTAACTCTTCTTGCATCATCGAGCATGATCATGCAATATGGGCATGCTGTTACCACTGTGCTGGCATTAATATCCGAGGCCATGCCAATTCTCTTATGAGAAATCTTGGTACCCACGGTTTCATCCATCCACAGCCTTCCCCCTCCAGCGCCGCAGCAAAGTCCTTTTGACTTGTTCATAGACATTTCCTCGTAGTTATCTGAGACATGGCCAATTATTTCCCTTGGTGGCTCATATATCTTATTGTATCGCCCCAGGTAACAGGAGTCATGGTAGGTGAACTTTTCTTCTTTATCGTTCTGCGTAGCAGCGATGCTGATCTTGCCGCTTGATATCAACTGGTTGATGAACTCCGTGTGATGTATAACCTCTGCCTTAAATCCCATTTCCGAGTAGTCATTCTTCAGGGAGTTAAAGCAGTGAGGGCATCCTGTTATAACTCTGTGAACCTTGTGTTTGTTCAGGGTGTCTATGTTCACCCTTGCCAGGTTTTCTGCCAGATATTCATTTCCCGTCCTCTTTGCAGGATCTCCCGTACATTTTTCCTCGCTTCCCAGAATTGCGAACTTTATACCTGCTTTCTGCAGTATTTTTACTACTGACTTCGCAATCTCCTGATTCCTTCTGTCATAGCTGGAAACACACCCCACCCAGTACAGAATTTCAAAATCGTCATTTCCGCTCTCCGATAAGATGTTAACCCCAAGATCTTTTGCCCAGTCCCCTCTTGTTGAGGGGTCCGCAACCCATGGAGATCCGTACATCTCCATATTGTTGTACGTTTCTAGGGTTCCCTTTGGTGCCTTTCCCTGGTTAAGGACAAGCGATCGTCTCATGTTTACTATTTTGTCAACATGATCTATCATCACCGGACACTGTTCAACGCATGCCATACAGGTGGTGCAGGACCAAAGGTCCGTTTCAGAAATTGTATCTCCTATCACGGGCTTCAGGATTTGGTCCTTGTGATCCATGCCTTTCGACCTTAGCTCCGGGCCTTCGGCAAGAACTACTTCTCTCAAATCCCAGATTATGTCTCTGGGAGAGAGAGTTTTTCCCGTTAGATACGCAGGACAGTTAAAGGTGCATCTTCCGCATTCAGTACAGGAATAGAAGTCTAGGTAGTCCTTCCATGAAAAATCCCTGATGTCCGTGGCGCCGAACCTTGTTTCATGGTCAAAGTCTATTGTGGATAGCTGGGCTGGCTGTCTGTCCTTTGATAATATGACATTTAGTGGCGCTGCAACAAGATGTAGATGTTTTGATCTGGGTATATAGACCAGAAAAATAAGGAAGTCCAGTGCATGGATTGTATATAGTGTCCAGTATAAATCAACTGATAAAGGCCCTGTTGCTTTGGGGAACAAACCGGCAAAAAATACGGTTACGGGCGTATATGAACTTGGTATAGATTCCATAATAGCGCCCGGTATATTTCTTGAGACGCCATCGATCCTGAGAATTCCTAGCGCATAGTATGTTATCATAAGTGTTGCTATCAGGAATAGAATGAAAGCGGCCTCGAAGCCGTTATAGCCCTGATACCTGGGTATTTTTATCACCCAGCGCCTCAGGAACGCATAAAAAACGTCTATCAGAACCACAAGTGCAAATACGTCTACCGTCAAAAAAATGACATTCTTGATTTCCCCAGGTGGGATAAGTTGAAAGGACGGATCTATGCCTCTCGCAAAGAAGGTTGCAGAATATGCCCCAAACGCAATAAATCCCCAGAACATCAATGCATGCATTATGCCCCCGGATCTCTCCTTGAAAAGCTTTCCCTGGAGCAGTACGTTTCTAATTGTAATATATGCTCTTCTACCTATGGAGGCTTTAATTCTGTATGGCTTCTCTGGAATTTTAACGGCATTCCAGAATATTGAATACAGAGTGTATATGAACGATGCGGCAGATATCGCGAGACCTGCTATTAAAAGAGCGGAAAAGAGTTGCATGTCCTTATTCTCTCCTGATTTTCAAATGCCATGGTTCTATATAATAGAGAGCCTCAGAAGTCATGTTATTTCAGTGAATTTATCGGGCGTCAAAGGGCGCTTATCAGTTTTGGTACTATCTGAAACAGATCGCCCACTATTCCATAGTCACATTCCTCGAATATCGGAGCCGACTTGTCCTTGTTTATGGCGATTACCGTCTTAGCCCCTCGAATACCAGCGATATGCTGTATCTGTCCTGATATGCCGAGTGCTATGTATACCTTTGGCTTAACCTTCTTTCCTGAAAGCCCGACCTGCCTATCTTCGCTGAGCCAGTGATAATCCAGACATACTGGTCTGGACCCGGCAATTTCCCCATTAACCTTTTTGGCAAGTTCTTCTGCTATTCCCAGGCCTTCCTTGGATCCAAGACCTCTGCCAACGCTCACGATGATTTTTGCCTTTTCGAGATCAACTCCTCCAGATGTCTTGGGTTCTTCTGATTCAGGCTTTACACTTGGCTCCTTCAGCTGTATTGTTTCTGTCGGCGTGTCGCTCTCTGCACGGGCGGATTCCGATATTCCTGGGGCATATACATACAGTGTTGCGCTGGTTTCTTCTGTTGACACAGCCTTTCCTCCGTAGAGAAATCTTGTGACTGTTGCCTTTCCGTCGTTTATCTCGAAAGACGTGATCTCCGAAATGGGTTTCATATCTTCCTTTGCTGAAAGTATACCTGCAATATCCCTGCCATTGGCAGTAGAGCCTATGAAAATATAGTCCGCGCCGGTTGCATTTTTTATTTCAGAGATTGCTTCAGATATGTTCTCTGGTTCTGCTATGCCGCTCAGAAGATAGAGCTTCTCTGCTCCTGCCCTTATACATTTTTCCTTTTCTTCAGTCAGTGTAGATGCTATTACTTCTGCTTTGCCCTTCAGATAGTTTACCATCTGTGACGCTATTTCTCCATCCTCAGAAAATACAATTGCTTTCATCTTGCCTCCTCCTTTATGACGCGAACCACAGCCTGTATTCCATCCTCGGGTTTCTCAAATATCTGTTTTTTTCTTTCACTTTTTGGTGCAACGCGTGATTTCGTCAAAGTGTAAGAAGGGGTCTGACCTTTATATTCCTCTGACTGTATGGTTTTTCTGCCTGCGGCCATTATCTGCATTACTGGAGGTAGACGGGGCTGGTTGGTTTCCTGAGTTACCGATATGACAACAGGCATCTGAGCTTTTACCACCTCTATCTTCTTTTCAAGAGATTTTCTTGCTTTTACCTCTTTTCCTTCTATCTCTATTGATAAAACATTTCCTATGAGCCTTGCATTTATTTTTGAGGCTATCATGCCCGGCAGCAACCCAGTATATGTATCTGCTGACTGGTTCCCCAATACTATAATGTCAAACTGTAGGGATTTGAGTTTTTCTGAAATAACAGAAGCAGTCAAAGTTGGATTGTTTTCTTTGTATCCGGTTATAACAAGGCCTTCATCTACACCCATGGCATACGCCTTTTTCATCAGCGGGATGGATTCATTGTTTCCAAAAATAAATCCAGTAACCTTTCCCCCATATTTTTCCTTAAGTTGAACAGCCGCTTCTATCGCATGTTCACTCAAAATATCCAGTCTTAATGGTACTTTTTCTATCTGTATCTGGCCAGTTCCTGAAGCTGCTTTTATCTGTTCCAGATCTGGTATTACTTTAATTAGTACTGCTATATTATATCCCACACTACCACCGTCAATGTATTGCATTATATGGTAAATTATTTATTGTCTAAAATTAGGCTTTATTGTCTTAATAGATTTTTATGATTCTTTCCATCTAAATATGTAAGCAGGCACTGCATCATTTTCATGGCAATTTGTATTTAAGTCATAAAAACTTCAAATCTCTCCAATTAGTATACATGAGTGTTGTTTTCAATAAGCTCATGCTGCTGCTAAAAACAGATTTTCAATATCTGAAAATGTAGAGGGGAGGGAGGGGTACACTTCTCATGGAAACATTTTCGGTCTACTTATCCTGGCACCTATCTTTTTGTTCGAATGAATTATCTCCACCTCCTTGCCAATGTCAGAAAACTTTCTGTTTATGTAACCAAGAGCAATACCTTTTGACATCGATGGAGAATATCCACCGCTGGTAACATTACCTACAATCAAACCATCTGATTGAATCTTATCGCCACTCCTGGGAATGCCATTATCCGTTGATATAAATCCTCTGAAAATTTCTATTGGCTTAGATACAAGTTTTTCTTTACCTATGAAGTTATCCTGGTTACTTACTATAAATGATATTGACGCTTCGTAAGGTGTCCTATTTTCATTAAAGTCACTCCCAGAAAGAAGCATTCCCTTTTCCATTCTCAATGTATCCCTTGAACCCAGTCCGCATGGCTTTCCATTAAATTCATCTATATATTTCATTAAATTTTTCCATATATGTAATATAGATAAATTAGGTCCTATTATTTCAACTCCTTTTTCACCGGTGTATCCTGTACCTGATATCAGCACGTCATTTTTTCCAGTTATGCTATTGGCATGATTAAAATCATTTAAAACAAATCTGAACTGCTGAGGAAAATCAAATCCTATGGTAGAAATCAAATCCTGACTTCTTGGTCCCTGAACGGCAATACAACCTATTTCATCAGACAGATCTGTTATTGTTATATTATAATCTGAGGCATTTTCCAACATCCATGATAGTATCCTGTTTTTCATTGCGGCATTTGGCACAATCAGAAATCTATCTTCAGCGACCCTATAAAGTATGCAGTCATCGATAATTTTACCATCATGATTAAGAAAAGCTGTATAGATACACTCTCCAGCATTTAGTTTAGTTATATCTGAAGGAAGCATGTGATTAAGGTAGAGTTCAGAATCCTTCCCATCCACAACAATATCTCCCATATGAGAAACATCAAAAATTCCAACATTATTCCTTACAGCTAAATGTTCTGTGATGATCTGAGAATAATATAGGGGAAGATCCCATCCGTGGAAATCAACTATATGTGCTCCCAGTTTTACATGTTCTTCATAAAGTATAGTTCTCATACAAATTCCTCCACATTCCAAACTCTTCTTGGAGTGGAAATGTACCCCCCTCTCCCTATCATTTCAATAAAATATTCATGAATTCTTGTGTCACCTGTAAGTTCCGGGTGAAAAGTAAGTCCAAGAAAACGTTCAGATCTTACTATTACTGGAACATCTTTGTACTTCCCCATGGTTATCACATCACCCACCTCCTCTATTATAGGAGCTCTAATGAAAACCGCTTTGAACTTTCCTATTCCCTCTATGTCTATAGTTTCAGAGAACGAATTTATCTGTCGTCCATAGGCATTTCTTTTAATTTTAACATCAAGAAGTCCCATCCCCCTGACTCTCGATAGGGGATCATCTTTGGAGATTAAAATGAGACCAGCGCAAGTGCCCATTACATATAGCCTATGCTGGGCCAAAACCTTTATCGCATTAAATAAATCAAATTCCTTCAGCAGTTGAAAAATAGTGGTACTTTCACCTCCAGGAATTATAAGACCGGAGATGTATGTCAGTGCTTTTTTATCACGCACGAGAACTGGGTCAATGTCTCTCTTATACTGTTTGGAGAGTTTATAAAGAATCTCCACATGCTCTGAGACATCTCCCTGATAACCGACAATACCAATGTTCACGCGTTCTGAGTATTAACACGTTATTTAATATTTCTGATGAAATTATCTGGAATGGAAGGCGAAGATACAGAGGCCATGTATCACTTTAGGCAAGCATATATAAAAGAAATCTCTGGCGATATAGACGGAGCTATTTTGGAACTTGAAAAGGGCACGGAAGGAAAGGCACCCCAATCAGTCTACATGAAGTTGGTGGAACTGTATTTAGAAAAGAAGTATTACGAAAAGGCGCTTGTGAAAATTAACATGTTGCTATCAGTCAACCCACGGAATAAGGAATTTAGAACAATGAAGATAAGGACACTTAAATTGATGGAAAGGTTCTATGAGGCATATGAAGAGTACGAAAAGATACTGGAGCAGTTTCCAAATGAACCTGAGAACTATTTGAATGAGGCAGAATTTTTAACAGAGGCTGGAAAGCTTGATGAGGCACTATCTAAGATAAAGAGGGCCGTAATGCTGAACCCAGAAGATCCAGAGCTACACATAAAAGAAGCAGAGGTTCTGTTGGAAAAAGAAAGAGTCGATGAAGCGATTGAATGTGTAACAAAGGCAATTTCGTATGCACCGTGCATTCCTGACTACTATGTCCTGGCCGGAAAATTACTCGATGAAACTGGAAGGTTTGATGATGGCGAAAAATATCTGATCAGAGCTGCGGAGATAAGACCGCACGATCTTATGATACTTCAGGATATCTGCGAACATTTTGAAAGAAAAGGAGATTTACACAGTGCAATAGTTTATTATGATAAATTGATAGACCTAAATCCATATGAGGCCTCCTTCTTTTTCGAAAGAGGCACCCTCAAAGAGGAGATGAACAATAAAGCTGCTGCGATGGAGGATTATGGGAAAGCACTGACATTAGATCCTGAGAACCCTCAGTATTCAGGAAGAGCTAAAAAACTTGAAGGGCGTGCTTAGTTTTATTTATCACGTGTCTTTAAGGGAACTCTGATGGAAAGAGGGCCGGTAGATCAGCGGTAGATCGCCTGCTTTGCAAGCAGGAGGCCTCGGGTTCAAATCCCGACCGGTCCATTTAATCTATTAATCGAATACTATTTATCTGACTACGCATTATGTAATCATGACCATGCAGCCGAAGTATCAGGAACTGCTTCTTGAC
>JAMDBD010000025.1 GCA_023484105.1 Thermoplasmatota archaeon
GGCCATCGGATGTCAATCTGGCCACAAATTCAATCCGGTTGAAAACACTCAAACAGGGGAAGGACAGGAATGGCATCCAGAGGGAAAAATACAGGGTCATACCGCTTCACGTGGATCTGAGGGATGCTTATATGCAATATCTCCTGGACATGAACATTTCGACCAAATCCGAGGACCCACTATTTCCAATGTCAAGGCAGGTCATAGATCTTTATTTCAAGAAAATGCAGGACAAGCTTGGGTTCAAAATCCATGCGCACAAGTTCAGGCACACCTTTGCGGTGAAGGCCATAGTGGACAACGTTCCGCTGAATGTCCTGCAGCAGTGGCTGGGGCATTCCTCGATATTCACAACAAGCATCTACACACAGATCACGGGGATGGACACCTCCCAGTTCATGGAGAGGATAAGATGAGGATGTGAGTCGGGAGATGGATATAGGGAGTTCAGAAAGTGAGACGCTTCTAGAAAACTACAAACTTCACAGGAAGCTGACACGAGACTTGCTTCTTTCTCTTAACCAAGAACAGTTATCCTTGAAACCGTTCAGCGTTTCAGGGACCTTTGGAAAGCAGTTCAGACACCTACTTGACATCGAGAAATGTTATGTTGAATCCCTACTCAACGGGTTTCTCGCTTTTTACAGATCAGATATTGATCATTCCCTTGAAACTAACAGGGAGAGGCTGATTCAGGAATTGGATCGGGAAGATGCAAAGCTTGAAAAATTCTTTAAAGGCATTCGACGGGAGAAGGTCAACGAGAAATATGTCGATTGCACTCAGGCAGTGCAATATCTGGGTGATAATATAAGGGCATCTCCGGTTAGGATTCTTTCATGGCTCACTGAACATGAAATATTGCATGAAGGGGAACTCTTACTCTATGTCAGAACTGAAAGAATGGAATTCCCCAAGAGTTGGATGATATGGGGTCTCAAATAGGCTTGCGTAATCCGTAAAACTTACCCCTGAAAACTGAGCCTTTTATTTATATATCTCATACCCATGATCTTAGTGTTCAGAAAAGAGTTCTTTGTTGCACACCCAGAAGGGAACGCGGAAAAGATACAGAAACTGATGGGATGTAGGTATGATAAAAGGGTATTACGCAACCTTATTGCTCGAATTTGGTTTATCGTCTGGGAAACTGATGAGCAAAGCCAACTTTAGCGCTTTGCCCTTAAAAGACGTCCTGGCCCTCCTCAAAAACTCTTTAATTCTGTTTGAGGAGCTAGCAAAAGACCCTAGTTTCTCATCGGAAAAAACTGCAATAGATAGATGTAGGACCGAAGTACAAGGATTTAAATCTTACTTTGAGAACGGACCTCCTTCTAAAATACGAAATTACGTCATAAAGAACAAAGTAAAGAAGGAATTTATCGCAAAACTGAAAAAATGGCGTGATCTCGTATATGAGCTTGAGAGTACTCATCTTTTCTCTACTTTGTCTACTGATTCTCCTTCAAAATTATTCCCGGCCGAGATAGTGACCAAATGTGGTCTGAAAGACTTTGAAGATATTCTCGATGGTGCTTGGTGTATCGTTTATGGTTACCCCACACCAGCAGCAATGATTCTTTTTCGTGCCGCAGAACGTGAGACCAGAAAATATTATGAAAGAGTGACAGGGAAACCTTTTTCAAAAGGAAATTGGTCCGATCTTATCGAAGATATGAAGAAAAACAAAACTGCTCCAAATGATATCATTAGTTATCTGGATTTCATACGCTTGAAAAGAAATGAGGCAGAACACCCAGACAAGAGATATAATCAAGAAGAGGCAGAGGCTGTTCTTCAGCACCTGTCATCTATGCTGAAGGAAATCTATCGATAAGCATGGTGCTACAAATCTAGATACAAATGCCTTAGACCCATAGTTGTGCAGGCAGTGAAAAAAGATCAAAAGAATATTGATGTATACTCATGTTAACAGGTTATTAAACAAACATCTTCCACTTTGATAGTAGACCTCACAATTTTGTCAAACTCTTTCTGCCCACATTCGTTGCTGTCACCTATAAAACCGACCACCAGTATCTTCTCGGCTATTTTGCGGTTACTTAATTCTTTTAGTTTGCGGAGGTCTTTATTTATTTTATCCCTGTACCCTTTATTAAGACCCTTATCTCTCTTCTTTAAAGTTCTTACTGGTTTGACCTCGACTAGGTGTTCCTTTCCTGATGAGTCGGTGAATACCATGTCTACATGGCAGCCATCATAGTTTGTTTCAAGGAATAAGCCTCTTCTAAATCCGGCCTGATATTGCTTATTTCTAAGTGTGCGATAAATCTCTGCCACTAGCTGGAATTCGAAAACCACTCCTTTCTTTTTAAATTCTTTTTCATTACCATTTACCTGATCTCTTAGTAGCTTTGCACCTTCAATAGCAGCTCTCTCCAGGTCTTCAATAAATTCCGAAATATTTTTCACCCTTTCAAGATCTCCATCATATCCATCCCCAAACCTCCTCGTCCAGTTCCGAATAATATTCCAGCAGCGGATGTGTGTCATGATCGAGCATCAGGGAGTTCATCATTATGGAAACGTATTCATCGGCTTCTGCTGCGGGAACGAATGTGGTGTCGTATAGCCTCCCATTCTCTATGTTAAGGAAGAGAGCTATCCTTGGAATCCTTGCCTCGTTACCCCTTCTTCTTCCTTCTACCAGTGATTTCTCGTACACATAGGTTTCATAGACGTTATCTTCCGTGGATATCGCTTCAGCCATGCCATGCTCCATGGGTTTTGACGTGTAAAGCAGGATCTTGATGCCCTCTTTGGTGACAGACCTGCCCTCGATTTCAGCGACCGCATCCGGGTGGTTTTCAGCCATGTATCCTATTAACGGATTGTCCATGGGTATTGGTATGGAGTATCTCACAACCGCAAGCGGAGTCTGTGAATGTATTTCCTGCATCCTGTCTCTGAATCTGCGGGAATGCGTCAACTTTATTATCCTGAAGTTCTGGTTCTTTCCAATCACTTCTGAAAGTATGTCACTGATCTCATGCAGCGTGTTTCCATGAAACCTGAAATCCATGTAGAGTTCGTCCTTAAGCAGATAGGCATTGTTCAGCACGACCGATGGTGCTTCAAGCAATCTTCCGACGACCTTCATCCCCTCAACGTTGTTGATCCTTTCAGTTATGGAATAGTATGACCTCTTCTCCACGAGGTCTTTCCTCGAGAGAATGGGCGCCATGATCTGGTTTGGCTTGCCTGATTTCGGAAAGAACAGCTGGATGTATGTCCTGTCGTCTTCCACGAAGGTGTATGCCGGTACAGTTTCATTCATCCTCGCAAGCAGTTCGAATATGCCGCTGTGCTGCTTTATCGCAATGACGCATCTCCTGTCCAGTTTTGCATGTACTTCACTGATCCTTATTTTTATCACCTCCAGATATGTCCTTATTTTATTTGTTAACCCTCAACTTTTCACTAATGTAATATTCTAAATATCTCCTTATCATCTTTTTTACGTTTCTCTATTGCTGTCATGAACGAGTTTTTCGGCATATTTGATCAGTGCTTTGGTAATCAAGAGGATAGATTCTGCGTCAGCCTCATCTGACTTAACGTCCGGTCTTTCATACTTGGCCCCTCCAGCTCCTTCATTCTTTATGTCTTCAGAATGTAGTGGCATGGATACCCAGCCTTTGAATCCTGTCTTGGCAGCACCATAAATTCTCCCCCACCTCTCATTGTACGTGAAGCTCTTTTCGCCAAATTTTTCCTTCAAGTAACCGTCGAGATTCTGACCTACTAGCCGGCATGAGCTCGCGACGCCCTCTATGTCCCATTTCTTATAGGACATTTCTGCTTTTGAAATCAATTCCCATGCATCCTTAATTGTCTTATTTCCAGTTGGTATTTCCACCACAAAGAACTCGCCTAAACCAAAAACCGGAGCAAAGTCGTTGATCCAATCCGAAGAGTGTATTCTCTCATTATACTCCCTGTTAAGCATCTCTGTTATCAAGTAACCTCCTCCGGGATTATTCCCCACTGCCTCAGCATTTTCAACTACAAACAAGAGATTAGAATTATTCTGATAATACTCCCCACCCTGGAATGCATGAAAAAGTAATTCGATTGGAATCCTTGCAGCATCCAGATTCAGTATCTTCGCCACTTCGTTATAATACTGCTTAGCAAACGGGACATTATTCAGAGGGAGGACTTTTATTTGTGATAATTCAGCCAGATTCCGCAAATATCTCACCGAAACGCTTAGTTTAAACTCTACATCGCCCTTCTTGTTGTCTCTCCTGCTGCGTTCCACCATGTCCAATTCATACCGATTAAGAACCACGGACATAGTTATATCTATTAAAACATCTCCCAACCCTGTATCGGCCCCGCGAAATCTCAAAGCCTGGAGGTTGGAAGCCGGTAATGGAGTCTCCAAATTAAGAAAGCCGATTATCTTGTCTTGTATTGACAGTTTGCCAGAAACATGTATCGGGCTTTCCTGAGATCTTCCGAACTTGAGACTAAAGGTGAATCTCAAGGCTGATTGAGCATAATTCTGTGCTGGCGCTACAGATTTATAGGTAATTTCCATGTTTTATGTTCTCCTCATTCGTTTCCTTCAGAACTTTTCTTCCGTACATGTCCCAACGAGATCCGTCTGTTCTTCGACATAATCATTACAATTCTACGCTCCTGCAACTTAAAAGAACATTCCGTTAGAGAAGTCTTCACCACACAGCATTTACGGTATGACCTTACATAAACCTTTTCATGGAATTTTTATGCGAATCGGAACTTGTCTGATGATTGGCAGAAAGAGGAGGTTTCTTAAAAACGTCGCCAATATTCTTAACGCCCCCTAATGATGTTATCACTGCTGTAAGGATCGCACATAGAGGATTAAATACTTTACCGGTCCAATAAGAAACCCTAGCATAAATCTTCGTGGATACTATTGAACAAAATTATAAACTCTAAATGTGTTGTTCATAAATGATCAAGACAGAAAGCCTCTTCGAAGAAGAGTGGTCAGAGCTATTGAAAATGTATAAAAAAGACTGGAAAGACACGCTGGAAATTTATAGAAGCGACGGCAAATCCGCCTTGAGGAGCCTGCCTGTACATTTCTACTCAGAAGCCGATATTGAGGTAACACTATCATATATGCTCAGGAACAGGTTAAAGAAAGAGACTTATTTCAATTCAGAATATGTTGTTAGGGATCAGTTAAGGTTCAGTCCAAGGGCCTATGCTGGTTTTAGAATATCCGAAAGAATCGAAAAAATGGAAAGAATTCTAAAAAATGAGAAGATTGGAAAGAAAAAATTTATTCCGGACATTGTGATAGACAATCTCAGCAACGCCAAGGAAGGAGCTTTCTCGCTTTTCGCAGAGCTAACCTATCTGCCGGGTTCCAGCACAAAATACAACAAAGGCGTACCTAAAAAAATTGATAATATAATGGAAAAAGTCGAAGAGGAGGCAAAAACGCTTACGGCTGCTATCAATGCTAAAGTGTTGGTATCCGGATACATTTGCATAATTTCCGATGATCTTGTTTCCATCGATGGGGCAATAAAAGGAATTCAAAAATTACAAAAGAACTATTGGAAAGTGAAGTTCCTATATGATGGAATGAAGCTTGCTGAAAAGTATAAAGTTCTGGGACTTTCATACTAACCTAAAAAATGAGACTATATTGTTGCTAGTTAGGGTCCTAAACACTAACTATTTCCAAATAGTTATTAAAGCTCGTTTAGAACCTTGTGATCAACTTCATATGCCATTACCTTAATCTGATCGAGAATTTTGTCCATATCGCTTTTTTTGGTTCCTGTCATATTAACACCGGTTCCGATGATCCTTAATTCCACTCATGGATCCCTAACCTGCACCCCAATGCTGCTGGAATCCTGGAAACCGTTGCTGTCAGTCACTGTCAGGGAAATCTGGTAGGTCACGTTTCTGCCATAAGTATAGAACTGCGATGTATTGGCAGAGAAAGAAACAGAAATCGCAGTATCATGTAGGTTGGATGTGGCATACGTCTGCATATCAGATAAATTGTCCGTGCTGATGGACCACTGATATTTTAACGGAGATTGCCCCCCGGATACCGTGGAGCTGAATGACACTGTAGTAGGGGATCCGTCATAGACTACCGAGGGTCCGCTCACCGAAACTGACAGCTCATGGGGCACGAACGAGAGAATGGTGCCACTTATTGCGATTCCAATCACGAGTCCAATGACAGCTGCTGCTTTGATCTTTTTTGCATGGCGAGGCAGGAACCCTACCGGGTTAACATAATTCAACATGAAACCGGTCGCGGCAGCCATCGAGGACTACGAAGCGTTGATCAGGGCTGCAGATACATACGGATACACCTCCGAAAGGAAAAGGGCGGAGATAGAGATCCTGTTCAAGACCGGTCTCAGGCTGGCTGAGATGGCGTCCATAACCCTTGACGACATCGAGGGGGACACCATGACTGTTGTGGGAAAGGGCCAGAAGATTGCCAAGGTTTTTCTTCCGGAATCTGTTCAAAAGGCTATCGACAGATATCTTAAAGTAAGGAGGTCAAGGGGTTCGAACCGCGTGTTCATTAATTCAAAAGGTGAGGCGATGACGTATGATGGTATCAGAAGGGAGATTTACAAGGTCGCGGAGAAAGCTGGAATAAAATTCTCAGCCCACAGGGCGAGAAGGTTCTATGCAAGATTTCTCTACAAAGAAGGGCTTGATCTTGAAGAGATAAGACTTCTTATGAGGCATGAAAAAATCGACACGACAAAGGACTACATCCAGATGATGCAGGAAGATGCTATTGACGTACTCCGGAAAAGAAAGATCGATTTCTTTGAAGACGAAACCGGATCAAATCCGGGACGTCACTCACGCCTCGGACGGGATTTGAACCCGTGTCACGGGCTCGACAGGCCCGTATGATAGGCCGCTACACTACCGAGGCACGCCGTCGGTTATCGGTAGTGCTTATTTAAAATTATCAATAACAATTCATGG
>JAMDBD010000011.1 GCA_023484105.1 Thermoplasmatota archaeon
TCTATTGCCTGGATAATTAATTTAAGAGCGAACATATCAAGGGTCAGGCCGGGGTGGCCCAGTCCGGTAAGGCGATAGATTCGAGATCTATTGCTCGCAAGAGCTCGGGAGTTCAAATCTCCCTCCCGGCGTTTCACTGCCTGACGGCAGATTTTTGAAAATTCCCTCTGGCAGGTACAGGAGTACATTCAGTGGCCGCAGGTGAAAGACTGGCCGCTTCTAGATTTTCGTGTGCAGGGTGGACCTGCCTCAGATATAATTTTGCCTTAAATGGATTATTTAATGAGATTTATACTGCTTATTACTGGACTTGTTATGAATAAATTTATCATATAGATGAAAATACCAGATAAATGCCAAACCGGGATGCCCTCGACCAGAAGGATTTCTCACTCATCGATTACCTTAGACGAGACGGAAGAGGAAAGATTGGAGACATTTCAAAAAGTACTGGGATACCCCGGGCAACGGTCTTTGAGAGGATTTCCAAACTCACGGGGCTAGGAATCATAAAGAATTTCACGGTCAGTCTTGATTATGAAAAGCTTGGCCTGCCCGTGATGGCATACGTGATGCTGAGCTATGACTCTGAATCGGGTGTAAACCAGAACATCCTGTGCGAGAGTCTTGCACAGATGGACAATATCATAGGCGTATCCATTCTTTCAGGAGAATGGGACATAATTGTCCTGACAGTCCAGAAATCGATCAGGGATCTGTCCACCTTTGTGCTGGACAAGCTCAGGAACATGAAGGGCATTTCAAGGACACAAACTTTTACGGTGTTCCAGTCATTCAAGTGATTACCCTGCCATAACAGAAGACCTCAATTGCGATATGTCTTCACCTTATACTACTGCAATTATGGACTTCACAAGGTAATGGGAATTGTAATGCTCAGGATTTGATATCTATAAACAAAGCCTATCTCGTAAACAACGCGGTTGTCCGCTCTCCCATGAAAAATTAAATAACAGCGGACCATGAACCTAGGGCGAAGCTGGGGTAGCCTAGCCTGGTAAGGCGCAAGCCTGGAAAGCTTGTGCTCGCAAGAGCTCGGGAGTTCAAATCTCCCTCCCAGCGTTCCTAATTTGATCAGATTGCAATGGCAGCTAGGATCAGGAAAAAAGTAAATAGAATGTAAAACACGTAAATGTTCAGGCTGCTGTTCATGAACTTCCGTCCAAAGTATCTCGAGACTGATACAAACCCCCTGGAAATTCTCACAAGAAGAACCCAGAAAACGTCGAATGTACTTTCAGAATATCTGCCATGATCCTCTGTTTCCCTCGTGAAATACAGTTTATGCATGGTTATTCTTAAAATGTTTGAATAAGCGAATGAGTTGAAATTACCATCCTTCGCGATTCCATTGTTCCAAGGCTCCACGTATCTGGTTTCCCCTGTTCCAAGGATTCCAATGGACAGGACCATAAAAAGCCCAAGGATGACCCCAAGCACCGCGGGGGAGATTGCACCGAAAATACCATATGGGCCGATCGAACTGATAAGATAGCCGGATGGAACAACATATAGGCCGGTCAGAAGATTGTTGCTCGTCCCGCCAATGTATGGCGAAAATATGAATAGGGAGTCCGCAACTATGAGGTATGAAAAAATTCCTATGGCAACAGTTGCAAGGGAGGCAATGAGTATAGCAGAATCCATATAATCAGACTTCTGGCCAGTTCTCCCACCTCTTGATAGGAACCCGTATGACTTTGTAAATGAAACGACAGAAAAACCTAATCCAAGGGCTGCCAGTGCACCTGAAATGACAGCCATGAGAGTCACATAGAAGTTATTCACTGTGGACATTATGAACAGCGACTCTAGCAGAAACCATTCTCCTACCCCTCCGCCGATCGGAAGCAGTCCCATCAACGAAAATGAGGAGAGGGCACCACCAGTAGATGAAATCCTGGAATTTTTGTCCTCTCCCAGATTGAGAAAATCATGGGTATTTCTATGTTTTTCATTCATGCCGACAAAGAGAAAGATTGCTGATTTGGCCATTGCGTGAGCAAATACGAATATCAGGGCTCCGGTCAGTGCAAAGAGGGCGGCTTCGTGCAGCCCCAGGTCTGAAAATATCAGGTATGAACCGATCAGCATTATCATTGCACCGCAATTTTCTATAGTGCTGTACGCCGGAAGCATCTTTATGTGCTCTGATGACGCTGAATATATTGATGCAAAGAATAGTGAAAATATTCCGATAGAAAGAAGAAGCAGGCCGATGAGCAGAGACGCGTCTGCCAGAAGAACGAATCTGATTGTACTGTAGATTGCCACAGTGGTCATACCGGCGCTGAAGATCACTGATGCGTTCGCCGGCGCCTGCCCATGTGCAATTGGAAGCCATTCGGTGATCTGGAACGGTATTATTCCCATCTTGATCTGAAAACCTATGAGCAGTAGAAAAAGTGCAGTGCCGGAAATACCGGGAATGAAGGAGAACGTTCCGTACTGACTGTAGAAACCGGCAAAGCCAAGCAGTATCAGGAGGGTACTCAATTCACCAAAAACAAGAAAGACATAAGGCGGTATATTCCCAGACTTTGTTCTGAAACCCAGAAGGTAGTATCCGAAAATGGTCATGGATTCCCACCCGAAAAGAAATGGAAACATTGAGGAAGATAAGGTGACCAGAGCCATGGAAAATATTGATCCATGCAAGATCCAGACCCCTCTACCCGGGGATTTCTCATATGACATAGAATAGATGTTTACAAGCGCGGAGACAGTGGAAATAACTAGCAGAAAGAAAATGGAAAGAGGATTCAGCGAGACGGAAAAAGGGCCAATGGTTTCATTCAGGTTAAGGCGATAAATCAAACCAACTATCGAAAATGCTGCGGCGAAAACGCTGACAAAAATTCCGGAGGCATACGCTATTCTGGGGTATATCGCACCAAGGATCACGGGAACTGCGTATAGCAAGAGGATTAGTGCTGTTATCATTCGAGTCCTCTGGATTTTTGTATTGCATCAATAATGCTGAAGGGGTCTGGCGGGCACCCCGGTATCAGAACCTTGCAATCCAGGACCGATGCAACAGATTTACCCAGAATTCCACCGGATACGGAGCAAGATCCCACTGCAAAGACAATCTTCGGATCGGGTATTGCACTGTACGCCTCCAAGAGAGGTTTTTCCATCCCTTCGGTGAGTATTCCTACGACCAGGAGGGCATCCGCATGCCTCGGGGTATTTGTAAAAAACACCCCAAGTCTGCTGAGATCGTAAATTGGATTCCAGAGCTGCTGCACCTCAGAATTGCAACCGCCGCAGCTTCCTGTATCAATAACGAAAAGTTTCATTGATTTCGCGAAAAGTTTCACCTTGGCCTTGACCTCCGGCACATTCAATCGTTCGGTAGGGGCAAAGCTGGATGAACATCTTCCGCAATATATGCACCTGAACCTGTCAACCATGTCTCCGTCTATGGCATTGGTGGGACATTCTGTTGCACCTGGATAAATTCTGACGGGTTCCGTAGCCCAAGGAGACAGCACTTCAGGCTTCTCCCTGGGAAATGATGTCGTGACTATGCCCTTCTCCAACCCGAGTCTTATCCATCCTTTCAAAGCAGATCACCCATTTCTGAAACAATCAGCCCATGACTTTCAACTCCAAACGAAAAATCAGTCAGGATGCCACCCTTGATCCCCTCTGTAAAAGCTGGCAGATTGCACCAGGATGCGCTTCTTATGAACGGCTTAAGTATTCTTCCTTCATTTAGGGTAATACCCATAACAAGTTCACCACCTGGAGATTCCACAGTGTCCACATATGATCCTGAAGCCTCGAAGTTGATAGGTGAAACGCCATGCACGAAGAGCTTCCTTTCAGAGACCATCTCGCCTATGAGTCTGGCTGACTCAAGTATCTCTGCAGCCCTCACCGAAGCTCTTGCATACGAGTCGCCTACTTCACCTATGACCGGGCTGAAACCGAAGTCGGAGTAAGGGAGCCATCCATCAATTCTAGCGTCAAAGGAATGCCCGGATGCCCTGAGTGTTGGACCCACATACCATATTCGGTCGGCTCTATCGACTCCTATGATCCTGTCCATAAATACCCTGCTAACCTTGATTAATTCCCATATTCTGTAGAATTCATGAGCAATTATTCCAACTTCGCTTTGTAGCTTCTCCAGATCCACACTTCGCGCTATCCCACCGGGTTGGTTCATTCCAAAGATGTACCTGTGTCCAAATGTGCTGGCAATTACCCTGAGAAGCCTTTCCCTGAGAGCGGAAAGATGATGCTTTGCGACGTTCTGAGATGCAGCCTCTGCAAGTCTCTGGATGGCCAGAATATGGGATGCTATGCGTTCTGACTCAATCATGATCATCCTGATCATCTGTGTTTCATAACCAGCTTCGGTTTCCGTGATCTTCTCAATCAAATGGCAGAACAGGGATGAATATGAAGCAGAGAAAAGAGCATTGATTCGCTCAACTTTCAGCAAAGCACGATCATGAGGTTCCATGCTCAGGGTGATTCTTCTGGCTTTACAGTTCCATTCAGGCGTAACTGAAAGTATTCTTTCTCCATACGTACGGATATTGAACTTGATCGACTCAAATAATCCTCCTGCCACAGGCCCGAAGGTCATGTTGAATACGGCCTCGCCTTTGGCTGGTTCAGGGTAGACTCCCATGAGAAATGAGTAGTTCCCATGCAACTTGAGATCATCATTGCCGCACTCCCTTAGTTTTCTTTCACCCCTGAATAAGCAATGGGTTCTTCCATCAATGATGACTAAGGCAGAGAGTACTTCCGAATCCATTCAAACCAACCCCACAAAATAAATCATCGGTGAAAGCAGAGCAACCACCACCGAAATCAGTGCAATACTCTTCTGTGAAGCAGATACGTCACCGCGGACCTCATTTTTCTTGAATCCGAATGCCATCGAGGTTGTGAAAAAATTCACCGAAGCGAAGGACAGCACCACAGCTATGATGAGGATCGCAACTTCCAGGTATAGCCCATAGGATACCATTCCCAAAATTATCAGAAATTCTCCTACAAATGTTCCAAACGGCGGAGTACCTGTTACACATAGCCCAGAAAGGGTGAGACTGGCTGCAGTGGCCGGCATTGATCCCTTCAGATCACTTATCCTGTTAATTTCCTTGGTTCCGTAAACCTCAAGAACATTGCCGGAAGAGTAAAAAGCGCCAGCTTTACCAAATGCATGGGAGAACAACAGCAGTATTGCACCATAAACAGCTATTCCGCCGGTCACAAGACCAAGAAATGCAATTCCCATATTTTCCATGCTTGAATATGCAAACATTCTTTTGTAGTCCCTCTGGGAAGGGAGCAGGAGTGCTGCAACCAGAACGGTGAGAAGCCCAAATATCATATAGAGATCAAAAACTGATCCCCCGCCTGTAATCTCGTATATCCTGTACAGGGCGTAAAGGGCTACGGGAAGGAGGATACCGGAGAACATTGCACTGATTTCAGAGGGAGCCTCTGAATGTGCATCAGGAAGCCAGGTACCAAATGGTGAAATGCCCACCTTCGTTCCAAATCCCACGATCGCTGCAGCTGCGGCTATTTCTCCCAGTTCAGTAACTCTGGCATTTGCGATCATTGTGGAAATGGTGAGAGTTCCATATGAATAGTATAGGATTATCACAGAGACGAGAGCGATTGAAAGGCCAGCTGACACTATTATCGTGTAACGCCATGCAGCCTCTATCTGCAGTCTCCCCCTCTCAATTACAAGAAGGAGAGAGCTTGACGCTGTGGTCAACTCAATACCAATCCATAGTAGCCCGAGATTGTTGATTTCAAGGGAGAAGATTATTGCAGAAGCGAATAGATCCATCATCGAGTAATGCAGGCGCATGTTTTTGGACTCTCCAAGCCTGTGGTGATATCCAACTCCGAATACGGAAGACATGAAGAACACGGAGGCAGCGGCCAGTATCAGAGGTCTGTTGATGTAATCAACAAAGAACAAACCGGAGGCATGAATCCTTGCCGCGAAAACAAACACTGTGAGAGCGACTGTTATTAGTGACCCTGAAATATTTATACTTCTGAAACTGTGAGAAAAATAGCTGATGGAAAGCATTGCAGGCAAAAGGAATACAAGGGCCAGGATCATGTCATTGTAGATCATCAGCCAATCAGCTCCTCGAAGACGTCGTGTGTGATATCCTCTCTTACAAGTATGACGCTTACCAGGACTATTCCGAAGACATCAAGAAGTGCGCTTACCTCTATCAGTAGGGGAAGCGGGATTACCAGAAGACTCAGAAGGACGATCCCGTTCTCCTCCTCTATGTATCCGATAACATGTGCAAAACTGTTCTTCCTTGTTATCATGAGCAGTATGCCCTGGGCTATGAGCGAGAGCCCTATGGATCCCAGGGGATGTCCCAGAAGTGGAAGAAAGAGGATACGGTATACCACCAATGAAAGAATGAATACAAAGATACTTGACAGTATGACTGTGGAGGTTGTTATTGAATCCTCTCTGAGCGTTGAAGGATCCTCCGGTATCTTCCTTCTGAGCAGAGAGGTGATAAGAAAGCCCCTCAGCAGAACGATCAGAATCGCGAGAACTATGAGTGTATAACTTGACTCATATAATCCAGTGAAAACTGCAAGAGCAGCTAGAATGAAACTCTGGACAATGACGCTGTTGAGCATGGGTTTTATGAAAACCCTCATCTGTATGGACAGGGC
>JAMDBD010000031.1 GCA_023484105.1 Thermoplasmatota archaeon
CATCATGTAAAATTATTTTCTTGAATTTTATTCTTGGACATGTTTGAAATATGTGACCTTTGTGCTTTTCAATTCAAAGCCAGTTGTTTTCGTTATGCAAAGCACAGATCCTATTGGATATTTGACTAGATGCAGATAATTAGTGATCTCCAGCCTGAAATTCCATTAAATATAAATCATCTGAATACCATGATTATTGGAAGTGTGTTCTAGCATTCAAGTTATTACTGAATTCGTGCATTATTGTTGGTTATTGTCAATATTAGCGATTGCAGCTATATAAAAGTGGTTATTCTTAGTATTGCTTGCGCTGCATTCACTATCAATAGGTTTGTCGAAAATTATTGGAATTTGAGCATAATAAGTGATAAATATATCTATATATATTATTTTATATAGAATACAATATATTTAAATAATAATTAGGATTTGCTATCTATGGAAATAACAAAACAGGAAGAAAAAAAGGTAGAGGAGGTGTACATACCCATGCGCGGACCAGCTGGCGGTGGATCTTACATCTGGTAAGAATTAATCTAATTCTTTTCTATTTTTTGTATTTATCTATCTTATCTCTTGAACATGTTGAAGATTTTGTGGATAAGTGAATAGTGGTTAACATTCGCGAATTATATTGGAAACATATGTCTTGCAATCTGGTTAAACTCATCCCTTGATGCGCTATTACTGAGAATCAGTGAGGATTTGTCGAAAAACTGGTACACGATTCCCATGTCAGCCTTGAAGATTGAAAGAGCTCTTAAAATTGTGAGAAGGCTGGAAATAATGTCGCTCTGGTACAGAGATACCTCTCTCGGTATCACTTCCTGGAAAGCCATTAACTCGGTTAGGAATTCTTCCTTGTCTCCTTTATATATGGAATAGATGCACTTTACAGTCTTGCACGAAAGTATATAGCCAATATCCCCAGCTTCATGAAGATATCGATACGCATTATAGAATTCATCAAGGTCAATATCTTTTTGTTTGAGAATGATTTTGCAGAATGTTATCCAAACAGTGGTTAAATTTATCAAGGCTGTGTTTCCAGTTATCTTGGTGATTTGATTGGCCATGTTGAAATTTTCCAGTGCCTTATTGTAAATTCCTTCCTCCTTGAATGCAATTGCTCTGTTAAGATAAGCGTACTGCAGGTAAGCGTTATTGTTAAGCTTCTGTAAAAGATTTATAGCCTCTTCGTTAACCTTAGTAGCACTCCAGTAGTCATTCAGCTGGTAAAGTGCGTATGCAATGTTAACCTTGACTTTAGCCACGCCAAGTTTATCATCAACTTCATTGAACTCTAATATGGCTTTTTCATAATTTGCAATGGCTTCCTTAAAATTTTTGGATATTGCGTAATAGTTACCCAGTCCCATATATGTCAAGGCCACACAGTTATGATCGTCTTCCTTAAGTGCTTCATTCAGGCTTTTACGGTAATAGCTAAGAATATAGGTTGCCTGCCCAGTAAAAACTGCCTCGAGGGCTTTCAAGCGATAGTACCTGCCAAGCCTTATGGAATAAAAACCTGATTCCTTCAGCATCTCCAGTATTTGAGTGGATTTCAATGCATCCTCAATCTTACCATGTTCAAAATATTCTGACGCAAGCCTAAGTTCCATAGTGCAGAGATCTTCAGATTTCAGCAATGATTCAATGTACTGGTAATAGGGTTTAGCACTGGCTTTCTCCACTTTTAAGTGAATCTTTCCATTGTTGCTCTGGATTCCACTATAATTGAGGAGATCCTCAGTAATGGCAAGCTGAGATTTTCCCTCGAATCGCAGAATTTCCAGTACGTGAATATAAAAGTCCTGCTTATCTCTATATCTGCAAAGGAGGCTGTCTGGAACATTGATCTTCTCAATGAACCCTTCCAGGTGTTTATCATATAGTAGTTCCAATATTACTAACATAACAATTTCCCTTATTAAATGTGGCAATAACGGGTAAGGTCAGTTCACAGCTATTGTTTTCAGTCAGCTGTGTTATTTGATCAGCACGGATACAGCAACTGCCGCAGCTGAAACTCCAACTATGACCAGCCAGAGATACGTTATGTTCACAGAAAATATGAATGAAATTGGAAAAATGGCAAATGCTCCGGACAGGCCTATCACCATTCTCTGGACTGATCCATAGAGGCCTCTGTTTTCCCTGCCAACGACCGAGACCTCGTAAGATATTGCGCCGGAGGTGAATATGGGATTGGGAGCAGATGTTAGCACGGAGACTATGAAAAGGACATCATTTTTCATCACAATAGAAAGCAGAAGCAGGGAATATGTTACAAGATCATTCAGCGCTGCATAGGTGAAGTTTCTCCTGCCGAAATCTACACCATTGGAAAGTATCTTCTCTCCATATCTGGAAAAAGCGGAGGCCAGGATAAATGTGACCATTAGTATGGCAAAAGAATAGGCAGGGTTGATGCCTATGTACACTCCTGTGGGAACATAAAAATACATGAAAGATAGCATTCCAACATATGTCAGTCCCTTGGTAAGCGTCATCGGTGCTATCGTATCCATTCTGGATCTGAGGCGTCTGAAGCTTTCCATAAATCCTGGTCTCTTCACCTGCGATACAAGCGCTTTCATACTTGAGCGGGCATCGCCATGTATAAGGCCAAATACCGTTACTGCTACTGCTGTAAGAAGCAATCCCGATCCGAGATATATGAGAAGAAGTATTGAGGAGATTGCACCATATATGAGAACTGCAAACGAGGCAGCAGATCCTATCATCTCCAGTGCGTTCACCCGTGAAAAACTGCTCGCAAGTTTTTCCTGCACCACAGCCTTGGAGATAAACGAATTCATCGAGGATCGAAACATTCCCTCGAATATCACGATGAAAACTGTGATCACCGGTACTACGATCAGAATCAGGATGTTGAATCTCATAACGATAAACAGGATAATGAGAATGGATGCGTACAGAACCGATCCAAAAATCATCAATCCGTATGAGTGTCCGCGATCATTCATCCTTCCAAAGTACATGGAGGTGGCTATGGAAAGTCCCTGGCCGACAGAAAGACCAAGCCCGGCCAGAAACACTGGTATCGCATGATCCTGAAGTATCAGAACTATGGTGTATGAAAATACGCTCACGGAAAAAGAGAGAACCATGTTGACAAGGGAGAGATCAGTTACAAAGGGATCTATCCTCCCCTGATCATTCATTTAAAAGCCAGTATTTAATGCTTAAAAATTTTTCCATAATATTGAGAAACTGCAACATCATTTATATAATGCCGTTCTCATGATCTGCGTGAATTCAGAGAATCTGAAAATATTTGATCTCCTGGGATTTCTTGCATGCGTATCTATTCTTATACTGATAACAGGCAGTTTTTCACTTCTGCTTGCACCGCCCTACGCTGTCACCCTGTATCTGATAATATATGACAGCAGAGGCAAATATTCTTCGCCACTTGCCATCACTATCTCATATCTTTTCGTTCTTGTCACCACAGAGATCCTGCATGTTTCTCTTGGTATATCGGAATTCTCGCTGATATTGAACGTAATAGCCGTAAGTCTTTTCATCAGCCTCTCGAGATACAGCCATCCTCCTGCGCTGGCCTTAACCATATTCTCCTACATCGAACACAACACTTTTCTCTTTATTGTCACATCACTGCTTGCCCTTTTACTTATATTGGCAATGGCCTATATCATGAGGAAACTGAAGAATATTATGAACGAGTCCGGAAACTCTCCCAATTAAGGAATAAAATCATTTAACATCATTCATTATGATGTTCTTCTGGAATTTCTGGATTATCTTGTTCACCTTGGGCTGTATGACAAAATGGCAGTATCCCTGATCCGGATTATTCCTGAAGTAGTTCCTGTGGTACTCTTCTGCAGGATAGAAAACCTCCAGCTTCTTGATCTCTGTGACTATAGGTTTCCTGTATTCTCCTGAACTTTTCAGTGCATCGACATACCGTTCAGATGCAATTCTCTGGTCATCATCACCATACAGAATTATTGACCTGTACTGCGTTCCCACATCATTTCCCTGCCTGTTCAGTGAAGTAGGATCGTGGGACGCGAAGAATATTTCAAATATGTCGTCAAGACTCAGCTTATCCGTATCGTAGATTATCCTTACCACTTCCGCGTGGCCTGTCAAATCAGTGCATACTTCCTCATACGTCGGATTTGCTGTGTGGCCTCCCGCATAGCCAGGTTCAACGCTGATAACACCGTTTATGAGCTGAAAAACAGCCTCCATGCACCAGAAACATCCGCCGCCAAGAACGATCTCCCTGGTTGCCATCACTCATCAGCCTCGAACACCATTGATATTGAATTCACGCAGTGTCTGGTATTTTTTTCGGTGAAACCCTCACCGTAAAATACATGACCAAGGTGTGCACCGCAGGCTGAACACTGAATTTCCGTCCGTATCCCATCCCTGTCAGGAACCTTTGTGACAGCCCCCTTGATTTCCTCATCAAAGCTGGGCCATCCGCATCCTGCATCGAACTTGGATTCAGATCTGTATAGAGGGGCATTGCATCTTTTGCACCTGTAAATCCCCTTCCTGAAGTTCTTTTCATATTCACCCGTGAAGGGATACTCAGTCCCCTTGTGCAGTATCACTCTTTCCTCTTCTCTGGTGAGCCTGCGATACTCCATGATCTCAGATCATTGCACCTTACTTAAACATGATTAAAAATTATTTTAACCGGAATAATGCAGGACAAGCAATTTATATGAAGTCTTCATTAGCCTTACTGTTATGGGAATGCAGACCATAAAGATACTGAAGGAGAAAGGGTTCAAAAGCGCGGTTGGTCATCTCCTTTCATATGTGACTGTAAAGAACCTGTTCATATTTTTCGGTCTTCTTCTTATTGCCGCTCCTTTGGCGTTCTACGTTGGCTGGTCTGTAGCCTACGGTACCTGGGGGGATGTTGGGGTATATTCATTCACCGCACCTCTGGTTGTGTTTGGAATACTTACCATAGCGCTTGCAAGGGAGAAGTACGGAACCCAAGTAAGTTAAAGCATTACGCTTCCGTGGATATTATTCGCACGTGACGTAATTCCTTTCCAGCGTATAGGCATTCTGAAAAACTGGAATTCTTTCCTCCTGGCAGATCGGATATTTCAGGAACATCTGCGCCTTCTGGAAACATATCCCTGATGTCTTTCTTTGAAATCGTGCTCCTGAAGAGAAAAATGTGCCTCGAGTTTGACAGTATCGATCTGTTCAGAGAACCTCTCAGAAAATCCTCCATGTTCTGCGATATCGTGATCACTGAGGTATTGAAGTGCCTTGAGCGCCTGACAGTTCTGTCCAGAAATTTTCTGCCATCCGGGTTAACCATGAACAGGTGAGCCTCGTCCACAAGTATTGCCTTGCATTCATCCCTGTAGCGTAACATCCATTCCTCAATTACTGAGGCGAGTAGATCTGTGTGTTGCTGCATCACCACGGAAGTACCTGTTCTGATAACTGATATCTTTGGAAGCCTCCTCTCGTATAATGTATTTTTTCCCTCTGCTGTGTCTCCGCAATGATATTCCATCAAACCGTCCAGGTCTATAACGACCGATGAGATCCCCATACCAGATGATAGCTGCACTGGATCATATTCTCCAAGTGGATCCAGAATTATTGCCCTGGAAAGTTTACCCGAGATCATAAGCCTTTTGATCAGGATTCTTGCAAAGAATGATTTACCTGAACCTGTCTGGCCGAGAATCACCATGTTATAGGATTCTCCGGAAAAAATGTCCAGAAAGAATGGCTTTCCAAGATCAACATCTATTCCGATCATTACACCGTCAAGGCTTATTTTCTGAGGAACGTGAATGATGGAGGCCAGGGAAAGAGAATCCATCATGTATGATGAATGTTCTCCGGTAATACTGCAGGAATATGGAATGGGTTCTGACAGCGCATCGTTATTCCTTAATGCGGTATAATTACTGATTATCGCGTCAAGCCTCTTCAGAAAAACAGGATGGCTGCTGTACGTTCTCACATATCCTCTAACTGTGAATATATTCCTTCCCTCTGCAACTCTGCCTATGATCATTTCAGTATCTTCCTTCCTGACACGGATATCAGATGCCTTTCCCTTCCTGTAAGCGTTCAGCCGCATCATTGCACTGTGTTCCGCAAGCGCTTTTCTCAGCTTTCTTGCTGCTGTTTCCCTATTCTCTGGATGTATGGAAATGGAAAAGCCGAATGGCAGATTAAGGGATGTGAGAAATTTCCAGAATTCAGAGTCGAGTTTCCTGAAGTCTTCAATTGACCTTGAAGATTCATAGAACTGGCCGGAAAAGTAATAATTTTTCCTCTTTTCAGATCTCACTGCGTTATGGAGCAGCCAGTCCATTTGATCCTTACCGGGTGATCCCAATGTGAAGCCTGATGATTTCAGAGTATTTTCTACAGCCTTTGCGTCCTTTTCTCTTACCAGAATGAAGAGGGCAAACATTATGCAGTTCTGCAGAGCATCCTTCTCCACATCCTGAAACTCGCCATTACCAGTTTCCGGCATCGTTGGTTCCAGCGCTATGTATGCATCGTAACTCAATGAGTTCAGAACACTCTCAATGCGTGATAATTCTGCCATCTGCTCCTGCTGTGTAACCATTCCAGCGTATGCTGAATGCACTCTGAATGCGGCGTATTTTTCACCGGAGAGAGTGAACACGGATGCTGTATCGCTGTCAATGATGCCCTCATAAAGATGCGCGCATGAAGAGATGCCTCTTTTCCTGAGAAAAACGAATGTCATAGCCGCGATCAGTATCGCCAGAATAATTGCAGGGACCAGGTAAGCTGAGAAAATATAGGAAAGCATGATAAGAAGCGACACCCCAATGAGGGATATGACATATTCACTGCCGTTTCTCCTTCCGCCAAGAACATTGCATGGTACCTTAACTTTAACACTCAAGGGGTCTCACTGTATGATCTCTCGTAGGATCTGTTCCAGTCTATGGCAAAAGGGTTCTGCACATTCCCAAAGAAAATTTCCGATTGATCCGGAACCCCTCCAAGTGACATCTCCATGCGTGCAACTCCACCAATGAGCGAAGATTCCGGATCTGCGGCCAGGAAAGCCATTCCTGTAAGCGATTCCATACCAACAGCTCCTGTTATGGATGACAGATTCAGAGATGAGAATATCCTCCCCCTTTCCATGAATATAAGGGGAACGGAGGCGCAGAGAAAAAGTGAACCTATCTGAACCATTGAATTGCCGCTGATGATCACCATTGGATATACTGCTAAGATCATGAAAACCGGAAGAACTGTGGCTCCGATTACCATCTTCCAGAATCCTATAACGAATTTTTCCATGTATGGAATCATCAAAAGGAGAGAAATGAATGGCAGAATTATCATTGAAAAGATTAGAAACGATATTCTCACTGCAAAAACAATGAATATTGCCACAATAGGTATGTCATACCCTGCAATGAAGAATATTTTTGTGACGAGGTTTTCGGAAGCGAGACCTGCATAAGGCCCCGTAGAGGATGATACTATGTACTGCCATCCGCCGTAGGAGTTCCAGATTGGATCATAGAGGAAGTATTCGGCTCTCAGCATGCCTCTCACTATAAATATTGAGGAAACAGCAAGAAGTACAGATACCGCAGGTTTCATCAGACTCCAGAAGACGCCATTCTTATTTTCTGGACCCTTAGCGATGAGCGTAATTGAAAATCCTGCCATGGCTATTCCGGCAAGAAGCGGAAGATAGGTTCCTATCTGGCTGTTGTACAGTTTAAAGAAAGAACTGCTTCCCGAGATTATAATTCCGTAGCTGGCATCAGGTCTGAATCCCTGGTTTATGAGGATGTTCCATAGAATGATGGCAGACTCCTGCAGAAGAGCCGTGAAGGCCGCCACTATGTCAGATATTATTGCGTTTATCTGGGAAGCAAGCAATAGTGATCACACGCCTGTAACAACGTAATAGGCTAACGCATATATTGTGCCGGTGATTGCAAGCACGTAGATCACAGTTCCAAGTGCGGCATATTTTGCCCTGATCTTGGAATCGTAGCGTCTTCTCTCATCCTCGCTGAAAAAGCCTATTGCTATGGGGATCCACAGTAAGGCAATCACCACTGCAGATATCCCCACTATTATGGAGAAAAATCTGTTGACCACATCGCCCAATGTTGCAAATGTTACACTTTGTACCATAAGTGCATTAATGTACATTATGCCGGAATGTACATGTTTTACTTAAATTGTCGATCGACTATATCATAACAGTAGGGCTGGATCTGAGGCTTCAGAGCCTCATGAATGTGTCGAAAAATGACTAAATGGAAAGCAGTATGAATCAGATTTCAGGCAGGTTTTTCTTAATTTCCACGAGCTGGGATTTACGTCTGTCGCTTCTCTCAGCTCCCTCTTCCCACCTCTTGCGATCATCATCGGTCTCAAGTTTCAGGGGAGGAACCTGTACTGGCTTGCCGTAATTATCCACTGCAATGTATGTCAGAAATGCCTTTGTGGTGAATCTCCGGTCTCCAGTCATGTGATCTTCCGATACCACTGTGGCTTCTATTTCCATTGTTTCTCTTGTGACGTAGTTGATCCTTGCCTCTATCGTCACAATGTCACCCATCTTTATGGGGGTAAGGAAATAGAGGGAGTCAATGCTGCCTGTGACTGCATTTCTCCTGGAATGTTTGAAGGCAACGATTGATGCAACATTGTCTATCCACTCCATGAGCCTCCCGCCATACAAGCTGTTGAAGACATTGGTATCAGGTGGCAGGACGATCCTCTGCATTACAGCATATGAATCCTTCCAGCTTCTTGGTTCCATGCTACCGCATCTTCAATGGTTAGTTAAAGGTATTATTCACAGATATGGACAAATTCACATATGATAAAATAGGGAAAAGTATACCATGCTATGCCGGATCTTGAAGAGGAGAAGAGATCTGCTGCTTATGCAGCCCTTGATCTTGTGAGGGATGGAATGGTGCTCGGGCTTGGAACCGGATCAACCGTTGCATATTTTCTTGAAGGTCTTTCCAAGAAAATATCCGGGGGACTGAAAATAACCGGGGTTCCAACATCAATCAGGACCATGGAGACCGCTGTCAGTCTTGGGATTCCCATCGTGGAAAAATGGGGTAGGATAGATATGGATGTTGACGGCGCTGATCTCATAGACAGGAGCGGAAACATGATCAAAGGTGGCGGAGGTGCACTTCTGAGAGAAAAGATAGTCGCACACTCCAGCGATACTGTTGTCATAATATGTGATTCATCAAAGTATGTGGACAGTCTGAGGAAAGCCATAGTTCCCGTGGAAATAATTCCCTTTGGCGCAGAAGCCACTGCAGAAAAGATCATGTCCATGGGTTGCACCGTTTCATTAAGGGGAGAAGGCACTTACAGAACGGATAACGGAAACTTGATCGCTGACTGTGCATTCAGCAGAATTGAGGATCCACAGGCACTTGACAGTGATCTGCACAGAATACCCGGAGTGGTTGACACAGGGATATTTGCGCGACTCGCAGACAGACTCCTGCTTGGAATTAATGGTGAGGTCCGCACAGTTGCCTTTAACCGAAGAGTCTAAAGCTTATAGCTCTTGAGGGCTTCTATTGTCCTGTTGATGGCATTGATCTTGGTTGTGAGGTCCTGTATGATCTCCTCAAGAATCTCGTTGAATCCCTTTGATAGCTTGTAGCCATGTATCGGTCTGCCCTTGCCCTCCTTTTTCATGTTTCTCTTGTTTATCCAGCCCTTCCTCCTGAGCCACTGCATCGCGATAGAAACCTCAGGCTGCCTAAGACCGGTTTCCCTCTCTATCTCAACACTTGTTATCTCATTCTTGTCGCGGATGTAGACAAGAGTATAAGCGACGCTCCGAGGTATGTCAGATATTATAAGATATTTCGCAAGTTGATTTGATTCCTCGCTAATAGGCATAAGTTACATAATATAATTTCATTATAAATAAGTATCTATATATATTATTATTATCCTAATTAATATTCAGCTTTTTGCCAGGGCTTCAAGCTTGCTTATTATTGTGTACAGAAAGGTTCTTCCCACCGACGGAACGTTCGGATCGTTTGTCAGATCGTCGAGAATTGATATAACCTTCGCACACCTCAGATCCAGACTTTCCTTCTGAACGTTAAGCTTCCCCTTTGCATCTGTTGCAGTTTTCCTCACGTTCTTTGGAACTGAGACATCCTGCGAGAGTTCGTCAAGAAGCTGTATCACCTCATCAAACAATTTCTGATTCATCCCTTCCACCCCACTGTGGGATTCCCGGAATCCTTCACGGTCGACAGCACCATCATTGTCTTTGTTTCCTTCACTCCGGGCAACCTGATCAGTTCATCCACAAGAAACTCATGCAGGTTCCAGAATTCAGGAAATCTCACCTTTATAAGGATGTCAAAGTCTCCCGTAACAACAAACACGTCGTAAATATTGGGATTCCCGGAAAGTGTCCTGGAGAGGGATTCAACCTTGTCCATTTCAGACTTTATCCCTACAATGGCACTAACGGCTTTTCCGTCATAGTATCTCATCAGGGAATCTTCAATATCTTCGGACTCCATATTCCCACTTTCAGGGTAAATGTTAGCACTAATAAAAAGATGCCACTTTTATCTGTCCATACATTTTAAAAAGACCGGTATGATGCATTCAACATTGCAGATCGAATATCTCTGGAAATCAGGAATCCTATGAAAGTTTATCATTCATGGAATATGATTGTGAATTATTCACATTATGCATGTTCATCTGTGATGTATGTCTGTGATCGCCAGTTTTTTCCATTTTTTCGAAGGCTGAAAAGCACAATAAAAATTTTTATATCCTGCAGGAATGAAGCACAACCCGGCTTAGCTCAGTTGGTAGAGCGGCGGACTGTAGAGGATTGTCCAGCACTGGAATGCCGCCGTAATCCGCAGGTCTCTGGTTCAAATCCGGAAGCCGGGATCCATCCTTAATATTTCATTAAAGGCGTTTTTCCGTTTCGGTTTTCTGAGCATTCAGTGTATTTTTACGCCAAGAGTTATGAATCCGGTATGTCCAATCATTCTGTTATCCGGCCTTGTATATCCCTTTCTCACCATAAGATTCCGCTTCATGATCTCCGATGTCTCAATGTGAGATATTCCGTATCTGCCCATCTCGTCAACGGTGCTTTCAACCTGGTTGTAGTTGGGCAGATAAGTTACAATTGAAGATCCAGGCCTCATATGTGACGAGACGTTCTGCAGCGCATTCCATGGATCCGGCATGTCCAGGAAAACAGCATCAAACATCCCTTCGAGAGGAACTGATCTTATGTCCCCCTCTAACGTGATCCAATTGTCTGTCTTCATTATTGTGCCTACGTTGGATCTTGCATTTCTTATGTATTCAGGATTTCTTTCCACGCTTGTCAGAGAACCGCCTGAGAGTCTCCACAGAATATGGCAGGAGAGCATTCCACTTCCAATCCCTGATTCAAGGACCCTTGAGTCTGGTCCTGTTCCGGAAATGGTTACCATATATGATGCATCATGTGACTGTATACCCTGCGTATTCCGTTCAAAGATATCAGATACGAATCTCGGATCAGCGGGAAGTGCCACGAAAGTCTCTCCCCGGATTTTTACCGAGTCTCCTGGAACTATTACTCTGCCAGGGCCAATATCTATGGCAGCCCCGGAAATATAAGCCTTTCCCGTAGACTCGTCATAGTACCCGGAATGCCTTTCACCCTTGAGTATTATATGCAAGGACTCACCCGAACTCCGGTGAATACTCCACGTCAAGTCCGGAAAGGTGCCATTTCACCATGCCGCCATCTACATTCATAACGTTGGTTATTCCCTGATCAAGCAGAAATAAGCAGGTGTAGTGGCTCCTCTCACCGGTGTGGCAGATAAGTGCAACATTGCCTTTCGCATTTCTGAAAATGTGCAGGTTTTCCGGTATCTGCTGCATGGGTATGTTCAGCGATCCCGGAACATGACCCAGTTCCCCATGATACTCAAAGGGCTCACGGACATCAACTATAAGGATCTCCTCACCCTGATCCCTTGCCATGGCAATTTCGTGCGGTCTTATCTGGTTTACTTTCCTCTGCATCCGCCTTCTTCAGGCAAGATGACGCTTAAATATTAAACCGTTTTTGATCCATGACTGAAACATTCTTCTGCCTGATCTCTGAAAGGCTGTAGAAGCTTGCACTGTAACCCATCTTCCTGAGAATGCCTGCCGCTCTTGCACTCAGAAGCCCTTCAGAGCAGTAAAGGTTGAATCTTGTATTCTTACCGTATCGATTTGCATATTCCTCTATGTCGTCCAGAGAGACATTGACGGCTCCAGGAACATGCCATTCCCTGTATGTTTCAGGTTTTCTGAGATCCACAGTTACCTCTTCCCAATCAGCCGCAGGATCAGGAATTTCATTATGGACATGTTCCGGAGACGCATCTGCAGGATAGACTGTCCTTCTGGTTTCTAACATTTCTGCTATTGCGGAATCAGGAACAGTTTCAGATTCCAGTTCCGCAACTGATATGCTGGTAACAGGTTTTGCCGCGAACAGGGAACAGAATTCCCCAAGGTTCCTCGAGGGCAGCAGATCCCTAGTTCTGGCTGCGTTCACTATCTCGTCCTTATCCATTCCTATGAGCGGCCTGAATACCGGAAAGCTGGTGCTCATTGATAGTGCATACAGGTTCTCTGCTGTCTGTGATGAAACCTGTCCTATTGATTCACCCGTCACTATACCAATGCAGCCGGTCATCCTTGCAAGAGCGGCTGCCAGTTCATAAAGGCCTTTTTTGAAGGTGATGTTTGGATATTTCCACAGCCCTCCGTCTCTGCTGAATTCCAGGAACTTCGACCCGTCTACGATGTGCAGTCTTGACCTGTATCCATGCCCCCAGTTCCTTACCAATCTGGATATCTGTTCCTGCACTATTTCGGTGTCGAAAGGATCAGCCAGCGATATGAAGAGGAAATCCATCATAACTCCGCGCTTCATCATGTACCAGGCTGCCAGTGGCGAGTCAAGCCCTCCCGAAACCAGTGCGAGCATCCTTGACTGGCTTCCAAGGGGAAGGCCTCCAGGCCCTGGAATTATCCTGGAAAACATGTAAGCCTTGCTATTCCTCACTTCGATCAGTGCTTCAAACTCAGGTTTTTCAAGATCAACACCAGCTGATATTTCCCGTAGCATCTGGCCGAGCATAATCTCTATGTCCAGTGACCTGAAAGGATGATTCCCCTGCCTTCTTGCCCTTACTGCAAATGTCTTTCCGGCGACTGCATCTCTGAAATAGGAACAGGCTGAATTGCAGAGATCCTCAAGGCTGGTGAAATCCACCGTTTCCACCCAGGAAAATGATTTAACGCCAAAAACTCTTGATATGGTTTCTTCCGGTGCAGGTCCACGTGCACAGTCAATGAATATCCTGCCATTCTGCCTCACCGGTTTTGCGTCAACACCGGCGCTCCTGAGGGCTGAAAGGATATTCCTGATCAGCATCTTCTCCATCGCCGATCTTGTTCTGTCACCCTTGAGACCGATTTCAGAATACCTGACAAGATACACCCTACATGATATTTTTCCTGTAGATTACCTTAGCCATTTTACTCCCACGTGATATTTCTCTGTTAGTTCATGCAGATACCGAAAGAATTATTACCGAAATGTAATCCGCCTTTGATTTTATGCAGGAACTTATATGCAACATAGAGTTCGAGAGGGATGGCGAGAATTTCATAGCTAAACTGAGGACAGAGATGGGCGGTTTGCGTGAATTTTCAGGTGGTTCTTTCGACGCTGTCTTGAACCAGGTTATGCTGGATCTTGAGGAGGAATTCCTCTGAAATCAGAATCGGATTGTACCAAAAGTTGTTAATTTAAATTATTGCTGTATGGCTGATGAATATCAGGGCACTTGCGCTGATTGCTGTTATTCTGTTTGTTCTTCCGGTTGCTGGCAGTTCACATTATTCGAAAACTGGAAGCTTCAGCCTTCAGCATATCCCTGGATTTGTCTTCAGTGAGCCGAATAACACTTCAATAAATCTTTCTTCAATAGGTATCGGTTTCATAACCTATGGAGGTGTCTATCTTTCACCTCTGTCCAACAGTACTTGGAAATACAGTGCCATGGGGAAAAATGGCGCCTCCTACATGTCAGTGGTCAGCCTGCACAGATTCTTTATGGCAGGCTACAGAAATATTACGGAATACCTTCCATTCAATCTGAGCAATTCATCTCTGACTGGGATTCTATCTGAGAACGGATTCCGGAACATCGGAGAAAAACTGTTTTCATTCTTTCCCAGAGAAATAAACATAACTTTCTATGCCAACATCAGCATTGTCAATGACTCCTCCGCGATGGCAGTCTCATTAGATAACGTTACGTCATCCTACGCAGCGAAAAACTACACTGAACTCGAACTCACCTTCTCCTTCATCACTGGCGATAAGATGATGCCCGGCATTCTCTTCGTGGAGCAGCTGTTCATGGGGTATTCCGAGAACGTTGTATTGCCGCATTTTTACCATGTGATGGTCAGCAGGGGTTTCGCTGGTCAAAGGAACTCTGGGCTGAAGTTAGGTTTTCAGAATAGCGAATTTTCATCATACTACTGGTGGAACAATACTTATACAGAAAGTGGAAAGACTGAAATGCTAGAAAACCTCACCGGATACGGCTCTGGATGGGCATCTGTTGTCTTCATGTACAGTGTGCCTCAGGGATCATCCACAATAAGGCAGGATCCCTATTTCATGATGCCCTCATACAGCCAGCCGTCATCAATAGGTCCGCTTCCGGTGCCACCAGTAATTTCATCCGCGATTGATTATTTCGTGATCCACATTGCATACTTCATCGCTGGCCTTATGATTTCAGGCATTCTGCTGGGAAGCACATATCTGTTGTACAGAAAGAGGAGAATACTTTAGCCCGGGCCGAAAAGATTTATGAGGGACGACGCAAGGCTGTCCAGGAACTTGGCCCTGTTCTCTTTCAAAAAAATCAGGAAGGCGTTGTAATCAACCATCTCTGCAATGTAAACATTCTGATTCATAGACAGATAAATCAGGGAATCGTCCCTCATCTCCATGAGTGTGGAAATAAGGCCAGAATCCCTGTCACTTTTGAATTCCGCCCTGCCTTTTCCGCGTATTATTCTCGTGATCACCTCTCTGCCGGTTCTGCTTCTGATGTAAAATGAAATGTGCCTTTCGAATTCTGTCCCTTTTGTTCTAGAAAAATATCTCAGAAACTTTCCATCCTTCCGGGTCTCCAGTGAGCCATCCTTCTGCAACTGGTAGAGGTGATATTCCAGCTGACCAACTGCAAGACCGGTCCGTCTCTGCAGTTCCCTGAAGTGCAAACCGGGGGTATCTCCGATTATTTTAAGCAGATTTTCCCTTACCTCGTTCCTATCCATCTAATAGCCCAGACCCTTGATGAGATACAGATAAACTATGAGCGTGGAGAGAAGCATGAACAGAAGCACGGTTTCGTACAGAGGTAAACTGACCAGTCCAAGCAGGGAAAATGTGATCAGGAGTGAGGCAATAAGGCTGATTGAGAATATCAGGATAAGAGGCTTCAGGATGGTCATTTTGGACCGCCTGTACGCACCTGCGGACACAATTATGAGAATAAACGAGATTGCGATGGAAAGCCCAGCAAACAGGTAGTTTATGTCACTGACAGTGAAGTAATATGACATAATTTAGCATATGTGAACATAATATAAATGTTGATAGATTCATTCTGAACACACTCAGGCGGAATCCGAAGATTTTATGATAGATGTGGCACGAAATGGATATAAAATTATAAGACTGTGGTATATTGATGTCAAATGTGCAACAGATGCAAGGTGGAAGCCATACTTTTCGGGTCCAGTTCACCGCTCACAGTGAGGGAGATCTCTGGAATCCTGAAGATGGATACTTCCGAATGCTCAAGACATATCAGATCTCTGGCGAAAGAATACGCATCCGGAGAAAGGGCACTTATAGTGAACAAGATAGGCAACAGATACAGGATTGAGGTGAAACATGACTATGCAGGATATGTCTATCCGGTTGCTGAAAGGGAATACACTCAGGGCGATCTGAGGGCTCTCGGTCTCATATACAGGTCCGGAGGAATGAGTATAACTCAGCTCAGGGAAAAGCTCGGATCAAAGTACGAGGACATAATGAAGAAACTACGGGAGAAGAAAATGGTGGCATCGAGAAGGGACGGCAGGGCCACAGTATTCCATGTGACACGAAACTTCTACAGATATTTTGGTGTCAAAGACGCTGATCTCCGGCAGCCAGAGGATGGGACTCAATGATAAAGGTAATGGTTGTTGGCGGAGGAGCAAGGGAAGATGCCGTATGCAGGAAACTTGCCAGGGACGGCGCGAAGATATACTCTGTGCTTTCGAATCTGAACCCGTCCATACTCTCCCTTTCCACGGACAGGCTCATAGCCAGGGAGACGGAAAGTAGAACTATAGTATCATACGCTGAGGAAAATGAAGTGGATTTGGTTTTCGTCGGGCCTGATCCTGCCCTCGCGACTGATCTGGTCGACTCACTTATTGAAAAAGGAATAAGGGTCGCATCTCCAACGAGAAAGGCCGCAGAGATAGAGACATCCAAGGCTTTTATGCGCGAGCTTGTGGATAAGTACAAAATTCCTGGGCAGGTAGATCACAGGGTGTTCACCTCCACCTCAGGCCTTCCTGAATACCTGGCAGAACTTGGTGATTACGCTGTCAAGCCCTTGGGATTGACTGGCGGCAAGGGGGTTAGAGTTAAGGGAGATCATTTCAGGACTGACTCAGAGGGACTTGATATTGCAGCCAGAATCATTGGCAGCGATGGTTCAGTACTAATAGAGAGGAAAATCATTGGAGAAGAGTTTTCCCTTCAGGCCTTTTCCGATGGAGAGAATCTGTCATTCATGCCCGTTGCCCAGGACTACAAGAGGGCGTTTGACGGCGACATGGGACCCAACACTGGAGGTATGGGTTCAATAACCGACAGTGATCATGGTCTACCCTTCATCTCAAAAAGTGCGGTTTCCGAATCAAAGGAGATTATGCTGCAGATACTGCATGCGATGAGATCCGAGGATAGGGAGTTCCGCGGAATACTTTACGGCCAGTTCATGGAGACCTCAGGCGGCACACGGATCATAGAGATAAATTCCAGATTTGCCGATCCTGAGGGGATAAATGCGCTATTCCTGATGGATGATTCACTGCTCGATGTTCTCTTCGGGATATCCGATGGAAAGCTGTCCGAACATTACGAATTTATGAAGAAGGCAACTGTTCTCAAGTATGTGGTCCCTCCTGGTTATGGATCTGCCGATCCGGAAGTTGTGGAGCTTCACGTTGACCCTGGAATTGCAGGACAAGGCTCTGAAATCTTTTATGCTTCAGTCAGCGGAACACTGAGCGATATCCGTACGACCAGATCAAGGTCGCTGGCCGTCATATCGGCTGCGGAAAGTATACCTGAAGCTGCTGAAATTACCGACAGTGTTGTGAACAGAATCAGGGGGAGATTCCACTACAGGAAGGATATAGGCACCAGGGAATCCCTGGATCAGAAAATAAGAAGAATGGAAAGCATCAGATCCGCATCACCGCCGTGATTCTGTAAATATACCCCTTACTCTTGGAACTAATCTCTGGCTGCACACAATCCCTTTCCCATCCAGCAGGCATATGCCGCTGTCCATCATGATCGTGTTTCCTGAGATGGTGCCGCGCTGAAATCTCATGGATGATGCCATGAATATTTCACTTCCATTCTCCACAGGGCTCTTTGCAGCAGGGTGATATCTCACGGTCCCTGAAAGTTCCCTCTCAGGATTCACAGGATGATCTGAAAGTATCATCCCACGCTCCAGCTCATCCGTATCTATCCCCTTGAGTGCAAGACCCACCCTTGATCCTTCAGCGGCCTGATCGATATCCACATCCTGCATCTGAATTGATCTGATCTGAACCTTCTTTCCTCCGTAATTCGTAAACAGATCCTGGTGTCTGTGCACCTCGCCTGAGATAACAAACCCTAATGCAACTGAGCCCACGCTCCTGACTGTGAAAAAGTGATCTACCAACACAGAATTTCCGGCTCCCTGCTTCCTGTGACTGAATCCGGACGCAATTTCAATCACCTGCGAGGCCGTGAAGTTTCCCACATTGTAGCCGGAAAGTGAGGTGCTACTGAGTATTTTTGAGATCTGATCAGAAATTGTGGGTTCCGCACTCACTATTCCTTGGCTTATGCCCATAAGATCAAGAGCCATTATCACCTCACCCAGGTTTCTGTCCATGCTGCCTGCGCGTATTATTGCGGCATCTGCCGGACCGATACTATCTGTTAGTGAAGAAAGCTTGTCCGGAAATTTGGATGGTGCAATAACGGTGAAAATGACCTCATCGGTCTTCCTGTTGTATACAGTTATGTCGCTCTCCGTACCCTTTTTGGCTAACTCGCGCACAAAGTCCTGATCTCCATAGTAGAATAGATTGATGCTTTTCACTTCATTCCTGCTCCGCGCAGATCACCCGCAGACGGCTTATGGTCCTTCAGGGGATTGCTCCGCATACGCGTAAATCATGTGATCATATCTATGTTTGTATGTCTGGAGACCTACCGATCTATAATGGAAGGTGTTTTCATTTAACATTCTGGCAGATACGCCAGGCAACTTTGAAACCCGTCATGTTATCCTGGAAGAAATCATGCCTTTTTCACTATTTCTGAGAGAAGACTGATCATTCCATCGGAATCGTTTGGAAGGCCGCTTCTCACATACTCAACCCCAGTTTCCCTTATGCTGTTTCCAACCAGGTAATCAAGATCATAAAGGATCTCAAGATGATCATAGCAAAATCCGATTGGTATGGATACCACTCTTCTTATCCCTCCTTTCAGTCTATTGGCTAATTCATCTGCCCTTGGTCCACACCAGTTCTTTCCATATTTTCCCTGGCTCTGAAACACATGCGTGTGATTCTTCAATCCGCATGAGCGTGAAACAGATTCAACAGATCTGATGAAAAGTTCTGAGTATTCCAGCTCTGTTTCACAGTTTGGCAGGCTGTGAGCGGTGAACATAAATAAGGTATCGTCATTATTTGTATAACCGGTATTTGTTACAATGGTCTTCCACATCTCCCTGAACGCTATATGGTCGCTGAATCCATTGACAAAAACTGTATCATCAAAGCCCACCTTGGAACAGATACTGTCGAACTGCTTTCTGTAGGAATGTTCAACGTTAAAAGACCTGAATGGGAAAAGAGGTATGCCTATAATCTTACCAGCGATACCGCTCAGGTCTTCGATTGAATCTTTAATCCACGGTTTCCAGTGTTTGTAAGCAAGCCTTACGATGAAAAGATCTCCTAAATGTGCCGAAAGTTTATACTCTAGAGATTCAAGAATTGCATTTGACGGAGATCTCCCGCCAAACATGGAATACTTTGCCATATTTTCATTCAGAGCCTGATCAGGAACAGGTCTTCCCTCATAGATTCCGGAGAGAAATTCCGGGACTTCATCAAGCGAGGTAGGGCTTCCATATCCCATCAGTATTACCGCTGTCCTATCTGGTGACACTGTGAACCTCCCTCACTATTTCCTTAAGAATATTCTCAGAGCCGAACTGGGGGACGCCATGCCCAAGATTGAATATATAGTTATTTTTCCATTTCATACCATTGGCTATCCTCATAACTTCTGCCTTAACAACATTCAGGTCTGAGGCTGCAAGAGCAGGATCCAGATTTCCCTGAATGCCCAGCGACTCCTTTATCGCATTCGAATAGGAGAGGATATCTCTTCTCCAGTCAACTGAAAGGTAATCAAAGCCAAGCTCTTCCAGTACGCTCTGCACATGCCATGTTCCTGTGGAGAAATATATGGTTGGTGCAAGACCGGTAAGTTCAGCAGATATTTCCCTGAGATAAGAGGAATAAATTTTGCTGAACATGTCTCCAGAAAGATACCCTGCCCAGCTGTCAAATATCTGAATGACAGACACACCAGCCCTCAACTGTGCCTTTGAAAAGTCAATGATCATCTCCGTGAGTATCCTCAGTATTTCTAAAAACCTCTGAGGTTCGTTATGGATCATCCTCCTCACCAGAGAAAGATCTCCATCTCTTTTTTCAGAAATTATGTAGGATGCCAGAGTAATTGGTCCGCCAGAAAACCCAATTAATGGTACCCCTGGGTTGCCCTCTCTGAACTTATGAATGGACTCTGGCAAAGGATAATTGTCATTTTCCTTTGAATATTCGAAGAACTTTCCTCTGGCCATAAGATCCATGACATTTGATCTGACAGAAGGTCCGTCTTTCCCGTATTCCACCCGAAGACCCATTGCCTCGAGGGGGAGAAGGATGTCGTGAAAAATGATTGCCGCATCAACCCCAAGTTTCCTGACTGGAAGTTCAGTAATATGCGCAACAGTTTCAGGATCTTTACACATTTCCCTGATGGATCGCCCATTTCTGATCTGAGAAAATTCAGGCATGTAACGTCCGGCCTGTCGCATGAACCATACTGGTATTCCTTCATGATCCTGGGCTTTTATGGCATTAAGAAAATCACTGTATGACATGTGATCAGGGTTTCATCCTTCTGATGGTTCTCGGAAACGGAATGGCATCCCTTATACTCTCAAGTCCGCATATCCACATCACAAGTCTGTCCAGTCCAAGGCCGAACCCTGAATGAGGTATGCTTCCATATCTCCTCAGGTCTACATACCAGTAATAATCATCCTCCCTGAGCCCTGATTCCCTGAGTCGTCTCTGCAGCACATCAAGCTCCCATATCCTCTCACCGCCGCCTATGATTTCACCGTATCCCTCAGGCGCAAGGAGGTCGTGGCACAAGACCGTCTCCGGGTTTTCCGGATTTGGGCGATGATAGAAACTCTTCAGTGTGGCGGGAAAATCGGTGATGAATGTCGGTTTTGAAAACTGCATGGTTATGGTTCTCTCCTCATCTGCACCAAGATCATCTCCGTAGTTTACGTCGAGTCCAAGGGATCTACCCAACTTAATTACATCGGAGTATTTCATTCTAGGAAATGGAAACGTATAAGTTTTCAGCTTATTCAAATCTCTGCCGAGTCTCTCAAGATCCTCAGAATTATCCTTTATGACCTCCTTGATTATGTGGGAAATCATCTTTTCCTCTTCCTGCATCATCTCCTCGTTTCCAAACCATGCAGCTTCACCCTCCGCATGCCAGTACTCTGTAAGATGCCGCCTTGTTCTGGATTTCTCTGCCCTGAAACTCGGAGCAATGGTGAAGACCTTTTCGAGGCTGAATATCATTGTTTCCAGATAAAACTGGGAACTCTGTGTCAGATTGACCTCCTCTCCAAAGAAGGGGACTTTGAAAAGAGTGGAACCGCCTTCTGTTGCTGTTGAAACCATCATTGGTGCCTGAACCTGATAGTAGTTCTGGCCATAGAAGTAATCAGCGAAACTCCTGAAAACGGTACTTCTGATCTTGAGAATTGATGTGAACTCACGGCTTCTGAGCCAGAGATGCCTTATATCAAGCAGAAATTCCTCTCCTTTGTCCTTGGTCACAGGGAAACTTTCATTTCTGCAGAATACCTTGAAAGATTTCAGTCTAAGTTCCCTCTCTCCGGGTGCCCTTTTGTCCTCTGCGACAGTGCCGGTGACTTCCACACTGCTCTCGGCTGTTATGCCTTCAGCCAGCGTAAATTCCTCTTCCGGCATATTTGACCTCTCCGCGACTGCCTGTATAATTCCGGTTGAGTCTCTTATGACAACAAATGCCTTTTTTCCCATGCTTCTGGATCTGTACACCCATCCCCTGATGGTGACATCCTTGCCGATAAATTCTGATTTTAGGATTTCAGAGATTGAATTCATTGAACCAATCTGTAATTAAACGTTCTCTAAATAAATATTGTATCATTCGAACGGCTGAATGGTTTAACCTCCCCTCAAATTCATAACTTAGACCGAGAAATTCTGGTGGAATGCCGTTATCCCTTAATTGATTCAAGGATCTCTCATATAAGCGTTTCGCATCTTCTTTCTGATTCATCTGTACCTTTACTTGAGAAGCCGCCAGAAGAATAACTGCCTGAAACGCTTTCTTCGAAGTGTCGGTCTTCGCTCTCTTCCATAAAACTTCAAGTTTTGTATGGGCAAGCCATGGAAGATTCTGCATAAGGCAGAATAGCGATTCATCAAGTATTTTTAGTCCCTGAAAAGGAGAATTGATCACCGTTGGTTCCTCAACGAGTATTAAGTGGATATTTTTCTCTCCCTTTCCACAAGCTAATTCAATCTCCCTGTGGTTTTCTGCGGGAACAGAAAAATCAATCTCTGTATTCTTCTCCGACCGTCTTGTTACAATATTTCTGGCTCCTTTGCTCCTTATGCAGTCTATAAATTCGAAAACGAACAGATCCTCTATAACCGCCACGATTCGCTGTACATGCACAAACACTAAATAGGTTATACATTAAATATAAGATAGGTTTTCCAGAATTTACAGGATAGGTGGCAGAGTGGTGATGCGTGGGACTGCAGATCCCATTTATTAGGGTTCGAATCCCTACCTATCCTTGTATACAAATATTAGTAATTGAATAGTGAAACAAAATATTTGGACATTCCATTACCGTCAAGTTTCCACAAAGATCTGAATATTCAAAAGCAAAGAACGAAAAGCAATATTACTAAGAACGGTAATTTGAACACCATAATAACGCCGACCACTAATACCAAGACCCCACATGCTTCAACCGTAGGAGGTCTACCTATGAAACTTAACAGTCCTCTGAATGCAATGTATCGACCACGCATCTCTTCCCGGACTATATTTTGTGTGGAAGTGATCCATACATTTCACACGAAAACTCTCGCTAGCCCAACAATAAACTGACGAGAACCAGAAAAATCCACCAATCCTTGACAATGTCCAATATTTTAGCTTTGTTTCAAATATTTTTTAAACGTAAAACATAGGAATTGGCAAAATGGCCACATAGTATATATATGCAAAATAACATACAGTATTGTATGACAAAACTTGTAAGTATACGTGTCGATGAACAAACATTGGCGGAAGCTAAGAGATTGAAGATAAATTACTCGGAGGTAATGCGGGAGTCATTGAAGAATGAGATCGAGAGAAGAAACAATAAAGAATTCTTAGAAAGTCTTTCTAAGATACACAGAATGCTAAAGAACGTTGATCGTAACCAGATTCTTGGTGATTTAAGAGAGGACAGGGATCAAAGGTGATAGGGTGGCTTCGAGTTATGTTTTGGATTCAAGTTCACTCTTCACCCTATTCTTCTTAGATTCGGAAGAAAATGTCCATAAAATTCTAAAAGAATCCTCTGTACTGGACCTGACTGCTTACGAGATTGGTAGCATACTAACAAAGGCGAATGATGGTCATATAAGAGGACTTGAACGAGAGATCATACTGGATTTGACAAAAGAAATCGAGAAAGTAATTGCCAATATCAGAGTGATAAGACTCAAGACTTTGGATATCGCAGAGATAATGAAACTTTCACTATCAACGGGACTCACTTTTTATGATGCATCGTATGTTTTCTACTGCAAATTTCATCAGATGGCTTTGTTGACCGACGATAAGGAAATGTATCAGGAAGCTATGAAACTGGGTTTGGAGGTCAAGAAAGTAGAAGAGGTTTTCAATTGAAGACCTACGCATTACTAGAGTGACAGAAAGCCAGCCAGGAAAATACAATGCTTTGCCTGTTCTCTGTATCCACATAGTTAAATAATCGAATACGTGCCCATCCTTTTTCGCTTGATTCAGTCAGGTCAAAAGCAGAATTCCTTTCCAAAACGTAAATAAGTTAATGCTACATGAAAAGGATGATGACAACAGAACTTTTGCTGAGAAAGCCGGTGGATACAGATGTTGAAAGTATGTACATTATGCTGGAAAACTCACTAAGTCCGTATCTGACAGTTAACAATTCTTCCTCCAGGGATCTCCAACTGATCATTGACAGAAATATCGTCGAAGATTATGTGAAAAGGGATGTCTATCTGTGTCTAGTCGTTGAGATCAATTCGGAAATTGCAGGATGGCTGGCTGGAAGCAGCAATAATGAAGTTCTCTCTGAGCATGGCTGTTCATTAGGGGATTTTTATATCGAAGAGATAGTAGTCGATAGCCGCTACAGGAGAAAAGGCATCGGTAGTTTTCTATTAAGGGTAATACCAAAGGATCAGTTGAAAGCTATTGTCGTAGATACGCCACTGATTAATAAACCGGCGATAAAATTTTACGAGAAAAGCGGATTCGTAAAGGTTTTAGGGCTATCAGAAGAATTTTATAAGAGATGGACCAGAATGTCAAAACCTGTCTGAATGCATTTTACTGGGATTTACAAATCATCATAAACATTCTTTCTGTTTCCCACCTCAACCACAAGGATCACGAGTTTCTCCCTTTCTATACTCATAATTACCCTGTACTCTCCAGTTCTCAAACTATAAAGTGGGATTCCCCTGAGACGTTTAATGTAATGAAACGGATTCTTGCTGACAAGCTTCATCTTTTCCAATATACTTTCAGCGTCAACACTTTCCATTTTCTGCAAGAACCGGAAAGTTGTTTCTGTCCATTTAATCTTATAATCAGGCAATTTTTAGCCTCTTCCTCACTTCATCGGTTGTATATACCCTACCCTCCTTTATGTACTTCAGGGACATTTCTATCTTCTCAATTGTATCTTTAGAAAGAGGTTCTTCGTCCTCTGCCAGTTCTGAAAGTCTTCCTATAACTGAATCGTATGACTCGTTTGGGTAGAGTTTGAAAGAGTTGAGCCTTTCCTTAAGGTCTTTTTTAATCTGGATAGTTGTCTACATAATGATGTAACTATACGTACTTACTATAGGTAAGCTATAACAACATGTTACCGCTTATGAATATTATCAATTTGACCAATTAGTCGAATATCTATCTATCCTTTGTATCATTGTCTGAAGTATCTGGGCATTTACACTTTAAAGGAGATAAAGCAATTTGGATAAATATGGCATATGCGCTGCAAAGCGTGTGATTTCAAAGTAGCTGAAAAATAAATACATAAAACTGCATTGTGATGGCGAATAAAATATGGTATATATTGAAGAGAGACATAACGAATATATCAGTCTCACGAACGTTCTGGCAACCAACGTTAGGATTATATAACGCTGAATACTAAGTGAGTTTATGATATCAAATGCGAGGAGGAAAAAGATCTTCGTAACCTTTGTTTTTTTCGCAGCTATCCTGATGCTGATGGGTGCTCTAACGGCTGCAGAAAGCGGATTACAGTCAACAGTACAGAGTTCAAATCCCCGTTTGACAAATTCACCGGACAAAGCCGTGTCAATTAATGTTAAATTCGGGAATATAACTCTTACAGGCAATCCGCAGACAGACTTCGGTTCAAAGTATATTGTTGCTAAAAATATCAATACGGCGGTGTTCGGCAATTCAGGGAATTTAACTAATGTATATGTAGCGAACAACCAGACAGATCTTTTCCTTGGCATCAACGGTTCTATCGGAGGAAACAGTCTAATGGTCTTTCTCTCAAACAATACAAACTCCGGTCTTGGCTCCAAGAATCTCACCAACCTCGCTCTTCAGGTGCAGTCAGGTACAGGTGATGGTTTATACATCAACTCCACATTCCCGATTAACTGGGTTGGCGGTGCATACTTCCCAGGAAGTGGAGGTTCGCCATCTAATTATATGGATGAAATGATAACCACTCCTGTTTCAGATTCCGGTACTACCTCTCAGACATGGAATTATATTGGTTCCAGTACCAGCCCAGTTTTCTCTGTTGGGACAACTCCAACTAACGCGTTTGCTGAAGAATGGGCAATCCCTCTTTCTACACTCATTGGTAATTCTTTCAATGGGTGGACTGTCAACCTTTCAGCCTTCGTCTTCGGTGGACATCAGGACGCTTCAGTGGGAATCCCTTATGATCAGGTAGGTGAGAGGACATTTTATTCATCGTCATATGGGGAATACAGTAGTGGAGCACAAGTTTTCGAAGTTAACAATTCCCTGCTTCTACATCTGTCACCCTCATACAATGTCACATTCACGCAGTCCGGGTTACCTTCTGGAACACCATGGTATGTGAATATCACCAACGGGCAGTCATATTCATCGACAGGGTCAACTCTTTCATTCTATCTTGAAAATGGAACTTACACTTACACGTACGCGACTGCAAACAAGACATACACTCCAACGGTCTATGGCCAGCAGACTCTTTCCGTTTCAGGATCAGCAGTATCTGTTCCTGTTTCGTTTAAGGCTGAGAAGTATATGATTAAATTTACTGAAACCGGTCTTCCCACAGGTGTGCAGTGGTATGTGAACCTGAGCAATGGAGTTGACCTCAACAATCCTGCCCCGGAGTATGTGTCAATATCCATAATTAATGGCAGCTACACGTATACTGTCTCTTCAGCTGATCCAGCCTATGTGCCTTCTCCAAGATCCGGATCAGTACTAATTTCCGGACATAATCACACTGTTAATGTCACTTTCACCAAGAGCACCTATCCAGTCTATTTCTTTGAATCTGGTTTACCGAATGGAGTTACCTGGTATGTTAACTTCACTTCCGGTCTTGGGCTTTCCAGCAGTACCAATCAGACCAGCACTGACCTCAGTAATGGTACCTATGCTTACAAAGTGGCTTCGTCTGATCCTAACATGTATGCATCCCCATCAAGCGGCAATTTGAATGTGAAAGGTGTACCATTGTATGTGCATATTATTTTCACTAACAAGCTCTATGCAGTGATGTTTACAGAAACAGGACTTCCTTCAGGCTCGGAGTGGTATGTCAACGTTACAAATAATTCAGGCTCAACTACGTATGCATCTTCTTTCAGTCAGAGCCTTTCAGTTTATCTTGCTAACGGAAGCTATGATTTTACCTACTCCACATCCAACAAGATTTATACGGCAACAGTTTACGCAGCCCAAGCTCTCTCGGTCGATGGCTCTCCATCAGGAGCAGTAATGGTTTCATTCAGGCAGGTGAACTACACGGTCACATTCCATGAAATGAATCTACCTGCCGGTACTTACTGGACAGTGAGCATAGCCACCGGTCCCACACTGAGATCAAACATGACAGCAATGAGCGTGAATCTTACGAATGGCACATATACCTATTCTGTAACAAGCACGGATGCCAGTATGCATGCAACTGGCGGAATGTTTTCTGTACCAGGCGCCTCTATTTCTGTGACAGTCACATTCCAGTACTACATTTATCCTGTTACATTCTCCCAGAGTGGGCTTCCAGCGGGTTCCATCTGGTATGTCAATGTAAGCGGAATGCCGACCTCTGGACCTATAACGGGCTCAAATTATATGATGAACTTACATAATGGCAGCTTTTCCTTAACAGTTTCAACTTCAAGCAAGAACTATCAGCCATCGTCAAGCAATCCCTCATCCGTGACAGTTGATGGCAGCACAATGGTTTCACTGAAATTCGTCCCGGTTACATTCACAGTAACATTCTCAGAATCTGGTTTAGTATCATCAGCCGCATGGTTCGTTAATATCAGTAATGGTGTAACAACTGGCATGATATCAGGGTCTTACGGGAATGTACAGTTACAGAACGGTACCTACACATATACTGTGGCATCTATGGAGAAGACATACAGGCCATCAGCATATACTGGCATAGTTATAGTATCCGGGAGTTCAGTCACCGTGAGCGTAAGCTTTGTACCAGTTCAGTATTCACAGGTGTTCTTCTCCTATAATATTCAGGCGGGTGCGGTCTGGTCACTTACAATTGACGGTCACACCTATAACGTTTCTGGCAACAGCATATCAGTCTCATTGCAGAACGGCAGTTATAGCTACACGGCTAAATATGGCTCTACCCAGTACAATGGCACTCTGACTGTCAAAGGTGCAGGGACGATAACTTCATTTGACTGGGGTTATGTTTCAGTCCCCAGCATAACGCCATCACAGGCAGCAACAATTTCGTACATAGGAATAGCAGTGATCGTTATACTTGCCATTGTTGCCCTCGTTGCTGTAGCAAAGGGAAGAAAGCCATAAAAGTCAAACACTTTCTATTTTTTAAATTTCTAACCAATTTATTTTAATGTAAAATTAGCAATAATAGGCTGTATTTCAAGAAAATTTAAGTATGGCTGTTGTAATATGAGTTTTATGGAGAATAGGCCAGCCGGGCTTGGACCCATATCTAAGCCAAAGATGAGTTTGAAGATGATTGCAATAATAATTGCAGTTGTGGTTGTTATTTCAGGTGTATCAGTTTTTCTCTATAGCTCCGTTCTAAGCAAGCACAGTTCTACCACTGGTCCCGCAAAATACGTTACAATATCGGTATGGGGTTCTGGAGACCCAGGTGGAGAGACAACTGCATTTAACAGCCTGCTCAACGCCTTCGAAACTGCATACCCAAATATTACGGTAAGCGATAATCCAGCAGAGGCTCCTGCCACGAGTAATTTCTTCACCTATGCACATGCAGGGAATGCACCGGA
>JAMDBD010000033.1 GCA_023484105.1 Thermoplasmatota archaeon
AGCGATATGACTTACAGCGTGGAAAAGAAAGACCGGTTGTTCAGAACATATACATTCCTTAAAAATCTTGATGATATTTAAAATATAATTTTAAAATATAATAAATAATTTAATAGACAGTTGAACAGAGTTTTCAGGCTTTTACAGCATCCTTAGCAGGATTATTTTTCCTGTATTTCAGTGCAATGGCCGATCCAACGAGTGCGATGAGCAGGTTTACAAGAAGTGCAATCAATCCTATGTAGAGAAACCCGAATGGAGATGCAAACTTGAACAGTGAAGTTTTTAGAGTTGTATACTTGAACTGCACGAAGTTAGAATAGTAGACCATGAATACTCCCACAATTAATCCAGCTGCCCAGCCTGCACCCACAGACCACTTGTCAAGCTTGTCAGAATATAGACCCAGGAATATCGCAGGGAGGGTCTGAAGTATGATTATTCCGCCTATGAGCTGAAGTTCAAGAGAATATGTGGCAGATATCAGGAATATGAATCCAAGTGCAATGAACTTGAAAATAACTGAGAACCACTTTGCAAGCCTGGCCTCGGTCTTTGCATCCATGCTTGGCTTGAAAACCTTAACCACATTTCTCGTCATGAGGTTTGCCTGTGATATTGCCATTATTGATGCAGGCACCAATCCTCCTATAAATATCCCAAGAAATGCTATACCGATAAACCAGGATGGGAATTCAGCATAAATAAGGGAAGGTACAACGGTCACAGGGCCGTATTTGGAAATCAGAGACATAGCAGCTGGTGAGCCATAGGCAAGGATTCCAAACAGAGCAAGCAAAGCAAGGCCAACGCCGTAAACTGGAAGAAGGGCTGTACTGTATCTCAGCCTTTTCGTGGAATTTGTACTCAATACTCCATTTATAGCATGAGGATAAAGATACAGAGCCAGTGCGCTCATTATGGAGAGACTTATAAACGCGTTCAAAAGCAGAGGTGCAAGCGATGTGTAGCTGGCAGGTTTTGCCGATATTGATGAAAACGCATGACCGAATCCTCCTATGTATATGGGAACCAGAATTATGATGACTATAACACTTCCGAAAATTATGATGTCCTTCATAACCGCAGTTATGGTTGCTCCTCTAAGACCACTTGTGAATGTGAAAGCTGCAAGAACCACGAAGGCAATTATAAGGGACAGTTCAGTTATCAGGGTCGTGTTATAGGAGGTTAGCTGACCTATCATGACCGTCAAAACGGCCTGCATTCCGTAAATCTGCAGGGCAATGTAGGGCAACTCGGCTACTATTCCAGTAAGCGCTATCAGAATTGCAAGCGTGCTGCTGTTGAAACGATCCTTCACCATGTCCACAGCAGTCACATAATTCTTATTTTTGGAAACCTTCCAGAGCCTTGGCATCGTTATCATCGCAACGCCGAATGCCAGTCCAACATAGGGTACTGCAAAGAAATAAACGGCTCCAGATTCATAGACAAGCTCTGGAATAGCTATGAATGTATAGGCTGTATACAGATCCGCCCCTACCAGAAACCAGGCAAGATAACCTCCAAGCCTTCTTCCAGCTAGAGCCCACTCTCCAATATCGCTCATGTCGCCTTTCCTGAATCTGGAACTCCAGAACCCAAGAAAGGCAAAAACCGCAAACAGTACAAGGAAAACGCTCAGAATCAGATAATTATTCATTTCCGTTCCCCTCCATTCTGTTCAGAAGCATAGCAGCAAGGGTATACATACCCGCAGTTACAAATAGCCATAGAATCTCAAACCAGTAGAAGAAAGTCAAGCCAAACAGCTCCGGGGATTTGAAGTTATATATGGGCGTCACCGAGAACACGACCATGGGGATCAACAACAGCAACGCCACGGCAATCTTCTGCCCGGTTGTTCCCTTCACAGAATAATTACCTATGCTAGACATTGTCTATCCCGTTGATATTATATATCTATTATTTATATATTTCGTTTTCTTCCCTGCTATTGTAAATCCGGAGGAATTTGAATTTCTTTGAATTAGGCAGAAATAAAACTGTAAAAAAAATCGAAAGGAAGCTTACACTGGTTTTCGCATATCACGTTTGATTATGCATAGGCAAACCGTTATCCTATAAGATAGATGCACCAATTTATGGATACTGAACAGGAATTAGACCATATTAACAGGAGATTTCAGAACAGTGATCCGCTTGATAGGATACAGTATGTTTCAGACCTTTACGGAAGCAAAGCTGTATTTGCCTGCAGCTTCCAGAAGGAGGATATGGTCATTTTACACATGCTTAAGAGCATTAACTCAAAGATAAATGTGTTTATACTTGACACGGGAAGATTACACGAAGAGACCTATTCTTTTATGGATATGATTTCTGAAGAATGGGGAATCAATTTTACCGTGCTTTATCCAGATGCTGAAAGCCTCTCGGATCTTATTTCCAGAAGAGGAATTAACCTTTTTTACAGATCAAAAGAAGAGAGACACATGTGCTGCAAAATAAGAAAAGTTGACCCCCTTAGAAAGTACCTTGCAGGAAAATCCGCATGGATAACCGGAATCAGGCGGTCTCAGACTGGTGCTAGAGAAGATTCGCAGGCGTTTGAGTGGGATCATGCAAATGGTGGTCTGATGAAAGTCAACCCTATAATTGAATGGAAAAGGGAAACAGTAGATTCCTACATACAGAGCAACAAAATTCCGGTCCATCCCCTTTATTCGATGGGATACATGAGCATTGGCTGTGCCCCCTGTACCAGAGCAGTTAGTACTGGCGAGGACGAAAGAGCCGGTAGGTGGTGGTGGGAATCCGGCTTAAAGGAATGCGGTATTCATTTAAGGAGGTAGATAAAACTGGAAGATAGACAGTGCTGGGACACTGTGATAGAAATCAGCAGAAAGAACCTTATGGATCTGTTTCAGATCACAGCTGGAGGATACGAGCCGATACATAAGTTCATGGGAAGCGGAGACATTGAATCGGTGCTCAAATACAGCATGTTGGATACAGGCGAGACGTGGACAATACCAATAACACTTAATGTTCCGGAAATTCCTTATATACGTGCTGGAGAAACGGTATGTCTTCACTATTCTGGTTCGCATGTAGCAGACATGGAGGTTGAGGAGATCCTTCATATTGACAAAGGTGTGTACGTCTTGGCGATATACGCTACTGATTCTCCTGATCATCCGGGAGTTATGGATACAATGAGGGAGTCTGCAAAATGCATTACCGGAAAAATCAGCAGAATAAAATTCCCTGATTTTTTGAATATGAATCCTGATCCCCATGAGACAAAAAGGGTCTTCAGAGAACTTGGATGGAGAACAATAGCTGCCTTCCAGACCAGAAATCCCCCGCATCGAGCTCACGAGTTTATGCAGCGAAGAGCCATGGAGACTGTGGATGGCCTTTTCATAAATCCGGTGACGGGTGACCTGAAGAATGACGACTTTTCCGGAACTGAAATAATGAAAGCATACAGTTATTTCATATCAAAATACTATCCAAGCTGGAAAGTATTCCTTTCCCCATTGATGATCGCAATGAGATACGCAGGTCCCAGAGCGGCGGTTTTTCTGGCTCAGATAAGAAAGAACTATGGGTGTACGCATTTCATTGTCGGAAGAGACATGGCAGGCGTGGGAAAATATTACGATCCGTATGCTGCTCAGAAAGCCATCGAAGAAGCAGGAATTGGGATAGAACTGATAAAATTTCAGGAGGTTTTTTTCTGCAGAATGTGCAGCGAAACGGTGGACAGCAGATCATGCGCTCATGATGAAATATACAGGACAGTTCTCAGCATGTCCTCCATAAGGAACTCTCTAAAACTTGGGATGTTCCCGCCCAGGCAGAGCATGAGGAGAGATGTGGCTGAAAAATTGATAGAAGAACTGGCTACTCAAAAGAACTCTGATATCCTATAAGGGCAAGTGGAGAAAGCTCTGTGATGTCGGTTGTGGCCCTCACTATCTTCAGATCACGTTTCATGGTTTTGAACTCCTTTTTCACCGCCTTCCTGATATTTTCGATAAACTCGTCTCCGGCCCTGGAGAGGCCACCTCCAAGAATGATCATCTCAGGATCCAGAATGCAGGCAATGTTCACTATTCCCACTGCAATGACTTCAACAACGTGGCTGACTATTTCCGCAGCTGTCCTGTTCCCCTGCATATAGAGATTGAATACAGCCCTTGCATCGATTCTTTCCTTTTCATGCATTCTTCCCCCGTTATGTATCAAATCATCAATATTCTCTGCTGCGTACCTTGCGATTGCAGATCCTGAAGCCAGAGCCTCAAAACATCCTTCCCTGCCGCAGGTGCACTGCGGACCGTGAATCTGAATTACTGTATGGCCAAGCTCGCCGGCAAGCCCATGTGCTCCCCGGAGAACCCTTCCATTGACAAATATTCCAGAGCCAATTCCAGTGCTGAGAGGTATGTATATAAAATCGTCTGCATTCTTTGCAACACCAAACATCTTTTCAGCAATTGCAGCAGCTGTGGCATCATTCTCTATGTATGAAGGTGCCTTGAAGTGAGCGGTCAGCAGTTCGCATATTTTCAGACCGTCCGCTGATGGAATATTTGGGGATGTGATAACCGTGCCGGTTGTCTGATCTATTAGCCCTGCAAATATAATTCCAATCTTGGAGATCTTTTTATCGGCCGTTTTAAGGGCTTCTTCACCGATTTCGTAAAGCTGCTGTACCAGCCTCTCTCTTCCCAGATGCTTTATGGTCTTCTTTTCTATTTTTGAATAAACTACCCCGTTTGTATCTCCCACAACGGCAAGAATTTTGGTACCTCCCACATCATATCCAAGCACGACCTCGCGCAATGTATCACTCCTTTTTCTTCACTATAAGTGTCAGACCATCTCTGGAAACCACCACGACCTTTGCTGACTGCTCAATGATACCGCCATCTGACCTGGCCTGCCACTGCTGTCCCTCTATTGATATCCAGCCTTTTGTGGAAATCTCGGTCTTGGCCACTCCTTCCACTCCAATCAGCGAATCCACTCCAGCATATTTCCTGGATTTGAAACCCTTGGATATCTGCATAAGGTAGAATGCAACAAATAATCCTACAATTACAAATATGACCGCCGCTATAATATCTGACGTTGAATTTGGTGCACTAGAGGCAGCGCTAGGTGCATAGCTTATGTATTTCGGACTCAACAGAAAGGCTCCAACCAGTGCGGTTATCATTCCTGACACAAGGGCAATACCATGCCCTGTCTTAAACTCAAGCAGCATGATCGCCGCTCCAATAATTATCAAAAAAATCCCAAGCGGTTGAGCGCCTATGATCTCCAGCCCTATGAGACCGAGTCCAATGCAAAGAAGCCCTACAACACTGATAATAACAGTGCCATGGTATATGTCCAGAAGGATCGCGAGTGTTCCAATAGTGAGAAGGAGACCGTCTACAAACGAATTGCTCAGAGCGGAGAGAAATTGATCGTAGAAATTCTCATTTACAGTAACCTCTGGATATGCAGAAAGATTCATTGCAGAAATAAAATCTGTGAAATTGTCAGCCATCCCATTCACGAGCCCGATTTTTGTTGCATTCAGTGCTGGATATGCAGTGTTATTGAGTACCATTATAACTGCAGCCGTAACATTACGCCCATGTGCCTGTGCCAGAGACATCATGTAGCCTTCCATTGCACCGGTGACATGCTGCTGCTCCACTGCAGAACCACCTACAACAATCGGGGTCGAAGGTCCTATGAATGAACCCGGGCCCATATATATTTTATCGGTGGCCATAGCAATATAGGAGCCGGCAGACGCTCCCCAGCCGTCCTGAACAATGTATGTGTAAACTGGAACGTGAGTTTCGGTTGCGTTTATAATTGGCACTATATCCTTTATACCTGAAACGAGCCCGCCCGGAGTGTTCATCTCAATAACTACGGCTTCAGTGGCATTGTAGTTGAGCCCATTTAAGGCCTGCTCGAACATTTCGGTGGCACCGGGATCTATTTGATAGTCTAGGTTTATAACCAGCACATCCTTTCCGGCGGTTGAACTGGCGTGGTGAAATGCTCCGGTTCCAGAGAGCAAGACTATCGCTATAAAACCTATCAAAACCATTCCTGCGGCTCTCAACAGTTTACCATTGGAACAGTTTATATAAGGTTTCACACACTTATAAACAACCGCATATAGTGTGGTGTTATTCGAATATATTTAAAGTCTTTATTCTAACAGATGATGACCGGCAAGTAGGTAAATGATAAGGATTATGAAGTATCCCGGAGCCAAAGGATCTCTTATTTCTGAAATAAGAACTCTGTTTTATGCTTCAGGTGCCAATTTTTTCGTGGATGTTTTCGGTGGATCAGGGGTAGTCTCTCTTAATGTTTGCAGTCCAGCGGTTCTGTACAACGATCTGGATCCGAGACTTTACAACCTCTTTATGGCTCTGGCAAAGTATCCTGATGAAATTTACCGCAACCTGTATGAGAAATACTCAGATCTTGCCGGAAAACTTTCCCGAAAAGGAAA
>JAMDBD010000018.1:0-59467 GCA_023484105.1 Thermoplasmatota archaeon
TGTAACGAATTTTACACTGGAGATGAAAGACTTCACACGGTTACTCTTTCATCTGGTCTGAAGTCTGTTTATCTGGGATAATAGTTAATGCTTCAATAAATAACACAACAGCAACTGGAATTAAGTGAGGATTTCCAAAAACCTCCACCGAAACCTTTTTTCATGGCCTCATGATCAATATGCATGAACCTGCTACAATCCAGTTTCCCTGAATGGTATAAGGAGATTGAAAGTCTTGGGGACCCACTCTACGGTATATCAGATCGCATTGACTTCGAAAGGATCAGGCCAATACTTTCGGATCTTTATGACAACAATACAGACAAGGGAGGAGGGCCAAATTATGATCCTGTACTCATGGTGAAGATACTGCTGCTCCAGCAATGGTATAACCTATCCGATCCCCAAATAGAAAGAGAGATCCATGACAGGATATCCTGACAGGCTTCCGGATCGAAATACAATATGGTATTTCCGTGAGAGATTATCGAAGACAGGAAAGGATCGCCTTGTATTCAATGAAATTAGAGACCAGATCATGGCAAAGCGCATCAGAATCAAGAATGGCACCATGCAGGACGCATCCTTCATAGAGGCGGACAGAGGAGAATATGGAAAAACCAGGGGAAAGGATGCAAAGACCCGCAGGTCCAGGGATGGTGCATTCGCTACCAAGAATCATGAGCAACACTTCGGGTACAAGGCACATACTCTTGTGAACGAGATTAAGATCATAGAGGAACTGTCAGTTACACCTGCGAATGTGCATGATTCGCAGGTTGATCTTTCAATTCCAGGAATCATATGCTATCGTGATAAGGGTTATTTCAGATCTGAATGCAAAGGCATAAATGGAACCATGGATCGTGCTGTGAGAGGACATTCACTTCCAGTTAAGAGTATACGCAGAAATGTCAGGATATCCAGGATCAGATCGGCGGTGGAACATCCCTTCGCCTTCATGAAGAGGATGTTCCATTTCTTCTATATGATGGTCACGACAGTGCAGAGGGTAAGGGTGAAGACATACCTCACTGCAATGTGCTACAACCTTGTAAGGGCAAGATTCCTTGACAGGACAGCGTAAGCCATCGACAATCAGGAAAAATACAGTGAGAACGGGGATAAAATTGCCCCAATCAGAGTGAATTTGCATCTACTTTGCCTGAATCTCACAATCATTGATATGAGTCATTGTAAAATGTGTGGTTTTGGGAAAACCTCAAGATTCGAAAAATAGAAAATTAATCCTTAACTCCGCGTTTTTGCGCAATAGGGATCACTTTTTATCACACTTTAATCCCCATGAAATGCTTATTTCGTGCCATCCACAACATATTGCGAAAGATCTCTATATATTACCAATACTGTGTAATATTACTGCTCTTCCAGACTGGGTTAAAAAACACAAGACAAAGGGTGTTGAGATCCGTGTTTCCGGAAACAGATACTATGCCTATGAGATGACCAGCATATGGAATAGGGAGAAGAAAAAGGCGGACAATATCAGTGGACAGGGCTGACAATGTAATGATGTATGAGAATGAACCGATATTCTGCAAACAGGTATCATTCACCATGGATGATCTTCACCTTAAGGGATACTTCTATCATTACAGGAAGAGAGAAGCTGACGAACTGTCTGATTTCCACAGGAAACTATCGGAGAAAAGATCCGCAATTGAAAAATTACAGATCAGGCCAGGCATAAGAGAAACGATAGAATCAATTGCATCGCATTACGGGAAATACTTCACCTGGAGGATAGAAGATGGCAGAATCAAAACAATGGCAAGGAACAACACCATCTTCGCTGCAGAGAATAGGATGGGAAGATTCCTCCTTGTGTATAAAGGTGAATACACGCCACTGGAATGCCTTTCCATATATCGCAACCGGGATAATATTGAGAAGGCATTCCGCATGCTGAAGACAGATCTGGACATATTTCCCATGAGGGTGAGGAAAGAATCAACCATCAGGGGAATGCTGTTCATATTCTTCATATCGCTCATAATAAGGACGGCGCTCATGAGGGGAATGATCTCATCAGGTCTGATGAATAGATACTCGCTGGAGAAAATGCTGCTGGAACTGGAGAAGCTGCATGTTGTGGAGGATGCAAATGGCGGATTGAGCGAACTCGAAAGTACAAGAAAGCAGAAGGACATCCTTGATGCACTTGAAAAGGTATCGTGGTGGTAAAAGCAGGGAGATCAGGATTTAACGAAATGCTGAAGACTGTGGAAGGCCTCAACTCCAAAACCCTCTCTTCGACGCTGAAGTATCTGGAGAGCCATGGAATTATTGCTAGGGTAGTTGAAAGCACAAGGCCATTCAGGGTAAGATATTCTCTCACAGAGAAAGGAAGGGCACTTGAGGGACCACTTAAGGATCTGCAGAAGTGGGAAGAGAACTGGATCATAAATGGGAAGACAAATCAGGTCAATCCATTACAAATCAATGAACGAAGTGATCTTCCAAGCGAGTAATTATTGAATTTATGGTCTTCAGAATAGACACATAGTGCGTCCCTTCCCAGTATATCTTTCCACAGTTGGGACAGACAAAGGCAGAGTCAAATCTGGTACGCACGCCATCTGGAACCCGATCCGCTACCAGGTTCATCGGCAGCCTGGAGGTCTTTCCATTGCACACTGGGCACCTGGTAAAGAAGAGTTCCCTTGACGGGGGGAACCTGGAAAGAAACTGTGCAAGCTGACCATCGATGTTTTCAGATTGAACATACATGGAATAACTGTACCTATTGGAAAGCTCCCAATCCCTTGTAAGCAAGAATAAATTACTGCTAATGCAATATTCAATTATTTTGTCATCATCCCAGTCTGATGGTGCGTATTCTATCGAGTAACCCATCATCCTGAGCCACCTGGTGAGTCTGCCTAGCATCCTGTCCGCAAAGAACTCTTCAGTCCGTAAGTTCGTCATGTTTGCCCTCTACCAATTCTATGGATATAATTTAAAGTGGTCGTATATGGCAGGATGAAAAGCAAAAGGGAATCACCTATTTGTATAATCCTCGTATGGGTCAAATCCAATGATGCCCTTGGACGGTTCAAGGGATGTGAGCTCTAGCGGGAGACCTTTGGTCTCTCTGATAGTAAGCATTGTTATTACTGCACCAAGAGTTGAGAAAAATGCTAGAAGTTCGAATTCTCCAGCCTGTCCAAGCACATATCCCAGGATCAGGAAGAGAAAAGTGAATATTCCGGCCCCAAGTTTCGCAACAGAGGATGCAATTCCATGGGCTGTAGCCCTAATCTCAGTTGGAAAGAGTTCTGTCGGCAAAATGAAAGTTGTGGTATTTGGGCCCATGTTACCGAAAAGATACGAAATGCCGAAAACCGCTATGAAGAGGCTTACGTCATCTTCAAGGGTACTGTAGAAAATTCCCAGCACTAGGTAGGATACCGCCATGACCAGAAACCCTAACCACTGAAGTGTCTTCCTGCCTACGATGTCCACAGTAGCTACGGCAATAAAGTATCCCGGGACGGCAAAAGCTGCAGCAAGTATGGTATCGCCAATTGCCGTGTTCATAACAGCAGTTTTCAGGGGTCCAGTTGTGCCATATCCAATATTATTCAGGATAAAGCTGTTGTTCAAAGTGGTACCGTAAAATGCCATATCAAAAATGAACCAGGTTAATGATGTGCCCAGAATGAAAGTCAAGTATTTTCTGATCATCTTTGGATAATCAGTCTTTTTTGAAACAGTGTTAACAGTTCCGGCTATCTCAGCAGCATCTCCACCAACAATTGTTTTCGTGGCTTTTGAGGCATATTCTGCATTACCTCTAACCTGCAGGGAAAACCTTGGAGTCTCCAGCATTTTCCTTCTCAGGTAAACCACGTAAAGCGCAGGTACAGCGCCAAATCCAAGCATGAACCTCCAGGAATAGGAAAGTGGAATTGTATAAATCGAAACCAGTCCTACAAGAGCACCTGCAAGCAAACCAAATCCCTGCATTGCGAATACCATTCCAACAAGCTTTCCCCTGTGCTTGCTGCTTGAATACTCGCTCATAATAGTGGAGCTCAGGGGATAATCGCCGCCAACTCCTATACCAAGAATAAATCTGCTAATCACCAGCATTGTGGAATTTACTGAAAATGCTGAAATAATTGTGAATGCTATGATGATCCCAAGTTCAATTCCGTAAACAGCTTTCCTTCCAAGGCGGTCAGAAATGTTACCGAATATGAATGCACCCACAAAGGCACCAAAGAGGGCCGCTGAGGTGATTGCACCTTCCACTACTGAGAGAGTCGGAACACGGTAACCGAGCAGAACAGTATACCCAGACGCGGTCACATTCAGATTGAAGCCGGCTGGAGAAGCAAGAATCGGCATTGCAACGGTGAGCACGAAAAGCAGGTAAGCATCTGTGAAGAAACCCATCCCAGCAATAACCATCGTTTTGATGTGTCCCTTTCTGAGCCCAGAATTATCTAGGGATCTGAGTATCTCATCTGACTGGTCCAATAGACTTCACTCAAGGAAATAAACTGAACAAATTTACGGTTTACCTATATACGTTATCTATCCTAAATAGCACTATATATGATAAGATTAAACGTTGTGAAAGGAATTCAGCCATGCGCTATGAAACGGGCTGAAATACCGTTCCAATGGGTCTGATGCGTGGCTATATGGAAAAAACCGTGATAAGGAAGGCAACAGAAAAAGATTGGGCTGCGATATCCAGGATATCTTCCATTGCAATGTATGACGATTACATCAATGAGATAGGGCCAGGCTACCTGAAGATCGGTGATACCTTTGTTCTGGAAAAAGGCAATCTGCTGGGTTTCCTGAAAATACAATACATGCCTGATGGGTTCCTCTATGTGAGCGGCTTAAGGGTGGACCCGACCGCCAGGAGACAGGGTATAGGAGAAAATCTCACTCGTTATGCCATATCGCTGGCTTTCGATTCTGGAAAGAAGGGAGCCAGAGTGCTCATCCATCCCGAAAATCATGCCAGCCTTTCCCTCTCCAGAAAACTGGGATTCTACCCAATAGAGTCATTCCATTTCTTCCTGGGCGAGATTGATTTCTCAGGCTTTTCGGAATCCAAGAGCTGGCCAATGCGCATCATCGATCTGGGATTTGAGTACTCCCTTCCCACAGAAAACTTTCCTGCAACGCTTATGCAAAAAGGCTCCTTGCGAATATCTGTGTCGAAGATGGATCCCATATGGAACAATCGGACACTCACCATACTTGGAAATGGGCAGATATCCTTCAGAAATGGGAAATCGCTCATCTCCTTTCCAGAGGATTACTTTACCGGAACTCCTCCAGATCTGGAGCCTCTATCTGGATTTGAGAGCGCCGTTCTTCTTGAGAGGAAGTTCTGAAAGATCAATATTTTACCTTGGTAGCTTCTGCGGAGAATCCGGTGAAGCAGAGAACCCCAGGGAGGGTGGCCGAAGCCTTTAAGCAAAAACCTTTGAGTGTAAGGCCGTCCGGGCGTTCAGAACAAAAGAGGAGGATTGAAAATATCCTTATGTTGATATGACCATTTATCAACCGAGAATTGACAATGTCTTTTATACTAAGAGCCAATCTTTTTTATTAGATTGAGAAGTATGGCAGAAAAAGCGCTTGTTATAATTGCATCAGGGGCAGAGGCAAGAGAAAAGGCATTAACAGGAATAATGTATGCAGTCAATGCTGTTAGGTACAAATGGCTCGAGGACGTTCGCCTCATTTTTTTTGGGCCAAGTGAAAAACTGTTACTGACAGATGATGATGAAATTAAAAAGAATATGGAAATTATTCAGCGAACAGGGCTCGTTCCTATGGCCTGTGCAGCAATTGCCAGAGAAGAAGGTATAGAACCTGCACTACTTGAAAAAGGTATAAAGGTTGAGTATGTCGGTTCTATCATAAGCTCCCTGATAAAGGAAGGATACGCAGTTCTGTCGTTCTGAGAATGGATAGATGACACTGGCGCTAAGTAAGTGTGGTTTCATGTTTGAGATATGATGATCTACACTGTGGCATGTCGCATTAATTCAGTCAAATAGAACACAACTTTGTCTATAGGATAACCACCTTTGTATAAGCATTTGATCCTGAGGTACGCATCAGGAGGATCTCATAGAATGCAACAAATATAAACACTCGCAAACGCCTAAAGAGAATAGAAAGGGACAGGCTTTCTGAATGAGCATGGAGTCTTTGATTCATTATGCTACTTTAATAAATGGTCATGTGTTGCAACCTTTCTCCAAAAAAAATAAAGATCTACCAGGAAGAAATTAAGGACTATTATTCAATGCATCTATACGAGAACAGGACCATACCTCAGGACTGTGAGTCTTGAGGACCTGGCCCACTTCTACCTCTTCTTCTCTTAATTGCCATCTTAACAGTCTCCTCAGTAGCATCGAAATTTTTCGGCAATCCTTTGCCCTGAACGTAGTCGAACAGAATAAGCCGGAAAATATTAGAAAATACGCTGTAGAAAACCATGCCTATTACAATGATTACAATGCCGGAGGCTATACCTATAATGCCTAGATAAAGGCCGAGTGCCGGGAGTATAAGGAGGAGTGAGACAATGAACAGAACAAAACCAGCGAAAACAATACCAAGACTGACCAGATCAACGTATGCGAATCCGCCAAAAACAGATCCGAAGTATCTGTAGATGACGTGATAGCTATCCTTGGCTGCCTTTATGGGGCCAACTCTATTCTCTGTAATTGAAGGTATTGCAAAAAGAGTTGCAGCTGCAAGGGCCATTCCGCCAACTATTCCAAGGATCGCTCCCCCTATGCCTCTTATCCTCTTCTCTATCATCCTAAGTATTGCAAGCACAATAAAATAAAAAAGCGCCCACTCCAGCGCCAGCTTCGAGTAACTTTTGGCCATTCCAAGGCTCTCGAAGACTCCAATATGTTCGCCCTCCTCAAACTTCTTGAAAGAAAGATACATTGCTATAGTGACATAAACCGAGATAAACCCGATGATTATGTAAAACAAAGCGGAAGCAGCGATAAAAATTACCCCACTGAGGCTGGAAAGATTAGAGAAACTAAGGGTTGGAAGACCTAAAAAGCCAAAAACAAGCCCTGCAAAAAGAAAGAAATATGCAACGGCAGCAATCAAAGCAAAGGCAACCATGGTGAATGGATATAGAAATAATTTCTTGTCCGTCATTATCAGTTTTCTTGTAGCCCTAGCAAGGCGCCAGCCAGCCTTAACCCGCTCGAACATTGGGTGGCGATTACAGTCCAATTAATAAATTTAGCATAAATCTATGCTTAGAAATCGAAAAAGGCAGGCCTAACTGCACATTTCTCATGCAATAGAATTACTCGCACTCCCATCTGTATTGTTTCCCAGTCTATGGTTACACACCCACTCACCTTGTGTAGTTTGTATTTCGCAGCATGTGAAGGAAAGATGAATAAGGCCTGGAACGATTAACTTCTGCTAGAAAGACAAGGTGTGTTACTGCTGAAGCCATAGCAAGTAAAAAACCGGTCTCTTCTGAGGAAAACGAGCAATAAATTCAGAAGTCAAGTATAAATACTGTATTAGAAGATAAAAGCAAAAGAATTAGCAAGGATTATATAGAAGTTTATTTTTACGTGGTGATTAACATGATAGGTGGACAGCCAGTTTTCATATTGAAGGAAGGCACTAAGAGGGAGTCTGGTAAAGACGCTATGCAGAATAACATAGAGGCTGCCAAAGCAATATCCACATCGGTTAGGTCCACTCTTGGACCACGCGGTATGGATAAAATGCTTGTAGACTCTCTTGGAGACATTGTCATAACAAATGACGGTGTAACTATCCTAAAAGAAATGGATGTGGAGCACCCGGCAGCCAAGATGATGGTTGAAGTGTCAAAAACTCAGGACAGCTTTGTCGGTGACGGTACCACAACCGCTGTAATAGTGGCCGGCGCATTGCTGTCGGAAGCGGAAGGACTCATAAAACAGAATGTACATCCGACAGTGATATCAGAAGGCTATAGAATGGCTTCAGCACAGGCGAAGAAGATTCTGCATGAAATGGCCAAACCGGTCAAGATAGAGGATAAGGAACTGCTGGAAAAGATGGCATCAACTGCGCTAAGCAGCAAAAGCGCATCGGGAAGCAAGGAAAAGCTTTCAAACATCTCTTATGAGGTCGTGAAGAGCGTTGCTGAGAAGATTGAAAACAGATATGTTGTAGACTTCGACAACATTCAGCTGGTAAAGAAGAAGGGCGGAGAAATAGACGATACCGAGCTCATTTATGGTATAATTGTTGACAAGGAAAAGGTACATCCTGGGATGCCCGACTTTGTAAAGGATGCGAAGATAGCCTTACTGAACGCAGCACTGGAAATCAAGAAACCCGAGTTCGATACTAATATACGGATAGATGATCCATCTATGATACAGAAGTTCCTTCAGCAGGAAGAATCGATCCTCAGGGACATGGTCAAGAAGGTTAAGAGCACTGGTGCAAACGTACTCATAACCCAGAAGGGAATTGATGACCTTGCACAGCACTTCCTGGCTAAGGAAGGGATATACGCAGTTAGAAGAGTAAAGAAGAGCGATGTTGAGAAACTTGCAAAAGCCACAGGAGCTGCCATAGTCAGTTCAATCGAAGAGCTGACGTCCGCTGATCTCGGAACAGCAGAGCAGGTGGAACAGAAAAAGATAGACGAAGACTATCTTACCTTCGTCACTGGATGCAAGAACCCGAAGGCTCTCAGCGTTTTGATCAGAGGGGGAACTGAACATGTTGTGGATGAAATAGAGAGGTCCATAACAGACTCAATCCATGTGGTTGCCGCGGCGATTGAGGATGGGAAATACACATCCGGAGGAGGTTCTTCAGCTGCTGAAATTGCTTTCCGCCTTGGTGAATATGCAAGGAAGGTTGGAGGAAGGCAGCAGCTTGCAATTGAAAAGTTCGCCAATGCTATGGAGGAGATACCCAGGGCTCTTTCTGAGAATGCCGGTCTTGATCCCATTGACGTGATCATAAAGATCAGGAGTAAACACGCTGATGGTCAGAAGTATCATGGTATCAACGTCTATACTGGAGAGGTTGAAGACATGATAAAGGCTGGCGTAATCGAACCAATAAGGGTCGGAGAGCAGGCAATTGAATCAGCCACAGAGGCAGCTGTGATGATACTGCGCATAGACGACGTGATAGCAACCAAGTCCTCTTCCGCTGGAGGTTCTAAATCTCCTCCTGGAGGCGGTGAAGGCGCAGGCTCTGAGGATTAATTATCCTCTCCTTTTATTACACTTGTATAATGCCATATTTTTAATGGAAACGCTTTGTACCTTATATGCGTTAATTGTAAGTGCAGTAGGACAGTTTCCCTATGGTTAATTTTGGTGCTGAACACAAATGCTGGTCCAATCTTACATGATACTTCGAGAACCGGTAGGCCGAGGGATATAGAATCAGCTATTTTAAAATCCATAGTGAAGAGAAGTTGGAGCTTAACCGAAACCTGTTGGACAAAGAATTATGCAAGATAATAGACATTAAACGCTCTGTGCAGGACTAATCATTGTTTAAGCATCACCTTAAAAGAGGCGTCATACCTCTGAGCAGGCTTACAACACAGGGCCTTGCTGTTATCGGACCGTAGATAACTGCGGTGATTCTGATAACAGGAATAGCGGGAGTTGCCCTTTCTGCCATGCCTCCTGTGTTTTTCGTGGCTACGCTGGCAATGCTAACACTGCAATAAAGCATTCAAAGAAAACAGTGCCAGCTCAGAAGGTTTCTTCGCATACGTCTCTCGCGGGATAAGGCCAAAGAGCCGGATGATGACAGGCCTTTTCATAAGATCAGTTTACGGATCACTCTATGCACTTTATGCCTCACCTAATATACCATTTCGTATACCCATACCATCCTGCTCCTATCGGCATTGCCGTACGGTCGGTGATCATAACAGTATACATTATGTTGCACAGGAGAATGAGAGACAATGCTGGGAAAATCGGTAAATTCACACTCTAGGTGATTACGCTGACAGAGAGAATCTACGGGAAATGAGAATAACCTTGAAAAACGGCTGGAAATGGCGATCAAGTGTAATAATGTGTGAAGGCCGGAAACCCTCAATCTGGAAGTATCTGAATCAATTCTTTTTAAGAGGGCAGAATACGGCACATACAGAGGGCTCAGCAAACGCGCCGTGGTTGGTGTGCCCGGAGACAGGCAAAGTGAAGGGGGGCATACATAGACATAATTGAAGAAATATGCAGCACTCTGGCAAAAGCCTTCATCCTCGTCGGATTTATTGAGGGGAGTCACTATCAGGTTCTCTGGCAGACTGGATCTTAATACATTTGCTAGTCGGCGTAATAGACCAGATAATCGTTATTCCATGCCGCTTGGCCACTCGATCTGTAAGAAAATGGCTATGCGGGGTTCAGAGGGCTTAAGATAACAAGAATGCCATATAGCTGGGAGGCTCTTGAGCCTGACCATGACACCATAAAGCGTATAAGCCAGTCCGGTGCATTTTCGCTGATTGTGGAGTGCAGCTCTTTCATACAGCTTCTTCATGACTTCAGGAAACCGAGGGAAGCGGTCGGTGAACCTCCGCCCTGGTATGGCGCTGCTCATGTTCTTGCGCTAATACTTGCAAACATATCCACCAATCCTATAAAATACGGAATTGATGTGATAAGCGGGTCCACACAGAAAACCCTTGTCGACCACGTGGACGGGCTTACCGCGACCAACAACGAACCAATCTATAACAGAGTCGCAATGTGCACATCAAATGACATGGCGATGCCTGATCACTCAAGATATGGATTACTTGCCAGGATCCAGATTAAACCGGCAGAGGGATGGTCAAGCAATTGCCGCAGGAAAAGTATCAAACGCAAAACACCTCGCAGCAGAAGGATTCACCGTGTTTCTGGAGGAAAAAGGGTATATATCAACCTATCAGGTGGCATTTGTGGCACAGGAAGAGGACACAGCAATGCAGGCATGTAGAGTACTTAACAGTGCAAATATAATGGGAACTCCACTTTCCATTCCACTAAGCAATGGAAAATCTGAGGTCATCAGGATAGTAACAACGGAAATAACCCAACTTGGCGCTGAAGAGGACGAAATGAAAGGCATTGCATACGCAATCAGGATGGCCTTCAGCGATCCTGACAGGGCGAAGAGACATTCAGTGGAACTGGCGGAAAGGCTGGGAAAAAAGGCGAAAGCTTAAAAAAATAATACGGTAATCAGACATATTACAAAACTTAGTTATATAGAAACATAATCTGAGAGTTGTGGAGAACACTTACAGGCAGATATACAGAAAGCAGCACTACGGAATGGTGGGAAAGCATTCCGCAGTGAAGGTGTGTCACTGGACTAAATCAGAACTCACAGGCGGTGATGGTTGCTACAAGCATCTTTTCTATGGTATCCGATCACACCAATGTATACAGATGACGCCTGCAGTCAACTCGTGCACAGAAAACTGTTCATTTTGCTGGAGGTTCCAGGGCTTCGACTCGATGCACATATCAGATGAGGACGACCCTGAATTTATTCTTGAAAAGTCCATAGAGGCCCACAAAAAGCTACTCTCAGGATTCAAGGGAAACCCAAAGGTAACAAGAGAAAGGTGGGAGGAATCCCAGAATCCAAGGCACATTGCTATTTCCCTTACAGGAGAACCGACGGTTTACTCCAGGCTTGGTGAATTTATTGAACTTGCCGGCAGGAGGGGATTCACAACCTTCCTCGTAACTAACGGCACCCTTCCAATGGTTCTAGAAAAACTCGATCCTCTGCCTACACAACTGTATTTAACAGTAGCAGGGCCGACAAAGAAGGTCTTTAATGAAGTCCTGAACCCGGCAATAGGGAATGCATGGGAGAACTTTAACAGAACGCTGGATTTACTCCCATCGTTGAATACAAGGAAGGTCATAAGGCATACCCTCGTTAAAGACGTTAACATGCCGTTCATAGATGAGTATGCAGAGATGGACAGGAGAGCTGACCCGCATTTCATCGAGTCAAAGGGCTACGTACATGTAGGGCAGTCAATGGAAAGGCTCTCTGCCTCGAACATGCCGCCTCATCAGATGGTGGTTGACTTTTCAAAAGAACTTGGAAAGAGGCTTGGTTATGAATTTACTGCGGAGAGCCCGGCCAGCAGAGTTACCCTTCTCTGCAAGGATCCAGGCATGAGGATGATAAACCTCTCCAATCCAGTCAGGCTCATCTCAGGGGCTAACTCTTGACATTTATTGCAATAGAAGGAATTGACGGATCAGGAAAAAGCACTCTCTCGAGGAGACTGAAATCCTATCTTGAAGACAAGGGTTACAGGGTCTTTTTGACAAGTGAACCATACGGAAATCCTCTGATAAGAGAAGAATGGATAAAGAGCGGAAGCGTGGAATCTGCCCTCAAACTTGCCATCAGTTTCATAACCGATAGGGTGGTCCACTCCAGGAAGATTGCGGAAAGAATCCGAAAAGGATACATAGTGATCTCCGATCGCTACTTTCTCTCCACGGTTGCTTATCAGGGGCTCAATCTGAAACCGGAACTTGCAACGCCTGAAAAAGTGCTGTCTTTTTTGCTTGGAATCTCTGAGCCTGTGGAGGCATGGCCGGAGTGCACCATAATGTTGGACGTTGATCCGGATACATCAGTCAGCCGGATAAGTGGAAGGAAAGGCAGGTCACCCTTTGAGGAAAAGGGGTATCTTGAAGATGTCAGGTCCTTTTATCTGGAAATTGCAAACCTGATAGCTTCTGACAGGGTGAAATGGAAGACCCTGGGTGAAATATTTATAATCAAAAGTAACGCAAGAAGAAGTGAAGTGATGAAACAGGCAACTGGTGCAGTCAGCAGATTCCTTTCAGGGGAGAACCAGTCCCAATAAATAAACGCGGCATTACATACCAAAAGACACCGGCTTAAAATCCAATCAGAGAGTTGTGACCACAACATCATCTGAAAGAACAAGTATGGTGTGTTCAGCCTGTGATATAAAGACACCCGAATGTTCTTTGAGAACCGGGAATGAAACGATCTCTTTTCTGCCCAGGGCCTCCCTGAGGAATCTGTCCGGGTTGTTCACCTTTCCGTTAAGCCATCTCGATGCAAAGGGAAGAGTGTTAAATTCCCTGTAAATTATACCTTCCCTGTCGATCCTGGGGCCATCAAGCATGAAGATGTTTCCAGGCTGGCCGTTGCGAATCATCCCTATGCCAGTTGAGGCAAAAGGCTCTATCGCGATCAGGGAGTTTGGCCTGACAGTATCCATATTTCCGTCATCATAGTTCGGAATGAATATTGATGAATGAAGATCATATCTGCCTATTCCATGACCCCCAAGGTTCTTTACAGGCCTGAATCCGAATGAAAGTATGACCTCCTCAATCTTCTCCCCTATTTTGGATATGGTAACATTTGGCCTGACCACCTTAAGGGCTGCCTTAAGCGCTTCAGACGTTGCATCTATGAGATCAGAATGTTTTCCAGCTTCACCCACCTCCAGAGTGCACGCGTTATCTGAACAGTATCCGTCAAGGCTGGCACCTATGTCTATCTTAACCACATCTCCGGTGCGAAACACCTTCTGATCACCATAAGACGGTGTGTAATGTGCAGCCTCATTGTTGATAGAGAGATTAAGTGGAAAGGAAGGCTTCAGGCCGGACTCAACTATATACTTCTCTGTTTTTTCGGCAACATTGAATAAACTTTCGCCTGGTGCAACCAGGGTTTTTGCAAGTTCTAGCGCATTTTTCCCTATCCTGCCGGCCTCTTTGATCTTCCTGATGATATCCTGATCTAACTGCATGAAACGCGCCTTGATCATCAAAGGCTAAATTATGTTTGTGATTTTTCCGGTGCCGGCTTGAAAATAGCCATTGAATATAACATAGTATTTTAAATAAAAAAGAAATTGTCCGTTATGGCATGGTATAAAGTGGCAAAAGAAAGCGCTTTGAAGGATGGTGACATATTCAAAGTTAATGCGGGATCAAAGGAACTTATCCTGATGAACGTGGGAGGAAAGTTCTATGCAACATCACATCTGTGCACCCACGAGCAATACGATCTGGCTGAGGGTTTCATAGATGACGGAAATCTGGTGTGCCCCAACCATTTTGCCATATTCAAACCTGCAGACGGGTCAGTTGTCAGTCCTCCAGAAGGGAGTGACAGCATAGCGCCGCTTGAATCCTATAAGGTAAAGGTAGAAAACGGGGAAGTTTTTATAGAAGTTGCATGAAGATTCTTGTTCTGGTGAAACAGATCCCTGACGTGAACAGGGTAAGATGGGATCCAGCCACCAACAGAATAATCAGGGAAGGCGTTACGCTTCAGATGAATTCCTTCGACAAGAAGGCCGTCGAGGAAGCCTGCAGAATAAAGGAGAAAACAGGTGCTGAAGTGACAGTGCTTTCCATGGGCCCTGATTCTGCAAAAGATGCACTGGTTGTAAGCCTCAAGATGGGAGCTGATTCCGCGTATCTGTTATCTGACAGATCCCTTGCCGGCTCAGATACCCTGATCACTGCTATGGCCCTCTCAGCATTTGCAAAGAAACTGAAACCCGATCTCATTCTGTGCGGAAAATACTCACTGGACGGGGAAACATCTCAGGTACCGCCGGAAGTTGCCGTTTTCCTTGGTTATGAGTTTACATCTTCCGTATCACGTATTGAGCTGCAGGATGGCTATGCTGAGATAACAAGGGATCTTGAGGGAGGAACTCTTAGCACGAAGATCTCACTTCCGGCAGTCATTAGTGTGTCAGAGAAGATAAACAAGGCAAGATTCGTGAGGCCGGGTGGTCCAGATCTCAGCGATAGGATAAAGGTGGTGAACCAGGAATTCACAGGGACACATCTTGAGGGAATTAAAGATTCACCAACTGTTGTGGTGGGAACAGAGAACATAGAGAGCAAAAGGCGTGTACAGTTCATAGAAAACATCGGAGATTTCATCAGGCTGATCATGGAAGCGAGAATTTCCGGCGATGAGAATGCCAGAACAATTGAAATGGAAGACCATGATGGCAGTCCCGAATCCTTTGTCATAGCTGTAGATGATGCCGGTACAACCATGGAGATCGCAACAAAGGCTGTTGATATGACTCATGGTGGATACAGGGTAACAGCGATAGGAAACATTCCACCGGAAGAATTAAAGGGGATCACGGCGCATGAATATATCAGAATACCATGCAGAAATACAAGAAAGCTGGCTGAACACATAGTTGATCTGATCAGGGAAAGAAGCCCGGAATTTGTGTTGTTTCCTTCAACTGTGAACGGGAGGGATCTAGCCTCCTTTGTGGCTGCATCCATGAAGCTTGGGCTTACAGCCGACTGCATCGATCTAAGGCTTGAAGACAGGAGGCTTGTACAGCTGAAGCCGGCGTTTGGTGGAGGGGTGGTGGCAAGCATAATATCAAAAACAACACCTCAAATGGCAACAGTCAGACCGGGGGTATTCAAGGCGGCAACAACCCAGAGGCCCTTCAGGTTCGTCGAGAGAAAGTGTGATGAGGATATCAGCGTTCCAGAGATATTTACCGGCGTTCCAGAAGATTTCAAACCACTGAACGGCAGCAGCATTGTGATCGGGATAGGCAAGGGTCTTATTTCAAAGGATAACGTCAGATATGCAATCGATCTGGCAAACGCTCTTGGAGCATCTCTCGGAGGCACAAGGCCTATTGTGGATATGGACTGGCTTCCAAGGCAGCAGCAGATAGGACTGACCGGAATGAGCATATCTCCGGGTCTCTACCTCGCGATCGGAATCTCCGGGCAGGACAACCATGTTGTCGGTATAAGGTATGCCAAAAAGGTGTTTTCAGTAAACAGGTCAAGGGACGCACCCATATTCCAGTATTCGGACTACGGTCTGATCTATGATTCCGTTGAGTTCATCAAAGAGTTCATAGAGAAACTGCAGAACGATCAGTAGATTGGCCTTTCATAGGTGTATTTTCTGTACCTTTCCATGTACTGAAGCACCAGTCCGCTCACCATGGTCAATGAGGCTATGATCTGTGCCGCCAAGCTGTCCATCCCGGCAGAATAAAGGGCAAACCATATCATTAGGGCTCCAACAACAGCGGATAGAACCATGGTTATGCGCTTGTAAAGAAGGTATGAAACAGCAAAGGCAGCTACACCTGCAATCACGTCGGCCACAAAGTGGGGATAGATCGAAGCGGATATCAGGTAGACAAGCAGCCCCATTGCTAGGGGAAGTCCAACTCTGACAAGTGCCCTTACAAGGATAGCTCCGGCCACAGCTCCGATCACAAGAACAAGATAGAGCGGGAAGGATGACGTAATAAATACCCTTGCAACATAAAGCGAGAAGACCACGCCGAAATAGGCTCCTACAAGAATAAACATGACGTCCCATGCTGTAGATCCCTTGAAACACAGAAATATGCCTATGACAACTATTATCAGAGAGGATAGATAGAGATATGGAGCGGGAAGAAAATTGAAAACCTTGGCTATGCTTCCGGCATATTTGTCCAGCAAGGCACCTACGTCAGACACATGTATGACATTGAATCATCTGTATTTAAAGTTTGGGCAGGCCAGAATCAAATCTTTCTTTTCTTTGGATAGTATCTCCTGACAGGATGCCCGCAGACTGGACACAGTGGAGAATCCACATAAGCACCGCAGCCGCTGCATCTCCTCACCCATGTTATATGGCCACTGATACCCTTCTCTTTACATGGCATGAATTTCAGCGACAGGGATAAGGCCACATTCTGCACAGAATAGTCATCAGTAACTACGGTGCCGCCAACATCAAGCGCGAGTGCAACCACATCAATATCAGTACCGGAAAGATCCTGGAGATTTCCGCTCATCTTTGAAGCCTCTCTGACACGATCTATGGAACCGGCGGTCGGTTCCCTTATGTCGATAAAGTCTTTAAGATCTGAAATACGATCAGCAAGCCTACCTTTTCTCACTTCACCTATAACTGAAGGCGTGGTGACGAATTTTCCTGAGGTCAAATCTATACCTCCGTGGAGCAGGGCTGCTGTATCAAGCACATAAGCCATCTCAAGCACCGCCCACCAGTTTTAGCGAACTGTTGATCACATAAGGTACCTTCTCGAGCATGTCCTGCACACTGTACCAGTATCCTTTTTCAACATAGCAGAGGTCAGCTGAAGCCTTGTTTATGTATGAAGCGAACGATGCGGCCCTGACTGAGGGCATACCTTTAGCAACAAATCCGGCCACGAGACCAGCAAGCATATCACCAGTTCCGCCCATGGTCATCCTTGCATTTCCCCCCGGTGAATGAATCTTCATCCTGCCGTCAGTTATTATGTCTGTCTCTCCCTTGAGCAGGACAGTGAAGCCGTATCTCTGTGCAGAGGAAATGGCATTCTCTTCAGTTGGATCCAGTCCAGTAAATATCTCAAATTCCTTCCTGTGTGGTGTGATAACTGCATTTTTTCCCTTAAGGACTTCAGGGCGCATAATCTTTAAAGCATCAGCATCCAGTACAATCGGCCCTGTATATCTTTCCAGAATTCCATGTATCATCTCTGATCTGTCATCACCTGTACCGAGCCCTGGACCTATTAAGATTGCAGAGGACTTTGAAATCTGTTCAATATATTTCTGATCGTATTCGCGCAGCATAAACTCCACGGAATGCGATGCGAACCGGTCAATCATCGTCGGTGGCAGGTAAACCTTCACAAGATCTATGCCGGTTGAAAGGGCAGCTTTTGAGGAGATAACGCCTGCACCATATGACTCCCATCCTGCGATCACAGACAGCTCTCCATTCATGCCCTTGTGAGAAGATGACAGGGGCAAGGGGTAGTAAACAAAATCGCCAGGTCCGCTATGATTAAAGCAACTGGCAGGAATCCCAATATCACGGATTACAATCATTCCAGAATTATTGGGAGTCATGCCTTCCTTGGCATCCGTGAATGTTACTGTCCGGATCGGCTTAATGGCTTCTTCCGATCCAAGACCGGATGGCAGATCTATGGACAGTACAGCCTTTCCTGAGGAGTTGACCACATTGATTGCGGATTTCACCGGTTCTCTTAGGCCAGGCTTTGTTCCGGTTCCAAGAATGGCATCAACAACCAGATCGGCCCAGGTAATTGCGGAAGGGAGATTTTCAAGTTTCTCCATCTCTCCATGATATGACGATAGCGCCTTCTGGGCAAGATCACTCTTCACACGGCCGTCTAACGAAACTATGATGACCTTTACAGAACAGCAATCCCTTACCATTTCTGCCGCTGTAAGGCCATCACCCCCATTGTTTCCTGTGCCGCAGAGAAAGAGAACCTTCGATCCGGATGGAACCATGCTTTTTATTTCAGCGGCAACAGAAGCTCCAGCTCTCTGCATGAGATCTGAAAGCGGGCCATAAAAGGCGGAATAGTTGATCTCTGCCCGCCTCATCTCAGGAAATGTGATCATCTATTTCAACACCCTGCCGGTCGCATTCTTCCAGAGCACAAGATCAAATACACCAGGCTTCATACTATATGATTCTGATATTTTAATGAACTCTCTCTCTATCTCCAGATACTTCCTGGGAGTCATGGTTCTGGGAAGACGAATGGAGAAGTGCCTATCAAGCACTCTCAATATATGTTTGTCAAGTATAGCGAGATCAAAAACACCAACATTTCTCAGAAAATGCGAAGCCTCCTTATATCCAATTCCGTAGACGTTGTCGACCAGATATTGTCTCGCCTCAAATGGATCTGGTGCATTCACCAGCGAGGGCAGCTCTTCCATTATCCACCTTGAGTTAAATATGTACCTACTTCTTGTGTTGTAGAATCTGTACCTTGCCAGCTTGAGCGCATTTCTGAGATCGCTCAGGTCATACTCTATGAATGGCACTGTTCCAATCTCCTTCTGCATCTTCAGCCCAAGTTCGGCAGACGTGTTAGCGGTCAGAATACAGTAGCAAAGTTCAAAAAAGAGAATTTCTTTGGGAGATCCTTTCAACCGCCCAAAGGTTTCTATCCTTTCCAGAATGTCACTGGAAAGCTCAAGGTTTAGCGTTTCCGGAACAGTTCGTGCGCCAACCTCTTCCATAATAGATTATTTGAACACTTCGTAGCATTTAACGGCTTTGCTGTATCTCTTAGAAACAGAGCTCCAGTCAACATTCTTCATGAATGCATCCAGATAGCCTGCCCTCTTTGGCCCGAAGTCCGTATAATAGGCATGCTCATACACATCGAGCGCAAGGACAACTATTGCATTCCATATGCCGTTGGTGTTATGCACATCTGCGCCGATATTCCTTAACTTGCCGGTGTTAAGATCGAAAACAAGAAGGGCCCATCCTCTGAAAGCAGTGCCTGTGGCCTTAAAATCCTCAACCCACTTCTCATAGCTCCCAAAATCCCTCTCGATGGCCTTTTTAAGATCTTCAGGGACCGAGGACTTCTGTGCTTTCAGGTTCTCAAAATAAAGCTCGTGCAGCAGGGATCCATCATAGTTGAAGGTCTCCTCAAGTTTGAGCTCCCTGAACTCGCTGTAATTCTGGTTTGCCTTTGACCTGTCCGCACTCTGCAGCTTCTCCCAGATCTCGTTCAGCTTATTGACATATCCCTTGTAGTGCGTCTCAAAATGATAGTCTATCTGCTGGTTTGAAATGCCGTCTAGCCCGCTGGGTTTCAGTTTGTCCTTTATTTCCCATTTTTCTGTCATTTTGCCTCATTCTTTGCATTAATACAAGGTTTAAAAAGTTATTTTAAAAGAATGGTTGAATATTGCAGGTTCAAAACATGTCCAGGGGGCGCTCAAAGCCTGATAATCTGAATCTGAGCACCTGCTGGACCGAGGATATCCACTCATCCAGGGGCTGGTCATCAAGCGTTCTGACCCTGGTGAACTCATGCAGGCAGTCACTGCAAGTGAATCCTGAAGCTATAAGAGTGTTGCATAAAATGCAGTGTCTCTTTACTGCCATCAGACCTTCATAACAGTGGTAAATAAGGTTTTTTCAATGCAGACTTTGATTCCCGTGGCAGCTTATTAAACATTCCAAAACCATTTAAGAACACTTATCCTGGAAAGATCGCAATGAATTATTTTAAACGCACTTCATTTTAATCATCCCTAAACATGGTGTCCGAATCATCCCCGCCGGAAAAGATCAGGGAAGCCTGGCTGTATATATCTTCAAAGCCCTCCATATCTCTGGCGGACGTCGGAAATATCTGTGTTATAAGACCGCTATCCCTGAATGACCTGACCATCTCAAGGTAGAAGTCCTTTACCATCTTCTGTTTTTCCTCTGCAAAACTCTCATAGAGAATATCCGGATCCTGCTCCCACCGCACCACGTTTTCAAGCTGTTCTCTGGTTATCAGATCAGTCTTGTTGAGCACAAAAATCATTGGCTTGAAGAACCTGAAGAATACAGAACCAAACAGCATTTTCTGAGAGATAAATCCGGACGGAGAAGATGCCACCACCGAATCTGAAAGGAAGCAGATCATACCTCTGTCTCCAGCAAGGGAATCAACAAGTATGGGGCTTCCCTGCCTGAAGCTGAATAGCTCTACCTGCCCGGGTGTGTCGAATATCACGTAGTGATCCTGCAGATCATCCAAACCTTCCCTAATTTCCTGAACATGATCCAGGATCAGGTCGGCGGCAACAACCTGAGCGCCGTTGGGTCCAAGGGAGTATTCCCTCATCACGTTCTGAAGGGAGACAAAATCCCTCACATCAAGATCCGGTGAATATGGAAAATACTCTGCACCTGGATCAAGATTAACTATTGCAGAATCTATCTGCTGTTCCGTAAGCCACGAATTAAGTGCACCACAGAACGTGGATTTGCCTGTGCCAGCAGGTCCAGTGACAAATATACCTCCCCTCATGCCTCCTCCTCCATGGGGAGTTCAGAAACCTCCGGATCACTTCCAAATGTGTCGTATATCGTCCTGCTCAGATTGTCTATTCTCGCTTTCATATAATCCGGAATCCCGTATTCCTTTGAAATCTTGATCGTCTCCTGAAGATACTTCACTATGCCTCCCTTATGGACAGTGAGCGTTATTCTGTCCGAACCGCACTTAGGACACCTTCCGGATAACGGCACCCTCCTGAACTTTCTGTTGCACTTTGTGCAGCGGAATGTCTGGGAGAAAAACCCTCTGAAGTTACCGTAAATGTCAGGCAAAAAGTGTGAGTTCAGGACCCTCGCGGCCACGTCATCAACATCCACTGCCCTGATAATGGCTGCCAGGTGAAGCTGTCTCTCAATCTTCTCTTCCATGGTCACTATCGTCTTATAGGAGGAAACAAGCACGCCAGAGTTGATATCCTCTGTCATCACAGTGAAGCCGGCGCCACAGTAAGACCCGCTGCTTGAGATCAGAGTTTTCATAGGGTACATTATGTGCTCAATCTCAGATGGAGACGCCATCACTTCTGCAGTCTCATAAAATTCCAGAGGATATTTCCATAGCGTGTCGACGTTCATGGCTTCCTTGTCTATTTCATCTGGATCTATGAACTCAGAGAGAACGAGCGGGGCATCCATAAGCCCGCCTGTTGTCGATGGAAGAAACTCCCTTGAAAAGTTCAATAAACCCTCCAGCAGAAGCATTATGCTGTCCTCGTCCCCATCGCAGTTTCTCCTCTTGGAAGCATGGAAAAAAGGATGGGCATAACAGCCGGATACCTTAGTGAAGCCTATGATCCTTCCGGCAACCCCTCCTGAAGTGTGCGGTGCAAGCCCTATTATAAGGTGGCCGATGAGGTCGTCTATGCTGCCGCAAGAATAGAATGGAGGCAATCCATAATAATTCATCAGGAGATCATCCACGAACTTTGAAACATGAAGGAGATACTCCGCCGCATCGTAGGGGATGATCACATCCTGGGGGAAAATCTCATTCATCTTTCCAGGGACATATCCCAGATCTTCTGCCTTTGACGGGCTCAGGGAAATTTCCTCAGGCTTGAAATGGGTTATCGGAATGTCAGATAGGTCGTATCTGCATGTCCCGTCCTTGTTGACAGACACATCATTCTTTGCCCTAAGGAGCCCTTTTTCAATGGGTTCACATACCTTATGGCTTGACATCAGCTTCTTGACCCCTTTAAGCAGACCCACATCCTTCAGCTGGACTCCTGCTCTCCGCTCTGCGGCAGAAAGAATTGATGAGAGATTCACTGTCGCTTCAGATACTTTATCCTGCCTCACAGTTTTGCCACCACACTTTTCACAGTGTGGTACAACCGTGATGTTGCCACAGCCTGTGCATATCCTCGGAGTAACCTCAGAAAGGTAATCTCCCTTTGATGACATGGCCTCGCCTACAGATCGTCTGGAAGATCCAAATTCCTCAACAGGGAATAGAACATGAACCATGGGCTTCATCTTTCTTGATCCTGCCTTTTCAGGCCTGCCCATCCTGGCACCTATCCTGGTGGGCGATTTCGCCTTAACCTGAATGCCAGAACTAACCGTGATTGACATTAATGGATCTCCTGCGTCCTCAAAAGGGCCTTTTGGAACTATCCTATCTCCCTCAACTTCAAGATTCAGGCAGGATATCAGAGGGAAATACTCCATGATCGATACAGATCCGTCAGAAACAGAAAACTCCACTCCAAGGGATTTTAGAATGTCAATGAGGGAATCTTCCTTATGGAGTATTAGCTTATTGTTGGAAATTTTTCCACCGGTGATAAAATCTCTGAGCGAAAGTATGCTGCCGTGTGAAAGATCGTGCCAGAAATAATCGTACCTTGGATGCAGAGGAATCCTGTATTTTCTGCTTATATCAACTGCCTCAAACTGATCCGGATCAGACAGCTGGAACCGATCCAGATCATGTATGCCTGAGATCAGAAGCCTCCACCACTCAGGCGTAAACGAAGGCTTTTCCAGCCTGTGGTTATTCTCAAGAAACTCGCCATAGCCTATGAGAATCTCTCCAAGGTCTGTGATCTCAACAACACTGTCCCTGACCTTTCTGGCAGTTTCAATGTCGTTTATCCTGATGTGCCTTCCGTCACTGAGCATCACCATGGGGCCGTCGATACCTTCACATGGAGTCACCGCAGCAGCCTTTCCAGGGAGCTCTATCTTTATCTGTGATCCAACCGCAATGAAACCTCCAAGGATTTCCATGGATGCCGGGTTTATGCCAGCGGCTGCCAGCCCTGTGGTCCTGCTCTTTCCATAACGTAGCCTGAAGCCACCTGGCCTTCCAGGATGACTGAACACAGGCCTTCCTGCTATGATATCCTTCAGGAATTTCTCCTCCTTCCTCTCCACCTTCTGGTTTTCAGAAGTGCCGGAAAGGCTGCCGAGGAAATCCCACTCGCTGAGCTTCATGTGCGAGGTGTACTTCATCAGCTTCTTGGATTTCTGAATCAGCCCCTCACACAGCACAAGGCACATTCCGCCTCTTATCCGGTTTGACCTGATCCTTGCCATATCTCTATGACCGGATATTTCCTCCTCCTCACTCCCCTCACCGTCAATCATTACCGGCAGGTTGGAAATAACCAGCTTAATCTCCTCCCCGCTTGGCAGATACTGCAGATGCTTGAGGCGGTTGTAACTCTGCACCTCCTCTATGTATCTCTCGATCTCATCATCAAAGGCCTTGAAACCTGAAATACCAAGATCCCGCCTCACTATGTCAGCAATCAAAACGCTGAGCGCCTGTGCAGTACCTCCAGCACCCCTTATCGGGCCGGAATAAACAACCGCAACATAATCGGAACCAGGAGAACCCCTGATATCCACACTCTTGATACCTTCAAGAGGCGCGACAAGTATCCCTTCCGTGAGAATTGCCAGCCCAACTCTTACAGCCTTGTCAAGTGCAAACTCCTTGCCTTTTCCGGCATATAATCTCGCAATCTCCCTTGATGCCTCAATGGCGACATCCTCTCTGCTTCTTCCATGAGAGAGTCTTCGTATGATTTCAGCCAGCCCTTCAACCTCAAGCAAAGCCTCGATCCTCTCCGCCATATCCGAGGCAAGCGGGACTTCCACCTTTTCAGTGACATCTCTCCCAAGGCTTCTGGCATGAGCAGCAAGGCTGTATATTCTCTCTATTTCCCTGGAAAGATTATTTCTGTAGGATTCAATCCTCTCAGTGCTCAGGCTGTTTATATCCATATTCACTTGAAAAGTTCCGTGAGAAACAGCTTGTCGAAAAGCGATGCCTTTATTTTTATCTTCTTTTCAAGATAAGCGCTCATAGGGTCAATCTCTCTTGAAATTATCTTTTTGAAAACCTCCGAAGGAACTGAAATTTCGATGTCCGACGGTGCATTTCCTTCAGCTATCTCGCCCACCTTTCCGTCTTCGATCCTGAAATTGTAAAAGTCCCTGTCATCGAAGGCAACAAGGAACGTCTTATTAAAGCCTGCCAGCTTTTTCGCGAACTTCTCATCAGTTGCAGCCCTGTCGTTAACCCTCTTTCTCAGATCTTCCAGCATATCCTTCATTTATTTCTCCTCCCATGTTCGAACGCTTTGAGTACCAGGTATTCGTGAACCTTTGAAGGATTCAGAGGCCTGGACTTGAACTCGCTATGATATTGTGTGGCAATAAAGTTTTCTCTATCGCTCAACTCAAGGATCTCCATCCTTATCCCTTCCGAATCAGTGCCAGAAAATCTCATTCCATGAGATTCCAGTTTCTCTATGAAATTCGGATTGACTTCATACCTGTGCCTGTGCCTTTCGCTAATTTCCCTGGTACCGTATATGCCTTCCGCGATCGTGTCCTGTTTTATTGAAACTGGAAGCGCCCCGAGCCTCATTGTACCTCCCATCTGATCAATACCCTTCTGTTCCGGCAGCAGATCTATGACCGGGCTTGGCGTTTCAGGATCGAACTCCGTACTGTTGGCTCCCCTGAGGCCGAGAACATTTCTGGCGAACTCTATTACCGCCGTCTGGAAACCAAGGCATATTCCGAGAAACGGAACGGAGTTTTCCCTTGCAAATCTTATGGCTTCAATCTTCCCTTCGACACCTCTATAGCCAAAACCTCCAGGAACTAGGATGCCGTCAACTGTGTTGAGAACTGAAGTGCTCTTTTTCAGATCATCTGAATTAATCCACACCATCTCAACACCTATTCCATGTTTTCCAGTAACATGGGTAAAAGCCTCTCTGTGGCTGATGTAGGCATCACTCAATTCTATGTATTTACCTACAATCGCAATCCTTACAGACTCCCTGGGGTTGAGAAGGTTCTCCCGGAAAGTTTTCCAGACATCGCTGTACCTGTATCCTCTGAACTGAAGCTTTTCAAAGATATAGTCAAGAACACCCTGCCTTTTCATAATGTCTGGCAGAAAATATGGGTTCTGAACGTCGCTGACCCCTATTATTCCGTCCTCAGGGACGTCGGTGAAAAGCGAAATCTTTTTCCTTGACTCACTGGAAAGCTTTCCCTTGAGCCTTGCAAATATGATCTCTGGCTGGATACCTATGCTGCGAAGAGTGTTGACACTGTGCTGAGTGGGTTTAGTCTTCTGTTCCATGGAACTGCCTATCTCCGGCACAAGGGTCACGTGTCCGAAAAGGACAGTATCGCCATCCCTCCTCATCTGCCTTAGAGCCTCCAGGAAAGGCATGGATTCTATGTCTCCTACGGTGCCTCCAACCTCTATCAGGGTAATATCTGCATTCCACTCGCCTGCAACCTTTCTCAGCCAGCCCTTTATTTCATTTGTGACATGCGGAATTATCTGAACTGTACTGCCAAGGTACTCTCCCTTTCTTTCCTTTTCAATGACGTATTTGTATATCTTTCCTGTGGTTATGTTGTTCATCCCGGAAAGATCCAGGTTCATGAATCGCTCATAGTTACCGAGATCAAGATCGACCTCGCTCCCATCATCCATGACAAAGACCTCCCCATGCTGGTAAGGATTCATGGTTCCTGCATCATAGTTCAGGTATGGATCGATCTTCACCGCAGTTGTCCTCAGTCCTGAGTTCACAAGAAGATGAGAGAGGCTGGATGTTATTGTGCCCTTTCCAAGACCGGAAATCACACCACCAGTTATGGCAATAAACTTCACTGCACTAAAGCGTAACTTGTTTTATTAATCTTCTTTATGACCATCTGAAGTCTTTGCTCATCCTGATGATGTCAGGAAGGCAGTCTGCATAATATCGCATATTCAGGAAAGGGAACCTTCCCGATAGCGCATATAGGTTGAAATCACCATGGAAAGTACCATAACGGATCCACCAATTGCAGTAAAAAGCGTGAGGGACTCGTTGCCTATAAAGACAGCTGCTGCAGTGGAAAATATGGGTTCACCAACGAATATTATACCAGCCAGCCCCGCATCAACAAATCTGAGTGCCATATTCTGCACATAAATGGCGAATGAACCCGCCAGCGTTGCCGTGAACAGTATGGAAAACAGAAGATAGCTGTTTACAACAAGAAATTCATGAGGATACAGAGGGACTGAGACAAGTGAGAGTACGGAGACTGTGAGAAGGGTGTAAAAGGTGAATGACCACAGTTCTGTCCCCGAAGATTTCCTGGAAACGAAGATAATTTGCAGCGCATAAGCAAAGGCACAAACAACCGTTAGAACATTCCCAATCTGAAGAGAAAGATCCCCGAGTGCAAATATTGACATGATAATTAGACCTGAGAGAGAAAGGAGCGACAGAACATAATCCCGTTTCATCACGGTTGCCCGGAAAACAAGTGCTGAAAGTACTGGAATGAGAACTACATAGAGACCAGTTATGATCCCGGAATCGATTGCAGATGTATACACAAGCCCAAGGGTCTGAAAAAAATATCCGAGAAAGAGGAGGGTTCCTGAAACTATACCCGGTACAACGCTTCTGGTCATTGCTATTTCCTTACCCTTAATCGCCAGCGGCAGAACTACAGCTGCAGAGATACCGAATCTGACGGCAAGGAAAATGACGGGCGTGGTGTATTCCATAGACTGCTTGATCAGCGGAAATGTTACACCCCAGAAAAAGGTCACAAGAAGCAGAAGGAGAACGTAATGCAGCTTCTTTATTTTCCTGCCAGAAGATAGGCCAGTATCTCCGGGCTCCTCAGGATAACTGATAGAACCACCTTCGATGGATAATCTATATCTCCCTTTCTGTTTATAAGCTCCGTAATCTCTGGCCTTGAAATAACCCTGTAGAGGCGATCGAAAGTCCTGTCAGAAAGCGAAGAGAAAAGCTTCTGTATGATGCCGTCAAACCAGAGCTCTTTACCGAGTTCACTTCTCCAGGATTTCTGATAAAGGGAAAGTGATTTGCTGTTGACAGAACCGTTCTCGATGGCTCTGCTTATCACTCCTGCGCCGCACTTTGAAGAAACTATGCCGGTGTATATGCCGCCACCGCTGAGCGGCTTAACTATCCCGGCGGCATCACCGACAAGGATGCTTCTGTTGCTGTAAGTCCTCTTCAGGTATGAGATCGGAATTGCCCCTCCATTTATTCCAAGAATCCTGTTGCTTCCAAAGTTTCTGTTGAGCCGTTCAAAGAATTTCCTGGCAGTTGGAAACAGCGATCCAGTTCCTATCTTCGTCAGGTCACCTGATGGAGTAGCCCAGCCGAAAAAACCACCGGATGTTCCTGATCCAAGGTAGACTTCAACGCTCCTCTGATCCTCCATGGAATACGCTGAATCAACCTGATATGCTGAAACAATCCTGGATGGCCTTGTACCGTAAAGTTCCTTCCTGACAACGCTGTTTATTCCATCTGCTCCAACCACCACAGATGCATTTTCCTCAACAATCCGTCCATCCTTCCTGTATTTAACGGAGACATGATCCTCATGCTCCTTTACAGAGATAACTCTTGAATTTATTGAAAAATCTGACCCTGCACCAATTGCCATCCCGGCAACATCCTTGTCAAAGTGGTCCCTGTCCATAACTATGGTTTTCTCAGTTTTCTCTATATGTATGCTGCTTCTGCCAGGAAATATTATACTGGCACCTGTGACATAGTTTGTCTCGGCCTTTGTGTTCACAAGTTTCATAACCCTTTCAGAGACAAGCCCAGTGCATTCAACAGGCTTACCTACCTCCCTGTGCTCCTCAAGGATCAGGACGTCGTGCCCCATTTTGGAAAGAGAGTATCCCATATAGGAGCCTGATGGACCGGCACCAACAACTATGACGTCCCGCACAGAATCTTCATAGAAGTTCAAGATAAATAGTTGACTATGGATAGACCTGAATCATTGCTGCAAATACGGTTATGAGGATAAGGAGTCCGAGAGTTACATATGAGATAAAGTGCGCGGTTTTTCTCATTTTTGCGACGTCATCCATCTTTTTTTCCATGATCATTTTCACAATTTTCTTTGCATGGTGCAGATTGTTATAGTACATGAGCGAAAGGGCAACAACAACGGTTGCGGCTTTCAGAAGCAGTATTTCAAAGGCAGGATCTGAAAGGCTTGGATGTAGCCCAAAGTCGAAGTAAGCAAGGGCAAGGCCTGTTGGAATCAGCACCAGAACGCTGAGATTGGTGAAAAGTGCAAACCTTTTAGAAAACTTCCCCACCATCATTGTCCGATCCTTCTCGCTGAGAGAGAGATCAAAAGATACCGGCCATACTACGAACCATATGAAGAATGATCCTCCAATGAAAACTATGGCAGAAAAAAGATGAAGCCACAGCACCATCGAAAAAAGCCAGTCAGGAACCAATGTGCCTTTATCCCAGAAAGGATATTAACGTTTGCGCGTTGCAGATACGTGGACAGGGAACATTTGCTGAAGGACAGGGTGAAAGATGTAAGAGTGGACGGGGAAACCACACTTTCAGATCTCATGAGGCAGCTTGGAAAATCAGGGGGATTTTCAACCGGGAAGATATACACGGCACATTCCATCCTCAAGCGAATGTTCTCGGAGGAGAACACCACCTTTCTCTCCTTTCCTGCCGACATTATTGCCACCGGGACCAGGGGAATCATAACCGATATGATCAGAAGCGGGCTCATAGATGTCATAATAACAACATGCGGCACAATCGACCATGACATAGCAAGATCACTCGGAGCATATTACTGCGGCGATTTTTCCATGAGCGACGTAATGCTGAGAGAGATTGGAATAAACAGGCTTGGCAACGTTCTTGTTCCGGATGAAAGCTATGGGCCACTCATAGAGCACTTCACACAACCCATCCTTGAAAATCTGTATGCTGAAAAGAAAGAATGGGCACCCGTGGATCTTATTGACAGATTCGGCTCACAGATCAACGATGAAAGTTCCATACTCTTTCAGGCACACAGAATGAAGGTCCCGATATTCATCCCAGGGATTACAGACGGGTCATTCGGATCACAACTCTGGTCGTTCTATGAAAGGCATAAGGACTTCTCTATCAATCTTCTTGAAGATGAGCACAGGCTCTCTGACATCATATTTGACTCAAAGAAGGCGGGAGCCCTTATGATCGGAGGAGGAATCTCAAAGCATCATACCATTTGGTGGAACCAGTTCCGTGGAGGCCTGGACTACGCGATATATATAACAACCGCACAGGAGTATGACGGATCACTTTCTGGAGCAAGGCTCGAGGAAGCCATATCGTGGGGAAAGGTAAAACCCAGAGCAAAATTCGTCAACGTTTATGGAGATGCCACTGTAATATTACCCTTACTTCTGGCTCCATTCCTGTGATCATATAAATCTGAGCCAGAGCATGACAGGGTCATCGGCACCATGAAGATCGGTCACGGTCTCGCCGAAGCTGCTTCTTGTTGTAAATCTGTAAAAGAATACCATGTCGTTAACAATGGTTCCGTACATTATGTGCTCAACCTCCTCGCCATTGGGCTTATGTGGTATGGCCTCAGGAAAATCAGGCGTGAAGCGCAACTCCAGTTTATCTCCGGTAACAGTCATCGTGTAGGAGTAATTTGAGTTTGTCAAATCCCTCAGTTTTTCAATACTGATAGAGGGAAGATCAGGCTTCATATTTCCACATGGAATAAACGTATTTTACATTTGACCATGTCAAAGGTGAAATACAAAATGTTCCTGCAGATTATATGTTCTTCATCACAGAGAATGATGTTAGGGAAAATCTGCATTACGGGGAACTCATAGAATGGCTCAGAAAGGCTTTTTCAATGCTTGACATGGGAAAGGCAGAATCCTCTCCCAGGCTCAGAACCAGGACTGGAAAGGAGATCCTGAACTCACTCCCTGCAATAATTCCTGAGCTGGATATTTCTGGCGAGAAGGTATATTACTCAGGGCCTGCAGGCGCAGTTTTTCATTATGTATTGTTCAGGAACAGCTGCCCGTCTGTACTTGCGGTGTTTGAAGCCAGTGCACTTGGCCAGATAAGAACAGGTGCGCTTTCTGCACTTGCAAGCCTTCTGATGCATGGCAGAAACGCGAAACATATACACATCATTGGGAGCGGATACCAGGCAGAATCCCAGCTTATGGCGCATCTCTCAATCTATGATCCGGAAAAGATAACGGTATACTCAAGGGATACCAGGCACGCTGAATCTTATGCGAGGAGAATGGAAAAACTTACGGGCTACAGCATATCCGTGAGCAACAGCCTTGAACAATCTCTGAAAGAGGCCGATCTGATATGCTCTGCCACAAGCGCAAGAACACCGTTCATAAGTGGTGTTATGCTGCCGGAAAACTTTCACATAAACCTTGTTGGCGCAAACCTGCCTCAGAGGATGGAGGCGGATACTTCAGTTCTGGAACGGGCTGAAGCTGTATGCGCTGAGGACATTAAGCAGGCCATGCTAGAGAGCTCTGAAATAACAGGGTTTCTGTCAAAACATCCCGAAGCCCGTATATATGAATTGAAGGAGCTTGCATCAGGAAGGTCAAAAACTGTGAATGCAAGAAGAACGGTGTTTAAATCGATGGGCAATGGAATAGAGGACCTTATTGCAGCATATCTGGTGTGTAAGAACATGGGAATAATTACCTGATTCTGTATGTTCCATTAACAGTATAGCATACGCTTTCATTTCACGAAATTCCGTAATTCTCTAGGAGCCTGTCGACATAACCTTCCACAGAGTAGGATTCTGCAATCACCGAAGGATCATACTCGTGCCTCATGGAAATTATGCGTTCAGCCATTTCAGGGATCTCAGATTCATTTTCATAGGCTTCTCCAGCTTTTCCTGCGAGGATGAACTCGTACTGGGACGATCTCTTAGGAACAAGTATTGGCGTTCCGCAAGACATCGCCTCGATGTCAACGGCACTCTGGTTCTCAAAGAGCGAGGGGTTGCAGAAAATGTCAGCGCTTCTGTAATAAAGTGGTTTCTGATCTTCAGGAACAAATCCCTTGAAAACAACATCTGAACCAAAGGAATCCGCCATAGCTCTAAGTTTCTCCAGATAAGGCCCACTCCCACAGATCACTGTCCTGATGCCCTTTTTTAGCAATTCTCCAGACGATCTTATTAACACGTCAAGATTTTTCTCTGCCCCTATTCTCCCCATATAAAGCGCAATTTTAGTCTCTGGGCTTATGCCGAGCAGCTTTTTTGCCTCCTCCTGAGAAGGGAGATCTCTGTACGATCTGAGATCTATCCCGATATCCTGTCTTATTACCTTTCTTATGCCAATACTCTCAAGCGCACGTTTTGTATGATCTGACGGTGCTGCAACCCATGAGAAGCGTGCGTAGAATCTTTTCAGGTACATATTCAGGGATTTGGAAAGCGCAAGAGAAACACTTCTCCCAAGATGGGCATATTTCCTGATGGTTTCAGGATCGTTTATGAACGTGTGAAAGGTGGCATACGGTGTGATCTCCAGCCTTTTTGCAACCTTGACCGAGAGCCTGCCCATGGAAACTGGTGTATGAGCATGGATAATATCAGGGGAAAACCTTAACGCATTCTCAAAGGCATATCGTGACAACAAGGGGATTCTGTACTGTGGATAAAGGAAGAAAGTGAGCCCTTTCTGGCTCACTGCAGTGTATGAATTTCTATTCTCAACTGCAGAAATCCTACCAGGAAAGTATACGCGCACAGTGAAGCCTCTTCTGGAGAGTTCCTCTGACATCTCACGAACCCTGTAAGCAACACCGTCAACATTCGGGTAAAACGAGTCGGTGAATATGGCGATTTTTCTTGCACTCAATTCGTGCAGTAAATATGTCTATGTTTTTATTTGTTCTCATCATGCTATTAATATTCAGAATATCATGTTGGCAACAAGGTCAGGCGCTGTACCTCGAGAGGTTTGTGCACATTCCGTATATTCTGTATATAAGTCTATCATGCAAATTTCCGGGGATTGAACGGCAAAGTTCAAATACTGAAACGAGCATATGGTTTGGCAATGAATCGCAAATCAATGCTTTTCGTTGCGATAGTTGTTTCGTTCGCTATGGTTTTTGGTGCTGTGAGCTTTTCTATGCAGCATGTATCGAACGGAAACAAAACATACAACTTTGTCCCGAATTCAGAGACAGGAGTTGTATCCAACGCGATAAGTGTAGGGCCGGTAAACCAGATGATGCACCTTAATGTGATGGTGACACTGAAGTTCAGAAACCAGGCAATGCTCTCAAACCTCCTGTACGAACTTCAGGATCCTCATTCTCCTATGTATCATAAGTTCCTGTCACAGAGCCAGTTCACACAATATTTTTCGCCAACGCCCTCTGAATATTATGGTTACGTGGCATATTTCCTCTCTAAGGGACTCAGTGTTCAGACCTATTCGGATAGAATATCCATGACACTTGGCGGAACAGTCTCTCAACTTGAATCTGTCTTTCACACAACGATCTCTATGGTCAAGGATCATGGAAGAATCTTTTATGCACCCGTGAAGGAGTTAAGGCTGTCCTATGGTCTCTCCGGAGATATTGCAGGCGTTGTGGGCCTAAGCAATGAGTTCAAGGCACAGATAGCGCCACTGTTTACTGGATCCGGATCGGGTGAACTTCTGTATGGTGCGGATATGCAGGCAGCCTATCAGCTGAACAAGATATATGCCGCAAAGGGCTATCCTACAAATGAGACAATAGCGACCATACTGTGGTCCGGTACAGACTCTGCAGGAAACTCAGTAGCACCTTTTGTGCCTTCAGATATTTCATATTACTTTAACCACAATTTGCCATCAGGCGAGCCCAAATCAACTGTTTACGGCTATCCTATAGATGGGGCGCCGGCACCTGGGCCATCTGCTGCAAACGATCAGTCGCAGGCAGATTTTGAGAGCACGCTCGATCTGGAGATGGCTGGAAGTGCTGCTCCTGGTGCAACCATAGTTGAGGTTTACGGTCCACAGGCCACCCAGACAGATCTTGACCAGGCATTCGCGGCAATACTGAATCCAAGTTACAATACATCCGTTAATAGCGCACTTTCTCACGTTGTAGCAATCTCAAACTCCTGGGGCGGTTCGGATATGGTGGATTCCACGTGGAACCAGTACGAACAGGAGGCTGCTGCTCGGGGTATAACTGTACTTGCATCATCAGGCGATGATGGGGACACAAGCAATGTATCCCCAAGCTTCCCTGCAACTGTTGGTTATGATACCTACGGTACGCTTTCAGTTGGAGGGGCAGCTACAGTTCTCACTGGGACAACATCCACTGATGGCAGTGGAACAACCGGAATATCCACCGAGTCTGTATGGTACAACACACCTAATTCCGGAGACGGGTCTCAGGGCGGTGTAAGCTCATACTATGCAGAACCCAGCTGGCAGCAGTTCAGTTCTGATGCAAACTCAGTGATTACGGGCGCATCATCCACCACAGGGGTTGCTTCAGGACGGGGGACTCCTGACGTAGCTGCAGATGGGGCAAACATGGAGATATACATAACCTACAGTGGTTCAAGCGGTTATCAGGAGCTGTGGGGAACGAGCATAGCTTCACCGCTTACAGCAGGGATAGTGGCGGTAATGGACTACTACCTCGGGCAGAAGGAAGGGTTCATGAATCCTCTTATTTACAGACTTGCCCAGGCAGAATATAACGGGTCTTATGCAAACGCGAAGCCGTTCTATTTCATAAGCAACGGATCAAACGGGGCATTCAGTGCGAACAACGGATACAGCCTTGCCGTAGGCTGGGGATCAATAAACGCATACAACTTTGTCCTGGCGCAGACATCCTCAACAAGTCCTCCACCTACAACGGCCACGTATTCCGTTACCTTCACTGAATCCGGATTGCCGTCCGGAACAACATGGTCTGTGACACTGGGAGGATCAACACAGAGCGGAACAGGCAGCATATCATTCAGTGAACCCAATGGATCGTATTCATACACAGTCGGTTCAGTCTCGGGATATACATCCAGCCCGTCGAGCGGTACGGTAACGGTTAGCGGTGCTTCAATAACTAAGGCAATAAGCTTCACGGCCACTACGACTCCAACACAGCAGTCTATGGCCGTCGCGCAGGTTAACGCAACCGCATCGAATACGTATACCTACAATCTTCCTGAAGCAGAGGAAATTACCCCAGGTTCAACGTCATTGAGCATCAACTATGTATCGCTCTATCTCTCAGGTAGCGGAAGCGTAGACTTTGGTATTGGTACAAGCCTGTGGGGGGATAATGTCGTGCCATTTACAGCTGTTCAGGTTAACAGTAATGAGGTCTGGTACAACGTAAGCTTCCCGGCGGTTACCCTGGCAGGAGGAACCGACTATTACCTCACTGTTGAAGGATCTGGATCTATTCTTTGGGGATATGCCAGTTACGGATCAACCACAGTGGATCACAATGCACTGAAAGATTACTGGTACAGTTCCCCGCCGAGTAATGGAATGCCGTCAGGAACACCCACCAGCGACAATTCATATCCAGATCTATTCACCGTGGGTTATTACGCAAGCAGCACACCTGTCAGCTCACCTTCGACATATCCAGTTACCTTCACTGAATCCGGATTGCCGTCCGGAACAACATGGTCTGTGACACTGGGAGGATCAACACAGAGCGGAACAGGCAGCATATCATTCAGTGAGACAAACGGAACATACTCCTATACTGTATCTACTTCAGACAAATCCTACGCGCCTTCCAGCTATTCTGGAACGGTAACAGTTGCCGGGTCATCTGTTACGACTCCGATTACGTTCTCTGAAGTTACATATCCAGTTACCTTCACTGAATCCGGATTGCCGTCCGGAACAACATGGTCTGTGACACTGGGAGGATCAACACAGAGCGGAACAGGCAGCATATCATTCAGTGAACCCAATGGATCGTATTCATACACAGTCGGTTCAGTCTCGGGATATACATCCAGCCCGTCGAGCGGTACGGTAACGGTTAGCGGTTCCAGTACCTCTGTCTCAATTACCTTTTCTGCAGTATCATCATCTGTACCAAATGGTGTGTTCGCACAGGTCAATGCAACATCTTCAAACACGTATTATTATACGTTGCCTGAGGCTGAAGAGTTCGACGTCAGCAGTACAGTTCAGGTTGACTACGTTACATTGAACATTGAAGGCACCGGTACTATAACGGTGGGAATAGGGACATCAGTCTTTGACTCAAACGTCCTGGCAAACATAACGCTAAGCGTAAATGTTCCTAATGGCGGCTGGATCAACATCAGCTTCCCCGCGGTAACTCTCAATAGCGGTACAAACTACTTCCTCAATGTGAACGAACCTTCTGGAAGCGGAAACGTACAGTGGGGATATACAACGTCACCGTCTGTTGATAATAACGCACTGCAGGACTACTGGTACTCAGGATCCACGCTTGTGAACGACAACTCGTATCCTGATCTGTTTTCAATAGGATACTCCAGCAGTGCCGCTGTCATAGCCATCCCACATGTTCCAGGAAACGCACCTTTGTTCACAGGAATGACGCAGATCAAAGCGATCATCAAATACTAAACCTTTATAATTTTCAAAACCTTCAAAATTTAAACACAATTTTCTTTTTTGGCAGGCAAAAATAAGAATACCATTTCAAAATACTCCAACGTGAAACCAGACTATACAAGGGTCAGGATACCATCTGGCGAGAATTTTCTTTCAGTGAGACAAAACCTGAGAGGGAAATCTCTTCACACAGTGTGCGAGGAGGCTAGATGCCCAAATATAGCGGAATGCTGGGACTCTGGCACGGCTACATTCATGATCCTTGGTAAGAACTGCTCCCGAGGCTGCAGGTTCTGCTCTGTAACCCATGGCCGAATGGAACCACTTGATCCGCTGGAACCGGAAAAGGTGAAGGAAGCAGTTCAGGAGATGGGACTCACCTACGCGGTGATAACCTCTGTTGACAGAGACGACCTTCCTGATCAGGGGGCAGAGCATTATGCCCGTGTGATAAGAAAGGTAAAGGAACTGGGAGTAGTGGTTGAAGTTCTCACGCCAGATTTTCAGGGGCGGGAAGATCTCATAGATATATTGATCATGGAAAAACCACACGTTTACGCACACAACGTGGAAACTGTCAGGAGGCTGACTCCTGAGGTAAGGGACAGAAGGGCAGGATATGATCAGTCACTGAAGGTTCTTTCTCATGTAAAGGCAATGGATAAAAACATAGTTACCAAATCCTCCATAATGATCGGGCTTGGTGAAACAGATGAGGAAGTATTATCAACGATGGAGGACTTGCGGCATGCAGGGGTGGATATCCTTACAATAGGGCAGTATCTTCGCCCCTCAAAAATGCAGATAGAGGTTCGTGAGTACTGCACGCTCGAACGCTTTAAAAGCCTCGAGAAGATCGCATACGAGAAAGGGTTCTCATACGTGGCTTCAGGTCCACTGGTGAGAACTTCGTACAGAGCCTCTGAGGCTTGGGTTAAGAGGATGGTTGAAAATGTCTGAGGAAAGCGATGAAAGATCTAAATTCATAAAGGCGTACACAGCTATGGTCCTTTCAAGGACCCTTGACAAGAAGATAATGAGTGCGCAGAGACAGGGAAGGGTGGGTTTCTACACTCCCACCATGGGTCAGGAAGCATTACAGATAGGGGCATCAATGGCTCTGGAAAGTGACGACCTCATATATGGTTATTACAGGGACGTTCCGCTCATGCTTCATCGCGGGGTTCCAATGGAAAATATAATCAACCAGATTATGGGCAATAGCGCGGATGAGGCAAAGGGAAGGCAGATGCCAAGCCATTACACTGCAAAGGCCTTTCACTTCATGTCGGTGCAGAGCCCGGTGGCAACTAACCTTCCTTTGGCTGCTGGGGCAGCATACGCCATGGTTTATCAGAAGAAGAAGAGTGTGGTTCTTACCACGTTTGGGGACGGTTCAACATCCACTCCTGATTTTCATGCGGCGATGAACCTTGCAGGTGTTTTCAATCTTCCAGTAATATTTCTGTGCGAAAACAACGGTTGGGCAATATCTCTTCCAGTGGAAAAGCAGACAAAGGTGGAGATCTGGACAAAGGCAGAGGCATATGGAATAAGGGGGATAAGGGTGAATGGTAACAACTTCGTGGAAACATACAATGCAGTGCTCGAGGCAGTAAAGAGGGCAAGAGAAGGCAAGGGAGCCACACTCATTGATGCAATCAGTTTCAGGATGGGGCCACACTCAACATCGGATGATCCCACAAAGTACAGATCTGAGACCGTTGAAGAGGGAAGCGAAAAAGATCCGCTAGTGGTGACTGAAAATATTCTCAAGGGGAAAAAGTATATTGACGACAAGATGATAGATGGGATAAAAACAAAGGCACAGAAGCTTGTGGATGACAAATTCAACGAATGCGAAAAGATCAAACCGCCAGAGCCAATGACCGCCTTCACAGATGTTTACAAAAATATGACGTGGATGCTCAAGGAGGAGGTTGAGGACATACTATGACCGAAATGAACATGGTTCAGGCATTGAACTCAACATTGGATCTGCTTATGTCAAAGGACAGCAGCGTTGTCCTGCTGGGAGAGGATATAGGCAAGGATGGAGGAGTCTTCAGGGTAACAGACGGTCTTCAGGCAAAGTATGGTCCGGAAAGAGTGATAGACACTCCACTGGTTGAACTTGGAATAGTTGGAATGGCAATCGGCATGGCTGTTAACGGAATGAAACCGATTGCAGAAATTCAGTTTCAGGATTTCATATATACAGCTATGGATCAGATCATAAACCAGATGGCAAAGATAAGGTACAGATCAGGCGGGGATTATACAGTTCCAATGGTCCTCAGAACTCCTTACGGAGGAGGAATAAAGGGTGGGCTCTACCATTCGCAGAGTGGAGAAACATACTTCGCTCATACTGCCGGCCTCACTGTTGTCACACCGTCAAATCCTTACGATGCAAAAGGGCTGCTCCTGTCTTCCATGCAGCTTGGCGATCCGGTCATATTCCTGGAGCCCAAGCGTTTATACAGATCTATAAAGAATGATGTGCCTGACGGTGAATATACGGTACCCATAGGCGAGGCAAAAAAAATCAGAGAGGGTAATTCAATCTCAATAATAACATACGGTTCAATGGTTCCCACAGTGCTCTCAACTGTCGAGAAGAATAACGTGGATGCCGAAATTATTGATCTCAGAACACTCCTGCCGATGGATCTTAATGCGATAATGGATACAGTCAAGAAAACAGGTCGGGTTATGATCGTTCATGAGGCGCCGAGAACTCTTGGCATGGGGGCAGAGATCTCAGCAATTATATCTGAAAGGGCAATCGACAGCCTTCTCGGTCCAATACTCAGGGTGACAGGTCCGGACTCCCCATTTCCATACAGGATGGAGGATTACTACCTTCCAAATGAGAAGAGAATCATGAAGGCAGTGAACAAACTGATGACATTCGGGTGATGATGAAGTGTTTGAATTTAAATTACCGGATATAGGCGAAGGCGTTGCTGAGGGGGAGATTGTGAAGTGGCATGTCAAGCCTGGCGACACAATCTCCAGCGATCAGGAGATGGTGGAGGTTATGACGGATAAGGTGACAGTGAAAATATCTTCTCCAGTCTCAGGAACTGTCAAAGAAATACTTGCCAAGGAAGGGACGATATCAAAGGTTGGAGATCTGCTTATAAGGATCGATGACGGCAAGAGTGAAACATCAACAAACCTTGCAACCCAGACGGAAGAACCTGCAAAAAGTGAGGCACCTCAGGCTCAGAGCCAGCCTCAGGAAAAGCCTCAGGCATCCAAGATCTCCGCAACACCTGCAATAAGAAAGGCTGCAAAGGATATGGGGATCGATCTGGAAAAGGTGACCCCTTCAGGCGAAAACGGAAGAATAACAATGAAGGATCTGGAAGCATATGCAGCTGCAGCGAAAGCTGCGGATCAGAAAAAGCCTGTGTTGTCACATGAGGCTTCAAAATCTGCAGAGAAACCAGCTCCAAGGCCGGGAATGGAAGAAGTATATGAACCAAAGGGACTCAGGAGAATAATCTTTGACAAGATGTCAAAATCAAAGTCCATCATACCGCATTTCATGATAGGGGAATACATCGATTTTACAAAGATGAGAGAAGCAAGGGAAGATCTGAAGAGCCGTGACAAGAATGTGACATTCACCCCCATATTCGTGAAGGCAATAACCATAGCACTGAAAGAATTCCCAAAATTCAACGCCATTTACGATGAGAGATCCAAGACATATTCAATAAAGAAGTATTACAATATCGGCATCGCGGTTGACACGCAGGAAGGCCTCAACGTTGTTGTGATAAAGGATGCAGACAAGAAGAACGTATTTGCAATATCACAGGAACTTGCAGATATGGCCAGCAGGGCAAGATCAAACAAACTCACACTTTCAGACGTGCAGGATTCCACCTTCACAATAACAAATGTTGGCACCATCGGAGGCATATTCTCGACACCAATAATCAACTATCCCGAAGTGGCCATCATAGGCTTCCACAGAACTCTGAACGAGGACATGCAGAACCCCAACTCAAGGGAGTTCATGTACGTCACCATGTCATGTGATCACAGGCTTATAGATGGAGCCGATGCGGCAAGGTTCATAACAAGGGTTAAGGAACTTCTGGAGAAACCATCCTTGATATTCGTGGAGTGACAGCGATGGATTACGACGCGGCAATAATAGGCGCCGGCCCTGCAGGATATGCAGCAGCCATAAGGCTTGCGCAGATGTCAAAGAAGGTTGTTCTGATCGAGAGGGACAAAATAGGCGGAGAATGCCTTAATTATGGCTGTATCCCTTCGAAGGCACTAATAGAGCTGGCTAACTCCATCAACTACCTGAAGGAAATGCCAGGTATCACCCTTGATGCCAGGGTAGACATGAAGAAATGGCAGGAGTGGAAATGGGGGATGATCAACAGGCTGACATCGGGAGTTGAAACACTCTGCAAATCCCAGGGCGTTACCATACTGAAAGGCTCTGCAGAGATAATGGACAGAAACAGGGTTAAGGTTGGTGATACAGAAGTTTCCGCAGAAAACCTTGTAATTGCAACCGGATCATCTCCGGTAAAGCTACCCTCATTTGAAGGGGTTTCCTATAACAGGGAAATTCTTGACATTCAAAAAATACCGGAATCCCTTATCATCGTTGGTGGAGGGTACATTGGAGTTGAGCTGGGAACAGCATTTGCAAAACTCGGATCGAAAGTCACCATAGTTGAGATGATGGAAAATATCCTCCCTGGAGTTGACAGGGAGCTTGTTAATCCTGTCGAGAGAAGGATGAAGGCCCTTGGGATCCAGGTTCTCACCTCCACAAAGGTGGAATCGGTGGTGAAGGAAAAGGAAATATTCCATGTCACAGTCTCAGGCAACGTTTCTTTGGAGGCCGATCACATTCTGGTCACGGTTGGCAGAAAGCCAAACACTGAAGGGTTTGGCCTGGAGAAGCTCGGGCTTGAGATGAACGGAAAGTTCATCAAAATAGATTCCAGGTGTGAAACCTCTGTCAAGGGCGTGTACGCGATTGGGGATGTTTCGGGAGAGCCCATGCTTGCACACAGGGCTTACTATCAGGCTGATATTGCGGCACAGAACATTGCGGGCCATGAAGCGGAAATAGATTACCATGCAATGCCATTCGTGATATATTCAGATCCGGAGATCTCCTACACCGGCAAGAAGGACTCCGGCGTTAGCGTATTTCCTCTGGCCGCCAATGGCAGGGCTCTAGGCATGAATTCCACTACGGGAACATACAGGATATATTATGACAGTGACGGCACAGTGACTGGGGCAGGTATAGTTGCACCACATTCCTCGGAGATGATCAGCGAGGTCACTCTTTCAGTGGAGTCATCCCTTTCCGTGAATGACATCGCACTGACAATTCACCCGCACCCGACAGTTTCTGAAGGTTTGAAGGAGGCAGCAGAAGGTGCATTCGGAAAGCCGCTGCATTTCAAGACCGGCCGCTGATCTTGGGGAAGTTGAATACGGCACCGCGCTGCATATACAGAAGCAGCTTGTTGGCTGTGTGAAAACCGGACGCATAGAAGCTGCACTTATCGCACTTGATCACCCTCCCGTATACACCGTTGGGAGGAAGCCCGTTCCGGAGAATTATCCAGGCATAGAACCGGTTGTAACTGAGAGGGGAGGTGACATAACATATCATGGGCCTGGACAGCTTGTGATCTATCCTATACTTGATGTCAGGACTGACGGCCGCAGGGACGTACCGGTATTCATATCAAAGGTTCTCAAAGCTGTATCGATGTCGCTGGAAGAACATGGCCTTCGCACCGAAAGCAACCATCAGGAGACAGGAATATGGGTGGGCGGTAAAAAAGTGGGGTCAGTGGGAATGGCTATAGACGGCTTTGTGTCATATCATGGCGTGGCTATAAACACATCCGGCGAGGTCCTCCCATGGTTCAGCAGAATACGGCCGTGCGGTCTGGATCCATCGGTGATGTCCTATGTGGATATACCAAGAGATGCTCTCAGGGATTCCATATTCAGGTCATTCTCTGAGGTTTTCGGGAAATTCTCAGAGGTTACTGCAGGAGAAATGCTTGAGATATCATCAGGATTCTCTGCCGATATCCCAGATTCTCTCTGAAATACCATTTCTCTTATTGGCAAGCACAGCATGCATAAATATCAGTGACGAAAGCCTGTTAAGGTATGACAGAATGGTCTGTGTGGTATATATGGAGTCCTTGTAACGGACAACAATCCGTTCAAGGGATCTTGCAGATGTTCTGGCAACATGAAGTATTGCAGACTGCTGCGATCCTCCAGGGACTATGAAAAGCCTTACTTTTCCTGCCTCGCGCTTATACTCCACAGAACGGGTCTCCAGCCATGAGACCCTGGATCCGTCAAGAACTCTTCTCTTCCCGGAAGTCAGAATCTCTTCCCCTATTGTAAACAGATCTATCTGCACCTTTTCAAGATCCTCCCTGATGTCCTGCCACTCAACCATAGTTGATGCAAAACCCACAAGTGATATGAGGAAGTCAATCTCGCCCTCTATCTCAATCATCATATCGCCCTTGGATACCCTTCCGGCAAGGGGCCTATCAGTCTCTCCGGAATCCCCCTTCCTGGTGAACATGGCTATCGATCCCCTGACAGGTTGATTATCATCCTTTTATTCCTCCTGCCCTTGTTTTCCACTCTCACAAGGCCAATGGTTCCAACCTCCCGTGTATTTCTGACATGTGTCCCTCCGTCTGCCTGAAGATCCACACCTTCGATCTCTACGATCCTGACGCGATCCATCCTGCTTATGAGATCCCGTCCCGGAGCAGTCCTTGCTAGATCTCTGATACCTGCAGCATCCTCTCTTGAGATGAAGTAATCCCTGACAGTATGGCCCTCACTAACAATCACGTTGGCTGAGTCAACAATCTTACGCGCATCATCTGCGGTCATGGAGTCAATGGAGAAATCAACGCGTGCCCTGTCAGTGTATATCTGACTCCCGGTTATCAGGCCATGGCTTCCATAGATAGTGTGGACAACAGCATCTATTATGTGTATTGCCGTATGAAATCTCATATGGGAATACCTTCTGATCCAGTCAATCCTCCCTTCAACGGCAGCACCTTCCTCCAGCCCTGAAGTATCTGCAATAATGTGAAGTGGTTCGTCACCGGATTTGACTGTGTTGGAAACCAGGTAAGATAGACTGCTGGCAATCAGTGTGCCGGTATCACCTGGCTGGCCACCCCCCTCGGGATAAAATGCAGTTTCACTCAGAAATATGCCCTCGGAAGTTTTTCCAGTTACCGTGGCTCTGAACATGGCCGTGTAAGGATCATTCCAGTAGAGTTTTTCTGTCACTATAGTTGATCATCAAGGTGGGTAATTATCCTATGGTTACTGCCGGTAAGACGGATGGTCATTTTTCCACAATATGGAAGACTCTCTACCTGAGCAGCGGATCCAGTGCAATGTGAGCCTGTGGCATGTCATAGTAGCAGGTGTCAAACCCAGAGAAGAATGGTATGCATGCGAAATTCCGGAGAAATGGCAGATCTGTGCACATATTAAATAGTTAAAGATCATAGTTCATACGCCATGAAATTTGGAATAATCTCGCCTGGAAGGCACTTCATGAACAGGATATATCCGGCAATGGTGGCAGAGGGGAACCAAGTTACTGCAATTTGCTCAAGGCATTCCGGAAACAGGGAAGAACTGGCGAAAATCTGTGATCAGATCACGTCAGGCCTTGATGAATTTTCAAAGATGGATTTCGATGCAGCGTACATATCATCTCCGAATGCAATGCACTTCGGGGATGCCATGGCATGCATCAGGGCAGGAAAGGATGTGCTGCTGGAAAAGCCAATGACTCTGAACCACACGGAGGCTTTGAAACTGGTTGAATCAGCCTCGTCTGCAGGAGTGAAGCTGGCCATAGGTTTTCACCTGAGGTTTCACCCCGCAATGAAAGAGATAAGGGAACTGATAAGGAATGACGATATTGGTAAAATTGCCCATATAACAGCAGCATGGGGATCATATTCAGACAGAACCGGCGACACACGTGTCTGGAAGTTTGACGAGAGGCTGGCAGGCGGAGGATCTCTTGTGGCCACTTCTGTGCATGTCATGGATTCAATAAACTTCATCAGCGGTGAAAAACCAGTTGAGCTTTCATGCATGAGATTCCCAAACCAGGTAGTTGAAACAACCTCCGCAATTACGGTAAGATACAGTTCTTTTCCTGCTCATATAACCACATCATCAAAGGTGCAGTTTCCGGACAACGCACTTCGGATATACACGGATACTGATACGCTGGAAGCTGAGGGAGTATACGGCGTGGAAATAGGCGGGACGCTGAAGAGAAACGGGCGTGTTTTCAGAAGGTACCAGAGAAAGGACATCTACAGAAGAGAGATTAGGGGATTCATGGATCTTGTGGATGGAAGAGAGACAGAAATAGCAACCGGAGAAGACGGTGCGCTGGTCACCAGGGAACTGGAAGCTGCACACACATCGTCTGCCAGCCATGTCACAGTGAAACTATGAGAACCGATCATGTACAGCCTGTCATGTGGAAGGAACTTACCTTCACACACAGGATTGAGAAGAGGGACAGCGCAAGGGAAAGAGACTTTTCATTCTATCTTGTACCACCACAGGGCCACTGCAATAGATTCAGGGTTATAGCAAGCATCGAATCAGTAAGGTTCTTCATAGGAAGCTCATCTCCGGAATCGCTCGGATCATTGAGCACATATTTCTCAAAGTGCTACGGGACATTTTCCACAGATACTGATCCGGAAAACCTGGATGGGAAGACACTGGCATTCAAGGTCAGGCGCATCAGCGTGAAGGCCAAGGAGGCAATCGATCAGGGATTCATAAGATCCGTAACCTATACGCCTGTGGCGATAAAAGGCATCAGGCTTTCCTACGATGTGATAGTAGTTTCTGCAGGAAAGGGAAGGAGACCAAAGTTCTCCTTTCTGATTCTAACATCCATAAGCGGGGATGAAAATCAGGTGACTGCAGCTGAAACCATGCTGAAGATAAGGTTCAACCACCTCAAGGCAACAGCAGGCATTTTTCTCTCCCTCAGGAAACGCAGCAGGGTGTCGTTCTCTGGGGGACTCTTCGGAACGCCATTCAAGCTTGTCACATTCTTTGGAATTCCAACTGACGAGGGTCTCATTTGAAACTTAACGGGGATATTGGCAGGCTGGTGCAATCGATTCTTGATTCTGACGATCAGGAATTTATAAAAGAGCAGATATCAGTGTGCCAGAGAATAGCCGAGCGCGAAAACAAAACACATCTTACATATCTCTTCAAAAAGGCAGCGGAGAGCAGAACAGTTGAAAGAAAGAAGCACTATTGCAGAAGGGCCATGGATTCATATGCCAGTGAGAAGCATCTGCCATATACTGATCTGCTTCCTGACAGGTGGATGGATCATCCGGAAATTCTCACGGATTCACTGTGGATATTTGGAAGCAGGAAGAGAGATGAGTTTCACGACTCATCATACTGGGGCAACTTCGTCCCTCAGATACCTGAACAGCTTATAAAGAGATACAGCAGATCCGGAGAAACCATCCTTGATCCTTTTATGGGGATGGGAACAACGGTGGCAGAGGCAGTAAGGGCGGGAAGAAAGTGTATTGGCATAGAAATATCAGAGGACACAGTCCGGCGGGCAGAAGAAAGGCTCAGCGCAGCATCAATAGATCCTGGGATGAGACGTCTGGTAGCCGGTGATTCGGCAACCGTCTCCGGAGATGAAATATTTGGCAGCTGGGAAAGAAAGGCGCACCTGATAATAATGCATCCGCCGTACTATGACATTATAAAGTTTACCCGGGATCAAAGGGATCTTTCCAACTCAGGCTCTGTACAGGATTTCATAGGAAAACTCACGCGGGTTGTTCGAAACGTTTCGGACTATCTTCCAAAGGGGAGATTCCTGTGTCTGGTGATAGGTGACAAGTATGCGGATCAGGAGTGGATCCCGCTGGGCTTTCTGGCAATGGACGCGGTGGTGAAGCAGGGGTTCAGCCTGAAGAGCATAGTCGTGAAAAACTACGAGAACACAAGGGGAAAAAGGATGCAGGAAAACCTATGGAGATACCGTGCGTTAGTGGGCGGGTATTACATATTCAGGCATGAGTACATATTCATCTTCAGGAAGAAGTGATATACTCACCTTTCAGTTCCATAAGTATTTCAACAGCTTTTCTCATCTGATCCCATTTCAGAAGATCGATGGCCTTCGCAGGCTTCACCCATTTGTAGCGGTCATGCTCCATTTCAGGATTACCGGAAATATCCACCTGAGCTTCAGCCGATATCATTACTGCGTAAACATTCTCCTGTATGATCGAACCGTCCCTGGAATACTGGAAACTGTTGATCCTGACAACATCCTCTATTTCTCCTGAATCAATGCTGCACTCTTCCAGAATCTCCCTTCTGATGCATTCAAAATCAGTCTCACCAGATTCAACCTTCCCGGTTAGATTCTCCCAGTACGATCTAGGTGGAGAATAGTGAAGAAGAAGAATCTGCAGATCAGGGTTATATCTGTATATCAGACACTGTACCTTCCTTATGTTCATATGTTTCTCCTCGCTATGTCCTGCAGGGCAGGCATCAGATCAGGGAATTTAAAGGTGAATCCATATCCCTTAAGTTTCATCGGGATTATCTTTGCACCATTCAGTATTAGATCAGAACTTTTTCCGAATCTGGATCTTATTACAAAGGCCGGTATAGGCAGCCATGACGGTCTTCCGAGAACATCTCCGAAGAGCTTTGTGAACTCTCTCATCCTCACTGAGTTTGGAGAGGCGGCATTCACGGGCCCCCTGTAACTGTCATTTTTCAGAGCCTCCACTGCGATTGAGACCTCATCATCTATGTGTATCCATGAAAACCACTGGTTTCCGGGCCTGGGATAGCCTCCAAGGTACTTTCTGAACAGCGGATAAAGCTCCCTCCATAATCTTCCTCTGGAAGAAAGCACCACACTTGTTCTTATATTTACAACTCTTGTACCAAGGCTTTCAGCTTCCAGCGATTCAGCCTCCCACCTGCTGACAAGGTCTCCCCAGTAATCCTTTGCGGCGGGCATCTCCTCCGTAAATCCATCAACGTCATTTCTCTCATAACCGTAGAATCCTGAGGCAGACCCGTTTATGAAAACCTGCGGAGGATAAGGCATTTTCCTGAATGCGCTGACAATGTTTTTCACAAGGCCGACCCTGCTGGATTCTATTTCCGAAGAGTTTTTTCCAAATATCTCGGAGCCGCTGAAGTTGATCACATGCGTGATCCCTACAAGATCTCTGGCCATTTCTTCAAAACCCCTGTACCTGGCATAAGTGAGACCAGGAACTTTCAGCCTTGCCTTCTCTATGTCCCTGGCAAAAGCTATAACTTTGTAACCTTCGCTTTTCAGCCTCAAGCAGACGGCAGATCCTATGAGGCCTGTGGAACCGAAAACGGCAACCTTGGTATCACTTTCCATGGTTCTCCATTGGAACTGACAATAAAATACTTCTACAGAATTATTTTGACAGAACCTCGACGTATAGAACGTTGCCCTTCACGTCAGTGATTCTTGCCTTCATCCCGGGTTCCGGCTTCACATCATTCACAACCTGTGCCCTCCATATCTGGGATTCAAGCCTGACCTCTATGAAATCCCCCCTGATTGCCGTGATCTCCACCACCCTTCCCTTCATACCCTCGATGCCTGTTACTGAGGATCTGCCAAACGGATATCTTGTCAGAAATCTTCCGATCCATCCCCCCACAAACAGTGAGATGGCGGCAACACCTATGATCAATAGCAGGGATGTCATTTCTGATGGTAATATCTTCTCAGGTTAATAAGAGTAGTTAGAATCTATCTTCTGAGATCCTGCAGTTCATACTGCTTCACGGTGTACTTCCTGGAGCTTGAGAATGGTACAAATGGTTTTCCATTGCCTCTGTAAAACTTCGAGAAGAATTCCACATATATCAGCCTTGCACCCTGTATTCCAGGTTCAAACACGGCGATCGCAAGGTTGAAAAGCTGACCGAGAACGAGTATCACACCTCCGAAGATCATCAGGCCAATCGATGACGTGGACGACTCGAAGACAGAGTCAACCACATATGCAAGTATCACAGATGCAAGCAGAATGCCCACTATTCTTGTGTAAGAAAGAATATGGCTCACTATTGAAGGCAGTTCCATCGCCCCATGTGAACCTTCAGCAAACATTATGACAGCAACGCCCGCCAGCGCAAGAACAACGAACAGGTAACTGATCACTGTTATGTTATTGTGAAGCATATCAAGTCCAAAGAGGGATACGCCCCAGGCAATCATGATCCAGCCAAGTTTTCCTGTGGCTCCTTTGAAATTCCTGTGATCATACTCATCAATAAATCCAAGAATAAGGCCAAGGGTGACCATCCCAAGGCCGATGAAGCCTGAGATCACCAGCAGATGCGGAAGATATATGATCACAACAGGGCCATGGACTGTATACGGGAGCAACCCCGAGATGAACGGGACAGGGAAACCAAAGAACTCGTTGAACAAAATGCCAAAGAATATCGCAACTATGGATCCAGGAATAAGAGCTCTGGCCAGAGTTCTCAGAGCGGATGGCCCCATAATCATACCTACAAAACCTGAGATCTTTTTGGGAATATGCGAAACCCTGGGGGGATGGGCCAGCCTGTGGTTCAGCCACAATGCAACCAGGAGGATTATAAGGCCGTAGCCGACATCACCCACCATAAGTCCGAAAAAGACCGGAAACACAAGGGCAAAGATGAGTGTGGGATCAAATTCCGTCTCCTGTGGGAGAGAATAGAATCTTATGAAGAACTCAAATAGCCTTATTCTTCTCGGGTTGGAAAGCATGGTCGGTGGAGTCTCGTCTGTACTCACTCTGGTTATTACGGCCCTCCCTCTGGCTAGCTCATCTATCTTTGAAGACAGCCTATCTATAAGGTCCGAAGGCACCCACCCCTCCATCACAAACACAGACTTTGTTGATGCGAGCCTCTCTGTGATTTCTGCCCTGCTGAACTCAATTTCCAGCTGTTCTCTCACCTGGGCAATCTCCACATAATGGCTTTCAGCAATCTTCCTGAGATCCAGCCTCAGATCTGCGAACCTGGACATGGTCTCCTTAAGCTTCATTTCCAGCTCCGGAATATATTCATTGACCCTGCCCTGCATCTGCGGGATCTGCACAATATCGAGCTTGGCGGAAGAGGCTAATCTTCCGATGCCAGACTCCAGTTCTCTTGGAATCGAAACAACAACACCGTCGCTTCCTGAATAGACAACTGCGGCATCCTTGACTTCAGCCCTAAGTAGGGGCGTGAGATCCTCTTCCGTTATGTTTCTTACCAGGAATGAAATTATATGATCTCCATTCAGTATGCCCAGATCATATGGGAAGAGAGAGAGCGATTTCGCGATCTCAAGGCGGCTCTCTATCAGCTTCAGGTCAGACTCCAGATCCTCCTCCTCTCTCTTCAGAACCCATATCTCCGGTTCTATTGCCTCTGAAATTCTATCCGCAGCCGCGAAAAGATCGTCCAGACCATGGAAGGATCTTCTCTCCCTCACAGGAATCGGGGGCAGGGCGTTCTCATATCCTCTGAATTTCTGCAGAAGATCCTGTATCTTCCTGTACTTCTCATCGGTCTTCCCGGCTGAAAGCAGGTCTCTGAGATCCATGGAAACAGGCTCAAGCTGCATAACACCATAGTCATGCAGAGCGGAAACGACCCTTTCCCTAACGGAGTCGGATCCGATGATCCTGATCTTATCCATCCTTCGAGGCCTGAGCAGCATATTCAATCACCAAAAAGGCCATCTATAAGTTCACTGACAAATTTCCCTGCAGCAGAAGCCTTGATATCAAGCACAAGAAGTGAAGCTTTCCTGTTTGCCTCTCCAACAACCTTTTCCCTGTACTCATGCATCCTGGAAAGCTCGGCAGTATAACGCTCCTGAAAGGCAGATTCAAGGGTTTTTCTAAGATCTTCAACTTCAGATCTGTGCCTTTCAGTAATCTCCTTTATGTGAGCCTCACCCTTCCTTCTTTCTGCCTCTATCTCGCTTTCTGCAGCCTTCTCTGCCTCCTTTATTCTGGCAATTATATCAACATCAGACACAGCTATGCACCCCACAGGTAAATTAACGAAATGAAAGCGGCGGTAAGACCTATGTTAAGGATCATCAGAATCCTCTTTATCCTGAGAAACTTTTTCACGTAAGGATTGGAGAAATCTATATTCTTCGTGGCAAAATCCCTCCTGATGTACTTCATCGGATTCATCTGTATCCCCTCCTCTCAATATTCTTCTTTACAGTCTTGAGAGTGGCGAAGGAATCCCTCTCCATCTCATCAAGCCTCATCCTGATGTACTTTGCATTCTCCCTAAGCCTTGGAATGAGGATGTTTTCTATCGCATTGGATCTTCTCTTGGTCCTCTCTATCTCCCTGAGCAGTTTCCGCATGGCACTCTCTCTCTCCGCAACCTGAAGGATCAGTTTGAGAAGATCCTCAAATCTGGATATTGCGTCATTGGTTGCAACAGGCACGGAGGTCATTCTGTAAACGTTTGAGATCACAGAACCTCCAAGATCCACATTCAGGGTTGGAACACGCACTCCCATCACGTTCTTTGACTTCACCTCTGCAGTGGTCTGTGCATACATGTTGGCTATTGCCTCCACAACCATTGTACCGTCAACCACGTTTGCAATGTTGACGGCCCTGATCGCCTCCATGAGCTTTTCACGGAGATCTGTTCTCAGGCCTGCCACGGTTTTGCTGATCCTGAAAAACTCCATCACAAGGGACGATCTCTTCATCTTCAGGAGATCAAGGCCTCTCTTTGCGAACCTGATTCTCCGGTTGGTGTTGATCAGCTCTATTCTTGTAGGCCTTACATCACTGGACGGCATTTTCTGTCTTTCTCCATTTCCCGTATTTGGCTATGTGATCCCGCTTTACCCTCTTCATATCGGATTCAGGGAGAACCGAAAGGAGGTCCCATCCGAGATCAAGGGTTTCCTCAATTGTCCTGCTTTCCGATCTTGCCTGATTCACATACCTCCTTTCAAACTCATTCGCGAACTTCAGATAAGTCCTGTCATTACTGCTCAGAGCTTCCTCCCCCACTATTGCGCTCAGCGATCTGAGATCCCTTCCCTGTGCATATGCAGAGTATATCTGATCGGCCACGCCTCTGTGATCTTCTCTGGTTCTGCCTGATCCGATCCCCTGGTTCATCAGCCTGGACAGGGAGGGAAGAACATTAATCGGCGGATATATGCCAGCCCTGAGCAGATCCCTGCTCAGCACGATCTGCCCTTCAGTTATGTATCCCGTAAGATCAGGTATGGGGTGAGTGATATCGTCACCTGGCATTGTGAGAATTGGGATCTGCGTTATGGAACCTGTTTTTCCCTTTATCTTTCCGGCACGTTCATAAATCGTGCTCAGGTCAGTGTACATGTAACCAGGATATCCTCTTCTGCCCGGCACCTCTTCCCTGGCAGAAGATATCTCCCTGAGAGCCTCGCAGTAGTTGGTCATGTCAGTGAGTATGACAAGAATGTGCATGCCCTGTTCATATGCCAGATACTCGGCAGTTGTCAGGGCTATTCTGGGAAGAATAATCCTCTCCATAGACGGATCTGAGGACAGGTTCAGAAACAGCACCGATCTTGATATTGCTCCAGTGTTCCTGAACTCGTTTATGAAGAAGTTAGCCTCCTCGCTTGTGATCCCCATAGCACCGAAAACAACGGCAAAGGATTCATCATTCCCTCTCACCCTTGCCTGTCTGGCAATCTGGGCAGCTATCATGTTGTGCGGAAGCCCGGATGCTGAAAATATGGGGAGCTTCTGTCCCCTGACCAGTGTGTTCATACCGTCTATGGTGGAAATTCCGGTCTGAATGAATTCTGAAGGCTCTTCCCTGGAATACGGATTTATTGCATTTCCCACAATTTCTGATCGCTCGCCACCTACTATGTTCGGAAGCCCGTCTTTAGGCTCTGCAAGGCCGTTGAACACCCTTCCCAGCATCTCCGAGGATACAGAAATCCTGGCTGTGGATCCGGTGAACCGCACCTTCGTGCCGGTGATGTCCATTCCAAGGGTGGAACCAAAAACCTGAACAACCGCTATCCCCTTTCTGCTTTCAAGCACCTGACCCGTCCTTGTCTCCCCGTTCTCCATGGTTATGTTCACAATTTCGTTGTATCCGGCATTTTCTATACCTTCAACAAAGAGCAAAGGGCCGTTAATCTGGTAGATTGATCTGTAGTCTATCTTAATCATTCTTATCACCCTCTCTGGTGTACTGTTCGAACGCCTGCCTTATCTCCTCCAGTGACTCCTCATAGTACTTCCTGAAGTCGTTCTCACGGATCTCCTTCATTCTGGATATCCGGTCTCTTGCCCTGAGTCCCTGCAGCTGTGACATCAGGTTCCCGCGTTCGACAGCCTTCATCTGCAGTCCACCGTAGGTAATGATGAGCGAAAGCATCATGCTCTGCTTCTGGAGCGAGCAGTAGGTATCCACATCATCGAAGGCGCTTTGCTGCAGGAAATCCTCACGTATCATCCTTGCAGTATCCAGTGTGGCCTTCTCTATCTCGGGCAGAGCATCATATCCTACAAGCTGGACAATCTCCTGAAGTTCAGCCTCCTTCTGCAGTATCCCCATTGCATCTGCATAGGTTTTTGACCACTGATCCGAGACATTCCTGTCAAACCATGGGAAGAGATCGTCCCTGTAAAGGGAATAGCTGTTAAGCCAGTTAATCGAGGGGAAATGCCTTCTTGAAGCAAGGGAGGCATCCAGCGCCCAGAAAACCCTTGTCACTCTGAGCGTGTTCTGGGAAACCGGCTCTGAAATGTCACCGCCTGGCGGGGATACCGCCCCCACGACCGTAATGGAACCCGTGCGATCTGTGGAAGCCTTTATAACCGCATTTCCAGATCGCTCATAGAACTCGGATATCTTTCTCCCGAGATACGCAGGGAAGCCCTCCTCACCCGGCATCTCCTCGAGTCTCCCAGATATTTCCCTGAGAGCCTCAGCCCATCTGGATGTGCTGTCCGCCATCAGCGCAATATTGTAACCCATATCCCTGTAATATTCGGCGATGCTTATGCCAGTATAGATTGAAGCCTCTCTTGCTGCAACTGGCATATTTGAGGTATTGGCAATTAGGACAGTCCTCTCCATGAGCGGCTTTCCGCTCTTCGGGTCTTTAAGTTCAGGAAAGGTTGTCAGGATCTCTGTCATCTCATTGCCTCTCTCACCGCATCCGACGTATACAACTATGTCACTGTCTGCCCATTTCGAGAGCTGGTGCTGAACCACTGTCTTGCCGGAACCAAACGGGCCGGGAACAGCCACCGTTCCCCCCTTTGCGACAGGAAAGAATGTGTCTATTACCCTCTGTCCAGTAACAAGAGGCTGGTCAGGAGGAAGTTTCCTCAGAACAGATCTTATATTTCTGACAGGCCAGTGCTGCCTGAGGTAAATGTTCTTTATTCCGGAGCCTGTATTCACCCTCCCTATTGGTTCCTCAACAGTATAACTGCCTGACTCAATGGAGTCAAGTGTTCCCGAGATTCCGGGAGGAACCATTATCTTGTGTGTGATCAGGTCTGTCTCCTGCACCTCACCAACAATATCGCCTGAGGATACATGCACTCCAGCCTTTGCAGTGGCCCTGAAATCCCATTTTTTCTTTCTGTCCAGTGCAGGAGCAGTTAATCCCCTCCTTATGAAATCCCCACTCTGGTCCCTGATCACGTCAAGAGGCCTCTGTACACCATCATATATGGACTTGAGCAGACCAGGGCCGAGTTCAACAGACAGTGGCATTTCAGTGTTTTCCACAGAATCTCCAGGCCTTATCCCGCTAGTGTCTTCATAAACCTGTATGGTAGCTTCTCCCGATGAAAGCTTTATGATCTCACCGACAAGTCCAAGATCGCTCACCCTCACCACGTCATACATCTTTGCGTTCTTCACGTCTTTTGCCACAACAACCGGGCCAGAAACCTTAACTATTGTCCCCAACGACTGCACCTCCTATATCCACACCGAGAATCCTTTTAGCCAGAACTTCAACCGACTCCTCGTCAACAGCACCTACAACAGGCAGGAATATGACAAGCGGCTCCGGGCTGATATCTATAAGCGAAAGCAGCCTCCTGTCCACAAACTTTCTTATAGAATCTGACACCATAATTACAGAGTACTTTCCGCTGTTGAACGCCTCTGTCAGTTTCAAAGCTCCTTCTTCGCCAACAGCATTGATCGTACTCTCAATGCCTACCAGCCTGAACCCTCTTGAAAGCTGGTCTTCGCCAATGAAAGCTATTTCTTTTATATTCAAAGCTCCACCACCTCAAATCATTCCGGTAAGTGCCAGAACAGTCTTCCTGTCAAGCCCATACCTCTTACCGTTAACTATGCCTTTCAGCCTCATCCTCTCAATTTCGGACCTGAGCAGATACCACATGATATAATTCAGTGAAGAAGTTGCCGATGCCATCTGGGCAAGATACCTTTCGGTCATGCCATAGTAAATTGCTATAGCGGCTTCGGTGGGTGTTTCAGCATCCTGAGGTAGGTTCACAGAAAACGAGGCTGAAACCAGCTGAGCAAAATCCTCAAAACCTGCATTGAAAATCTGCATGAGGCGATCATCTCCAATACCGGCAGTACTGGGAATGGCAGACCTGACCATGTTATAATCAAGCCCAAGGGCCTTTCCCTTTATCACTATCTCCATGTTTCTAAGTGAAATTAAATCGGTAAAGTAATTCCGCACTATCCATTCATCCCCCCTGTAGAACTTGAGATAGCCTACTATCTGGCTGTAAAAATAGTTGTCAACGGCGGAAAAAAACATCGACAGATCCTTGTGCTTCTTGTATATCTCAAGCTGAGCCAGAAACATCTTCCCTGAGAAATACTGCGCAATGGATTCAACAATCTGCTCAATTCCCCCTGTCTGGGTGAGGGATCTGTAAATCTCGTAGGGAATTATTCCTCCAAACATAGCCATTGGAATATCCCTGAAACTCACGATGAACGGATCACTTATTGACACATCGTAGCCGACTGTTTTTGCGGCTATTATCGTCTTGACATTTTCAACATCCCACTTTGAAAGATAGAACTGGACAAAATCCCTGACCTGTCCGGGACATGTACTCAGAACCATATAGTTTCTGTTAGCAAGCCTTCTGTTCACGACCATCTCAAGCAGGTCATAGCCTCTGTACTTGCCTGAGAGTGCAGAAATATCTGATGCATATGCGTGCTGGGAAAGCAATGAAAGCATGGAATCCTGGTCTGCATCAACAATTGAACGGATGCGATCCAGAGAAAGAAATTCAGTGGCCTTAGATTTTAGAGTTCCGTAAGTCCCGGAATAGGTCAGATCCAAGTTAACTCTCACCTATTCTGCTCATTACAAATTGCTCTATCTTGGGTTTCATCTCAGAGAATATATTCTCAAGAGTGAAGTCAATCTCCATCTTCCCAGAGGATGAAACTGCTATGAATCCACCCGACATCTCTCCTGCCACAAGGCTGCATTTTGTGCCAAAGAGGCTCTTAATCCTTTCAAAATCCTCCTTTCTGCATTTCAATGTGCCCACATCCCCGAGAGCCTTTTTTGCCTCAGCAGCACATCTATCCAGAAAGTCCTGATAAGCAGCATCCGACGGGAAAGACATCAGTGCATTTCTGATAAGATCCACTCCCTGTGAGACAAGATCAGATTTTTTTTCCAGTATTATCCTCCTGGCTTCGAGATCAGCGAGGTCCTTTTCCCTTGACTCCATGGATCTGATCTCATTCTCAGTCTTCCTGGCATATTCAGCCCTAAGATCCTCAATTTCCTTCTGGAAAACTTGATTGAGCTCCTTTTCTCTTTCGAGAAAATCTGATCTGATCTTCTCAATCTGGGTTTTTTTCCCTTCCTCTATCTCGTTAACTATGTCTTCAATAGTCATGTGCCCAGTCTTACACTCAAAGTATGTTCAGTAGAAGCACTATACCCAAGATGAAACCTATAATCCAGAGCGTTTCAGGGATAACGAAGAAGAACAGAACCTGTCCAAACTTCTCAGGTTTCTCAGCGATAATGCCCATCCCAGCTGCACCTATTCCCTGCTGTGCCATGCCCGTACCTATGAGACCACCGGCAATCGCGATACCTGCCGCCAGAGCCACAAAATGATGAACAACCATTAACGATGCACCAATAGGCTGATTAGCCTTACTTATATAAAAGTAATCGCACCGGCATTACTGTGTGTAAAAATCTCTTAAAACTCATAAAGCATTATAATTCTGTCCATGCTTGCCATTTTCAGCAGAGGTAAATAGCCGGAACACGATTATGTACAATGCCGTTCCTAAGCTATTTCATCAATCCAAAGGGATTGAAGGAGTATACCCCGGAAGAATTTCTTGGCGAGATTTCCAGTGAACATTCGGTGGTCATAGACGTCAGGACCTCGATTGAATTCAATCATGGGCATCTGAAATCGGCAATTCACATTCCGCTTTCATCATTCAGAGAACAGATGAGCGGATTGAACAGGGATGCAAGGTATTATCTTGTCTGTGCCACAGGTCACAGGAGCAGGGCGGCTGCTACTATGATGATAAAGAATGGATTCAAGGAAGTGTCTCATCTGAAAGGTGGAATGATGGCTATGAACAGGTATGAGAAGAGAAAGGAAAGGTAAACGCATACGCAATGTCTATCAACTCGTGCAATTGAGAAAGCATGATGTAAATGTTGAACTGAGATTTACATCGTCAAGTTATAAATACGGTTCATATATTGTCCTGCAACTTAGCACACAATCAATGTTGCTGCTTTGCAAAGTAGAGGTGCTCGTTTGAAAAGAAGTTCAAGAGACTGGAAGAAAAGAGGGAAGATGCGCTGGAAGTGGAGAAAGAAGAGAATAAGGCGCCTGAAAAGGGCCAGAAGGGCAAACAGAACCTGATAGTTTTATCAAAAACTCCTTTTGGAGTTATATCATAAGCTTCGGAACCCATATTATCGGGGTTCTCTTCAGTTACTGACCGTCTATATTATGTTTTCATGACACTTTATTCCTGGTCAAAGTGTGTGCAAGTGCATATCATGTGCTGTGAGAAACAGTACATAAAACAATCCTCATCTTTTCCTGAGCCAGCAGATTTCCATGAATTAAGATTCATGGCAACATTGAAGGCGACGATTTTGACATCTATGCACGAAATCCGGAAAATTCGTAGTGTTCTTCTATGAAATAAGTTGATCCGGCTTTGATCCTCATATTGAAGATAATCGCTTATTTAATGCCAATGGCGGGTTCCTATAGGCTTCCTTTGATTTTCAATAAATTTTCCCAATGATCTTGTACTAGCCCTAGTCTCTCTTACACAAAATTCTGTACCCTATCAAGACCCATATCTTCACTTCTAGTTTTTCACCAGTCGTAAGTACACATCACACCCAATCCCAGACGCTACTGTCATACGACCGGACAGCAACAAGCCTGAATTTGGCTTCAGGATGCTTCTCCGATGCACTGTACAGGACAGAAAGCTGGTCATCCATCATGGAGAATGGCACTAATGTTGATGACCTGTACCTGTCATTCAGCGTGCGTGAAAGTATTGCTGCTTTTGGTATCCTCTTCTCAATCGAGAGACGCTGAACCTCCTCCAGAAATGCCGATTTCACATAGCGGATCGAAAATCCTTCGTCGTCATACACCAGAGCCCTGAATCCTCTCTCCTCCTGCCTGCGGAAGTTGTACTCGATGTAATAGTCGCTGCCTCGAGTCAATCCAGTTTCACTCAGTATATCAGCCTCATAGGAGACCACGCCCAGGTGTATCCTTGAATCTACAGAATCCATAGCGGCTATTCCGCCGGACGACGGGCCGAGATCGGAGACCCTTATCCTGTTCCCCATTCCAATGATCCTGCGCACTATCCTGGTAATGTCTTCTGCTGCAGAAGAGTGCATCCTGTAGTCGATGTATACGCCACTGCCCTTCAGATAGAGGCCTGTGCGCACCTGAGAGCCTATTTCTGATATCTCATCCATTACCGTGGTGGCCGTCTTCATCTCCTCCGCAGGTATGCTGAGTATGAGGCAGTCACCTCTATTTTCCGGGTTGAATTCCCCGGCCAGTCCAATGATTTTGCCTGCAGCACTACCGCACATGAACAGATCGATGAAGCCTTCACTGCCTATCACATGGAAGTCCAGCGGTATCGTCTCCATTTCCTTAAGCAGGAGAGGAATAATAGGGTGTTTCTGCTCCATGGTTATGGTGAGACCGGTGTCAAGTACTTTTTCAACATCTCTGTAAAGGATGCTTTATCACCTCTCTGTACAGAATCACAGCCATTCCCAAACCTCCTCATCCATTTCCGAGTAATACTCCAGCAGCGGATGCGTTCCATGATCGGCCATCAGGGAGTTCATCATTATGGAAACGTATTCATCGGCTTCTGCTGCGGGAACGAATGTGGTGTCGTATAGCCTCCCATTCTCTATGTTAAGGAAAAAAGCTATCCTTGGAATCTTTGCCTCGTTGCCTCTTCGCCTCCCTTCTACCAGTGATTTCTCGTACACGTAGGTTTCATAGACATTATCTTCTTGGGATATTACTTCAGCCATGCCATGCTCCACAGGCTTCGAAGTGTAAAGCAGGATCTTGATCCCCTCATCGGTGACGGATCTCCCCTCTATCTCGGCAACCGCATCCGCGTGGTTTTCAGCCATGTATTTCATGAACGGATTGTCCAGGGGTATCGGTATGGAGTATCTCACAACCGCAAGCGGAGTCTGTGAATGCATTTCTTGCATCCTGTCTCTAAATGTACGGGAATGCGCCAGTTTTACTATCCTGAAGTTCTGGTTCTTTCCAATAACTTCTGAAAGTATGTCATTGATCTCATGCAGCCTGTTTCCATGAAACCTGAAATCAATGTACAGTTCGTCCTTAAGCAGGTAGGCATCGTTCAGTGCCAGAGAGGGTGCTTCCAGGAGATCTCCGATGACCTTCATCCCCTGTATGTTGTTAATCCGTTCGGATATCGAATAATAGGATCTCTTCTCCACCAGGTCTTTCCTCGAGAGAATGGGTGCCAGGATCTGGTTCGGCTTGCCTGATTTCGGGAAGAACAGCTGGATGTATGTCCTGTCTTCCTCAGTGAACGTGTATGCCGGTATTCTCTGATCCATCCGTGCAAGCAACTCGAATATCCCGCTGTGCTGCCTTATTGCAATGACGCATCGCCTGTCCAGTTTTCCATGAACTTCACTTATCTTCATTGCCTATCACCAAATATCTTTATTCACACCCAATCGACATGCAGCTGTTGAAATACTTAGCGACATCAAGATGCTGACCTGTAAGCTGCAACGTACTGGGTAATCTATTACATAGCATTTAC
>JAMDBD010000018.1:60027-81115 GCA_023484105.1 Thermoplasmatota archaeon
GAAAGGAAAAATCATAACTTTGGAAAGAGAAGGCAAATATTTGTCAGTGATGGGAGTACTGGGATTTGAACCCAGATCTACGGGTTTCTTCCGGCTCATAGTTCCAGTCAATCATCACAAATCAGTTGACCCATAGCTAATCATACCCTGACTGGAGCCCGTTAGGATACCTGACTACCCCACACTCCCATGGATTGCGAATCAATCCAGAGATAGGGAATTAAGACTTGGATTTATATCTATTGCTGCCAGGCTAGCTTTGGGATGAGCATTGCATGAAATGGATTGCAGCAGAGATGAAGAACCATGGAGTTTGCATATAACCAGCCTGGTTTCAAAATACTTGCCGAAAAGCAATATCTCAGTTTTCTCAGCTATTTTAGATCCATGATATTTGCGTGATCTCATCTCTCTTTATCAATATGCTCATTCTATGTGTTTGCAATCATCCTTCTTGATGGCTTACGCAATCAGACATCTGAAACGATCTCATCCAGCCTCTGCATATTCACGTTCTGAATGCATCAACACGCCAGATAGAACGCTATAAGAAAATGATCTCAAATGCCTGTCGAACATTCTATAAATTCATTTGAACACTTACAGATATCATTATAATTTCTCAAAAGATAAGCAATGGCATGTTTGATTATTTCAGGAGACTTTCCTCATCACTGAAGAATCAGATTTTAACCGGTGACATAAGGAAATGGGTGATTGTAGGAATCCTCATTGGTATAATAGCCGGGGTTGGGGCAATTGTCATTTACTTTTCAATAAAGCTATTCACTTATCTTATGATAGAACGGATTGGCGACTTCATCCCTCCAAGTTCCGGAATTTCCGGAGGTGAACCAGGTTTTCCCAGCCCTGCTGTTTCTCTGTTCGTATCTCCTTACAGATTGCTGATCCCGCTTTCGACTGTGATAGGAGGGCTTGCCACCGGGTTCATAGTATATAGATTTGCACCGGAAACTGAAGGCCATGGAACGGATGCAGCCATAGACGCATTCCACAACAAGGATGGCCATGTGAGAAGAAGAGTGCCTGTTGTTAAAACGGTTGCATCTGCAATCACAATAGGCTCTGGAGGTAGCGCAGGGAGAGAAGGTCCTACTGCACAGATAGCTGCCGGTTTCGGATCTTTCATCGCTGACGTACTGCATCTCAGCAACAAGGACAGAAGAATTGCCGTGGCAGCAGGAATAGGCGCAGGGATTGGAAGCATATTTCTTGCGCCTCTGGGTGGGGCACTGCTGAGTACAGAGATTCTTTACAGGAAAGATTTTGAGGTTGACGCTCTGGTACCTTCCATAATTGCGTCGGTAGTGGGATATTCCATTTTCGGGTTCCTGTTCGACTACCGTCCACTGTTCACTCTTCCAGCTAACGTCACTATTGGATTTTATCATCCTTCCGCATTGCTTGTATACACATTGATCGGAATCATTGCAGGGCTCGCAGGAATAGCATATGTCAAGGTATTCTACGGTCTCACTGAAGCCTTCCATAAATTGGAAAAAGTCCCCAGAATGCTGAAACCTGCAATAGGCGGACTGATTGTTGGGCTGATAGCAATGTATTTTCCGGAAGTTCTCGGGCTCGGTTACGGGTGGATTCAGCAGATTTTCTATACGCCCGAGTATTTTCCTCTCTGGATACTTCTCGTACTGATACTGCTGAAGATAGTGGCAACATCGTTCACAATAGGCTCCGGGGGATCTGGCGGCGTTTTTGCCCCAGGCATGGTGATAGGCGGGTTTGTTGGAGCTGCAATAGGGCTTGTGATACAGCCATTTTTTCCATTTCTTAACGTCCTTGAGATCACCATAGTGGGAATGATCGCCTTTTTCGGAGGGGTATCTAAGGCACCCCTTTCAATCATAATAATGGGTACTGAAATGACTCAGAGCTATACTCTCTTCCTGCCGCTTATGCTGGCCACAATGATAGCGTATTTCGTGACAGGCAAAAACGGGATCTACAGGAGCCAGGTGACCTCAAGGGCTGATTCTCCGGCCCACAGGTATGAGTACGAGAAGCCAATCCTGGACAGCATAAAGGCTGCGGATGCACAGAAGCGGGACTATGTCCGCGTGGAACCATCAACAAATGTTGGAGAAGCCATTTTTATTATAAGGCAGAGCAAGACAAAGAGCGCGGTGGTTCAGGAGGACGGAATACTCCGCGGCCTGATATCTACCTCCAGCATAAAGAACGACACTCCTCTGGACACAAAGGTTTCTGAGCTGATGGATAAAAACCCTATGACCATATCCGAAAGCGAGAGTGTCCACAGGGCAATGGAGATGCTGATCAACAACGAACAGGGAAAGCTTATAGTGGTGAGTGCAGCAAACCCGGAAAGAGTGACCGGAACCATCGGGTTTCCAGAGATAGCCGAGGCATACAACATGGAGATAAGGAGAATCAAGGAGAACCAGAGGAAGGAAGGTGGTAGTTAGGAACAACGAGGAGTTTCAGCAATCCATACACCATTTCATTCCGGATTACATCGCGGAGGTCACGGATCTGGCTAACAGATCGATGACTGAGAGCTACGATCATAAGGTGATAATGGATGCATACAGGAATTGGCCTGAAGGATTTTTAATGGGCCTTCATGGAAGGACGCTGACTGGCTTCATTGCAGGATCAAAATTCATGAGAACTGAGGCCAGGATACTTCTGCTCGCTGTTGATGAGAAGTACAGGAGGCTGGGTATAGGATCGGCGCTTATCAGCAGGTTTATGGAAATCTGCAGGCAGAACGGGTTCATGAGCATAAGGCTTGAGGTTCGCACGGACAACACTGCGGCAATAAGCTTCTACAGAAACCACGGTTTCTCCATAACCGCCACAATGCCATACTACTACAGCGACCTTTCGGATGCCTTCCAGATGTGGCGACTACTTTAAATCTTGAAAGTTATAACCGATTGAATGGGGGACATGATATGCACCGCCGTGAATGGCGATGAGACAATCGACTCTTTCGTCAGGGCAAAGTATCTCATAGTTTATGATGAGAACAAGAAGGAGCTTGCTGTTCAGATAAGGAATCCGGCAGTGGTAAAGAACAAGGGAAAGAAAGGGTTTGTAAGGGAATGCATCAGCCTGAAGGCAAATGTCATACTTGTTCCACATGGATCGCTCACATATGGCTGCAACAGAATGCTCAAAAAGGCAGGCATTAAAGTTCTGGTTGTTGATCCCGGCGAGCATTTTCTCAAGGCCAGGACCAGAAAACCATCCTTCATGGAGATACTTTATTCAACCCTCAAAAGGGAGCCTGTGGAGAAGAAATGATCACGACTTGCTTATTATTGTCACTGTGTCCGAATCATTGAGTTCGTAGTCAAGACCAACCCTGATTTCGTGAAACCTTCTGGAAGGACCTGAAACTATGGCATACCTGAAAGTCGGAAGAAATGCCCTGTTGATTCTCCGCACAACATCTCTCACCACGCATCCCATGGGCATTATGAGCGGCCTCTCCACGTCCACCTCCCCGGATTTCTCCCTCAGATAAATCTTGATCAGCCTCAGCCCGCTGAATATCATGGCCTTAAGTTCCTCCATTCCGATTCCACTGGAAGCTGATACCCTCAGGTACTGAAATCCCACTGGAATGTTGAGCTGCTCATCGGGAGCGTGAGGAAGGTCGCTCTTGTTCACCGCAACTATTGCCGGCAGGTAGACCGTATTCTGCCTCAAATGCTCTATCAGATCTGAATCTGTTATATTCTCCCTGAGATATACATCCGCATTCACGATCTTGAACTCTTTAAGTACGGAGGTGATCATACGCTGGTCAACGTGAACATCCTTGGGCCTGTGTATCCGAATTCCCCCTGATACGGTTCTCTTAATGGAAATGCCCTTTTTCTGCCTGTTGAGTACAATCCCTGCACGGTAAAGTTCCCCTATTATCTTCTCCAGGCCTGAGGCATTCTGATCGGTCACTATCATCACAAGATCGGCATTCCTGGCCATGCTGATGACTTCTCTCCCTCTGCCGGCTCCTGCCGCAGCATTCTCTATTATTCCTGGCAGATCAATAATCTGTATCTGTGCACCATTGTATTCCATCGTTCCTGGAATTGCCTTCAGGGTGGTGAAGGCGAAATTCCCAACCTCGCTCTCCGCATCTGTCAGTGCATTCAGTAGGCTGCTTTTGCCAACGTTTGGAAACCCCACAAGTGCCACAGTGGCATCCCCGCTCTTGGCTATGGAGAAGCCGGTTCCGCCTCCCTTTCTGGAAGCCTCAGCCTCCATCTGAAGCCTGGAGAGCTTTGCCTTCAGCATTCCAATGTGGTGCTCTGTGGCTTTATTGTACTGGGTCTTTTTGAGCTCCTCCTCGATTTCCCTTATCTTTGTGTCGTTGGTACCCATCAGCACACACCTACGGATTGTTCCTCATGGAAATTCTGTAGAGTGTTATCTCCTCAAAAAACATCTTCCTGCTTGAGACGGCGGAGAAAACGTACTGTGGATACTGAGAAATGATGAGATCCGTATCAGCCAGATCAGAAAGGACGATATAGCAGTTTCCAGAAGGTCTCATGTGTGACGGCAGCATGTCAAGGAATCTTCTCACAACGCGGAACCCGTCTTCACCGCCGGCCCACTGTTCAGATCCCTCAATATCCTCATCTACAGGCAGATACGGAGGATTGAACAGTATGGTGTCATAAGAACCCTGTACAGAGGAAAAAAGGTCACTGTGGTATGTCCTGACATGTACGGAATTCAGATCTGCATTCCTTTCTGTGCACCTGACAGCCGCAGGATTGATATCTACCGCTGCAGTTTCATGCCCCATTTTGGAGGAAAGCACCGCGGAGAGTCCTGTACCGCAACCCATCTCAATGACGCTGCCAGAAGGCACAAAGCTGTCGGCAAGCAGGAACGAATCATCTGAAGGCCTGTAAACAGACTCGCATTCAATGATTTCCAGCTCAAACCCATCTCTTCTGTAGATCAACCGCTGCCAATTGGAATCTGTCTTATCTCTTTGTCGATACCCTCAGCATTCATGCAAATATTGAATATCCTAATTAGGGATAAACCATTCAGGAAAACCACTCAGTCTGGTGTGTGATTATTGGGAACAACTGTCATAATTGCTGAAAAAGCTGATGCTGCAAGACGGATATCATACATGCTCTCGGAAGGCAAATCCGTGTCCAGAAGATCAGGAGGACTGAACTACATAGAATACGGAGATGCGAATGACAGAAGCCTGATGATACCGCTCAGCGGGCACATAGTGGAACTGGATTTTCCAGAAGCCTTCAGGGATTGGTCAAAATCTGATCTGGAACAGATGATTCGCAGTGACCTGATTACAAAGGTCAAGAACAGGGTTGCATTCAGCACACTGAAGAAATTATCGGATTCCGCTGATATGATTATCGTTGCGACAGACTATGACAGGGAGGGAGAACTGATAGGAAAAGAGGCCCTTGACATCATAGGGATCAGCCCGGAGTCCAGCAGGGTGAGGAGGGCAAAGTTCAGTGCGCTCACCAGCCATGAAATAAAGGAATCATTCTCCAACCTGATAAACGTGGACAGATACCTAGCCGATTCAGCCGCTGCAAGGGAGGAGATCGATCTGATATGGGGTTCCGTTCTCACAAGGTTCTTCTCTGTGACATCAGGAAGGCTGGGAAACAGCTTCCTGTCTCTCGGAAGGGTGCAGACACCCACACTTGCGCTGATAGTCAACAGGGAAAAGGAGATAAGGAGCTTCAGGCCTGAGAAATACTGGAGAATTCTTGCGACTTTCCTTAAGGACAGGGAGTTTGAAGGGGAGCTTGAAACTGGATGGGTCAAATCTGAGATCGAGGCCGCGAAAATCGTGGATGAACTCAGGGGAAAGAGCGGCACAGTGGAATCTTATTCGAAAGAAAACAGACCGATATACAGGCCGTCGCCATTCAACACAACGGAATTCCTTAGGGAGGCATCAAGGATTGGCGTTGCGCCCGCAAGGGCAATGAGAGTTGCAGAATCTCTCTACACTTCCGGTTACATAAGCTATCCGAGAACAGATAACACGGTCTACAATAGGAGCATACCGCTGAAGGCAGTTCTTGAAAAGCTGAAAAAATCAGAGTTTTCCAGGGAGGCTGAGATGGTGCTCTCCCTTGACAGAATCTCACCATCAAGAGGAAAAACAGAGGCAACCGATCACCCTCCAATATACCCGGTATCAGTGCCGTCCAAAGGCAAGCTAAAAGGGGAATTCCAGAAGATCTATGAACTGGTTGTCAGGAGATTCCTGGCAACACTGTACATGAACGGAACAGAGGAAAACAGCAGTGCAAAAATAAAGGTGGGAAACAGGATGTTTGTGTGCAGAGGGCGAAAGGTCATCGACCCGGGCTGGCTCATGCTGTATCCATACAGAAAGATTTCCGAATCTTTTCTTCCGGAACTGAAAGCTGGAGAGGTCATTGCAGTAAAGGCAGTCAGATCAGAGGAAAACGAGACCAGGCCACCGGCGAGGTACGACATGGGATCGATCATAAAGACAATGGAAGATCTCAGGCTGGGAACTAAGAGCACAAGGCATGACATTCTTGAAAAGCTGCAGATGAGAGGTTTCATAGAGGGAAACCCAATCGTACCCACCGGACTTGGAGTGGCCCTTATAGAGGCTGTGGAGACTGTCAGGTCAAAGATATCAGAACCTGAAATGACGGCCATGCTGGAGGATGACATGGACGGAATAGCCCTGAGGAAAAAGTCCAGGGATGAGGTAGTAAACGAATCCCGTGAAATGCTCCACTCCGTTCTTTCTGATCTGAAGAAAAACAGCGGCAGGATCAGGGAGATAATAATACAGGGGCTGTCAACAGGGGAGAAGATTGGAAGCTGCCCAGCTCATGGGACTGACATCCTCATGTCCAGGGACAGGGAAAGAATTAAGATATGGTGCACAACCGAAGGGTGCCAGATCAGGTACGATCTTACCATAAGGGGTAAGATCAACCCTGGGAAGGAGAAATGCTCTGTATGCGGTAAGCCAACAATAAGCATAATAAGAAGGGGGCAGTCGCCGGAGGTTAAATGCATAGATCCGAAGTGCGCCTTCAATCTCTCAAGGACAGAAGTTGGCAGGTGTCCTTCAGACGGAGGAACACTCGTGATAAGGCAGTCCAGGTACGGAAAGAGATTCCTTGGCTGTTCCAATTACCCTGGATGCACGATCACATATCCACTCCCCCAGATGGGGAGGATTCAGCCCACAGGCGAGACATGCAAATACTGCGGTGCTCCCATTCTGCAAGCCATCAGGGGGAGCAGGAAATGGACGTTCTGCCCAAAGATTGAATGTGAATACAACCGGAAGCCTGGGAATAAGAAAAGCAGCAGGAATACAAAGAAAGATGGAAAGGCTGTTACAGCGGATAAGAAGGATGATCGGAGAGGATCTTCCGTAGGCAAAAAGAAGGTGAAAAAGGATGAAAAGGCTGTTTCCTGAAATTATTCTGATAATACTGTTTGTGTTAGTATCGCTGTTTTCGGTTCTTGTTGCAGAGGTATATCAGTCAGCAGGTGTTCAGCCTTCCAGTTCAAGTGCAGTGAATCTCTTTTATGTCCTGCTCCTGCTCTCTCTGACTCTGGTATTCACAGCCGCGATCCTTTATGTTTCCAGAAAACGGGGATTCAGGCTTGTGAGAGGCGCAGTGTTGCTGGTCTCCATATATGCAACATTCATTGTTGCCTACGCGGTGGCTGCCATAACAGTGTCAGTGGTGCCTATGCCCTCTTCAGCAGTTCTTCCGGTTTTTCTATTCATATGGTTTGCCATACCAGGCGTGCTGGGTTATTTTGCTCTTGCATCCAGATCCTTCATAGTAACGGACATCATAGGATTCATGCTCTCTGCCGGCTTTGCAGCAATATGGGGCTTAACCCTCGACGTATGGTTCACCGTGGCGCTGCTGGTGATATTCGCCATGTACGATTACATTTCCGTCTACAAGACGAAGCATATGATAAAGCTGGCAGGCCTTGCAACATCGGGATCCATGAACATGCTCTTTGTGATTCCCGGATCCAGGGACTTCGATCCGAATTCAAAGTTTGAGCCTGACACTGAAGGAAAGGATCAGGCCGCAGGAACAGGAATACTTCTCGGGTTCGGAGATGTTGCCTTGCCAAACGTTATGATAATATCGTCAACAATATATGGAAACTATTCCCTGTTTCCTTACTTCATACTTCCGCTGATTGGTGCAGTTGCAGGCATGCTTGCCCTGTTCATACTCACAAAGAAGCCTGCGCCTGGGCTTCCAATGCTGAATGCCGGAGTTATACTGGGGTTTCTCGCAGCCTTGATCATTCACTGATCCTGACTTCAGATGAGGCCCTGTCGAGATCCGCGATTTCTTTATCAGACAGTTTCCATCCTGATGCCCCCATGCAGTCAATGATCTGATCCCTTCTCTTGATGCCAGGAATGACGATCGAATCCTTGCACAAAAGGTAGTTAAGCGATACCTGCACCATGCTCTTTCCCCTGTCAGAGGCTATCTTCCTGACCATGTCGAGGACAGGCATCAGCTTCTCTATGTTTCCTGGGCTGAAGAGTCTGTCCCCTGCCCGTATTCTGTCATGCGGCAGATTCTCCGGGTTATATTTCCCAGATAGAAGGCCCTTGGCGATTGGGCTCCAGGCGATCATTTCAACGCCATGCTTCTTCATGGCCGGGTAAGGATCACGTTCGACCTCCCTCTGAAGAAGGTTGTAACGCAGCTGGTTTGAAATTATCTCATGCTTCTTCGCAGCCTCCAACGCCTCTTCAAAAGCACTTCCGTAATAGTTGCAGAGGCCTATGTATCTTACCTTTCCGCTGTCTACGAGCTTTTCCATTGCAGAGATGGATTCCTCAATAGGTACAGATCTGTCCGGCCAGTGAAGCTGGTAAAGGTCAATGTATTTGCATTTCATCCTTTTTATGCTGTTCTCGCAACTTTTCAGTATTGCATCATGTGAAAGGTGAGGAGGGTTGACCTTTGTAGCTATGACGATATCATCTCTATTGAAACCTGAAATTGCCGATCCTACTATCTCCTCTGAGTGGCCATCGCCGTAAACCATGGCTGTATCTATGTAATTGACGCCGTTTGCCAGAGCATATTTCATTGCCTCTAGTACATCGCTGTCGCCGTAATCATCTCCCCATCCTGAGTGTCCTGCCTGCCAGGCTCCGAATCCGACAACCGATACCTTCAGATCGCTCCTGCCGATGTTTCTGTAATCCATTATACATCATTGGATTATGGCTTATCACCTTGATGTAACTTTCAGTGCAAGAATGTTCTTTTTCCCGTGAAGTACATGGATATTCCATACCTGTTCGCAGCTTCTATGGAATCATTATCCCTGATCGATCCTCCAGGCTGTATGATTGAGGTCACTCCGATCTCATGGGCCATCTCAACATTGTCTGCAAACGGAAAGAAGCCGTCAGAGGCGAGCACGGATCCCTTCGATCGATCCCCTGCCCTTCTTGCGGCGATTCTCAGAGACTCAATCCTTGAGGTCTGTCCTGATCCAATCCCGACTGTTGCCAGATTCTTTGCCAGAACAATCGCATTGCTCTTGCAGTGCGCTGCGGTTCTCCACGCAAACATCAAATCCTTCATGTCCGCCTCTGAAGCCTGTGCAACTGTGACGCATTTGATTTCGCTGAAGACTGATGAGAGAGGGCTCTGTGCAAGGATACCTCCGGTTACCGACCTGAGCCTCAGTTTACTGTCTTTTGCATACCTTATCCTGAGAAGCCTCAGATTCTTCTTCTTCCGTAGCAGGTTGAACGCATCGGTGCTGAAGCCCGGGGCACATACAACCTCCAGGAAGAGATCGGAAATCTTTCCGGCAGTTTCCGCATCAACAGTTCTGTTGAAGCATACAACGCCACCATATGCAGATTCCCGGTCAGAGTTCCAGGCTTTCTCGAAGGCCGTGGACAGAGCTTCATCAGAACCAGTGCCGCATGGAACATTGTGCTTGACGATCACGCAGGAGGGCATCTCATACTCATATGCAGTGTCCATGGCGGCACTTGCATCCATCACGTTGTTGTAGGACATCTCCTTTCCGCTCAGCTGAAATGCCCCGGGTATGCCTATCTCGCTGCCATCGGGAAACACATAGCCCTCCTGATCCGGGTTCTCTCCGTATCGCAGTTTTTTTCCGGTTCTGTATGCAACCGAAATGAAGTTCCCGAGGTCAACGCCAAGAGTTCCGGATAAAGTGTTGTAGATCATGGAGTCATACTCAGCCGTTATGGAAAACGCCTTAACGGCAAGGTATCTTCTTGTTTCATCTGAGACAGAACCATTTTCTCTGATCTCTCCGGCCACCTTTAGGTAATCCACAGGATCTGTCAGCACCGACACCCTTTGAAAATTCTTGGCAGCAGCCCTGGTCAGTGAGACCCCTCCGATATCTATATTCTCTATGATCCTGCCAAGATCTCCAGTGGATGACGCCTCCCTGAAAGGATACAGGTTCGAAATCACCAGATCGAAATTCACAAGGCCATTCTTTTTCATCAGGTCGTCGGGCGAATCCATCGGGTTCAGGATTCCGGCATAAACTGCCGGATGCAGGCTTTTGACCCTTCCACCGAACATCTCGTTGAATCCGGTGATCTCTCCGAGCTTCCTGCATCTTATTCCGCGATCCCCAAGATACGCCGCAGTCCCTTCCGTTGCAAAAATTTCATCCGTGCAATCTGCAATTTCCTTAAGGAATTCAGCAAGGCCTGTCCTGTCGTAAACGCTAGCAAGCACATTCATTAACACACTGATCAGATAGCTTATGAATAAGTTGCTGTATTACTCCTAGTCATATTATCTCTGACGCAGTAATATTTTTTGTGTCCATTACAAAAGATTTAAAAAACCTCACAAATCACCCACTGAAAAAAATGGAAAGAAACATCTCTATTGAAGAACTCAAACAGATACCAACGAGTGCAAAGGAAGTAGAACTTGTAGAGAGAAAGGGGATTGGGCATCCAGACAGCGTCTCTGATGGAATTGCAGAGGCGGTGAGCAGGGCTCTCAGTAAATATTATATCAAGGAATTTGGGAGAATCCTGCATCATAATACGGATCAGATAGAGATTGTCGGGGGGCAGTCAGCCCCAAAGTTCGGAGGCGGGACAGTACTGGAACCATGCTATATATTGCTCAGCGGAAGAGCGACCACGTCAGTAAACGGGGAAAGAATACCGTTCAAGGCCATATCCGTGAAGGCCACAAAAGAATACCTCACTGATAACTTCAAGCATCTTGACCTGGATTCAAGCGTAATGATAGATTCGAGAATCGGCCATGGGTCAGTGGATCTCAGGGGTCTGTACGATACCAGGAAGCTGAAGGCAAACGACACCTCTTTCGGTGTGGGATTTGCTCCGTTTTCAGACACTGAGAACCTTGTACTTTCCACTGAAAAATACATAAACGGGCCTCTTAAGAAAACCATACCTGCAGTTGGACATGACATAAAGGTGATGGGATTCAGGCAGAAGGATATAATCAACCTCACAATTGCGGCAGCCTTCGTGGACAAATACGTGGCAGATCAGAAGGAATACTTTTCCATAAAGGAAGAACTCAAGAACAAGGTTCAGGACAACGCATCCAAGGTTACTGGCAAGAAGGTTAATGTTTACATAAACACAGGCGACATGAAGGAGGAAAACATAGAGTATCTCACCGTAACCGGGCTCTCCATGGAGAACGGGGATGATGGTTCTGTTGGGAGAGGCAACAGGGTCAACGGCCTTATAACGCCGTTCAAGGCAATGAGCATGGAGGCAGCGGCCGGAAAGAATCCAGTAACGCACGTGGGCAAGCTGTACAACGTCCTTGCCAATCTGATAGCTAACGATGTTCACAGGGAGGGCGGAGGCGACATCGAGGAAGTGTTTGTCAGGATCGTTTCACAGATAGGCAGAGACATAAGCGATCCTCACGTGGCAAGCGTACAGGTGATTTACAAGGATAACGTGGCCACCTCCAGGCACAGGAGCAACATACAGAGAATTGCCGATGAGAGGCTTGAGCACATAAGCGATCTTACGCAGCAGTTTGTGGATGGAAAGATCTCTGTATTCTGAAATCATTAAAACTCCATTATTTGAAAATCAATTAAAGGCGGGTCCGCGAAAATTTGGACCCGTACTGTTTTAATCTTATTTCAGTCAGAAGCATACAGAGAAATGCCTGAAAATTGAACCAACCGTTGGGAATCTTTTTATGCAAATGGTCATGCAGAGCTCATGGCGGAGTTTTCATGTTACATATGCAACAAGAAGGTGATCACCGGCGAGAAGTTTACATTCACAAAGAGCGGTGCTGTACACTATGACTGCTTCATACACGTCAGGAGGAAAGAGGTTCCGGAAGAGAAACAGGCAGTTCTCAGGCAACTTGCAATCCTTCTGGATGTGCAGCTCACATATCTTCTGCAGGTTCTTCAGCTGAAACAGTCAGGGATTGAACTCGAGGCAATTTTCGCAGCTTATAAAAACATCGAGAAGGAATGCGGGGAAACCACCCGCCAGATTTCTTCACTCTGAAAACTGCACCTTCCCCTTTTCCTTTTTTGCTGCGATCACAGTAAGGTATGCAGCTCCAAGAACAGCTCCTGCAAATATAGAGAGGAATGAGAATATTGTCAGCCATTCAGGTTGAGCTGTCACAACGTTGAAAACAACGGATTCAGTAATGGTTACGTTGAAGCTGCCGCTTGAGGTTCTGAGGTTAATCAGGTATATCTCCGGGCCATATATTGGCGTGCCAACAACAACCGAACCGTTGGACACATCGCCAGCACTGATAATGTAGAGCAGGCTCGTGGCCTTTTTACCGGGAGGCGCAAATATTGCAAGGTGATAGAGCCAGTAGGATACAGTCTTGTTTGGCTGCAATGAGAAAGTGAAGTTCACCCCCTTGTACAGTTCTGCGGGAAATGTCAGTGTGCTGTTATTCTGGCCCACAGCAACAGTGCTGTAATAGCTCTTTGTTACAATCTCCCTCTGCGGGTAATATATATGGCTGGATACAAATCCAACGGCAACCAGAAGAATCGCCAGAAGCAGTATCCAGGCATGTCTCAAGCGCTTCCTGAAACCCCTGAAAGTAAGCCGCTTCTTCTTCCTGATCACAGGGGTCATGTTGGGCATGATCAGTCATGTCATTCATGAATTAAAGCATATTAGCAAACAGAATCATGCAACCATGCTCTTTTTTTGAATAAGCCAGGAGATAAGGGCGATGCAGGGGGAGGGATTTGAACCCTCGTATCCCTACGAAACCAGACCCTCAATCTGGCGCCTTTGACCAAGCTCGACAACCCCTGCAGTTAAATGCGTGATAGCGGTAATTTATTTAATCTTGTCACAGAGAAAAGGAAAGAGAATAAAAGAGATCAGAGGTCGCACTTCCCATCAGGGCATGCAGGATCAAAGGATCCTTCAAGAACAATCAGCTTCGGCTCTCTTACCTCCTCAACTGCTGGTTTTTTTTCCTTCTCGCCAGAGTAGAGGACCTGCTCGGACTTGCTCCTATCCCTGTATACGGTGATCCCCTTGCACTTAAGATCAAATGCCATTCTGTAAGCTTTCTCAATGTCCTCAGGGGTAGCCTCAGCATGCAGATTTATTGTCTTGGAAACGCCAGAGTCACAATACCTCTGGAATGTTGCCTGCATCATTATATGCCAGTCCGGGGAGATTTCGTGTGCGGTTCTGAAAATCCTCTTTATGTCCTGAGGAAGATCTGTATGCTCCAGATTACCCGTCTCAGCGATCTGTATCATCAGAGCCTCTGAGTACAGTCCACGCTTTTTCAATTCAGCCTCGAGATACCGGTTCTTCTCAACAAGGGTTTTTCCAGAGAGCACGTGCCTGACGAAGGAGAGCGCAAAATAAGGCTCTATCGAAGAGGAGCAGTCTGCAATTATGGAAATTGTCCCTGTTGGGGCAATGGTTGTTGTTGTGGAATTGCGCATTTTTATCCCGGCGGCCTCCCACTTTGATCCTTTCCAGGCTGGAAAACACCCTCTTTCAGAGGCAAGTCTGGAAGATTCATCATGGGAGATATCCTGAAGGAACGACATAACCTCCTCGGCAATCCCAAGAGCCTCTTTACTGTCATAGGGTATCCTGAGTTCAGCCAGCATGTCTGCAAATCCCATCAGCCCCAGCCCAATTTTCCTTGTTCTGTGCGTCATGTCATATATGTGCTGGTCGGGGAACAGATTGGCATCAATCACATCATCCAGAAATCTAACCGCATCCCTTATGATTCTCTCCATCCTGGCAAAGTCTATCTTTCCGTCCAGGACAAATTTTGAAAGATTTATGGAGCCAAGATTGCAGGATTCATAAGGCAGAAGCGGCTGTTCACCGCAGGGATTGGTGGACTCTATTTTTCCAACGTTTGGAACCGTGTTGTGGCGGTTTATCTCGTCAAGAAAAATCAGACCGGGATCTGCGGTCTTCCAGGCCTGGGATATTATGGAGTTCCAGATCAGGGACGCCTTAACCTGCTTCTCTACCTTTCCTGTTCTTGGATTAATGAGATCAACATTCTCATCCCTGTCAAGTCTCTCAAAAAATCCTGAATCCATCCCAACGGAGATGTTGAAGTTCCTGAGCTTCTGATTCTCAGTATCCTTTGAATTTATGAATTCCATTATATCAGGGTGATCATATCTGAGTATCCCCATGTTTGCGCCACGCCTTTTCCCGCCCTGCTTTATCACCTCAGTGGTGACGTCAAATATCTTCATGAAGGAAACCGGCCCAGAGGCAACGCCCTTGGATGAACCGACAATATCATCTCTTGGTCTGAGCGATGAGAAGGAGAAACCAGTGCCGCCGCCTGACTTGTGGATCTTGGCTGTGAGCTTGAGGGAATCGAATATGGAATCTATGTCATCACCAACAGGAATGACAAAACAGGCTGAAAGCTGCCCGAGATCAGTTCCCGCATTCATGAGCGTAGGAGAGTTTGGCATGAAGTCCATAGACGTCATCATCTGAAGAAACCTTTCTGAGTAAAAAGATGCAGAATTTTTGTGGGTGGTAAGAAATTCCTCAAGTTCTTTCATGTCAGAATCAGTGGCATCTCTTCCAAATATGGATTTGAAGGCCACCCTCATGGATCTTCTCTGAAACTGATCCAGCCTTGGAAGTGTTGAGATCTCTCTCTCCTTCTGAAGATTTGCCTCCAGGTAGGTGAAGAAGTCGTACACGCCTTCAACTATGCCTATTGAATCGGCAACTCTTTTGAAAAGCCTCCTCGGTGTCTCTATGATCTTCCCATCCATGTCCTTCAGCAGATACCTTGATTCCAGTACGGTCGCCGCATTCAAGGAAAGCTTGAGGTCGTCACTTATGCCCAGCCTCCTCTTCTCCTCTCTTATTATGGTTCTGTTTTCCCTGTAAAGAATATAGGATCTGGCAACATCGGTGAACAGTTTCTTTCCATCAGAATACCTCATCAGTTCTTCTTCCACATAATCCTGGATCTTCTCCACATGCGGGATCTCGCCTGACTCTGCCAGCCTTTTCACAACCGCATCGCTGACATTTTCCGCATCCTTCACTGTCCCGTGATTAACGGACAGCATTGCTTTGTAGACCGCCTTTGTTATCCTGTCCTTTTCAAATTTTACCTTTGTTCCATCTCTTTTGACAACTTCAATAATTTCCATAATGCCACCTCACTCATCGAAGCTTGGAGGCCTAAGCCTTCCTATGTTGAAATTTTTGCCTGTCTTCTGATAGTTTGTAACCCTTCTCTCAAAGAAATCCGTCTTTGTCAAGTTCATGGAGGAGTACGACTCTATCCATGAAAGCGGGTGCGTCTTCTGCTCAGGATACGGATCTCTAAGATCTATGGCTTCACTGCGCAGATTTCCGAGATACTTTATGTACATCTCTATGGCCTGGTCGCTCAGTCCGAGGATCTGGTTTCTCGTCACGTACTTCCCCCAGGATATCTCATGTGTGACTGCAGTCTTAACCATTTCCTCCATATCTTTTATCACATCGTCTGTGAACCACTCCGGATTCTCATCTCTGAGAGTTCTAATTATATGGGTGAAGAGAGCCAGGTGAGTGTTTTCATCCCTCTGTATAAGCCTTATCATGCTAACTGTTCCACCCATCTTGTCCTGCCTTCCGAGAGTGTAGAAAAATGCAAATCCGCTATAAAAATAGATACCCTCAAGGAGAAAATCTGCCATACATGACTTGATAAAGTTTTCAGGAGAAGGCTCCTGTATGAACTTCTCGTAGAGATCGGTTACAAATTTGTTCCTTGTAAGCAGATGTGTGTCATCCTTCCACAGATCATAAACGGCATCCCTCGTCATGTGATCGACCACAGACGTGAGAAGGTAGTCGTAACTTTGCGCGTGGATGGTCTCAAAGAAAGCCTGGGCCTTCAGGCAGGCAGTGACTTCCGGAGCAGTTATGTATGATGCTATCGCACCAAGATTGTCTATCTGTATGCTGTCCAGAAATATCAGAAAGGATAGGGTCTTCTTGTATGCATCCTGCTCGTAAGGGGTGAGAGTTGGATACTGTTTTTTATCATCTCCAAGCGGCAACTCATCAGGTATCCAGAAAAAGCTCCTCATCTTCTTATAAAGAGCTTCAGCCCAGTCATACCTGCAGTTGTCAAACTCCAGCAGATTGGTGGACGGCCCTCCAACGAGTCTCTGCTTAACTCTCTCTCTTGTCCCATCAGGATTGAAGAGTCTCTTCTGCACCATCAGATCGTTTATGCCTGGCATGATTCACAGACCTCCTCCTCTTTTACATCCTCGTTAAGCGTGAAATTTCTGAAATAATATATGGTCTTCACACCCAGCTTCCATGCTTGGAAATACACCTTGAGGAGATACTGCTCATCCATGTCGCTGGTGGCATATATATTCATGGACTGTGACTGATCCAGGTGGCGCTGTCTGGCTGCCGCAGCTTTGATGCTCCACATCTGATCTATGTTATGTGCGCTTTTGTAATACTGCGCGGTCTTTGAATCCAGATTTGGCACTATCTGCTTTATGATGAATCCCTTCTTCTCCTCTATAAACACCTGCTTGAACACAGGATCTATCCCTGCAGTGGAGCCTGCTATAACAGAGGTCGATCCAGTCGGGGCTATAGCCATAATATACCCGTTCCGCAGTCCGTGGACAGACACATCCTTTGCAAGATCCTTCCACCGATCGTCATCATATCTTCTCAGTCTGAAGTATTCCCCAGTCTCCCAGTCACTTCCTTTGAAAAGTGGATAATGTCCGCGCTCCTTTGACAACTCCATATCACTCTTTATGGCTATGTAGTTTATCTCCTCGAACAGTCTGTCAGCATAGGTAAAATGCTCCTCCGATTCCCAATCTATTCCCTTCTCGGCAAGATGCTGGTGATAGCCGGAGATTCCTATTCCTATTGCCCTGTAGCGTGAATTTGTAATCCTCGCCTGCTCAAGTGGCAGTGTGTTCATCGTTATGACATTGTCAAGCATCCTCACCTGAACCGGTATCACCTCTCTCAGTTTCTCGAAGCTGTTGGTTCTTCCGAGGTTTATGGACGAAAGATTGCACACCACGAGGTCACCGGGCCTGTACTCTCTGGATATCGTGTCTCCAGACTGAGTTTCACGCACCATGGCCGTAGGTGACTGGTTCTGGCATATCTCCGTGCAGAGATTGGAAGAATATATCATACCGGCATGCTTATTCGGGTTCATCCTGTTGACCGTATCCCTGTTGAATATGAATGGCCCGCCGGTTTCATATAGGCTCCTCAGGATCATGCCGAACACCTCCAGAGCGGGCATAGACTTCTTGTCTATTCGCTCATCCGATATGCACTCGTCGTACCTTTTCTCCCACTCCTCACCCCAGGAATCCTCAAGGGACCATCCTTTGACGCTCCTTATCTCATGAGGATCCATAAGGTACCATGTCCCATCCTTTTCAACTTCCCTGTAAAACCGGTCAGGAATACAGACACCGGGGAACACATCGTAGGCTTTTCTGCGCTCATCCCCATTATTGGTCTTGAGATCAAGGAAGTCCATGATATCCTTGTGCCATATGTCAAGCCATATACTCACTGCACCAGCCCTCTGTCCAAGCTGGTTAACAGAGACCGCAGTGTCATTGTACAGCCTCACCCATGGAACTATTCCGCTTCCTGCACCTCTGTATCCCCTTATGGTGCTCCCAAGCGATCTCAACTTCCCTATGTAAACTCCCATTCCGCCACCATTCTGCGAAACTTTTGCAAATGTGGTGAGCCCGTCAAATATGCTCTGCAGGGAATCTTCAGGAGTATCGATGAAACATGAACTCAGCTGGCCATTCACCCTTCTGGCGTTTGCAAGAGTTGGAGTAGCCATGGTGATGTACAGGTTTGAAAGCACATCATAGAACTTTTTCGCCCACAGGATCCTGTCTTCGGACTTCTCAGCCAGAGCGAGAAATACAGATATACCCATGAACACCTCCTGCGGCAACTCCAGAACTTCGTTGTTAATACCCCTGATAGCGTATCTGTCTGACAGGTGCTTCAGTCCTGCATAGTTGAAAAGCCTGTCTCGCTCTGGCTTTATATAAGACCCAAGCTCTTCAAGCTCGGCTCTTGAATAGTTGCTTATGACTGCAGGGTCGTACCTGCCAAGATCTGTAAGAAGTTTCACAAGATCATAGAAAGATCCATACCTTCCGCTGTAGTTTCTGTTTTTCGCTGCTTCTTCATAAAGATCATGCAACAGCAGTCTTGCCGCAACGTATGTCCAGTTAGGTTCTTTCACGCTGGTCTTTTCGTTAGCCACCCTTATGAGTGTTTCCTGTATGGCCCTTGTGGAGATGCCTTCATAGAAGTGTATCTGCGAATCCAGTTCAAGCGCGAGGGGGTCCACACCTGACAGACCATCGCATGCCTCATTCACAACCTTTCTGATCTTTCCGATGTCGATTGGAACTCTCTCTCCCCTACGGTTTGTTACCGTGCTCGGCCTCAGTCTAAGATCAACTCTGGGTTCCTCAACCAGGAGCTGCTGAGACTGACTTGCAGAAACAGGCTTCTCTGAAAGCCTTTTTTTCTCCTCCCTGATCCTGCGCCTGTTGTCTCTGTAAAGTATGTACGACTCAGCAACGTTTGAAAACTGCTTTCCGCCAATATTATCTTCCAAAAGAACCTTGATAACTATATCCTGGACATCCTCCACAGTGGGAACGCGACCCTGGGCATCAAGAAGGGAAACAACCTTCGCAGTAAACTGTTCAGCGTCTTCAATGTCTCCGTTGCCCACAGACAGCATCGCCTTGAATATCGCCTGCGTTATCTTCTTGGGCTGAAATTCAACCTCCTTTCCATCCCTCTTTATTATCTTTTTAATCACTATGAAAACACCCCGACTCGAATCTACGGTAAATTCGAATAAGATCTGACCAGTCAAAAACAATTTTATGATCTGAATGTAACCAGATTTTGATCATGTGCATTTAATTACATGAGGTACTTCCTCTTAAATGTGATCATTTTTAGATCAAAAAACTATACCAAGTATTTAACCCGAAATGGATCAATAACATGAATTTACCTTAAAATAATGGATGCAGAAAGTGATTCAATTCAGCCTGTATCACTTTTTGATCTCAGCCAGAGAATCAAACCATGGGATAGGGCTACCACTTATACCGGGATATAGAGTTTGGAACCCAAGTGATTTGCCCAGTCTGTTGGCAAGTGACTGGCAGAATCTTGTCAGAGTGAAATCAGTCAGCCCTGGTGCCATACCTTCGGAAACGTTGTGTATGAAATCAGTTTCTTCCCCGATGATATCCTTCATAATATCTGAAGCTTCACGCTCGAGACCGTCAGCCAGATGCGGATTCTCACTTATGATTTCCAGTATTAACTTTATGAAAAAGGAATACTGCTCCTGCAGATCCCTGTAAACAAACTTCAGTGCATTTGTGCTGAATATGAGTCTGTTATGCCTTGAAAAAGAAAAGGCCACAGCAAACTCAGTAGGTAAAACGGCCCCAACAACAAGGGAACTCACTATGATGTTCAGCAGAAAGTTTCCAGCTGATGGATCTTTTATGAACCTGTAAAAAGCATCATTTATCTTCCTATTGCGAGACTTGAACCATTCTGTTGTCCGCCACATCTCATAAACACTTTCTCTTAGCGATTCAGGAATAGCATGAGTGACGATCTGAGTGTATGTGTCGCTGTGAAGAATCTCATGAAATACAGCGGAGGACATTACAGCAGATATTTCAGGTGCAGTGAAGTAAGGCGATATGACTTCATAGTCGGCCAATAGCATGCTTTCCAGAACTATTAGTGAAGACAGGTTTCTTGTGAATATCTTCCTTTCAAGATCCGAAAGAGCGGCAAAATCCCTGTTTTCCCTGTCAAGGTTGAATTCGGATGGGGAAAAAGTGTAAGATACCATTTTCCTGTAGCTGTTGTAAGCCCAGACATACTTTGGGGATTCAAATGCAACCAGATTTGTCGTGCTACCACCAATTACCTTTCTTCGGCTCAACCACTTGTCCCCATTCTCATTGAACAGGAATATCCTTTGCATGCGATCTTTTGGTAGAAGACCAACCTTCGTCTCCATCATTTCAGCTACATCCCGTCATCTAATTATACTACTGGACTGTTATTAAACTCTCTTATATATATGGTTGCGTGTGTGCATGTTATTACTAATTCTTGAATACTGGAGTTTTTGTTTTTTTTCAGCCACGCCCTGATCAACATACTCAACGGAACACATGCAATCTCAAGAATACATTAAATGGAGGGCCATAGACTCTCTTTGATATCGCACCGTTAGTTTATGGAACTGAGCGTTTCTGCATCCGGCCCTTACCATTATTTTACAGGAAAACTAGGTGGTAAAGTGCTGTAAATTTAATCTCAGTTACTAATAAAAGAGGATTTCAACCTCCAGTATTCTCCGTACGAATTAACGCCGAGACCCCTCTCTATTTCATATCTATGCGG
>JAMDBD010000032.1 GCA_023484105.1 Thermoplasmatota archaeon
GAAAGCAGAATTTTCGTAATTCCCGCTTGGACCAGTGGCATTCACTTCAAGAAGATAGGTACCTGTTCCTCTGGAAAGGCAGAGTTCCAGCGGAATGCCTTGAGTACTGTTAACAGCGTTTCCATCGAATACAAGAGTGGATAGATATCTTACATAAGGCTGGATCATCGGGCTGATCGGGAGATCTGAGGCGTTGGTATAATAAGTGCTGTCGGCGAAAGGCGCAGTCGGAATGCTGTTGTTCACATCGATCTCAAAGGAAGAAGAGTTGCTTGTTCCGCTAACCGATATTGCCCTGACCCTGAACGTATATATACCGTTGTTCGAAAATATGGAATAATTGCTGAAGGTGAAATTAAACGATCCTTCATGATCCATGAGGAGTATCTCTTTTCCCTGTGTTGAAAATACTTCCAGAGACAGCATGGCTGATACATTTGAAATCAGTGATACATAGAGTGTATCGTTCATGGAATCTCCGAAGAACGAATAATCCGAGAAGGACGGAATCCTTAATGTCAGCGAGGGACAGTAGTCCAGGATCGTGATGTTGCCCGTAAAAATAGTATAGCTGAGATCATCGGGCAGGAAAGCGGAAACTTCTATCTTCCATATACCGTTTCCAAGATTCAGGATCATTCTGGTGTTGCAGGTCTTGAATATCTCCTCAGTTCCGTTATATAATGAAACTGTGTAGTACCTTGCCTGATACAATTTGCTCCATTCAACGCTTATGCGGGAGGTGTTGAATATCTCCCCGTTGGTTATGTTGATCGTGGCACCTGCTATGGATATCACATGGAAGTCATACTGATAACTGAACCTGACACCGAGTTTGTCCGTTATGGTGAAGTTGACAGGTAGCGTGCCGTTGAACCCAGGCAGATCAATCAGGAAAGTTCCTGCGGTGGTATTCAGTGTTTCCGAAGAATTGGAAAAAGAAACATTTGCTGACCCGATGCCGAACAGTTCGTATATTTTGTAGTGAACAAATGTGTAATTTGAGATATAGGTTCCGTTGTTCAGAGAAAGATTCAGTGCCGGCGGGACATCATCGACATAGAATGTTGTATTGGCATCTGCAAAGAATCCTGCGATGTTCTTGGCCTTTAATTCCGTATCATATTTTCCCTCCGGGATTCCATAGATATCAAGACCCAGGTTCTGATCGCCCGAGGCGAAGGTATGATTGTCAAGACTCACTGAAAGGGTAAAAGCGACAGGGGAGGAGACATTCACCTTCTCAGTGATGTTTGAAGTCAGAACATAGGCACTGTTTGCCGACAGTTTTATGGGCACTGATGAAAGAGGAAAGTTTTCCTCATAGAGTGTGAATATGGTGCTGTGAGAGATGATAATCCCGCTGCCATCATCCGGGTTGAAGATACCAAACAGCACGCCCATTTCCGGTAAATCTGACGACTCAGAACAGACTGTACTGTTCTGAACTGATATTATCGATCCTCCTGACATGACCAGTGGAATAGCCGAAGAATAATTTCCGTCGATTTCGGAACCTGACAGGAGCGGCAGAACTGTAAATCCCTGTGGGGGATGAAAGAAAGCAACTTCGCTGGAATTGTCAATCCTCAGGAGCGAAGTGACGCTGCTGTTAGTGATATCGTATCCCTCAGTGTCTATGTTTCTGGAAAACAGGTTCAGATAACCAAGAACCCGGAACTGCATTGCAGATCCATTGAGATACTGGCAGTATTCTGTTATCTGGAAATCTGAAAGGTTCAATAGAACAGTGACAAAAGAACCGGTATGGAATCCTGCATAGATCAGAGTATCCTCACCCAGGAAAGGAACAGATCCACCTTCCTGAACAAATGACTTCCATGAGAGGGAATAGATCGAGGTGTTTCCATGATCGGCTGTGACTGCAACATAACTGCCGGAAGAAAGCATGAACTGCCCCGCTGTCTCCCGGATCTCAGTATGGAAACTGGCCACCTTCAGATTGGAGAGATTCACGCTCAGTGAAAGACAGGAATTCGTCGTCCTGAAGTTGAAATACAGATCGTTGTGAAGGACAAACATCCCGTAATAGTCCAAAATGTCGAATTCTGTGTTATTCGAAAGAAGATAAAATGATCTGTTTGCGGTGTTAAAATCCACAATGTTGAAATTTTCCGACAGATAGATGAGATTGTTCGTTTCGTTCGCATAATATGACGATCTGCCATTGGCTCTCAACGGAAAATCATTCTCAGGCATTGCAAAGGATGATGAATTCAAAACGGACTGCTTGAAGGAGGATGGAAAAACGGCAGATTCACCGAAATCTGAGATGCTGAATATGGAGATATTTGAGAGCAGGCCGCCGAAACTGATGGAAAGATTCTTCATGTATGAGGAGGAAGACCTGAGGGAGGTTTCAATGGAGATGTTGTTTGAGGAAAGGTTGGTGAGCGAAAATGAAATCATATCATAAATACTGTTGAATGTCATGTTCAGTCGATACAGATCGCTTCCGGGTTCATCACCTGTGTATGAAGACCATGTATTATTCCATATTCTGGTCCGGTAACCGATGTAGGGACCGAAAGAAATCCCTCCCAATGTGGTGTTGTTGTTAGATGCGATTATATTATCCTGCGTCAGCGAAGCACTAATATTGCTGTTCCAGGCAAAGACCAGCGATATCATTCCATCGGAAAAATTCCGGAAACTCATGCACAGATAAGATGAATACGTGAAGGAACTGGTTTGGATATCAAGGGCATTTCCAAATGCAGTCTTCTCTATATGGTAGGAAAGATAGGAAGAATTGCCTTCCGGTGAAAAGTCAAGCCATGAACTGTTCTGCGGCATAGTGCCAGCAGACAGGTTTCCAAAGCTGTAAAAATTCTGGGCCTGAACACTGTTATCAAAGATCGGATTCTGACCCGTATTTGGGACTTGGTACAGAATTGGAATAATCAGTATAAGTATAATTAATGCAATAAAGCGCATTTACCCGTTAACAGGTGGAAATATAAAAAAACCTTCATTATGCCAGCAAAGGGGAGATGCATAGATTTATAATTTGAGAGCACTCATGATTAAAGGTATGCTTAGAGTCGGGATTAATGGCTACGGAACTATCGGTAGAAGGGTGGCTCATGCGGTATCTCTGCAGGACGACATGACAGTGTCCGGAATAGTGAAAACAAAGCCTGATTACGTCGCCAGGTTGGCCAGCAAATATTACAACATATACGTGCCGAAGGAATCCGATGTGAAGGCATTTGAGGATGCCGGCATAAAGGTCAAAGGTGATCTGTCGAAGCTGATTGAGGACTCCGAACTGATAGTAGATTCCACTCCTGAGGGAATGGGGGAAAAGAACATCGTCACTTACAAGGAAAGAAAAATCCCGGCCGTATTTCAGGGAGGCGAGGAGCACAAGATTGTGGAAGCAAGCTTCAACTCATACTCCAATTTCGATCAGGCTATCGGGAAGAAATATGTGAGGGTGGTATCCTGCAACACCACTGCTCTTGCAAGGACAATAACACCAATTCATGAGATGGTTGGAGTTAGAAGAGTCAATGCAACCCTCATCAGAAGAGCGACAGATCAGAATGACAGCTCAAAGGGACCGATCAATGCAGTGGAACCCAGTCTTAAATTTCCGTCGCACCATGCTCCCGATCTGAAGACTGTATTGCCAATAAAGGAGGTCGAGACCGTCGCGATAAAAGTTCCGACCACGCTGATGCATGTACATGTAATCGAATTGAATCTTGAAAAAGAAGCGAAAGCGAACCAGATCATCGATGCCTGGAAGTCGAAAAGAAGGATTGCAGTTATATCGGGAAAAGACGGAAGAAGCTCAACGGCGCAGGTGATGGACATGGCCAGGGAGGTTGACAGGGATCGATCCGATCTCTACGAAATACCGATCTGGAAGGAAAGCGTATTTGTTTCAGGCAATACCCTGAGGTACATACAGGCTGTGCACCAGGAAAGCGATGTTGTGCCAGAAAACATTGATGCAATAAGATCAATGATGCAGATACTGCCAAAGGAAGAATCAATAGAAAAGACAGACAGATATATGGAAATAAACGGAAGTGCGTTTTAATGGTTGAAAAAAAGAAGGAAGAGAAACCGTTCTCGGTCGAAGAATTACCAGGCGTGGGCGAAGTTACAGCAGAAAAGCTCAAGGAAGCGGGTTATGACGATCTCATGACGCTTGCTGTCGCGTCGCCAAAGGATCTTGCCGATGTGAGCGGCGTTGCCGAAGGTGCTGCAGCCAAGATTATAGCCGCAGCAAGAAAATATGCTGACGTTGGCAATTTTGAAACAGGGGAAGAGATCCTCAACCGAAGAAAAGAGGTCAAAAAGTTGACAACGGGAAGCAAGAACCTTGATGATCTCCTGGGAGGGGGTCTTGAGACACAGGCCATCACGGAGTTCTACGGAGAATTCGGTTCCGGGAAGACCCAGATAATGCTCCAGCTTGCTGTCAATGCGACGATGCCTGAGGAAAAGGGGGGCTTCAATTCCGACGTTCTCATCATAGATACTGAAAACACGTTCAGGCCGGAAAGAATAATAAGCATGGCACTTGCAAAGGGTATCGATCCGGATGAAACACTCAAGAGAATCCATGTGGCGCGTGCATACAACTCGCATCACCAGATTCTCCTTGGTGAGAAGGCTTCGGAGATGACAAAGGAATTTCCGATACGTCTCCTTATAGTGGATTCACTGACTTCACATTTCAGATCTGAGTACATGGGCAGAGGATCACTGGCTGAGAGACAGCAGCTCCTGAACAGGCACATGCACGATCTTCTGAGATTCGGAACGATTCACAATGCAGTGGTTGCAGTGACAAACCAGGTTTCTGCAAGACCCGACGTTTTCTTCGGCGATCCGACGGCGCCAATCGGTGGAAACATAGTGGGGCATACCGCAACCTTCAGGATATATCTCAGGAAGAGCAAGGGCGGCAAGAGAATAGCGAGACTTGTGGATTCGCCATACCTACCGGAAGGAGAGGCTGTGATACAGGTATCGGAAGACGGCATAATCGATGGCGCACCTGCCTGATGGTATGCCATAATTTCCCATGTTTATTTCAATTTATTTTTCTACAGAATAAGCATTTTACGCATCAAAAAACAAAGTATCGTGAAGATATCTTTTGTTTTGATCACTACGGGAAAACGTTATTAAGAGATCTTGAATAGTAAAGAGGAGTGTGGTTTAAATGCCAAGATTTGAAGTAGCAGAAGATTTGAGTGACAAGATAAAAAATTTAAGCAGGGCCAGACAGTCGTTAATAGAGGAAATGGAAGCTATTATGTTCTACGATGAGAGAGCGGATGCTACAACAGACAAGAACCTGAAGGAAATAATCATTCATAACAGAGACGACGAGAAGGAACATTTTAGCCTATTGCTGGAATATCTGAGGCGGAATGATACAGAACTGAACAAAGAAATGAAAGAAATACTATTCAGCAAGAAAGAGCTTAAGGAACTGGGGGATTAAAGACACTGTCAATATTTAGTTGATTTTTCTTCTAAATGCAGTGCATAACCGAAATCATGAAATATGAATGAAACATACCATTACATGCGACTGAGGAAGGCGCCATATACTGAGTTCAAGAGGATCTC
>JAMDBD010000026.1 GCA_023484105.1 Thermoplasmatota archaeon
TTGACGGTGAAATTCTGCAGAACACTGAGCTTACACTGGTGACGTACAACCAGAGCAGCACAACCAATTTCATACCGTTGCTTGTAAAGAGCTTACCAACTGTTGCCAACAATGGGATCAACAACAATAGCGCTACCTACAATGTCGCGGTAAACGCGGCAGAATGGGGACCGGCTGGATCTGGCGCTCCGACGAATTACACGGTGCACCTGAAGCCGTATGAAAACTATACGTTTACAATCAGCCCCACAGCTAAGTGGCAGAACGGCCAGCCGGTTACAGCATGGGATGTAATGACCTCATTCACGAGGACCCTTCTGTTTGATGCCCAATCACCGGGAACACCCGGATGGATCATTGCACAGTACCTGCTTCCAGGAGATTATTACACATCAAACACTTTCTGGAACATAACGCAGAACATGACCGTGAACAACGCAACGAACTCAATAACACTGCACTTCCAGAGCCCAATGACCCCAACTCTCGTCAACCAGATAATGGCTGCCCCGGGAACATACGTAGCAGACTATAGCTGGCTTGAATCTCTGGGAGCTGGGATAACGTGGAACTACTCCGGCTTCATGAGCTATGAGGCACAAGGATCTCTACCTGGGTACAATACTGCAGTTCAGTTCGGAGACTTCTCTGACGGACCTTACATGGCTACATACATCAACCCAAGTTCCGAAGTGGTGCTTACGAAGAATCCTTACTACACGGGCAGTGCCGCTTTCCCAGCAGCAACAATTCCGACGGTAGCAATAAAGTACTACCAGCAGCCATCGTCCACATACCTGCTGTTCAAGAATGGAGCCGCGCAATCATTCCAGATACCTACAAGCATGTGGAACGATGTCAAGGCATTGAACGCATCTCATGCTGTTAACGTCACGCAATACTCGACACTGGGAATATTCTTCTACTACTTCAATGCGCGCGTGAACACGACAGTCCTGAGCACAGTAGATTCCACTGCAAACATGCCATCGACACTGTTTACTAACCTTCCGGCAAGGCAGGCATTCGCTGATCTATTCAACCTGAACAACTATCTAGGCGTACAGGTAGGGAATAATACCTACCACGAACCTTTCGGCATCCCATTCCAGGGAATGCTTCCAAAGGGCATGGCTTTCGCGCCTACACTGAACCAGATACTACAGAATGTCACACCGGCAAACTATCCTGGCTACAACATAACTAAGGCAATTCGCACTTGGGACAACTTCATCAATACATCAGTAGCTAAGAATAATCTTAGTTTGACACGACCTAGTGAAACCGGACCGACCCTTTACAAAGGTGCTCAGCTTGCTGTACCATTCATGATACCCATAGGCGATCCTGTCGATGCCGGAATGGCAGCGGTTTGGGGGGCAGCTCTCTCGCAATATCTTGGAGTAAAGCTAGACCTGGTGACTGTAACGTACACTCAACTGTATGTGACATTTGCTATACAGGGTCAGAATCCAATGGCAATTAACTGGGGTGGATGGTCTCCAGATTATCCGTACCCGTCTGACTACATGCTGCCGATGGCAAACCCAGTAAACGGGTCGCTATACATGGGCGCCAATTCACTCACATATGCATGGTTTGAAAACACCTCCAACCCATCCCACAATACTACGGAGGCAAACATCATGAAACAAATGAGCGAATTGTACATAAACGCAACATCCAATCCTGCATTAGCACAGAAATACTTCGTGAAGATGGACTACGAATTTGTGAACATGTCATTTGCAATTGACACTGAACAGCAGAATGCCTTTGTGTTGACAGCTCCTTCAGTGAACCAGCATGCAGTTGCACAGTATCAGACAAACGTGATGCTTGGTCCAACAGGATTTCTGTATAACTATCTGCGGATGAGCTAAACTTAAAAATATTTTTATTTTTTTTTATTTATTAACCAATGTATTTTTTTTATTTCCGTCCAGTTATGACAGCCTCCACTTTTGTTCTACCTTAAGTCCAATTCTCATATCCATTTACTAATCGTAATTTAACCCAGATCCTCAGGAGAAGACCTTATCATTCATTCCACAAAATCTGGTCCAATTATTGTGCTACTACAGATGAGAAATAAGCCAGGTGAATGCCCTGCAGAATTTTGTCTCTCTTCTAAAAGAGGAGAAAGGTGAAATTGACTCAAGGTGAAGGAGAGAGCGCCTGCCATGTTATCGTAGCTGAGGATGTGGAGAAAGAAACCATTCGTGTTCATGAATTAAAACATATTTCAAATAACGTGAAATATACCAATATTATCATTCAATCCAAACTGAATTTGAGAGGTATTACGATGACCATCTCTTCTTGTAATAGTTTATTTCGTAAAATAGTGCTAAACTCTCTGAGAATAGAATTAGCAAAACAGTATAAATGAGCAGTATGCCAGAGTTTGGAAAATAATGTTCGATAGCATTGTTCGCAGAAAAGAAACCTGGCACATAGCTGTAGGCTTGGCCAATTATCAGGCCATCCAAAAAGATACAGCCAACAATGTAAAACGCTTTAGCAAAGTCTCCGAAAATATAGGATAGGAGTTCTTTCCTGCTCAGATCCCTTGCAGATACCTCCTTATAAGCATCCCTCTTATCGCGAATAGGCGGCTTGTCTACCGACATCTGCAAACTCCGGTTGAGAGCTGCTTTCGGGGGCATCATATAGAAGGCACGATGCAAAATGTCCCGGTCTGATCTCTCTCAGTTGTGGAACTTTTGGATCAATTAGTTTTATTGTGAATCCATCTCTAGTTGAATTTGGAATTATCTCCTTTATGGCTTTAAATCTTACTCCGTTTGGCAAAGATCGTTCCTTTTCTATGACTTTATTTATTAGATCTACCATTTCATCATTTGATTTGAATGCGGACACAAAGCTAATCTCGACAGAATTTTCATCTTCATCAACAACTATCTCGTTCACTTCGGGCAAGATAGCTAGCTCAGGGTTCCTGAATTGATCAAACATTGTCTGCAGTGGAACACTTAAGTCTCTAGGCGACCACCCGCACACTGGTAATGCGACAGGGCATCTGGGGTGAAAATGGCATCCTTTGGGAGGATCAGATGGACTTGGTATTTCCCCCTCCAACACAACTCTTTCAACCTTGGTCTTAGGATCAGGCACGGGTATTGCTGAGAGAAGTGCCTTGGTGTAAGGGTGGAGCATATCTGTGAATAGGCGATCCGTTTCGGCTAGTTCAACAATTTTCCCCAGATACATAACCGCAACTCTGTCCGACATCATCCTGATCACACTCAAGTGATGAGAAATAAATAGATAAGTGATGCCTCTTCTTTCCTGGACATCCTTGAGTATATTCAATATCTGGGCCTGGACTGATACATCAAGTGCAGAAGTCGGTTCATCCAGCACCAGGAGTTTTGGTTCGATTGAAATAGCTCTTGCAAGTCCAATTCTCTGTCTTTGGCCCCCACTGAATTCATGGGGAAACCTGTACATATGATCTTCATTCAGGCCTATCTCACTGAGAAGTTCAGCAGTTCTCTTCTCTATTTCCTCATTGCTCATGTCCGTAAGTAATTTCATTGGCTCAGCGATTATGTCCTTGACGAGTTTTCTTGGATCGAGCGAACTGAACGGATCCTGAAATACGGGTTGCATAATTTTTCTTTTCTGGATTATTTCTCTATTTGACTTTTTTGACAGGGAATATTTCTTCCTGAGAGGAATCAACTCTTTCAATAAGGTTTCCGCTTCGGTATCATTTTGGTTCTCATTTTTCCTGTCTCTTATTTCCTGCAGTTCTGTTTCAAGCTTAATGATGTTTTCCATTTCTTCACCTGGAACATCATAATATATTTCACCTTCAGTTGGATCTATGAGTCTCAATATTGTTCTTCCAAGGGTCGTTTTTCCGCATCCAGTCTCTCCGACAATTCCAAGCGTCTCCCCCTCTCTGACCCAGAAAGTTACACCATCTACTGCCTTTACAACTCCCTTATTTCTGAAGCCGGATGTAATTGGGAAGTACTTCTTCACGTTTGTGACAAAGAGAACGATATCTTTCTGATTTTTATCGCTTTCCATAATTAATTTTCCTCCACTTCGTTTGAATAAAGAAAACAGGCTACCTTGTGATCTTTTTCAATTTCTACAAGTTTTGGCTTCTTTTCCGAGCAAATATCCATCTTGAACTTACACCTTGGATGGAACCTGCAGCCTGTTGGTGGTGAAATCAAGTTCGGAACGGTTCCAGGGATCGACTCAAGTTTCAGGGTCCTATCCCTCTTCTTATCCGCCCTCGGTACAGAAGCCATCAATCCAATTGTGTATGGGTGCTTCATGTTGGAAAAAATTGTCTCGACTGGGGCAGATTCAACCAGATTCCCTGCATACATGACCCCAACCCTCTGGCACATTTCAGCAATCACGGCAAGGTCATGGGTTATGAAAAGTACCGCACTGTCTGTAACGGTATTGAGATTCTTAATTAATTCCAGGATCTGCGCTTGTGTAGTCACATCAAGGGCTGTAGTGGGTTCATCGGCTATTAACATCTTCGGGTTTGAAGCCAGTGCCATTGCAATCATGGCCCTTTGAAGCATTCCACCGCTCATCTCGTGAGGATAGGAATCTATAACTCTTTCTGCCCCGGCTATGTTAACCAGTTTGAGTAACTCCAAGGTTCTTCTTCTTGCCTCATGCAAGAAAGGTCTTTCATATTGTTTCTTCATCAATATCTGTTTAAGCCTGAAGGAAATAGTCCTCCCAGTCATTCCCTTTCTTATCTCTTTAATCTCATTTCCTATTCTGCTTGCATTTACTTCATCGTTCTTTTCTTCATACCTTGTCATTTCCATGTTAAGGTCAAGTAGTTTTTCTCGATCCTTGAAATATTCCCTTTCCTCAAAAACAGCCTGAAGATTAACCCCCTTTTTTTCTGCAAGAAGGAGTTCATACATTTTCTCCTTTTTATCATTGATACTCATTGTGCTCTTTGAAAGTTCTAATATTTTCAACTCCGCATCAGGAACTCCATATTCCCTGGTCCAGGTATTTATTTCTTTCAGGGCTTTATCGGTCCCCTTTATCGTTTCAAGATAATCCATGAATGAGTCACTTTTTTCACGATCGATGTTTTCTCTTCTTATGATCGAATTTGCAATATCGATTCTGTTGTGTATCAAAATAGATTCGCCGATCTGTTCACCGATTCGTATGACAGGGTTCATGGCAAGAAATGGTTCTTGAAATATCATTGCAATCTTATCCCCTCTTATTTTGGAGATAATTTCGTTGTGTCTTTTTATCATCCTCTTGTTTCTTTTTATTCTTACGTCTGTTTCGCTCCTGATATCTATTTTGGCCAGCTTATTCAGATCGCCTATTATGTTAAAATCATCAACATATATTTTTCCGTGGGTAATCCTTCCGGGAGGGTCCTGTA
>JAMDBD010000030.1 GCA_023484105.1 Thermoplasmatota archaeon
GTTTAAAGAAACTTTCAGAAAGTGGATGGATTTTACAATGATCTGGCCATGAAAGCAGAGACGATGTATTAGAAAATTAATGGCATGCGAAGAGAAGATTTGCATTGGAAGAGATTGAGGCATTTCTAAACAGCATGCTAGTCAGTGCTTGGAATGTTGGTGGAGTATTCTGTTATCGTTGCCTCGAAAGATAATATAAATTCGGTAGAGAACTCGAGAGATCCAAAGTTATCAGATCAGGGGAGGAGATCCGCCTTCAGTATCACTACCTTCTCAAGCGGTTTATCCTCGGCATCTGTTTGGACATTTGCTATTTTATCAACAACATCCATGCCTCCTACAACCTTTCCAAAGACCGGGTGCTTTTTATCAAGAAAATTGTTATTAACAAGATTTATGAAAAACTGGGACCCCCCTGTATTTGGGCCGGCGTTAGCCATCGAAATTGTACCCCGGTCATTGCGATTGTTATGCATGAACTCATCCTTAATCGTATAACCTGGTCCCCCCATGCCTGTTCCTGTTGGATCACCGCCCTGAATTACAAAATCTTTGATTACCCTATGGAATGTCACATTATCGTAAAAACCGCTCTTAACTAATTTTTCAAAATTTCCTGCAGTGAGTGGTGCCTCCTTATCGAACATCTCAATTAATATCTCACCAAAGTTTGTTCTGAGTCGCGCTTTAGTCATAGTCTATCACTCCTAACTGGTGTCCTGTATTTTTTGAGTCCAAGGACACCATAACATTAGGCTTATTGGAATCACACATTTATAGTATGCAGTCCCTTGAACTTAAAATGGATAAATGTAACATAATCTGAATAAAAACTCGCCGAGTGTACTCATCTTATGGGATCTTGCCCAAAGTTAGGCTCATTTACGCCCGAGCCGGGATTTGAACCCGGATCAGAGGCTCCGCAGGCCCCGAGGATATCCATATTACCCCACTCGGGCTTTTTCTCTGGATGCCTTGGTTATGTTATAATCTTTCTTTGAGATTTTATATCCATTAGAAATTGGGGTAAGCTTGGAACCTAAAGCTGTAAGTAAGGATACCGATCTGAGATGCCTGATATACACTTCTTTATCACACATGGCAAACGACGGTAATTTTCTCCTTTATTCCCTGCTTATAGTTTACTATAACACTGATATGGGGCTCAGCAAAGCGCTGCTTGGAATAGGTGCAGTCGGATCTAACCTTCTCTCAGGCCTTATGAGCGGCCCTATTGGGATCCTTGCACAGAAGACAAATAGAATCGGGCATCTCATAGCACTTGGAATATCTATTGAGGGCATTTCAGCATTGATGTTTTCCCTGCCTTTTTTCTATCACTATCTGACTTACTGGTTCATATTTCTCTCTGCAGGAGTCCTTGGCATAGGTCAGGCTTTCTACCATCCTCTGGGAGCGTCGATGATAAACGAGACCTACGGATCTGACAGGGCACCCAGATACCTTGGAATTAACGGGTCTTTCGGCAGTATAGGCAGATCAATATTTCCTATCATTGTAGGTTTATTTGTGCTGATATTCGGTTATGGTCATGGAATTCAGTACTTCGGAATAATCGCGTTGGCGCTTTCCCTGATCATATTCACTGGACTCAGACCGCTTTCTACCGGTATTGCTCCGGAGGACAGAAAAAACAACAGTGAGGTCAGTCATGCCAGTACATCCCTTGGCAAATACAGATTCTTCATATGGTACCTGACTGCTGTAGTCTTTGTCAGGTCGGCATTCTATGTTGGATCAACAACCTATCTTGCTGACTACATAAACAGCATTGTTAACTCTGATTTTCTTACTTCACTGATTCTGACGGTATCTTTCATTCCCCCAATAATTGGCCAGCCTTATTTTGGAAACATGATGACACGAAAAGGCGGCAGATACGTGATACTACTGACAGGGTATGTCTCTGTCATTTCTTTTGCAATTCTCCTTCTCGTAAGGAACGATATTCTTCTCACTGCAGTTCTGGGTCTATACGCGTTTGTGGCGTTCACAGGTTTTCCGGTACTGCTGGGATACGTTGGACAGAGGGTTCCAAGACATATCCTTCCGTTTTCCAACTCAATCGTATGGGGTGTAGGAAATACAATTGGATCGTCAGCCGGTGCTGGAATAATGGTTGCTCTGCTTCAATTCACAACCCTGAAGAACAGTTTTTGGATACTTCTTATACTCGGTGTGGCATCTATGATAGCTTTCCAGTTTGAACCTGTCAGAAACAGAAAAATGGAAGAAATAAGATACTGAAATGGGTGTTTCGTATGGGACAGAGATCAGTGAAAGTACTGAGTGAAGTTCATTTGGATATACCGGAGAATCCACAGAGGATAGTAAGCCTCACGCCGTCCATAACTGAAATGCTCTGCGATCTTGGCCTGTTCTCCAGGATCGTGGGCGTTTCGGCCTTCTGCGCAAGACCTGAACAGATAAGAGAGAAAAGGAAGGTTGGAAGCTTTGGGTCTTTCAGAGATGAGGTGATGGAACAGGTGAATCCTGATATTGTTTTCCTGGAATCAGGATTTCAGGATCCTCTTATGACCAGACTTTCTGAAAAGTACAAGGTAGTGAGCCTGCCACTTCCAAGGAATGTTGCCGATATTCTCTCGTGGATATGGAATCTGGGACTGATCACTGACAGACTTGAAAGAGCCAATTCGCTGATAGGGGAACTCTCTTTACTGATACACCCACACGTGAAAAGGAAGGTGAGAGGTTATCTGGAAATTGACCTTGGAGGGCCCGTTACGTTCGGGTACTACAGCTACATTACAAACACTATGTCCATGTACGGCATAGAAACACCTTACGAAAAAACTGCTGCGGAATGGATGAAGCCTGATGATGATGCACTCATAAGGTTTGATCCGGAGATCATATTCTATGAACCCAAGATGTTCTCCCGCTTCACTGAGAATGACCTGGAGAGAATAATAGAAGAAAGAGGGTGGGAAAACACCACGGCTTACAGGAATTGCAACATATATTCAACGCCGGGTCCACTGGACTTCTTTGCCCACCATGGAACTTCGTTTATAACTGAGACAATACCATGGATGGAGAAGCATATCGAAGAATTATTCAATACGGTTAAATAGTGTCTCTATATGCATGGTTGTCTTCTTAGACAACAAAAAAAAAGGAAGTAAACGAAATGGAAGGCACAACCAAAATAAAGGATCTGACTCCTTCTTCCAGAAGGGTCAATGTTTTAGGAAAGGTATTGTCAGTAGGTGAAAAGAAGGCCATAACCACCAAGTTCGGTGAAGAGAAAACCGTTACTGAAGTGATAATAGCCGACGACACCGGAAAGATAACCCTGTCACTATGGGGAGATCAGGCTGACAAGGCTAAGGACGGAGAAGTGCTCTACATAGACAACGGATATGTCTCCCTCGTGAGAGGACACATGAGACTTAACGTTGGAAAGTACGGTGCACTCAACCCTAGTACCGAGGACGTGGGGGAGCTCAACGACTCACTCGACATGAGCGAGAAGGAGCATGAGAACCAGTTCAGAGGCTATAGAAGATTTGGTGGAAACGGAGGCGGATCCGGTGGCCATGGCGGCAGGAGATCCGGCGGTTTCCAGAGATCAGACGAATAAAACATAAACGGTTATTCATAATTTTTACATTCCACGTAAAAGTGGTTAATTTTTACTTATTTGATTATTTTCTCTTCAGGCTCCCTTTTTCTTCTGGTTATTGAACATAGAAAGAACTTCTTCAGTGGTGGTGCACTGATCACCCTTCTTGTCCTTCCTGAAGTTTCCTGTGAATCTTGGAAATCTGAGGGAAAGCCCTGATCCCGATACCACGCTTGAGAAGGCGCAGGTGTGTACCGGGCTCACGGTAATTTCAGCACCTCTCACTTCAAGAACAATGGATGGATAGAACCAGACATCTGGCTCAAGTATGGAATTAACGTTGTTTGGCTTATTCGGACTTCTGTAATCAGCCAGAATCTTGGGAAGATTGAACAGTACGTCATCAGTAAATCCGGTGCCAAGTTTGCACACGGTCTCAAAGATATCCCTCCTGTGATCATAAACCCCCATTAGAAGCGCGCCGTAAGTCCCCTTTCTTCTGCCATGACCTGAAAAGGCTCCAAGAACAACAAGGTCAAGAGAATCGCTCAGCTCCTTCTGGTAGTCCCTTTTGAATTTGATCCACTGCCATCCCCTTGCCCCTGCCCTGTAATAGCTGTCCGCTCCAACACTCTTGGCAACTATTCCCTCGCAACCGTCCGATATGGATCTTTCAAAGAACTCCATGATCTCATGTGCGTTTGAGGAAACTATCCTTGTCGCAGGTTTGAAGTGATCGTTCTCAGTGAATAGCGATTCAAGTTTTTTCCTTCTTTCCGGATAAGGAACAGCAAGCAGAGAACTGCCATCCAGATAAAGGATGTCGAAGAGAAAGACAACAATTGGGATTTCATGCAGCTTGCCCTCCAGATCGTATTTTCTTCCCCTCCTCTGGGAAACCATCTGGAATGGATAAAGTTCACCGGTCTCGGGATTGTAGGGAACAGACTCTCCGTCCAGTATGCAGGATTTGCAGTGGAAAGTCTCGGTGAAAGCTCTCACTATGTCTGGAAAGTTACTGGTTGTTTCCTCTGTCCCGCGTGAAAATATCTTCACGGTTTTCCCGTCAAAATGTATCTGGGTCCTGAGTCCATCATACTTGTACTCTGCAGCACAGGTTCCACCAAGCTTTTCAAGAATCTCATCAACACTTGTGAGACGCTCGGCCAGCATGACTTTGACCGGCACCAGAGGCTGCGGTGAAGCCTCCCTTATTTTATCAGTGAGACCTTTTCTGAGCAGCCCTGCAATGTAGCCCATGTCAGGATGGCAGTTGTATGCATTCTCAATCTCAGCCGGATCTCCTTCATAGCTGAAAGCGGCGACAAGGGCAGTAATTATGGTAGCATCGGATACGCCAAGCCTCATCTTTCCGGTTATTATTCTGGTGATGTACTTTGCCTCCACAGGAGTGCCATTCAGTACCAGGTCTTTGTAAAGTGCCAGTTTCTTTGTAACGCTTCCCTCCCCGGATGTCTGTGCTATCTCCGTAAGGGCATTGAATACACGTTTTACTGTAATATCCTGCTTTTCAAGTGTGGACTGTACTCTTTCTGCAATAACCTCCTGTGAGACTGTACCCATGTCACCGGATCTGGCCATCATTCTGGCAATTTCCTTCTCATCCATGGAGGTAATTGAAACAAGGGCCTTTGCAATGAGCTTTTCTGACATACCAAGTTCAATTCCCTCATAGTCCGGGGCAATCTTTCCCTGCACAAGATAGACAAGCATCTCAGTATCTTCACCAGCCTTTGAGAGGAGCTTTGAGAGCATATCTGTGAGCTCCAGCCTTTTGCTCGTTGCCTCCATTTTCTCGAATACTGAACACGCTTCAGAAAAGAGCACGGATAATAATGCCCAATGCGATTAACTATTTTTCCATTTCAGCCTTTTCCCCGGTAAATCTATTATTCGTATTTTGGGACACATAGCGCTGAAGAATTGAAAATAACGTGTAGTCTGAAGCTGCCCTGTTACGCTCTCTGAAAATGTTGCGCACAATAGGTTTTTCAAGAACATCAGTAAAATTAATATCCTCATATTCAACAGAGAGCAGTATCAGCCCACTGGGATCTGCAAGGTAAGGATATCTGCCTTTCAGTGAAAATGGATCAGAATCCTCTTTGATGGAAAATGCCATGATGCCTCTTATCTGGTTCCACAGGAAACTCTTTCCAACGAACTCTACCGAAATCAATGTTCCACTTTTCATCAGGGAAATTCCGTCTATGGTCCTCACAGTGTTTCTGTGATCCTTCCTGCAAAAACTGGAAAAATCATGTGTTCCTTCAAATTTGCGTAGCCGTTTTTCCAGAAGACCAGCATCTATTCTCTGTGCATCAAGTATGTAAAGATATCTTCTCTGTTTGGCGTGCCTGGCATTGAATTTCTTATCCACAGAAGCAAACCCCCAGGCAAAAAGGCCATGAATTGAATTCATTCTGTGAATGATCATTCTTGGAGGCTTTTCTGTCTCAATCTGTACCACATTGGCAACTGCGGATACGTCTCTGTCAGTTCTGGATGCACTTCTGATAAAGACTGCTTCATTGCCTAATGTTCTTATTATTTCGTCCTCAATGCTCCGATCACCGTTGCCTTTCTGGAAACCTGTGAACATGTAGCCATGGTAACCTATCCTGATCAGATAACTTCTCATCTTTCTCTAAAGGATTCCACCATCGATCGGAATCATGGCATCCGTAGTAGCCCCAAATATGCTCTCATCGAGAAGAACAGAAACAACACCTGCCACATGCTCCGGTAGAACCTCCCTTTGAAGGAGATTTGATCTTTTATACTCCTCAACGGTCTGGTTCTTTGCCTTAGCCCTGGCCTCAAGTACACCGTTCTCCCAGATTTTGGAGCCCTTGAATATCTTGTCAGGATTTATGATGTTGGATCTAATGCCATACCGGCCACCTTCCCTTGCCACATAGCGGGATATCTGGGCGGCGAATGCCTTGGATGACCCATAGGCAGTCATACCAGGGCCAGGATGCGTGAGATTCTTGGATATGTTGAAAACAAAATTGCCACCAATTTTCTGTCTCTTCATTATCTTGAAAGCTTCCCTGGTAACAAGAAATGCCCCCCTCGCATTGATCCTGTAATGTGCGTCAAGCGAAGATACGTCAAGTTCATCAATGTTAGCCGATTTAAGTATGCCTGCATTGTTGAAAACATTGTCAACCCCTCCAACTTCTTTCAGTATTTCCGTAAACGATGAGATGATGGCTGTTTCATCGGAGATGTCAACATTAATTGGAAAGGTTTCTCCACCTGTAGATGACGAAATTTCTGCTGTGGCCTCATATATTCTTGGATCTATATCGCAGCAAATAACTAAAGAACCTTCGCTGGCAAGACGTTTTGCAACCTCGTATCCGATTCCGCTGGCCGCTCCGGTGATGATACTTATATGCCCCTGAAATTTCTTAGGTGTCGCTTTCTTGAGCTTTGCCTCCTCAAGTGGCCAGTATTCCATTTCAAAAGCCTGCTGTTTTGTCAGAAACCGATGTCCACCTATTGATTCAGCCCAGTGATTCACCCAGAATGAATGTATGAACTGATCCATGACTATACTGGCCTCCTTCCTGGAGATACCGGCCGTAAGAATGCCATATCCCTTCAGCACAATTATGGATGGAAATGGATCATGAGGTGGATACGCAATTCCGCTGGAACGGTAATCCTCCATATATTTTGCAGCGTATGTGTCTATGGCAGAAAGCCCCTTTTCAGGTGATTCCACATAGCAGTAATCGTATTTGGTGCGTATGAGCATGTCAGGAGTCGCAGGCCCGTATGAGGCGAACCTCTCCGCCTGGGAACTGGACGCTATCTCAACCGCTTCTCTTGTTCTGTTCAGGATGATTATCTTTCTCTTTAATGAAGAGAGTTTTCCCCTGATTTCCGGTATTACAGAAAGGAAATCGGAAACACCATCCGACTGTGCACGATCAAGTGCTTTTTTCCTTTCGTTTATGAAATCTTCAGCCCTGCTCACGATGCGCAGATGGTTCTCATAACTTTCCTTTGCACTCTTTCCAAAGGTAAAAAGTCCATGGTTTCTCAAGACGATGCCTTCAGTTTCCGGTGGCATTGAAGTCACCCTGTCGAAAACAACTCTGGCCAGCTTGAATCCAGGCGGTATATATGGGAAAATGATCACGCTTCCCAGTACGTTCCTGATCTCATCGTCCTGCATACCAGAATTAGTAAGAGCGAGGATTGCGTCCGAATGTGAGTGATCAACAAATCTGGCTGGAATGAAAGCATGGAGGAACGTTTCAACCGATGGCGAAGGCTCAGAAGGATCCACCATGCTTTTCCTCAGGTAATCAGCCATTTCAAAATCGTTCATGCTGTCTATTTTTGAAGCCGCGAGAAGATCATCTAATCTGAGTCCAGTGAATCCTTTTTCAGTGATCTCCGAGAGATCTGATCCGCTTCCTTTTACCCGCAACACCCTGATCTGCCTTCCTGTGTGATCCTTTTCGTCCCTCTTCAGCGAGGTGTTTCCGCCTCCATGAAGTACCAGACTCTTTTCTTTTCCAAGGAGCCTTGACGTGTAAACCCTCTCCTGCAGATCATTCTCAAAGTTCAACTGATTATATTTCGAATCCATCCTATTCACCCTTTACATTTATCAATGGACGCCCAGGCCATGCGTTTCTTCCACGGATATCAGGATCGGCAACCCCTATTTTTACAGGCAGGCCTATGCTGCCTGATATGTAATCCTTGAACATATTAATCGCCTCATGTTCCCATGGAACATCCAGCCTTATGTATCTTCTCATTTTGTTTACCTGGGGAATCAGAGCCCTGTATTCATGCGGAATGTCGGCGATTTTACCATCAATCACTTTCTTTGCAATCTCATGACCGACATTTCCAGACACAATTATGTCCACTTCCATCGGCCTTATCCGGATCGTTGAGAGAATTTCCCGTGCATCCGATATGACGGCATCCACGTAATTCTTCATATATAGTATTTTCTGGTCATCCTCATCGGGCGCGACAGGATCAATGGAGGAAAGTGAGGCATTCGAGGGAAAACCTCCAGCCTTCCAGTAATACTCTGAAGCAAATGGTATTATAGGAGAAAGGGCAACGAGCCAGTTTCGCCTTATCAGGCTGAGGGCTTCTGATTCCCCAAGACCTAGTTTTGAGGCCTCTCTGAGATCATTCATAACCTCGTAGAATATTGAAACGGTGGCATTTCTGATATCCATATTATCCATTAATCTGCGGTAGTCCTCCAGCCGTTTCCTGAAAGATGCCATGAACCACATCTTTCCTGTTTCATTAAAATGGCTGTCGTTACCTGCTGATGGTCTTTCCATTATTGTGCAGAAAGCATTGTATTTCTTGGAGAATGACTCCAGCTCATCCTCAAGCCACTCCATCTCGGAAGCAGGGTCAGCCGCAGCGCATATTGCAAGTCTGTATACGTCTGCAGAGTACTGCTTTGCCACGTTGTACAGGGATACGGTATTCCCCTTGCTCTTTCCAATCTTGGAGCCTGCGGAGACAACCAGACCAACAACCATGATCGATCTTGGCCACATATCTTCAGGAAGAACAGCACAGTGATTCATTATGTAGAACAGAAGATGATTGGACAGGTGGGGTGTTGAAGTAACTCTCAGATCCACTGGATACCAGTATTTCAGACTCTCCCTTGCCGAATCGGCCAGAGATTCAACCTCCTTTCCGAATTTCTCCCTAATTCCAGTGCCTGTTCCGAGAATGATGTAATCCAGTATCTCAGTACTGACCTTGCCCGTGATCTTTCGTATCTCCCTCAGGTAATTTATAACAGTATAGAGCAGTGGATAGATTGTGGAGTCAGAGAGCGACTCAATGACCCATTCCCTGTCAAAGGGAAGCTTTGTTCCAAGTCCCCTCCTTCTGGCACATGGTCTTTCCCTCACCCATTCTATTGCATCATGCATGCTCTTTTTAATCTGATCTGGGTAGAATTTCATTCTCTCCACAGCCCTGTGGGCATTATCCTTCCACCACCTGATGGAATAATCAATGAACCACTGGTTATCAATCACTGCAACAGTTACCTTGGAATCGCTTCTCGTATAGGCCTTTCTGCTTGTTTCATAAATTGGAATCGCCATATGCCTATCCATCAGATATTTCCGAATCTCCTCCCTGGCATCGGCCACGGTCATCCCGGAATATCTTCCGTTAAGGCTGTTCATCTTTCCTGAATAAAATTCCTCTCTGTAGATTTCAGCGGTCGCCTGATCTATCTTTTCCCTGTCGCCAGTTCCAGTGATACCGTATTTCTTAACAAGATATTCAACGGTGATATCACTTCTGCCCGGCATTTCTATAACCTTTATTGGAGAAATATTTTTCAGGGACTTCGCACCTACATAGTCCCATATTGAATGGCCGGGAACAGAAAATACAACGCCTGTTCCCACCGAAGGATCAACAAGTTCAGATTCAAAGACAGAAAGATCCCTGTCTACCATCTCTGTGCGGAATTTTTCTTCGAGTATCTCTTCTCTGCTTACTTTCCTGGTCTTGCTGATATTTCTGATCTGCAGCGAGATCTTCTCAAACCCCTCCTCAGAGACCACATAATTCATTCCATCCTTGGAGAATGATACATATTCTCCTGATGGGGAAACCCACAGATTGGTGACGCCGAATATGGTTTCAGGCCTGAGTGTTGCAGCAATCAAAGAGAATTTTTTTCCATGAAAAATTAGACCTGTGTATTCGTCTATGGTCACCTTGTCAGTATCTCCATCCTTTATGTCGTCCTCACCAACAGCATTACCATCCTCCACAGAGTAAAGGACAGGATAGCTTTTCTGCACCAGCAGCCCCTTTTCCATGAGCTTCTGAAACTGCCATTCTACGAAGTCCTGGTAAACATCCTCGCCACTGGCGAATGAGCGTGTCCAGTCTATGGAGTATCCCATCCTTCTGAAATCTGAACTGATCTTATCTGCAAAGAAATCAGCGATATTTTTTGGATCCTCGAAGTCATGAATCAGCTGATCTATCTGGTTTGGGTTATCAATATAAATGGAAAGATAATCCCTGTAGGTTTTGATTATATTCTTCTCCCCGGCTCTTATCCTCTGAGAATAGGCTATGAGTGGTGTCCCACTCTGATGAAATGCCATTGGGTAAAGAACGTTAAACCCCTGGATTCTCATGTATCTTGCAATTACATCGGTTAAAGTATAAGTTTTACCGTGGCCAACGTGCAGAGAGCCGTTCACATATGGATATGGAACTGTGATGAAGAATTTCCTCGCACGGCTGTTTATGTCAGCGACAAAGATTTTCCCTGCGTTCCACCCTCTCTCGAGGGATCTTTCAATGCTGTCTTCCATCGAACGTCACGACACTATCAGCACGGCAGCAGCCACAGTGGTGGTCCATTCACCTGCCTTCAATACAACGGCAGTCGAGCAGATGTTCTTTGTTGTTAGGATTTTGTCGCTCAGTACGTATTCATTCCTTTTCTCATCCCACTTGAGCTCTTCCAGCAACCCCATGGTGCTTGCCAGCATTTCTGCGGCCAGTTTTTCAGCAAAATAGCCGGCAACCTTTTCCGTCTGACCGAAGCTATGGTGCTCACTGAGATACCCCCATCTGTTTCTGTCTTTAGGTATGGCATATCCTATTGCAGAAGATATCATTCTGTTAAGTTCATCTGATGAATTTCTTGCCAGAACTGTGAAGATTATCTGTCCGTCGCCAAGTTCTTTAAGGCCTTCCTCAGTGCTGACAACTTCACAGTTGGGAGGAAATATTGAACTTATACTTACCAGGTTGTATTGGGCAATTCCCGCATCCCTGAGAGCATGTTCGAAGGATGTCAACTGGGAATCACCCCTGCCAACGCCTCTTGTAAAAAATATCTTTTTCGGGACCATCGAAGACATTAAACCGGTAAGGGGTACTTGAAATAATAAATTTCCCAACTAAAGGTCAAGTGTGATCTCTATGCTGTAGGGATTCTCCCTGTAATTCAGGTTGTGGAATGTCGCCGCCTTCACTATGTCTCCGGAAACATTTTCTCCAGGTGAATAGCCGAATGCCTGGAATGAAACCCTTTTCGTGTCTATAGAAATGTCTTCAGCATGGCGAATCAGGAAGTTTTCTGTATCAAATATCATTATTGCGCGGTTAAGTGTTCCAATAAGGATATTTTTGAAATCACTACCATATATTTTGAGATAACCGTAGTTCTGATCCTCTATCCTGCCATTACCATCTATTATACAGGCAAGTGCTCTAAGAGATCTGCTCAGAAGATCCTCCCTAGTTTCACCAGCTACCCTGAACGAAACGTCAGCAGTACTCTCAAGAACTTCAAATTCGCTATGACAGTCTTCCAATGGCATTAAAAAAGGGAATTGAAAATAGGGGATTAAAAATTACTCCGGCTTTTCTGATGAGATAACCGGAATCTTCTCCTCAAGATTGAGGCCTATTTCATTCTCAGTGAGTTTTCTGCCAATACTCCTTTCGTAGAATGCGATTATCCTCTTCTTGTCCTCCAAGCTGTATTCCCTGAAGTATTTCTCTTTCTTAAGGATCTTTCCAGTCTTCTCCTCATAGAGCTTTGCCGGTATGGAGTATTTTCTCTGAGTTGCATCCCTGTACAATTCTGGAATTACGTTGAAGGCACAGAAGGGAACAACTCTTCCGTCCGGCATTGCATAGTGTATATCACATCTTTCAACTCTGTCAACATCGTACGTATACGGATCCATGAAGTGCATGAAACCTATGAACATACTCTTGTAATGGAATGCCTTTAATCCGTGATAGTCTCCCTCTGTAAATGCATTGTAAACCATGTCCTTTAGCTTGAAGTCCTTCGGTGCCTTTTCATAGTCCACGAACCTCCTCAGGCTCAGAAGCAGTTTTGAAGTTGATTCAACCTTCTTGAGTCTCTTAAATGAAGAGGTCTTAATTTCATCACCCAGTTCACCGATATACTCAAACATTCCTCTTACATCAATGAACCTGGTTATGGGTATGATCTTTTCGTCGTCCTTGAATATGTATGTACCCATTCCACAGGCAAAGTGTATGGACAGTTTGTATGTGTCCTTTCCCTTGAGGGCTTCAACGAAGTTTGAAACCTTGGTGGTAGAAGGAACTGTAAAGAAGTCCTCTCTTCCAATCATACCATCTGTCTGCTGCTCGATCTTCTTTATGCATCCAGGAATGGTCACTCTCTGTTTTTCCCTCATCCTGTCAGGCATCCTTCCGACAAGGCTTACAGGCTGGAAATTCACCGCACGGACAGCGTCAATGTTTGAAAGCCCAAACCTGATTATGTCACCCAGATAGTGATCGTTGACACCACCTATTACGGTTGGAACGAGAACTACACCCAGCGGGGCCTTTTTGTAATTTTCAAGAGCTGCAGGAATCTCCCAGAAGTTCTTTGGGTTGGATCTTGGTGTAGGACCGTCAAAGCTTGTATATATGACGTTTGACCCGGCAGCCCTGATCTGCTTTGGAAAGTCTGGGTCAAAGGCAGCCCTTATACTGTTTGTGTTGAGCTGGATATGCTCATAACCTTCCTCCCTTGCTATTTTGATTACATCTATTATGTCATCCCTGATAGTTGGCTCCCCACCAGTTATTTGAACGGCGTTTGCACCAACAGGCTTCTCATTCCTCATCCTTCTTAGCATCATTCTTATCTGATCCTGTGATGGCTCGTATATAGGCTCATTCTCCTTGGCATAGAAGAAACAGTACCAGCAAGACAGATCACACCTATTTGTGACCACTACATTACCAAGCCCGGTGTGAGACTTGTGTTTAACACAGAGACCGCAGTGTGTGGGGCATACTATCTTTTCCTCGAGTAGGGCAACGTTTGGATTCAGTATCCTTACCCCACGATCCTGCCACTTTTTTGCCTCCATGTACATATCGTAATCTTCCCAGTATTTTTCCCTAGTTATACCGTGTTCAGGACACTCCTTAATCAGCTTTACCTCTCCTGCATTCTCATAAACGATCGCAGGTATTCTCATCTGATCGAATTTCTCTTCGTCAGCGCAAAGTGGGCAGAGGCTTTCTGTGACACGGAGAACTAGCATATCGTCGTTTATCAGGTGACCCATTGCCTTAACAAAATCATCAACGGTCTTGAACGAAGCGTTCTTGCTTATTTCGAAGTCAGACGCAAACCTGATCTCTGGGAATCTGTTTATCTCTTCTGCAACTATCATCTTTTCACCGACTTGTTGGGTTAGTAAGCCTATGAGTATTAAAACTATTTTGTAGTTTAATCTACTAAGACTTTTATGGTGATGATTATTTATTATGCTGTAAAAGCTAGGCCCTTAAAAGGCTTTAATAAATTTATCTGATGAATGGCTAAAATTTATCACATAAGATCGCCGGCAAAGGATCCATTCTTTCGGAAGAAATAATCAAGATTGATTTTTTGCACAATGGTAATACTGCGTATATTATTTTAATTGCCAATATTTGTGAAATCGGCCTCATTCAGATAATAAGAATCTGAAAGTGTGTTATACTTACCATGAAAGCTTCAGTTTTGACAAATGACACATTAACTGGCTTTTTTGGCTTTGGTAAAGTTATTATACAGTCAGTAGATCGTTTTAGGTGAAAATAAAGAAACATAGACTTTTTGCTATATTTGCCACCTCGGTATTCCTGATTTCCGAGTTAATTGCACTCGATAATTTCATCGGAGGCGGTACTCAAATATCCGCAACATCCAATCATGCAACAACCTCATCAGGAGCTGCGTTGTTTGGAGCAGCATCTCAGTAATGGTTCAGTGTGAGTAATGTATCTGTAACAATAGAACACCGGTCTGGCTTAGTAAAGGAAACCATTATTGTGGCTCACATTATATATTCTTGTTCTGTCGGGCATGGCATAATTCTGGGAAATAAACATTACACCACATCGTACGGAAACATAAATGTTAACGTTAACAGAGCAGGGAGAGATTTCACGCTAACAATTCACGAGTTTCAGGGTGTTAAGGGGTCAGCGTCAAGCGCCTCTGAAGTTACGGCGTATGATACTATATGGGAGGTAAACATTTCCAAACATTTCAAATACAAATCGGGACATGAAGCTCTACTTGTTGTTTCAAAAATTGAGGTCATGCAACTCGTTGGATTCACAGTCGGAGAAGTTGTTGTAACCTTTGGAGTCTATGTGGGCGTAGAGGTTGGTGCAATCGAAACAACGAATCCGGAGGCAACACCGCTACTGCCTGCGGTTGTAGCGGTTCTTGCAGCAGACTATGCATATTTGTGCGGCTATGCACTGTGTAATAACTATCCAACAATATACTTTGATATAGGCTTTAGCTGGGGTATTTACTGGTACAACTTCTATCAGCTTGGAGCTTATGGGGAGGAGGGCGTATTCACCGGCAACTATGATTCAAGCAACGGGTTCTGCGTTCCGTTGGCTATAACCTCTAGCAACTTCATGGCCTGCTTCTGGCATAGCAGTGTATGGAACCCAAATACAGAGCCTCCGTGGACAATCTGAATGGTTTCAAATGACTAATTTCATTAACAATTTTTACAGTCTTTTACCTTTATTGTGGATAGCTTCTGATTTTTTATATGCCTACTATTATACGACCTTCTTCTCTAGAAAACGGAGATTCAGGGAAGTCCTGCCATTTCTCATACTTATTTGCGTGTTTAGCGTTATTTACCTTAATATACTTGGCGTGATTTTTCTTCTGATACTTGTTCTACCTACCCAGGTAAACATATATTTGAAGCTCAGGCGCAGGAAGCCGCAGAATCCAAGTCCTCATACTTAGAGATAAAGAATAATAATTTATTTGCAGGTTCCCTGAATATACGGCAGATTGAGGCAGATTTTATAAACCAGTCGCTGCGTCTTTGCTGCAATTGGGATAAAATTAATAAGAAGACTCATCCTTCCCAGATTACTTCTGCGGGTGTGGTGTAGCCTGGTAACACGCGAGCTTGCCAAGCTCGTGCCTCGGGTTCAAATCCCGGCACCCGCATGAAATCATGGTTTTCGATCTCCCTATTTCTCAAATCCGCTTGGGCTAAAAGCCAGGAAATATATTGCCCAGAGTAAGGACAGGCCAGATACTGATATTAACGCGTTGATTGCCCACTAGTTTTCTGGATTATTCTAATCTTAAATGCCGGTACTTTCGGACTTCAAACAAGCTCTGCAGTGCTTAAGATAATGGATGCTGTAAAATAAGTTGGAATGTGGCAAATCGTTATGCAATTTATCGTTTAAAATCTTATGTTACAGTAGATCGACCACCGCAGTTGCCATGTATGCATTGGTAACGATCGAATACTCACTCTCTGATACGGCGATGATCCCTGTTGGAGAATTGAAATTCGAAATGTGTGTGTCCAGGATCTCTTGCAGTGGCTTCTTTCCTATTTCAAGATAAACAGAAAGCGAAAGCATCCTCCTTATTATCTCCTCTCCGTTACCAGATACGGCAACGGCACCTTTATCACCTGCATATATTCCGCATCCCGGAAGTGGGCAATCACCAACCCTTCCCCGAAGCATTGGCAATACGCCTCCGGTTGATATTGCTGCAGCAAAATTTCCATCTTTTCTCGCTATGGCACCCACAGTATCTGAATAAAGATCCGCATATTTTCTGAATGTAGAGTATCTAGCTGTTTCATCTTGAGAGTTCTTATCCAGTGCCTCCTTCATCTTTCTGTAAACTTCCATTGTCCTTTCCGTCCTCGGATCATATGGATCATGGCCAAGCTTTCTGGCGAATCTTATTGCACCATCCCCAGAAAGAATTGAGTGCGGAGATTTGTTCAGAACATCTCTTGCAACCAGTATCGGGTTTTTCACATTCTCTATGGATATGACTGAGGCAAACCTGTTACCGGACATTACGGCAGCATCCATCTGAACAGACCCGTCGACTCTAATAACCGATCCTGTACCAGCGTTGAATCTTGTGTCATTCTCCATGAGTCTCACAGCCTCGATCACTATCTCTTCGACAGTGTTCATTTTAGATGCATCTTTTCCGATTTTTCTGAGTGCTTCTGAATTCTTGTTCTGAACTTCCAGGCTTCCCCCTGCCCCTCCATGAAGAATTAAGATATTCTCCATTCTGAATCAATCGCATAGTTAACTAAAATATTTGGTATATCGCAGATCCGTATTCCGGTAAAAACTAAAGTGTGTTTTAAGCAATCTATAAATACAGGACTTTTATCGGAAAGCGATAACACTATGGCCTCCATCATAAAGACTGAGGATCTCACTAAGGTCTATAATGGCAGGGTAAAGGCACTTGATAAGCTCAACATAGAGATAGAGAAGGGGGAAATATACGGATTACTCGGCCCAAATGGAGCGGGAAAGACAACAACGATAAATCTGCTTGTGACAAGAATATATCCAACTTCAGGCACTGCCATTGTCAACGGCTTCGATATCAGAAAAAATTCACTGGATATCAGGAGGACAATTGGCGTAGTACCGCAGGACCTCACCACTGATGAGGATCTGACAGGAATTGAGAACCTGAAGCTTGTGTCCAGATTTTATGATGTGCCACAGGCAGAGGCTGAGGAAAGGATCAACAGACTGATATCCATGGTTAATCTGGATGATGCAAAGGACAGGCTGGTGAGACAGTATTCTGGAGGGATGAGAAAGCGGCTGGAGCTCATAGCTGGTCTAGTGAATGACCCAGAGATACTCTTTCTGGATGAACCAACTCTCGGGCTTGATGTCACAACCAGAAATCACATGTGGCAATATGTAAAGGAGATTCAGGAAAAGCTCGATGTAACAATAATACTTACCAGCCACTATCTGGAGGAGGTGGATGCCCTATCCGATCGCATCTCGATCATTGACCATGGAAAGGTGATGGCGACCGGTACATCTGAGGAACTGAAAAGCAATCTGCGTGGCGATGTAATACAGGTAACAGTCAAGAGTGAGAATGATGTTGAGAAGGTGATGGCATTTCCGGAGTCTGTGGATTCAAAGCTTACTGAACCAAACACTGTCAGACTTAAGGTTTCGAACTCTGACGAGGAACTACCTAAACTCATATCATACATAAACGCGAATTCAATACAGATCACAAAACTCTCTGTTCAGAAACCATCCCTTGATGACGTTTTCCTTGAAATAACAGGTAAGGATATACGAAAGGAGGATCCAGCGGATTACAGGCAGGTTATGTTCAATATGAGGAGGTTGAGAAGATGAGTGGACTCGGCCCGCTGACTTCCAGGGAACTCAAAAAATGGTACCGAAACCCTATTTCGCTGTTCACCGGTCTCATACAACCTTTATTCTGGCTCGTTCTGTTCGGAAGTGCCTTCAGCAAAATATCAGACTTCGGCCCAGCAATCCTTGATGGAGCTCCAAATTACATCACTTATATACTCGGCGGTGTTCTTACAATAATCGGCCTATTCACTGCCCTTTTCTCAGGGGTGAACCTGATATTTGACCGCAGGCTTGGTGTACTTGGCCGCTTTCTGATTGCTCCAATAAGAAGGAGTTCCATCGTATTTGCCAAGATATTCTCATCCTCTTTCAGAATACTGATAAACGCTGCTATACTTATAGCTGCAGCTCTAATCATACCCAACGGACTCAAGTTTGTCCATGGGTTCACGGTTCTGGATGCCCTGATCCTGGTTACTGCTGTGATTCTGACTTCTCTGATTTTCTCATCCATCTTTACAACGATAGCTGTCAGAATAACTAGACCAGACACTATATTTGGAATCATTAATCTGGTCAATCTGCCGTTGCTGTTCGTTAGCTATGCCATGTTTCCACCCGACCTGATGGCAGGCTGGCTCAGCGACATGGCAAAATACAATCCAGTTTCATGGTCTGCTGAGACTATAAGGACGGTGATCATAAACGGAAGTCTTAGCGCTTCCCAGGCATATCATGTTTCTGTATGGCTTGGAGGTCTGGCTGCACTTGCCGCTTTTCTGCTTACACTGACCTACTTTGTTTCAGAGAAGGAGATAAGGGAATAAAGGATCAGAACGTCACAGACCTATCCTTTTCTAATAACATAAAAGAATCTGGTGAGAGATCTGTGCTGTCTAATCCCTAATTTGTTCATAAGTGAGAATTCTCCGGAAATCTGGTCCTGAGCATTCGCGGAGTTTGTGATAAGGACACAAAACCCACCTAATCTGATCAATGAGGCAAATTTCTCAGTGATTCTGCTGATGAAGTCGTTCCCTATATCTATCTTTGGTGAGCTTCTTCCGTAAGGAAGATCTGTAACTATAGCATCCACTTCCTCATTCAGCTTCAGATCAAAAGCGCTCGACAATATGATCCTGGAATCCTGTATGCCGTAATATTTCATATTCATTCTTGCGCCACTTACCATCTGAAGCGAGGCATCACTACCAATTACCTTTCTTCCGGAAAGGGCAGCTTCAAGAAGTATTCCCCCAGTTCCGCAAAATGGATCGAGTAAGGTTTCGCCTTTCCTCGTCCTTGAGAGATTTACTGCTGCCCTGGCTATAAAAGGATGTAGAGAAACTGGTGAAAAAAATGGCCTCATGGGAGCTGTTCTACTCAGCATCTCAGATCTTTTACCAAGGCTTACCTGGAGAGTGACATACCATCTGCCGAGAAAATAGGCCCTTATCGTAAAATCAGGGTTTTTGAACTGAATCCTGCCCTCTCCGTGCAAAGATTTTCCTATGATCTGTTCTGCCCTGGTGGATTCTCTTCCGTCATCGGTCCATGCCCTGACATGAAAAGTTCCTTCCGGTATTCGAATGGCATCCATCTCCAGGTGGTTAAGGTCATCACCCTGCCATATGATTTTTCCCAGATATCTGAGAAATGCAGATTCTGTTATCGCATCGACTTTTCCGCGTGCCAAAACAATGTTATCTCTTAAAAAATCATAGGAAAAAATGGTACTATCAGAACTCAGTGCAGCAAGTTCCAGAGGCAGTATTCCCGGATAATCCTTTGAAAATTCCGCGATATAAAGAGTCTGATCCATCTAGTGCTGGGCAGATGTCTTCTTTTTTTCCTTCTCAAGGTCAGCAAGCAGGCTTTCGTAAACCTTTGAAAGCTTTCTGATGGCCCTTTTAACAGCTGCCTGAGGCTTGCCAGATTTGACCTTTACAAAGATTGCAGGATTGTCTATGACCGGATGCTTGATGAAGTACCTGGACTCCTCGACCTGATCATCCCTGAGGAGTTCCTCAACCAGCGGCCTCAATATGGTGTTATCATAATTCACCATCTCAATGGTGATTGTGTTTTTGTCCTTGCTGACTACCCTGAGTTTGGGTTCCATTCAGCGCCTATGCCACAGAGATATATATCCATTATGGCAACCGGATAAAACTCCTGAAATAAGAAGGGGAATTGATTTTTACCTTCATTAATGCGGTTATACCAAAGTAGCCAAAGTAAATTATAATAGAGGATATTGTTCCTCTAAATATGAACAAGCCCACATGGGATCAGTACTTTATGAGGATGGCATATCTGGCAGCCTCCAGGTCAAACTGCATCAGGAGAAAGGTAGGAGCTGTCATCGTGAAAGACAGAAATGTCATTGCCACAGGATACAATGGCCCTCCAAGTGGGTCAGCTGACTGTGATATTGCCGGATGTGTACGTAATGATCTCAATATTAAATCAGGTGAAAGACACGAACTGTGCAGAGGGCTTCACGCGGAGCAGAATGCTATCATTCAGGCGGCAGTTCATGGATCAAGCATAAGTGGCGCGGTTATATATGTCACAACGCACCCATGTTCAGTATGCTCCAAGATGATAATGAATGCCCAGATAAAGGAAATTATTTACGCGGATGGATATCCGGACGAGCTTTCAGAACTTCTGATACTTGACAGCAATCTGAAACTCAGGCAGTTCCAGATTAGTGAGAAGGAGGTTCGGGCGATGATAGGAGAGGAGTATGCCTCGCTCACAGGTGAAGACTGAGCATGGGAATAGTAGCTGAGGTCTTCAACCTTACAACAGGAATCATCTCCGCAATAGGATATCCTGGTATATTCGGATTGATGCTTCTGGAAGGGATGTTGCTCCCAATACCGTCAGAGGTGGTAATGGCATTCGGAGGCTATCTGATCTATACAGGGCAACTCACCGGTTTCCTTTATGTACCAGCGTTCCTGATTCTGTTGCTTGTTGGTACGTTTGGTAATTTATCCGGAGCAATGATAGCATATTACATAGGATACTATGGAGGTGAGCCACTAATAGTCCGCTATGGAAAATACGTGTTTCTTGATGAAGCGTCGGTTAAGCACGTTCAGAGGTGGTTCCAGAAATATGGTCCTGAGAGCGTTTTTGGTACGCGCCTAGTTCCAATATTCCGGACATTCATTTCGATACCTGCAGGGATAGGAAAAATGAACATCAGGCTCTTTGCCTCCCTGACGTTTCTCGGGTCATTGATCTGGGATTCTGTACTTATCTATTTTGGGATTTCACTGGGGCGAAACTGGCAGAAAATAATATTGTTTTTCGATCAGTATCAGTATGTTGCAATTGGAGCTATTATTGTTCTGGTAGGGCTATTCTTCATCAATAAACTTGCAAAGAAAAGAACGGGAAATAGCGTGCAATAGGTTGCAGATATTGAAGCTGGCCGGCAGCACGCTTATCCTCATGCATTATTCAGGATTTTTAGTAATATTCATTAAAATCCGCATACCCCGAAAGTTATAAATGAAAACTCGCAATCCCTTTTAAGTCCTTATGTCAAGCAAACACGAGTTTTCCAGGCTTAAAACTGATATTCTGATCATAGGAGCAGGCGGTGCCGGGCTCAGAGCCGCAATTTCTGCGGTTGAATCCGGTTGTTCGGTTATTATAGCAACGAAGTCCCTGCTGGGTAAGGCACATACCGTCATGGCCGAAGGTGGAATTGCTGCCTCTCTTGGAAATGTGGACCCGCAGGATAACTGGAAGGTTCACTTCAAGGACACTTATGAAGAAGGTGTATTTCTGGGCAACTGGAAAATGATAGAAATTCTTGCAAAGGAGGCAGCAGACAGAGTATACGAGCTTGAGAGATATGGCGCACTTTTTGACAGGACCCCAGATGGAAAGATAATGCAGCGTGCCTTTGGAGCACACACTTACAGAAGACTCTGCTACGTTGGTGATAAAACGGGCCTTGAACTCATCAGGACCCTGCAGGATAAGGTTGCACATAGCAACGCAATGGTGCTTGATGAATTCGTTGTATCGAAAATAATAACAGTGAACAACAGGGTTGCAGGTGCTTTTGGCATCTCCATGAGGGATGGCACTTTCAAGCTTATAGAATGCAAATCTCTCGTAATGGCGTCTGGAGGTCTTGGAAGGCTGTTCAAGGTCACATCAAATTCATGGGAGTCCACTGGAGATGGTCTTGCACTTGCGTACCGTGCGGGTGCAGTCCTGATGGATATGGAAATGGTACAGTTTCACCCTACAGGAATGGTATGGCCCCCTGCAGTCAGAGGGTTGCTCGTGACTGAAGGTGTCAGGGGCGAAGGTGGTCTTCTGTACAACAAGGAGGGTGAAAGATTCATGCTTAGATATTCTCCTCAGAAAAAGGAGCTGGATGCCAGGGATGTTGTGGCCAGATCAATATACCGTGAAATTTTGGCGGGCAGGGGAACAGAGCATGGTGGCGTATATCTCGATATAACTCACCGTGGTGCAAAGTACATCAAGGAAAAGCTGCCAAGCATGTACATGCAGTACAAGGAATTTGCAGGAATAGATATATCGAAGGAAAAAATGGAGGTTGCACCGACAACCCATTACCATATGGGTGGGATAAGGGTTGATCCGGATACCAACATGACAAACATTGAGGGTCTTTTTGCTGCAGGAGAGGCGGCATGTGGAGTTCATGGCGCAAACAGGCTGGGAGGGAACTCACTGGTTGATCTTCTCGTATTCGGAAGGCGCGCGGGAATATCTGCATCTGAGTATGCAAAGAAAGTAAAGCAGATGAAGTTTGATGATTCGATTGTTAATGAAGAGATAGATCGTATCATTTCATTCACGGAAAATCCGACTTCAACAAATCCATATATTCTGATAGATCAGCTCAGGGAGACCATGTCAAAATATGTTGGAATACTGAGAAGTGCCGAGGATCTTCAGAAAGCCCTTGACACAATCACCGGACTGAAGGGAAAGGCAAGGAATGTGGGCATACTTGGAGGCTTACGATTTAATCCTGGTCTTATTGCATGTCTGGAACTGAACAACCTTCTGCTTTCCGCTGAACTTGTGGTGCGTGGTGCAATGGAAAGGAAAGAGAGCAGAGGAGCGCACTTCAGAAATGACTATCCAAATCTCTCGGATGAATGGCATAAAAATATCCTTTTTACCTACAATGAAGGTAAGAACGATATTACGTTTCAGGATGTTCCGGAACTTCCGGACTATCTCAAAGATCTTTTTAAAGAGGGTCAAGCATGAAAGAAGTGACAATAAGGATCAGGAGATCGGAACCGTCTGTTAGCAGCGACGTTCATTATGATGAATTCAAGGTTCCGGTTGGCGAGGGGATGGTGGTTCTTGATGCTGTGCATTATATTCAGCAAAATATGGATCAGACGCTTGCAGTAAGATGGAACTGCAAGGCTGCAAGGTGCGGTTCATGTTCCGCTGAGATAAACGGCAGACCGAAACTCATGTGCAAGACAAGAATAGATTCCGTGGGAGATAAAATAACGATCAACCCTATAAAGGCGTATCCGGTGGTGAAGGATCTCGTCACGGATGTCAGCCACAACTACGAGATTGCCAAGAAGATACCACCATTCACCCCGAAGGAAGGTTTGTCTGCACCTTTTAAGATGTTTCAAATTGATGTCACCAGATCAAAGGAGTTCAGAACCTGCATAGAATGTTTCCTGTGCCAGGATGTGTGCCATGTCATCAGAGAGCACCATTCTAACTACTTTGGCCCAAAGCATATGGTCAAGGTTGCAGCACTTGATATGCACCCTATTGATGCCATAGACCGGTCAGAGCTTCTGCACGGAGAAGGTGGAGTGGGTTACTGCGATATTACCAAATGCTGCCAGAATGTCTGTCCTGAAGACATACGGATAACGGATAATGCCATAATTCCAGAAAAGGAAAGGATAGTGGATCACGCATATGACCCAATAGGTATTCTTATCAAAAAAGTGAAGAATAGGAGGTGGTAGAAACGATCAAAAATTCGGATCCGTCCCTGACGCTTTTTCCGCCAGAATTCAAGGAATTTAACTGGAGACTCTGGGCATTCATCTTTGTAATAATACTTGCTGGCGGTGCCCTTTTCCTATATCCCGTGGGAATATACAAGGGATACGTAGACCCATTTTATTCCCCAACCGTTCTTGTCATACCGGTTGTCGCACTTTTCAGGATCTCCTGCTATGCTTACAGAAAGGACTACTACAGGCATGTTTTCAGGCATCCCCTGGCATGCATTGACGGAATAAGATTTGATGACAACAGGAAGGGCTACAGCGGTGAAAAAACCTTCTTCGGACTGAACAATTATCACAGGTACTTCCTTTATGCAGGAATAGCTTTGCTCCCGTTCTTTTATTATGACTTTTACGTTTCACTGACGTATATACCTGGTGAATTCGTACTCAGGCTTGGCAGCCTTCTGATCATAATCAATGCAATATTCCTTACTCTCTGGACGCTTTCCTGTCATGCTTTCAGGCACCTTACAGGTGGACATATAGACTGTTTCAGCTGCAAGGCTGCTGGTAACGGCAGAAAGAAGTTCTTCAACGGACAGTCAGCACTGAACAGATATCACGAACAGTTTGCGTTTATCAGTCTAATAATAGTGATCGGTGTGGATCTGTATATAAGAGGGTTGATGGCTGGTCTGCCACTTGACTTCACGTTCCTGAAATTTGCAATATGAGGTGAAAAGGTTGTCAAACGGATTAAACGAAAGGAGTAGATTTCCATTATTTGTTATAGGATCACTTATGATGATACTGCCGGCATATATGATCAAGGCCAATCTCCCAATACCGACTGTAGCCTATGAGTTCTCGGTGGGAATAGGGTTCCTGCTGTTCATTGTGTCCATTGTAATGTCACTTTTCGGGCAGAAGATCAGTTATGAGTGAATAATACACACTTTACCATATTATTTTATTTCGTCTATGGAAAGTGGTATTTCTTTTTCAAATGTGAATTTTCTTATCGCCCTCTCAAGAGAACGTAAATAAAGCTCCTGGCATCTTATGGAGATGTGTAAATGATCAGATCGCAAAAGCAGGAAAATACCATTGGTGCAGAGCGGGTAATCTGCGAACATCTCCAGCAGATCACCAAGTAGAGTGCTTTTTATGGGAATCTCGGAAACCTTTCTACTATCGGGAAGAATGCCCCTCAGGCTGTTTTTGTCACCCAGTATCTTCAGTTCAATCTTCACGCTTTTTCCAGAATGATCTGATCTTCCCAGGCGGAACATTATTTCGGAAAGATCATCCCGGTTTGTTCTGAATGGATATGCCCCAGAATATGATTTAGTGCTGCCAAGAAATTCCAGACTATAGGCGTCATTCTCCTGTAATAGCTGTAAAACGGCATCGCTAACCTTCTCAAGAATGACGTGCGGGAAACAGAAGCGGACATACTTGGCAGATACATTCAGCTCTCCAGACGTAAAGGCAACTCCATCAAGCGCCAGTATATTCCGGATCCCTCTGAATTCATTAACGTCAGCCTCGTCCTGAAATATGTAAAAATCATCAATTTTTTTGGCATTTGCAGCATCCGCAAGAATTCTGTAGTCCCTGCTCTGATAATCTGAAAAAGGCATGAAATAGAATACATTCATTTCTGGCCCATGCAACACAATGCTGAACTGAACCGTTATTCCGAGATTTTTGGCCATTTTTCCAATCCTGCCCTCAGAACGGATCCCAATTACTAGCGAGTAATCCAGAAATTCCTCTGCTTGGATCATAATAGGCAGTTATTTACAACTGTATTTATAAAGTGTTTCAAGAGACAGTATCATTCCTGTGTTATCCTTGCCACGGACATTACGCGATCATCGTCTTCCAGATCTATCAGTTTGACGCCTCCGGCATATCTTCCCTGTATACTTATATCACTGATCTTAACCCTTATAGCTTTGTTGAGTGACATCACCATGACCTGATCTTCTGAACTGACTGGAAGGGCGAAAGCGATTTTTCCGGTTCTTTCTGTCTCCTTGAAAATTATTATTCCTCTGGTGTTCCTGTGGGTTACCCTCAACTTATTCACCTCAACCCTTTTACCGAGCCCTGTGGTTGAAACGCACAGAATCTCACTCTCTTCCCGTATCGGCAGGGCGGTTAAGACGAAATCATCCCGAGTGAGCCTCATACCTCTGTTCCCCCTCGCCTGTCTTCCCATCACCCTGGCTTCCTTTTCAGGGAATGCGCTTATTTTTCCGTTGCTTGAAACTATGGCAATGAGATCTCCCTCTTTGACATATTCCACGGAAACTACTTCATCAGAAGGTTCGAGACTGATTATCCTGAGACCTGATGACCTGATCTCCGAAGGGTTAAAACCTGAGATTTTCTTCACAAAGCCCCTTCTGGTAACTATCATCAGGCTGTTTGAAGTCTGGCTTCCGGTCATCATCTGCCTCACTGTCTCACCTTCCTGCAGCTTGAATAGAGAATTCACTGTGTAACCGGATGAAGTGCGGGATCTCCGATCAATTTCGTAAGCCTTGGCTACTAGCACTCGCCCTGTACTCGTAAAAAAGCATACGGGATCTCTTGCCCTGCAGACAAGTGCCATTCTGATTGGCTCGGATTTATGAGCTATATTCAATAGGCCTTTACCCCCACGCTTCTGTTCCCTGTATTCATCTAGTGAAACCCGTTTTATCATTCCGGATTCGCTCAGCAGAAGCACTGATGATTCGTTCGGTATCAGCTCTTCCATGTCCCGTCGCACTGAACTTCGAACAATAACCTCAGTACGTCTATCATCACCGTATTTCTTTATCAGGTAATCCATTTCCTCCTTCAGAATCCTGGCTCTTTCTTCAGGCAATTCTATGATCTTTTCCAGGAGTCTTATCTCATCCCTGACCTTTTTAAGATCATCCAGTATCTTTTCCCTTTCAATTGTTGTCAGTCTCTGCAGCCGCATGTCAAGAATCGCAGTGACCTGTTTCTCAGAGAAGCCGAATTTTTCAGTCAGACCTGCTTTTGCACCAGCTGCATCTCTGGATTTCCTGATTACAGATATCACCTCATCCAGGTTATCAAGTGCTCTGACAAAACCCTCCAGAATATGTTCGCGTTCTTTATTCTGACTCAGATCGTATTTTGATCGTTTGAGTATTATTTCGAGGCGGTGGTTTACAAATATCTCTATGAGTCCCTTCAGCCCCAAAGTCCTTGGCTGATTGTTAACAAGCACCAGATTGTTGATGCTTAAGGAGCTTTCAAGCTGCGTGTGAGTTAGAAGCTGGTTGACGATCATTGACTTCATGTCATCGTCCTTTATCTTGATGATGACTCTTATGCCGTCCCTGTCGCTTTCATCCCTGATATCGGTTATTCCTGAGATAACATCATCCCTTACAAGATTGGCAATATGCTCAACCAACTGGGCTTTGTTCACCCCGTAAGGTATACTCTCAACTATGATGCGCTTATCCTCGTCCAGGTTCAGGATGGACTGGGTTATTACCCTTCCCCTGCCTGTCTCATACGCAGCAACGAGTTCATCGTTGTGGAATATTATTCCCCCTCCGGGAAAATCTGGACCTCTGACAAACTTCATCAGATCTATAGTTGAGCAGCCTGGATTGTCAACGTAATGCTTTATGGCATTACATATCTCAACTATGTTGTGCGGGAGCAGGTTGGTTGCCATCCCTACGGCAATACCTGTGGAACCGTTAAGCAACAGTTGGGGGGCTTTTGACGGAAAGTATTCAGGTTCGCTCATGGATCCGTCGAAGTTGAGTCTGAACGGAACTGTCTCCTTCTCCATGTCCTCCATCAGATCTTCTGAGATCTCTGTCAGCCTTGCCTCGGTATATCTCATTGCGGCAGGTTCATCACCGTCTATAGACCCGAAATTCCCCTGCCCATCCACTAGAGGATAACGCATTGAAAAAGACTGCGCCATCCTTGCCAGCGATTCATATATTGCACTGTCTCCATGGGGATGGTACTTACCCATGGTTTCCCCTATTATCCTTGCAGATTTCTTGTATGGCTTATTGTGTGCAAGAGAAAGTTCCCCCATTGCATAAAGGATCCTTCTCTGTACCGGTTTGAGCCCATCCCTTGCATCAGGAATAGCCCTGCTTACTATCACGCTCATCGCGTATTCAAGATAAGACTGTCGTATTTCCTCCTCAATTGCTCTCTTCTGAACCATAAAAATCACAGATCAATATTTGTAACAGCCGCAGCATTTTCCTCTATAAACCTTCTTCTGGGTTCCACCTTTTCACCCATCAGGATGGAGAAGAGTCTGTCTGCTTCAGCAGCGTCCTCAATTGTAACCTGGGCGAGCTTTCTGGTTTCCGGGTTCATGGTTGTCTCCCACAGCTGTGCGGGGTTCATCTCTCCAAGACCCTTAAATCTCTGGACAACAGCATTTCCACCCAATCTGGAAAGGATCTGATCTTTTTCGGCCTCTGTGTAAACGTATTCGACCTTATCCCCTTTCTGGATTCTGAACAGAGGCGGTTGCGCAAAATATACATTGCCTCCGGAGATTATCTCCCTTGCATACCTGTAGAAAAATGTCAGTAGCAAGGTTCTTATGTGTGCCCCATCAACGTCGGCATCGGTCATGATTATGATCTTGTGGTATCTCAGCTTTGAAATATCCAGATTTTCCTTTATGTTTGTACCGAGTATTGTGATCAGGTTCCTTATCTCCTGATTTCCAAGTGTCTTTAGATCGTTGGCTTTCTCAACGTTGAGTATCTTGCCGCGCAGAGGCAGTATTGCCTGAAATTCTCTGTTTCTTGCCTGTTTGGCTGTTCCGCCGGCGGAATTACCCTCGACAATGAATACCTCAGCCTTCTCAGGATCGCTGGTAGAGCAGTCAGCCAGTTTGCCCGGAAGCCCACCGCTGTCAAGGGCCGATTTCCTTCTGACCAGGTCTTTGGCCTTTCTGGAAGCTTCTCTGGCCATTGCTGCCTGAATCACCCTTCTGACTATCTGATCTGCCACATTCGGGTATGTTGAGAAATAATCCTTCATGTACTTTTCAGTAATGGATTGTACGATCCCTCGAACCGGGGCATTTCCAAGCTTGGCCTTTGTTTGCCCCTCGAACTGGGGTTCCCTTATCTTTACGTGCAGAACTGCCACAAGACCCTCTCTTGCGTCCTCACCGGCTATGGAATCAATACCTTTTATCATGTCCTTGTTTTTGGCGTAGTCTGAAATTGCCCTTGACAGACCTGCCCGAAATCCTGCAACGTGCGTTCCCCCATCGACGGTATTGATATTATTCACGTAGGACTGAAGAATCTCTGAAGTTGAGGTTGTATACTGCAGCGCAAACTCAACCTGTGCATCCTCAGTCTCCTCGCTGCAGTGCAGAGGTTCCCTGTGTACGCTGTTGTATCCTTCTCCAAGATACTTCACGAATTCGGTTATGCCTCCGTCATAATGAAGTGTGTCCGCATTATTCGAAATTTCATCCTTCAGATTAATGGTCACCTGCGGATTCAGGAATGCCAGTTCCCTCATCCTTGCAAGTATTGTCCGGTAGGAGAACTGAGTCTCGGAAAATATTTCCGGATCAGCCTTAAACCGGATGATCAGTCCTGATTCTGCCGAAAGTTTAACATCCACCCCAGAAACAGCAGGATCATTCTGCTTTTTTATGTCGTCGGCAGCTATCTCTACAAGGCCCCCATCCGGAACGCCTCTGGAAAAGGTTTCATAGAATATTTTGTTGCCCCTCTTGACAAGTGCTGCAAGTCTTTCCGAGAGAGCGTTGACAACGTGAACACCAACGCCATGAAGCCCTCCTGTTATCTTGTATACTTTTTTGTCAAACTTTGCGCCGCTGTGAAGTTCTGTGAGAACGATCTCAAGGGCAGGTCTGTTATATTCTGGATGCATATCAACTGGAATTCCGCGTCCGTCATCCTCTATGCAAATCCACCCGTCCTTCTGCAGTGTGATGTATATGTTTTTACAGAATCCGGCCACAGATTCGTCAATACTGTTATCAACAACCTCATATACGAGATGGTGAAGGCCCCGCTCATCTGTGGAGCCTATATACATACCAGGGACTTTTCTGACTGCCTTTAATCCCTCTAATATCTGAATCTGTGAAGCATCGTATTTTTCCATATCGTTTTACCTTTTTCTGGTACCCTATGCATTCAATAGCCTAATATTTTCGTATTTGAACAGGGAAATATCCTTTTTGTGGTCAGTGAAACGGTACATCATCATTTATTAAGTTGAATCAGTTTAATTAACGATGGTTGCATCCAATTCCTATGTCCAGGATCATTACGCCTCTACTGACTGCATTCAGGCGAAATGGGGAAGTAGACTATGAATTAATGGATGCGCTGGTTGAGAAGATCGACTCGTTTCATGTTGACGGGATTTTTCCGCTTGGATCAACCGGGGTGTTTCCGTGGCTGTCTTATGATGAGAGAAAGAGGGTTCTTTCAATTGTACGGGAAAAAACAAAGACCAGCATATATGCAGGAATAGAGTCATCAAATATCAAGGAGGTTATAGAATACGGAAAATATGCCAGAGATCTTGGATGTGAATACGTGGTTGTTACACCGCCATACTACATAACTCCAGGCCCGGATGAGATCGGATCATTCTTCCGAACTGCCCTCGAATCCATCGACCTGAATGTGTTTATTTACAACATTCCTCAGTTTGTTGGCACATCGATCCCGCTACAGCTCGTGGAGAACCTTTCCAGAAATTTTTCCAACCTGGCTGGAGTCAAAGACAGTTCCAAGGATATCAGATATTTCTCAAGACTCATTTCAATGCCTGATAGAAAGATAAAGGTATACCAGGGACAGGATGACATTCTGTTGCCTTCTCTTGTTCTCGGGGCAGATGGAGGGGTCTGCGGAACATCCAATATATCTGATGCTATCGTAAGTGTCAGAGATCATTTCGATAATGGGGAGATAAAGAAGGCGTCTGAAATAGATATCAACGTGATCAATCATTTTATGGACTTGCTGAACAGTGCAACATTTCCCTCAGGTTACTATTATGCACTATACAGATCCATGGGTGTGGATGGTGGCTACAGAGTACCTATGATTGAGCCGGAAGACGCAGTTAAAAAAAGCATAGACAGGTTCCTTAGAGACCATGAACTGCTCCCAGGGAATAAGCGCTAACCGTCTGAATTCTGCCGTTCTGCATATTAATTCATCTACCTATCTGATAATCAGGAAATGTTATAACACATGCAGAATTATCTAAATATGAAAAATTATATAGATGGTAAGTGGGTTGAATCATCTACAGGATCGACGCTGACAAAACTCAATCCTTCAAACGGAAAAGTTCTCTATAAATTCCCGGCGGCTTCAAAAGAGGATGCATCAAGGGCAATAGATTCCGCTGAGGATGCACTCGAAAATTGGAAAGGTATAGGCTCAAGAGAGCGTTCAGCAATTCTACTTAAGGCTGCGGACCTTATATCTTCAGAAAGAAAAGAACTCGAAGATATTCTGATCAGTGAGAACGGAAAGATACCGGTTCAGGCTTCAGAGGAAGTTGATGGGGTCATTGATCAGATCAGATATTATGCTGGTTTTGAGAGAAAGATAACCGGAGATGTGGTGGAGGGAGAGGGGCGTCTAAGAAAAATATTCCAGTACAAAGAGCCATACGGCGTGGTTCTTGCGCTTACCCCATGGAATTTTCCGGCTGCAATGGTCGCAAGAAAACTTGCACCTGCCCTGCTTACCGGAAATACCGTTGTTTTGAAACCAAGTTCTGATACACCTGGAAGCGCTGAATGGATAGTTCGTAAATTTGTAAGAGCAGGAGTTCCACGTGGCGTACTTAATTTTATAACAGGTAAAGGCTCAGAGATAGGCGATTTCCTGACATCACATTCTAAGGTTGCATTGATTACAATGACCGGATCAACCTCCACTGGCCAGAGAATAATGGAAAAGGCATCGGCGAACATGGCAAAGCTTGTACTGGAGCTTGGTGGTAAGGCCCCATTTATGGTGTGGAAGGACGCTGATCTGAAGTCTGCGGCCAGGGCGCTCATATGGGCAAAGTTCTGGAACGCCGGACAGTCTTGTATAGCCTCCGAAAGACTCTATATACACGAAGACGTGTATGAGAAATTCATGAAGATTTTCCTTGAAGCTGTAAGAAAGATGAAGGTTGGAGATCCTATGAAAAGTGATATTGGTCCACTGATAAACGCTGATGCACTTTCTACAGTTGAGAAATTCGTCAAGACGGGGATGAATTCGGGTGCGAAGCTGGTGTATGGTGGCAAGCGTCCAAAACTTACTGGCGACTTGAGAAACGGTTTCTTCTTCGAACCTACAGTAATGGAGAATGTCAAACAGAAATCACTGCTGTTTCAGGATGAGATTTTTGGTCCCATTATAGGAGCAAAACCGGTTAGTGATTTCAATGAAATGATAAGGGAAGCTAACGATTCAAAGTACGGACTCGCATCATATTTGTATACCAGGGATTACGAAACCTTTCTGAAGGCTGCTGATGGAATCAGGTTCGGGGAACTCTACGTGAATATGACAGGTCCTGAGGCTAGCCAGGGATACCACACAGGCTTCAGGATGACAGGTCAGGCCGGAGAGGGGAGCAGGTACGGAATCGAGGAGTATGTAAAACTCAGAAACGTATACGTGGATTACTCCGGAGAAGTGAAACTTAAATCGTTCCGGACATCTTTATAATATATTTGCAGAGACAAATATCATGACCTGATATTCTCTTTTTTATCAGGTTGGAGCTCCCACTTTTATATTTTATATTCAGCATAAGCGGTGAACAAGCTGAAACGCCGGCAAGTAGCATAATATTCATCATAAACATCCAGTTTCATTCATAAGATCGCACGCAGGTGGAACTGAAAAGTATGGCGTACTGACATTGAACTTTCAGGGCGTTGTATCGTCCTGTCCATGGATGATCGATTCTTTGATGGTCATCCAAATGCGATGAATTAGACAATGACAAATCTATCTTGAACCATAAAGCGCCGTTAAATCAGCTGTGGAAAAATAAGGACTTCAGAAATGCTACCTCTTGCCTGAAAATCTGTATCCTGTCAAAGAATGACGTTTTATTCCTCATGAGAAGTGGTGAAAATTGTGAAGGTTAATTATATTTCTTTGAAAAGGTTGATTCATTTTAAATTCTCAAACATCTTTGTGATCTCCTCAACGGACTTGCCCTTAGTCACTGGCATTATGAAGTAAAAGGTCAACGCGGCAACTACTGAGAGCAGCCCAAAGACAAGCAGAGAACCGGCTATATGTATCCTGTCATCCATATACGGGAAGATTTCTATTATCGCAAAATTAGAAATCCAGTCTATGAAGGCAATCATTGAGGCCAGGGATCCCCTGTATTCTGTTGGGAAATATTCACCCTGAATGATCCATCCGGTGCCTCCGACGCCAAAGGCGAAAAATACTATGAAAATAGCCAGAGAAACAAGCATGGCAACATCCATTCCGTCGTACTTGAACAGGGCACCGACAATGGCAAAGATTGCCATACCCGAGTAACCGAATATCGCCAGAGTTCTTCTTCCAGCCTTATCTATCAGCCTGAATCCAATGTAAGTTGCGGCAACGTTGACAACTGCAAGTATAGAGGCTGCTTCCACAGCAAGTATTTCTGCCGATACAGCACTGGTTCCTGAGGAAAATATATGAAGAGAACTTATAATTTTTGGACCGTAGTAGAATGGAATGTTAATTCCCGTAATTTGCTGAAACACCATAAAAAGCCCTACAACGAGAAATGCTCTCTTCACTCCAGGACTCATCCTTGCCTTTGTAGTATGACCCGCAGGAAACTGCAGTCTGAGTTCGTCCTCATTGGTATCCACCCCTAATTTCTTTAGAGCTTCAACGGCCTTCCTGTACTTCCCTTTTAATACAAGCCATCTTGGAGATTCCGGCATAACAAACCTGAACGCAAGGCCGATTATAGAGGGAATTGCCGCAATTCCCAGCATTATCCTCCAATCCTCGGAATAGGCCATGGATGGCAGCGAATAAAGCACTGCAAGGCCGAACATATAAGCACCTAGAATTCCTACAGTTATCATCCACTGCTGAAGTATACTTAGGCTTCCGCGCCTATTCTTTGGAGCCCACTCGGATATGTAGGCAGTAGCAATGGCAGAATCAGCTCCAACAGCAATACCTATAATAGTCCTTGACGCGAGAAGCATAAACAGATCCACTGTGAGCGCAGATAGTATCGCGCCAATGCTGTAAAGTAAGGCATCGAATATCAGCATTGATTTCCTTCCATACCTATCGATTAGTGAGGCAGCCAGAAGCGCGCCTACAGCAGCTCCCAGCGATACCCCGGAAAAAAGGTATCCTGTTATAAATGGATTTGTGGAAGTGTATGACACTGGAAGGAATCCCTGCACTATGCCTATGTTAGAAGTGTCATACCCAAATAGGAATCCTCCTATTGTGGCAAGGAGGGTTAGGAGCCAGAAGAAGCCAGATGTCTTCCCGGTATCAAGCCTATCCAGAACTGTTTGATTCGAGTGCTCTTGGTCAGAGGCCATTGTAAACTTATAGGTGCTTTGAATATATAAAAATTATAATTTTTATACATGGTCTCATCAGAGTAATAGGATGAGGCGCGTTCAGGTGTTTGATCGAACAATCTTTTCACCTCCAGCGTCCTCTGTCCGGATTTCACCTGTCCATGTTATTTAGAACCTGTATTTCATTGAATAACTCGCTGGTTTCTGAAAGAAAGATCTATTCATGTTTACTCGATCAGCTATTCTTTGCACAGACAACATTAGCAAGTGAATGCCTGACCATAATTATTCTGGAACAGTTCTTAGAGATATCCCTGCAGTTACAATATCCCCTGTTATGCCGGGACATCCATATAATGTTTGACGATTGGCAGACACAGTTTATCCAGAGAAATAGATTGTGTATGGAGAATGGCTATTGCCAGTTGATAATGAAAAGTAAAAAAGATGGATCTCTTTGGTCTAGTGGGGGTAAATGAACCCATTTTTCTTCTCAGTAGAGTCTGTATTTAAGCCCATAACACTTAGTTCTCACTGGACTGGCCTAATCATTAGTCAAACTTGTTTCCGAATAGGAATCTTGCTTTATCCGGATAAAATAGTATTCCTTTGCTTACCCCCGAAGAGTTAAAGAGATCCAAAAAGATCATGAATGTCGCTGTCTGACATGTATTTGAATACCCTAAAAGTTAAAGATTGATTCGCTATCACTGAATATGAAAATAGAGAGTTATGAAATAGAGCTTGATGTTGATTTTCCGCGTGCATTTTATACAGGAAAGGAAAAGATAAAACTGGAGGATGCAACAGAAAGCCTAGTTCTTAACTGCAACGGGCCTGTGATTGACAGTGTAAGGATAGATGGTGCCACCGTTGAACATTCAGCAGGTGGAAGGAGTGATGAAATTATAATCGCAACAAAATCTGGAAAATTTAGGGAGGTGGATATCACATTTCATGCTGAGATATCAAAGTCCCTGATGGGTTTTTACGCTGCAAGAACGTCAGACGGCAAGACTATGCTAACCACCCAGTTCGAATCAACGGGGGCGAGGATGGCCTTTCCATGTGTGGATGACCCAAGTGTGAAGGCTGTTTTTAAACTCACGCTCCGGATCGGCAGGGAATTTGACGCAATATCGAATATGCCAGTCCTAGAACAAAAAGAGGAAGGGGAGAAAAAGCGGATAAAGTTTCATGACACACCAAGGATGTCAACATATCTGCTTTACATAGGCATAGGAAAGTTTGAAACGATGAAGGGAAAGTACAGGGACATTGACATTCTTTTCAGTGGTCTGAAAGGCTCCCTCGATTCAACAGAATTCCCAATTACGGTTGGAGCACAATCCCTTGAATTTTTCGAAGAATATTTTGGAATAAGTTATGCTCTCCCGAAGATGCACCTGATCGCCGTACCTGAATTCGGGGCCGGTGCTATGGAAAACTGGGGTGCCATAACGTTCAGGGAAACCGCAATTCTCGTTAACGAAAATACGAGCGGAATAACGAAGAAAAGGGTTGCTTCTGTGATCGCCCATGAGATTGCACACCAGTGGTTTGGTGATCTGGTCACGATGAAATGGTGGAATGATCTCTGGCTGAACGAGAGTTTTGCAACATTCATGATGTACAAGGTTGTTGACAGGTACTACCCACAGTGGAACATAATAGGTGAAATGCTTCAGAGCAGGGCTTCAGGTGCACTCACTGACGATTCTCTTAAATCCACTCACCCAATCAATGCAGACGTAAAGGATCCTGAGACCGTTGCGCAGATATTTGATCAGATAAGCTACGGTAAAGGTGGAATGATACTGCGAATGATCGAGAGCTATGTCGGTTATGACGTGTTCAGGGCAGGAATTCATGACTATCTTTCAAGGTTCTCATATTCAAATGCAACTGGTGCGGATCTTTGGAAGAGTATTGAAGAAAAATCAGGCAAGCCAGTCAGCAGAATAATGGAGGCCTGGATAAACAGGCCCGGTTATCCGTACCTGCAGGTGAGAAGAAATAGAGACAGGATAGAGATCACCCAACAGAGGTTTTACCTCGACGGTTCCTCTTCCGATGAAATATGGCCAATTCCCCTTTCCATTGTCAGGAAGAGCGGTGTTGAATCTGTGCTGATGGATGATAAAAAGATGGAGATCAGCAGCAGAGACTTTGTCAAGTTGAATTTTTCTGAGACCGGATTTTACAGGGTGCTTTATGATGATTCCATCTACACAGATCTTTTTTCAAATGTTAAGTCGCTTAGCTTCGAGGATCGATGGGGTATTGCTTCCGATCTTTTCGCATTTCTTGTTTCAGGACATATCGGCCTTCCAAGATACCTCGATTATGTCAAGAATTTCGAGGATGAGGAGGAGTTTGCCGTCGTTCAGGAGGTCGCTTCCAATCTTCAGCACCTTTTGCTTGTGAATCCAAAGAACAGCAGAATTAAACAGGTAGCCATTGACTTCTACCGCAGGCAACTTGAGAGAATGAACAGGAAGACTGAAAGGGATATTAACACGGGAATTCTCTCTGGAATGCTGAACTCCCGCCTTGCTGATCTTGATACGGATCATGCAGCCAGGCTTTCACAGCTGTTTTCTTCCATTGAAAAGCAGGATCCTGACATGAGATCAGCCATCGCTATAGCGGCAGCCAGAACATTGAAAAAAATAGATCCAATGGTTGATAAACTGGCTTCACTGAAGAGTGATGAGGATCGTGTCAAGGTTATCTCTGCAATGGGTATGATTCCAGGTGAGGATGCCTTTACCAAGGTCGTTCATCTGATGGATGAGGGGAAAATAAAGAAGCAGGACATAACCTCCTACTTCATGTCAATGGGCACCGAGCCTCTGAACAGAGATCTTGCTTTCAGAAAGTTCCCGGAGATAGTAAAAAGGATGAGCGAAGTGTTCATTGGTACTGGAACTCCATCCAGGCTTGTATATCAGCTCACACAGTATATTGGCCTTGGAAGAATGGATGAAATGAAATCGCTTCTCGAAAGGATAAGATCACCGCTAATTGACCAGGGGATCTCAAAGGGCATGGAGAGTCTTGCAGTGAATGAAAAACTTCTTTCAGTAATAAAATAAAATTTCCACGTGCCAGAATTTCTGCATTTCCCGCTCTCCATTGAAATTTGAATTTTTCACTTTCTTTATGTAAAATTCTATCAATGATAAAATTATGCAGAGTAGATGATAGACATCAGCTTACCCCTGTCAGGTGGTATTATAACATTCCCTGGGGACCGCCCGTACGAGGAATATGCATACAAGACCCATGACGTAGATCACGTGCACATAACCAGAGTTATAATGGAAACACACAGTGGCACTCACTTTGACGCTCCATACCATATGATCAAGAATGGAAAAAAGGCCAGTGAAATTGACCTTGAAAGGTTTATGGGTAAAGCATCAGTTATTCAGGTGGATGGAGACGCCATAGGCCCTAATGACATCCCCGATGATGTGAAAAGCATAGTGCTCTTCAAAACCAGAAATTCCGATCTGTATGGTGAGTTCAGGACGGATTACACTTACCTGACATTTGAAGCGGCAGAAAAGCTGATCAGCAGTGGTGTAAAGGTGGTCGGCATAGATTATCTCTCCATTGAGAAGTTCAACGGAGACAGGAGCGTCCACATAGTGCTGCTTTCAAATGATGCCGTCATTATCGAGGGCCTTTACTTGAAGGATGTCAAACCTGGAGAATATAATTTTATATGCCTGCCACTGAAGATGGGCATTGATGGGGCTCCATGCAGGGCGATATTGATCTGAGGGATCGTGTACCTGACAATCATCGGCTCTCTGCAGGAGCTGAAATGAAAATCCCATGTTCTGCTTCTATGGATCTTTTTACGGCACCATTGTAATCGTACATGATTGAAGAGTAGTAAGCCCTCATGATCTGTAATGGAATCCCCAGCCTCTCTGAATTTTCCTTCGCGAATCTATCAACGTGGTTGGGTGAAATTGCAACTGCCCTGTCCAGCGCCGCCTTAAGATCCTCATCCCTGAGCCCATTTTTTGAAACAGTGACGGCAAAGACCGGAGGTCTTCTGTAAAGTGCTGTATATTCATATCCTACATCCATAAGTATTCTGAGGTTCGTACGGAATATTTTCAGGGCATCATCTCCTATGACAAGGGCCGCATCAAATTCAGAGAGTATTTCATCTGCCTCTGACAAATTTGTCTTTATGATTTCGAGGGAATAGCCAAGGTCCCTGCAAACCCTGGAAGCGTACCACACTGTGGTTTCAGTGTGCCTGGTCACTCCAACCGTTCTGCATTCCGAGAGGCTGGACTTTTTCGAAACTATCAGTGTGGAAAGCGTACTCCCTGAAGAATGTATATTGGCGCTTTCAATAAGCTGAATATCCTTCAAATTGCGGAAGTACTCAATGAGGGAGATCATGCCGGCTTCATACCGGCCGGATATAACGCCTGTTAAAATTTCAGATGGATCTGATCTGCACTTGTTCCATGTTAAGGCCTCATAGAGCGGGTCTGAGTGCATGTAGTTTATCAGTGCAAGTCTGCACATGCCAGTTCTCACCTACGATATATGCTTGAGCATATCATCAATCATACTGCTAAATCCATATGCAGGAGAAAAACCCCAGTCCCTGGCAGATTCTGAAACATCAAGAGACTCAGGCCACTGATCTGCTATCTCCTGCCTGTAGTCCGGCTTAAAGGTGACTGTGAATTCCGGCCTCCGCTTCCGGAGTTCAGCATACAGTTCTCCCGGGGTGAAACTGAAGGCGCTGACGTGATAATCCATCCTTCTCTTCAGTGATTTCGGATCTGCCTCGGAAAGACTGATCAACGACGAGATTGCATCAGGCATGTACATCATCGGGAGACGGGCATCTTCCTTCAGAAAGCACTGGTAGCTTTGTCCCCTTGCCGCTGCCATGATCATCTCAATGGAATAATCAGTTGTTCCACCCCCTGGCGGGGAACTGTAACTGATCAGTCCTGGAAACCTGAGTCCTCTGCAGTCGAGTCCAAACCTGTCTGAAAAATACTGCCCAAGAAATTCAGACGCAAGTTTGGTTATCCCATACATTGTCCTGGGCCTTATGATGGTTTCAGGAGGTACCATCTTCTTTGGTGTATCGGGGCCAAACACCCCGATCGTGCTGGGAATTATCACCTTTTTAACATCGTTGTCCCTTGAGGCTGCAAGTATGTTCCAGGTGCCATTCATATTGACGCTGTATGCCAAATCCGGGTTTTTCTCTCCATTTGCTGAAAGAATTGCGGCAAGATGAAAGACCTCTTCAATGCCTTCATCCCTGATCAGTTTTTTTAATGAATCCAGTGAAGTTACGTCCATCTTAACCATTCTCACGCCTTTCAGATTGCCTTCCCTGACATCAGTGGCCAGTATAGAATCAAAGCCGTATCTTTCTCCAAGGGAAGGTATGAGTTCTGAACCCAGCTGCCCGAGAGCACCTGTCACGAGAATCTTCATGCTACGGTAGCGAGAGGATTTTAAAAAATATATGCAGAATCAGAAAAATAAAAGCGATGGAAAGTTATTTGTGCTGTTTTGGCTAAACTAACACATGACTGAAAGAACCTTATGGGCAAGGGATGAACTGAACAGAATGCGTGAGGAGGGAAGAGTAGTACCTATCAGAACAATAGAGGGTCCTCAGGGTGCCTATGTAACCATAGATGGCAGGAAGATGCTTAACATGTGTTCAAATAATTATCTGGGCCTTGCAAACCATCCTGAGGTGAGAAAAGCAGCTATCGAGGCCATTGAGAAGTTTGGAGTTGGGGCAGGTGCCGTAAGGACAATCGCTGGAACCAACACGCTGCATGTTGAGGCAGAGAGGAAACTTGCCAGATTCAAGGGGATGGATGCCTCCATAGTATTTCAGGGAGGGCTGCTTGCAAATTCCGGGACCATTCCTGTGATGGTCAGTAAAGATGATGTAGTCTTCAGCGAAGAACTGAATCATGCAAGCATAATTGACGGGGTAAGGCTCAGCGGTGCAAAGAAGATCGTCTACAGGCATCTTGACATGGATGATCTGGAGACAAAGCTGAAAGAGAACAGAAAGGATGGTAAGAAAGCGCTCATTATAAGTGACGGGGTTTTCAGCATGGATGGTGATATTGCCCCGCTTGATGTCATGACCGAACTCGGTGAAAAGTATGACGCCATGATTTATGTTGATGATGCTCATGGTGAGGGTGTTCTGGGAAAAAATGGCAGAGGAATAGTGGATCATTTCGGTCTGCATGATCGGGTGGATATTGAAATGGGAACGTTTTCCAAGGCCCTTGGAACAATGGGCGGATTTTCTGCAGGCTCCTCTGATATTGTAGAACTGCTGCACCAGCGGGCAAGACCATTTCTCTTCAGCAGCGCCCTGAACCCTGCGGATACCGCTGCTGTCCTCAAATCCATCGAAATTCTTGAGAGAGACGATTCCTTGGTCAGGAAACTCTGGAAGAATGCAGAAACCCTGAAGAAAGGCCTGAATGAATTGGGTTACAACACGGGCAGCAGCAAGACGCCTATAACGCCTGTCATAGTAGGTGATGAGAAGAAGACCCTTGAACTCAGCAATTCCCTTTACAGGGAAGGTATTTTTGCGTCGCCTATTGTCTTTCCGACTGTTGCTCGGGGATCTGCAAGGATAAGGCTGATGCCCTCCGCTGTTCATTCAGAAGATGATATCGGTCTGGCCGTAGAAAAGTTCAGAAGCATAGGGAAATCCATAGGTGTAATCTGATTTGTACTGGCCATTCAGGGACCCTGATCCTGGTTCACTTCTCTACCAGTTCAATGATACCTTTGTAGCCAAGGTGGTTGAAAGACCGAACCGGTTCATTGTCATCACCAGACGCGACGGTGAACTTCTGAGATGCCACCTGCATGATCCGGGGAGGCTAAAGGAGCTGATCTATCCCGGCAACAGAATATTGCTCAGGAGATCTGCAACAGGGAAAGTTCCATACAGGGTTATAGCTGCAGAAAGGAACGGAATCTGGGTGCTCATCGATGCAGGCATACACCCTTTTCTGGCGAGATCGTTCCTTAAAGACGGTTTCATAGCGGAATACAGCTTTCTAGGAAAGAGGTTCGATTTTGCGTATCTGACCGGTGAAACACCTGTGATAATTGAAGTTAAGGGCTGTTCGCTTTCAATTGACGGTATCGCTACATTTCCAGATGCCCCCACCGCCAGGGGTACGGATCAGTTGAGGAGACTTACCGGATATGTAAAGGAAGGGGGCACAGCATTCATATTTGTTCTGGTGTTTGCGCCAGAGCCTAAATGTTTTACCACTAACAGGGTGACAGATGCTGCCTTCGATAGTGCATTCCGTGAATTTCTCAATTCAGGTGGCTTGTTCAAGGCGTCTGCATTCCTCACTTATGACAGTGGGATTCGCTACTCTGGTGATATTGAGTTATGCCTGTGAAATCAAGATTCGATGAAAGGACGATCAGGATCATGCTGGCCAGGATAAAGGAACAGGTACCGCCACATCACTTTGAGTTTCATGATCCTTTCTGGGTTCTCATAACAACAGTTCTTTCACACAGAACTAAGGATGAAATTACCGATTCCTCTGCCAGATCCCTGTATAATGCATATGGAACTGTTGAAGGACTTGCATCTGCATCCACTAAAGATATAGAACTGCACATAAAGAGAGTTGGATTCTACAGAGTCAAGGCAGAGAGGGTTAAGGAGATCTCAAAAATTATCCTTGAAAAATACTCAGGGAAGGTTCCTGACAACATTGATGATCTGACAAAGCTGCCAGGTGTTGGCAGGAAGACCGCGAACGTGGTGCTTTCAGATGCCTTGAGGATTCCTGCAATTGCTGTGGATACGCATGTTCAGAGAATAAGCCGAAGAATAGGCTGGTCAAGACATGATGATCCTGAAAGGACAGAAGAATCTCTCAGGAAGATAATTCCAAAGGACATGTGGATAGGGTTCAACCCGATGATAGTTGAGTTCGGCAAGAAGATATGCAGACCTCGTAATCCACTCTGCAGTGAATGCAGTGTCAGTGAATACTGTGACTATTTTCAGAAAGCGCAGTCCAAAAAAATGAAAACTTCTAAGTTAACTGCCGGCATTACAAAAAACAAATATATCACCTGAAGCTTTATCGCTAACCCTAGCGCGATCTAAATTGATGAGTGGGTAAGATGGTTGAGGTCAAGGTAAAGAGCGAAATGGATGTAGACAGGAGTCTCTGCAACTACTGTGGAGCATGCGTTGGAATGTGCCCTACTGATGCGATATTCATGGACGACACCGTGATAGAGATCCATGAAGAAAAATGCATAAAGTGCACATTCTGTGTGATAGGATGCCCTACTGGAGCAATATCAGCGGAGTGGTTCCATGCAAAACTATGACGTTCTGGTTGTCGGCGCAGGCCCAGGAGGAAGTTCAGCAGCAAGGTTTGCTGCCAGATCAGGGCTTAAGACGCTTCTCATAGAGAAGAGACCTGATATAGGCTCTCCTGTCAGATGTGGAGAAGGTCTTTCCAAAGAGTGGATGAAGGAGGGTGAGATAAAGCCAAACCAGCACTGGATATCGGACGAGGTCAAGGGTGCAAGGATTTACGGACCTTCTGAAAAGAAGCCCATTATGCTGACTGCCGAAAAGGCTGGAAATGAGGTCGGCTTTGTTGTTGAGAGAGACAAGTTCGACAAGGAGATGGCAGCGCTGGCTGCTGAAGCTGGATCTGACATATGGGTTAAGTCCCCGGCACTTCAGGTTATAAGGGAAGGGGGAAGAATAGCCGGTGCCAGAGTGAGGCATAACGGAAACATGGAGGATGTCAAGGCAAAGATAGTTATCGCTGCTGATGGTTTTGAAAGCGAATTTGGAAGATGGGCAGGGCTGAAGTCCATAATCCTTGCCAAGAACGACATCATATCATGTGTGGAATATAGAATGAAGAACGTCGATTCTGATGTGGATTTCACGGACTTCTATCTTGGATCATGTGCTCCTGCCGGCTACATTTGGGTATTCCCCAAGGGAGAGAAGGAAGCCAATGTCGGTATAGGAGTTACGATAACCCAGATGAAGGACAGATTTGACGTCAGGAACTATCTTGACACATGGATCAGAAAACATCCAGGATATGCAAAGGGAAGGACCATTCAGTACATAACTGGCGGTGTCTCTGTCTCAAAGGTAAAAGAGAAGATTACCCTCCCTGGCCTAATGCTCGTGGGAGATGCTGCAAGGCTCATTGACCCTATCACAGGAGGCGGTATAGCCAACGCATATATTTCCGGGAAATACGCTGCATCAGTGGCAAGCCAGGCGATAGAGGCTGATGATTTCTCCCAGGAGATGATGTCCAGGTATGAGCAGATGGTGAAAGAAAAGTTCCAGAAGAAACATCTCAGGAACTGGATTGCAAAAGAAAAGCTCGGTACTCTGTCTGATGAGACGCTTGACAAGCTTGTTGATGTTCTGTCTGATGTGAAGGTAAATGACATATCAGTGCAGGCAGTACTGCAGGCGGTGCAGGAAAAGTATCCTGAAATGATAAGCGAACTGGAAGATCTTATCTAATTCTCATCATTCATTGCGCCTTCCAGATTCTCCAGCCCAAAATTACCTCCCTTCATCTGGCTGCGCAGCATCTTCTTGAATCCCCTGTTTCCCTGAAGCTCCTTAAGATTCTTCTTCATGCTCTTGAACTCCTTCAACAGAGAACGGACGTCCTGCTCGTTCTTTCCGCTTCCCCTTGCTATTCTAGTTATTCGTGACGCGTTTATGATTTCAGGTTCCTCAAGTTCAGAATAGGTCATTGAATCCATTATAGTCCTGTAAACCCTAAGCTTTGTCTCCGCCGTCTGCAGGGTGTTCATATCAACCTTCTTTGCGCCTGGAACTTTTGCAATTGGAAGCGCATCAAACAGCTTTCCTATGAGCCCAGGTTTTGAAAATCTCTCCCAGACATCATACATGTCTTTGAGATTGAATTTTCCGGTCATCAGCTTGTTTATGGATTTTTCAGCCTCCTCCTGTGTGAAATTTGCGTCGCTGACCACCTCAAGCAGTGAATCCAGATCGCCAAGGCCAAGCATCCTTGACAGGAACCTTTTTGCGTTGAAGATTTCCATGTCCTCCATGTGCTCGCCTGTACCTATGAAAAAGACAGGCTTTTTTATGGCAGAAATCGCGCTGAGTGCACCGCCACCCTTACCGGTTCCGTCCATCTTGGATATTATCACACCGGTTATTCCGACGGCAGAGTTGATTGTCTCTGCCTGGGGGCCAGCCTGTTGACCCATGGTAGCGTCAATTACCATCAGAGTCTCATCCGGCTGCACAACTTTCTTGATCGCAGAGATCTCTTCCAGTAGATCCTTGCTGAGAGAGTCTCTACCGCTGCTGTCGATTATGACTACGTCTGTCTGTAGAGAATCAAGGGCGTTTCTGCATATCCTCACAGGATCGCCGGAACCTTCCTCACCATAGAATTTCGCACCGACCTGCTTTGCTATCTGTTGAAGCTGATGGTATGCGGCAGGTCTGTGTACATCCGCTGCAGTGAGACCCACAGAAAGGCCCTTTTTGATGAAAAATCTCGCGAGTTTGCCTGCAGAGGTGGTTTTCCCCTGCCCGTACAGGCCGACAAGAAGTATCTTCTGTGGCCTGATCTGCAACCTTGAGTCCTCACCCAGCAGTTTCAGAAGTTCTTCATAGAGAATGCGGACGATAAAGTCCTGTTCAACCATTCCTGGTGGAGGTTTTTCCTCGGCCGCCCTTTTCTCAATAGTACTGGTAAGCGAAAGGACGAGCTTGACGTTGACATCCGACTTGAGAAGGATTCTCTGAAGTTCCTTTGAAACATCCTTTATGGTATCCTTGTCTATGTAGGATGCCCCGCTGATCTTTCTTATTGTTTCTCTCAGGGACTGTGACAGGTTTTCCAGCACCATTGCGATCTCAGATTGTTATCCTTCTATTAGTACTCTCTCCATCTGTGGCCGCAGTGAGAACATGTGTAAAACTTGGTTTCCGGTTCATCTGCAGATCTTGTCTGTTTCAGAAGGAAATATGCGCCTGTTTCATGGCACTTTGGACAAACGGCATCAGAATCCAGAGGTTCTGCCGTCTTCTCCTCGGATATCATTATGACCTCCTTTCCGGAAGCCTTGTTCACTATCATCGTTTTTTCCACATTCTTCTTCTGTATCCTGTACTTGCAGGAGGGACAGACGAAACCATCTTCAGACCTGACCAGCATGGTTCCACAGTTTGGACAGAACATTTTTCAAATATTTCATGACGCTATATAAATATGCACAATTTGTGGAATTCACACAGCGCTGTTTCCACTGGCAGATCTAAAGAGTTTGAAAACTGCATAAACCATAATAATGAAAACTATGGAGGCGATGACGAGGATTTCCGCCTCCATGCCCATAATGGAAAATGGCCTGTCTGAGGAAATCCCCCTGTATATCTCAATCCCTGCCACCACAGGAATTATGGTGAAAAGCATTGTTCTGACAAAGGTGATGATCAGTCCCAGGTTCCCGCCAAATGAATCCGGTGTTATCCTGGTTACCTCCTCGGGCAACTTCCTGACGATGCCGGAGAAATTGAATATTGAGGAGTACAGGAATATGAATATCAGCGCCATGGGGATAATCGGGTAATACAGAAATGGCGCGGATATCTCGTAAAGCCCGAAGAATGAGGCAGGAACCATGAATACTGAGAATATGATCGTATCCAGCGTGATCTTTGACCATACCATCTGCCTTCTCGTCACTGGAAGTGATTTCAGCAAACCTATCCCTTCAGTTTCCGAGAGCATTGACATTACGGGGAAAAAGGCCGCACATATTGCGCTAAGAGAGAGCATTGTCAGCAGTATACCAAGAGGATCGAACACACTGCCCCCGCTGTATGCAAACGGAAGAACAAGGGGAATTGCGACTATAGCCGGGACGATCATCACTATACCATTATTCGTGTTCCTCGTGAGATATCTTGCATCTTTGGAAACAAATGATCGTGTTACACCATGTTTCCGCACACCATTCAGAAAGGTGTCCCGGTAGGAGATGATCCTTGCCTCCGTAAGAAGAGGGGATGTCTTTCTGCAGACCTCAAAAAATGCCAGTGCAAACACAAGCAGGTACACAACAGATGCTGAAATGTTGAGAAGAGTGCCGGCGAAGGACTGGCTGGAAAAGAAAAGGATGTAGGGCACTCCAGCCAAAAATGTAAGATATGAGTAACTGCCTATTCCTGAGAACTGAAATGCCAGGATGGCAGGATCGAACAGTATTAGCTCAAATCCGCCAAAGACAAGGACAATGGCTGCCAGTTTCGCAATACCAAGCAGATAATTTCCCCTGCCTGCGGCTCTTTTAACCCTGCCCATTGTTACCATTGCAATCCATATACCGAGGGAACCTCCGGCAAGCACCGAAGTGATCGCCCATATTGCTCCGGAAAAGAGAAAAGCTATCCTGCCAAGGAAGATATAATCAAGTACAAGAGATGGTATGACTATTGCCAGTGCCGTTGATCCATAATAAACAAGGTAACATATGGCAAAGATCCTCCATGGGCTTCCTAGAGGGAGTGCCTCAAGGGGCCTCATAGTGCCATTATCCACAACTGAATTGAACAGGAGCAGGGCATTGTACATCGATATGAAAAATGCATATATCATCACCATCAGCGTGATGTTGGAGATATCCTGCAGATCGATTGCACCGGAGCTTCTGAAATAAAACAGAATCAGGGAGATTATGGAAAATGATATCCATGAAACAACATAGTTAATCCTGACGTATCTTTTCAGAGAGCGCGGATCAAGTCCTGCAGGTTTCCCGCGTGACCTTCTGTATACCATTCCGCGAACAGAAAGATATCTCTGCTCGACCATTATCTGTCTTGCAGCTCTCATTTCAAAACTTATATTCATTGAAATGCCTCATCATTTCATTCTGAAGCCTGTCCACATCTGCCTGCCCTGTCATGCTCAGGAACAAATCCTCTGTGCTGACCCCCTTTTCTGCAGCATTTTCTCTCAGCCTCGCAAATGTATCAGAGAAGATTATCTTTCCATTGAGAATTACAGATAGACGGTCGCTGATTGCTTCTGCTATCTCAATTATGTGCGTGGAGAAAACGATCAGCCTGCCAGATCTGGCAAGCGATATCATGAGCCTCTTAAGCAGGTTGAATGAATGCGGATCGAGGCCCTTGTATGCCTCGTCAAGAAAAATTGCCATGGGGTTGTGAAGCAGTGCAGCCATTATGGCCACCTTCTGCTTTGTTCCAAATGACAGTGAACCTATAAGTTCCCCGTAATACTTTCCTAGTTCAAACCCCTTCATCAAAGATTCGGATCTCTCTGAAGCCTCGTTTCTGTCTATATTTCTAACAGATACGAGAAAATCAATATACTCTCCCACTGTCATTGACGAATAGAGGGCTGGATTTTCCTCCACCATTCCGCATATCCCCCTTATCTTCAGGGCATCCATTTCCGTTGAAAGACCAAAGACGCTCACCATACCGCTTGTCTGCCTTGATATTCCAGAGGCTATTCTGAGCATTGTCGTCTTTCCTGATCCATTCGGGCCCAGGACTGCGTGAATCTCCCCAGTGTTGAAGGCAATGTCAACACCATCAAGTGCCCTCTTCTCACCGAACATCTTGGTGACATCCCTGAAGACGATCCTGTTGTCCACACACCAAAAGCAATATTTGCGTTATAACTATTTGTCCTTTGGAAGGAAGTTCAGTTGATGCAGTGTGGCATAGATGAGGCCGGACGGGGACCGGTGCTCGGACCGATGGTTATAAGCATGGTGTGCGGTGACCAGAATCTTCTCCTCAGTATGGGTGTCAGAGATTCCAAGGAACTGAGTCCCGGTAGAAGAGAGAAGATTTATTCTGATATCATTAAGTCCGGCTGCTCTGTTCATTCTGAGATCCTCACTTCCGTTGAGATTAACAGGCTGATGAAAATCAAGTCGCTGAATGAGATTGAATACGATTCTGTTCTCAGACTTGTGAAGTTAGCTAATGCTCCTGTATTTATTGATTCTTTCGACACAAATGAAAGGAGGCTTTCGGAACGCATCTTCAGAGAGACCGGAAGAGAGGTGGTCTGCAAACACAGGGCAGACAGTATATTTCCAGCAGTCATGGCTGCATCCATAGTAAGCAAAGTCAGAAGGGATTCCATAATAAGTGATCTGCATGTCAGATACGGTGATTTCGGATCTGGATATCCTTCAGATCCAAGAACAATCAATTTTCTCAGGAATTCAGTGACAAAGGGGGAGGATATTTCGGAGATTGTGAGAACTGAGTGGATTACTTACAGAAAGCTAATCCAGGAAAACAGGAAAAACAGTGCTTACAGATTCTAAAAGCATGCGCTATTCCAACATGCATCAAATGTTATTCTGTCTGCAATTTCACTAAAAAATTTCAAATAATGGTTAATATTGCGTAACGGTGACTGCTATCTCTCCGGGAATTGACAAAACTGACCAGGCAGACGACTACAACGAAAGAGGCATTTCTTTCTTCAATCTGAAGAAATATCCAGATGCAATAAAGGAATTTACCAAAGCCATAAAACTGGTTGGTAACGATGCAGATTACTACTACAACAGAGGTCTGTCCTATTATTCCATGAAAATGTACAAGGAGGCAATGGATGATTACAGAAAGGCAACTGAGCTTAACCCTGACAATCCGGACTACCTGAACGCACTTGGATCAGTTCTTGAGGATACTGGAGATGTTGATGGGGCGATTGAACAATTTAACCGAGCCATATCCATAGAAAATGATGTTCCTGATTTTTACTACAACAGAGGTAATGCATATTACAGAAAGAGGGAGCTTAATTCCGCCCTTAATGATTATTCAATGGCTATCAGGTTGAACAGCGCAGACCAGATATTTCTTTTCCGCAGATACAAGCTTTTCGTTGAGATGCGAAGGCCTGAAGATGCCCTGAACGATATAGATGCACTGATAAAGCTCTCTCCCTCCAATATTTTTTTCCTTAAGAAAAGGGTGGAGACGCTCATGGAACTCAAACGAAATAGTGAAGCGGAAAAAACCCTTCAGATGGCTGAGGAGATCAACCCGGATGATGAGGAACTGGCAAAGCTGAGGGCTGCTCTGAACCCAAAAGAGGATTCAAAAGAATAAATCCGCTTTATTTCCGTAGAGTATTCTGTCCGTTTCCCTGATCTTTTCGGAAAGTGCAGAGAATGAAAGACTGCAAACATTGACGTGTCCCAGTTTTCTGCCTTTACGCGCCTGCTTGAAGTAATTATATATGGTTGTCCCTCCCATACTGATTATTCTTTTCTCTGCCTCATTATCAGGCCAGTTCCCTATAATATTCACTACCCCTGAGGGAACAAACTGCTCTGGCTTTATAATTTCAGACCCTGTTACTGCCAGAACGTGCTGCTCAAACTGAGATACAGAGAATCCTCTTAGGGTATGGTGCCCGGTGTTGTGAACTCTTGGGGCAATTTCGTTGATCATGTAATCCGCACCGTCCCTGAAGAACTCTATTCCCATTGTACCGACATAATCAAGCTCCTTCACGAGCCTCAAGGCTATCTCCTCCATCTTCCTGCCGCGCAGTGGGGAGTATGAATATCGGAGTTTGCCTGCATAGTTGAAATTTAATGACGGTCTGTAGCAGTAGGTGGTTCCGGTTATGTCTCTGGAAACTATAACAGACGCCTCATAGTCGAACGGAACAAATTTCTCAACAACAAACTCCTGATCAACCGGCCTTTCGCCGGTATACTGGCCATGACGGACACGAAACTGGCCTTTGCCGTCGTATCCCTCGCTTGAAGTTTTTATGACCGCGTCTCCAAATGATGCGGCCCTGTCCAGGGCTTCATCAAATGTGCCACATACATGATATGGTGCAACTCTGAATCCCTTCCCTGCAAGATAGTCCTTTTCGGTCGACCTCTTCTTTTTTATCCTTATTGCATCGATGGATGGGAGAAGTTTTCCTTCATCGCTGGCGGCCTCCAGTATTTCCATTGGAATGTTTTCAAATTCATAGGTGACAACATCGCACTCCCTGAGAAACTCTCTGTAGCTCTCATTGCTGTAGCTTTTATCAGCAATTTCAGAAGCAGGCCCTTTAGCAGAGTCCATGACAAGGAATCTATGGCCGAGCCTTCTTCCCTCCAGAATGATCATCCAGCCAAGCTGACCGGAGCCGAGAATTCCGATCTTCATTTCAGATCTTCGCCCATCACTTTCTCAGTCTGACGCTTCATATACTCCGCCATATGCCTGGCCAGATCACTGTATTTCAGGGATAAAATTCTTACTGCAAGCAGCCCTGCATTCTGAGAGTTTCCTATCGCTACGGTTGCAACTGGAATGCCAGATGGCATCTGGACTATGGATAGAAGGGAATCTATACCGTTGAGATTCTTTGAAGGCACTGGCACTCCTATCACAGGCAGGTCGGTCAGTGATGCCGTCATTCCAGGAAGATGAGCTGCGCCTCCAGCTCCTGCTATTATCACTTCTATCCCGCGTTCTCTGGCGCTGGTGGCAAATTCCATCATCAGCCTCGGAGTTCTGTGTGCAGAGACTATTTTGATCTCTTGATCCACGCCAAATTCCCTGAGGACGTCTATCGCCCCCTTCATTGTATCATAATCGCTTCTGCTTCCCATGATCACTGCCACTTTGGGCATGACCTTACATTGCGGATTCTCTATAAATATATCCCTAAATTTCCACGGACGCTTTTTTGATCCTGTTCATTATACTGTAGCCAATGCCATTTTCAGGAAATCCATGTATGTATGCTTCGCTGTAACTTGAATTGTCGAACTCATTCATAGCGGCAAAAAGCCTCTTTGCCACATTGTACATATCTGAATCATTCCCCAGAGAGATGTAATCCATTTCAAGTGAACGGCCTATCCTGTCAGAGCATATGGGTACAAAGTTACCCGTAATGGAGGAAACCATGTTGATGAATCTCTCTTCGTCCCTGATCAGATAGAGAGGCTTTGACGGAGAATAGTGCCTGTATTTCATCCCAGGTGTGCTGGGCTTTTCCATGTAGCCGGAAAAATATTCCGCATGACCGAAGGCTGATGAGATGTCATCTATTGTATATGCTCCTGGTCTCATTATAACCGGAAAATCCCCTGAAACATCTATCACGGTGGACTCTATGCCATATTCCGGTTCCTCGCCCAGCAGAATGGCGTCAGTCCTTCCCATAAACTGACTGACTGCATCTTCGTTTCTGGTTATGCTGGGCCTCGTTGCCATGTTAGCCGAAGGTGCAGCAACAGGAACGCCCGCAAATTCTATCATTGCGGCTGCATCTGGGCCTGCCGGCATCCTTACGGCGACAGTATCCAGTCCGGCCGTTGCCACTGTTGAGGCTCCTCTGTTTCTCATTATTACTGTAAGAGGGCCAGGCCACATCTTCTTCAGCGCTGGAATGATCCTTGCCGGAATTTCTGCCACCTTACCAGCCATTTCATAGGACGATACATGAACGATGAGGGGATTGTCGGGTGGCCTCCCCTTGGCTTTGAATATCCTTCTGCACGCCTCATCAGAAAATGCGTTTCCTCCAATGCCGAAAACAGTCTCTGTTGGAAACACGATCAGCCCGCCCCTTTCCACAATGGATCTTATAAGCTCTGCATCTGCGTCCCTTTCTTTCCGGTTCCGCCAGTCTATAAGAATCGTCTCCATTACATCCGCTCATTTTTAACGCCATTAAATCTCTTTCTACATTCCAGAGACTGTGGCTTTCTCCATATTTCTACTGCCCTGATGTTTCAACAAATCAATTAAATAATCAGGATGACATCATCCAGAATGGAGTTTTCAATCAGCAGATATAAGCTGTTTCTTGATCTGAGCGGTTCCGGCAACGATTACACTGGCAACGTGGAGATTTTCATCTCAGGAAAGGCAAAACGCCTTGAGCTTGATGCGAAAAGGCTTAAAGTGGACAGAGTCCATTCAGGCGGCAGAAACATAAAATTCGAACAGAATGAGAATGAATCCAGAGTGATCATTGGCGAAGAGATAACGGATTCTTCCATTAAAATAGAGTTTCACAACACAATTTCTGAAAGCCTTCATGGAATCTACAGGGCAGGAAAGGGTGATGAGGAGATGATTTCGACACAGTTTGAACCCAATTCAGCGCGAGAGATGTTTCCATGCATCGATCATCCTGCCTATAAGTCAGTATTTTCACTAACCCTGAAAATAAAGAAGGATCTCGAGGCAATTTCAAACATGCCCGTGAAGGACGAAAAGGAAACTGGTGAGACCAAGCTTGTATCCTTTATGGATACGCCAAGAATGTCCACTTACCTGCTTTACGTGGGCGTTGGCAAATTTTCCAAAATTTCCAAAAAACACGGCGATGTGGAAGTCATTCTTGCGGTTCCTGGCAAAGATATCAAGAGCGATGAATACCCTGTCGACACAGCAATAAAATGTATCCGGTTCTACGAAAATTACTTCGGGATCAAGTACGCACTGCCAAAGATGCATCTGATCTCCGTTCCGGATTTTGCTGCAGGTGCCATGGAAAACTGGGGGGCAATAACCTTCAGAGAGGCAGATCTTGTCACGAACGAGTCGTCCAACACGTCCACAAGGATCAACGTGGCAGAGGTCATAGCCCATGAGATTGCACATCAGTGGTTCGGCGATCTGGTCACCATGAAATGGTGGAACGATCTCTGGCTGAATGAGAGTTTTGCCACTTTCATGTCGTATCTTTGCGTTGACAGCATATATCCGGAATACGAGGAATGGAAGAGGCTCTATTCCAGAGAAACTCTCTGGGCAATGGGTGGAGATGCACTGAAAAGCTCCCACCCGATCCAGGTGGAGGTGAAGAGCCCCGATGAAATACAGCAGATCTTCGATGAAATAAGTTACGGGAAAGGCGGAAGCATACTCAGAATGATGCACGAGTTCGTCGGTCCCGAAAAATTCAGAGCCGGAACATCAAAGTATCTCTCCGATTACAGATTTTCCAATGCAGAGGGAATCAACTACTGGCAGCATATCGAGGAGGCCTCCGGTCTTCCAATTGTGGCAATTGCCAGTGAGTGGATAGTCAAGGTAGGTTTCCCGTACCTCTCGCTCAGCAGAAACGGTGATCGGTTCGTGATAAAACAGAACCGTTTCCTGCTTGACGGGAGTCAATCCGACGAACTCTGGACTGTTCCGGTAATAGTGAAGAGGGAGAAAGGCGAGGAAAGAATATTGATGAAGGAAAGATCGCAGGATATTTCTGCAGAGAGGTTTGTGAAGCTCAATTCTGACGGCTCAGGATTTTTCAAAACCCTGTATCCGGGCGAAGTGTACAGGATTCTTGGCGGCCGCCTGAAATTCATGAGCGACATTGATCGTGCCGAGATAGCCAGCGACAGCAGTTCTTTTTTCGTTCGTGGTGATCTCGATCTTGACACCTATTTCAGCATAATAGAAAAACTGACTGAAGAGTTGAGCACACCGACATTTGGGATAGTTGCAGGTAATCTCAACTCTTTCAGTCTTATACTGGGCGAAAGTAAAACCTTCAGAGAAAAGACTGTTGAGATCCTCAGAAAAATGCTGAAACTGCTGGGAGAGAAGAAACCTGATGAAAACAAGAGCATAACGACAACGAGGAGCTCAGCCATGGAGCTCATGGCCATCTACGACAGAGATTATTCCGCAGAACTGGCCAGGAAATTTGATGATTTCTTCACAATCGATCCGGATATACGTACCGCTGTGGCAGTCGCAAAAGCAAGGAACAGCAGCAGCATCGATCCGCTGGTTGCAAAGATGAACATGGCATCAACGGATGAGGACAGAAATAGGATTATTAACGCCCTAGGTTGGGTTTCTGGCGAGGAAAACTATGAGGGAATACTGAAGCTGATCGATTCTGGAGATATAAAGAGGCAGGATTCACTGTTTGCTGTTCTCTCACTGGTAAGGAATCCCGATTCCAGAAGCTTCGTCTTCGCTATTTTCAGTGAGATGATCCAGACCGTGAGAAAGTTCTTTCAGGGAAGCGGCTACGCCTCCACTGCAGTTGAAATGACCGTGCCTCTTATCGGGCTGGGAAGGATGGAGGAGATGAAAGCAAAGCTTAATGAGATGAAGAGTCCGGACATATCAAGAGGCATTATGAAGGGGCTTGAGCAGCTGGAAATATATGAAAAGTTGAGAAAGAAATACAACCGCTGAGAAATGGAAAACAGCCTGAAAGATAACAGAGACAGGACCTTCAGATTCCTTATTCTCTCCAGGACCCTCAGGAGCATCGCAACAATATTTGCTGTGCTATCATTGCCACTTTACCTGTTATATTTTACGGACGTTGAGACCATAGGGATTGTCTTTGCCATCTCAGGCCTTGTCACTCTCTTCATAACCCTTGGTGGCGGTTTCCTTGGAGACAGAATAGGATACAAGAAGGTCCTGATGCTGGTTGAGCTTCCTTCAATCGCAGGATTAACCATCCTTGCACTGTTCCAGAGCCATCTGCTGATACTTCTGGCGGTTGCGATTGGAGGTACAGCAGGCACTCCCGGTGCAATGAGGGGTGCATTCTCGCCCGGAATTACACCATATGTGGCGACGCTGTGGAAGGATCAGTCACAGAGGGTGAAAAAACTGTCAATGATCACGGCAGTAGGTTCTTTCTCTGCTCTGGGGGGATCAGGCCTTCTCATAATGAAAAACTTCATATTTGCAGGCCTTCCGGGCGATGAGTCGTTCCGTTTCCTTTATGGTGTATCTGCGGTCTTGATGGTTGCGTCGCTTATCTCGCTTTCAATGATGATAACCGATCGGCCTAAAAAGAGAAATGTTCTAATAATGCAGAAGAGCAGCGGAATATACACGATGAAGGTTGTTGCAGGAAACATGTTTAACGGAGCAGGCCTCGGCCTTGCAATAGCACTGCTTCCCGCCTGGCTGTCTCTTCGCTTCGGCGCCAGCAGCCAGACTGTGGGAGAGATATTCACCGGCTCCTATCTGTTCACAGGCATCTCCTCCTATCTGGCGTCGAGGCTTTCGGATCTTGGACGAGAAAAGCACGTACTAATCGGTGGCCTTTCCAGGACTTTTCAGGGTATACTTCTGGTTGTAATAGCCTTCATGCCAAGCCTTCTACTCGTAGCTTCTGTCTACTTTGTCAGATCTCTGATAGCTGGATATGGCGCCCCCCTGAGGACTGCAGTAAATGTGCAGGGGATATCCGAAGGTGATTACGGATCAGCCTCAAGCATTCAGGGGGTTTCCATGAGGGCAGCACAGACAACCTCAGGTGCATCCGGATATCTAATGGCTTACGATATTTCACTTCCATTGCTTGGCGGAGGGATACTGCAGGGAATCGGCGGGCTTGTCTATTACTGGATACTCAAATCCAGAGATCAGTGAATCTCTGATCCTTCAGGCATCTCCCTGTCCGGAACCACTTTAGCGTTACCTGCCTCCAGCACACATACCCTGCCCCCTATTACTGCCGTCGCAACATTCGTTCCGCCGCTATTCCTGATACGTAGATCGTATTTCTTCAGATCCTCTATCTCCACTGTTCCCTTCCTGTTGTATCCATCTCCACCTATTTCAACCTGAGTGCCTTCAGGAACGTCCTCTGAAGGAACTAGAACGCCTGTGCGATCACCATTTGAAGCTGCAAGAAGCATTCCGTTCGATTCCTCCCCCCTTATTTTGGTCCTCTTGAGATTTGCAACCACAACGATCTTTTTTCCGATCAGCTCCTGTATGGAGTATGAGCTTCGCAGCCCGGCCACTATCTGCCTTTCCTCAGAGCCCATGGAGATCTTCAAAACGTAGAGCCTGTCTGCATTTGGATGTTCCCTGGCATCCTTTACCTTTGCTATGACAAGGTTGAGTCCATTTGAATTGTCCTGAACTGCAGAAAATGGCGTAAATGGTATCCCCTGATGCGATATTCGAAACTGTATCTTTCCACCTTTGAGCATTTCCATTGCCTCTGAATCCATAGGAACTGAGCAGCCCAGATGATCTTTCCAAATCCTCTGGGAGGATTCAGGAAGGAAAGGATACAGTGAGAGGGTCATTATTGCTCCGTAGGTTGCCAGAATATGCAGATCAGATGCACATTTTTCCTTATCCTCTTTCTGGGTCCTCCATGGCTGCAGCTGGTTGAACATCTGATTTCCAACCTGCACAAAGTCCACCCAGCGACGTATCGCCTTCTTAAACTCCACTCCTTCCATTAGTTTTCCATATTCATCAATAAAAGAGAGAGCAGGCTGCATTTTTTCCATATCATTAACGCCAGGGTGCAGATCAATACTATTTGCACTTACAAAGGAAGTGAGCCTGTTGATGAAATTTCCGAATTTGCTGATAAGTTCGCTGTTCACCCTTTCCTGCAGATCCTGCATAGAAAAATCGCTGTCTCCTGTGTCCGGCAGTATGGTCGAAATGTAATAGCGAAGGTAATCACGTGGTATTCTTGCCAGTGCATCATCCACAGAGATTCCTATGCCCCTGCTCTTGGAAAAGTACTGGCCGTCCATGCGCAAATTCTCGTTGGCGGGTATGTCGTAGGGAAGTACGAAACGGCTGTCTGCAATAAGTATTGAGGGCCATATTATTGAATGGAATGTTATGTTATCCTTTCCGAGAAAATAATAGGATTTCGTCTGAGGGTCTTCCCAGTAACGCCTCCAGAGGTCCAGTTCATTTCTTTTTTTAGACAGGACTATTGAGGCTGAAATGTAGCCCATAAGCGCTTCAAACCATACGTAGATGCGTTTATCCTCATAGCCTTTCAGAGGCACTGTCACGCCCCAGTTTATGTCTCTGGTTATTGGCCTCTCCTTTAGACCCTCTTCTATAAACTTCAGGGAAAATGATCTGACGTTTTCACGCCAGTAACTCTTTGAGGATATGTATTTTGCCAGCTTCTCGGAAAACATGTCAAGCCTGAAGAACAGATGCTTGGTCTCCCTGAATTCAGCCCTGTCCCCAGAAATTGCACATACAGGATTTATCAGTTCGGTTGGATCGAGCGTCTTTCCGCACTGATCGCACTGATCTCCCCTGGCTTTTTCGTTTCCGCAGTAGGGGCATGTCCCCTCAACATATCTGTCAGGCAAAAATCTGGCGCAGGTTTCACAGTAAGGGGATATCATCTCCCTTTCATTGAAGTATCCGCTTTTGTAAAGCCTCATGAATATTTCATGCACGAGTTCTGTGTGTTCCTTGTACGTTGTTCTTGAGAATATGTCGAACTGTATTCCCATTGCTTCAAATGATCTCTCATGCTCCCTATGGTATCTGTCCACTATCTCTTTAGGTGTGACACCCAGTTTTTCTGCAGTAATGCTCACAGGAGTGCCGTATTCATCGCTTCCGCAAAGAAAGATTATGTCATCACCCATCATCCTCCTGTATCTCACAAAAATATCCCCCGGCAGATAAGCCCCGGCTATGTGACCGAGATGCAAAGGTGCATTTGCATAGGGAAGCGCGCAGCATACGATCGCCTTCATGCTTTCACCGGACTCACAGTAGATCGTCCTATTTTATTGTATTACCTTCAGGATCGTGGCATTGTGTTATGTTTTGCCATTGGTACGGTGATGATCATTGAAAATTCCATATTTTGAATGATACTGATATCCACGAAATGTTGCAATCCCTATTTTCAGTACAACTTCTGTCTTAAAGACACCTTCTACTGTATCTTGGTAACTTACAGACCTTTAATAAATGCGAAGAACGCAAAAAGATAAAGGCGGCAATAAACCAGGACTGGAGCTGTATACTTTATTTCTTCATTCAGCAATACGCTTATCCGTTCAATGCACTTTTATTATGTGGTACGAGCAGAAGCTATTGATTGTCTATCACTACTAATCTCTGCCATAGTCCATTGAAAAAATTAAAATATAGTCTTGATTTCAGCCTTCTGGCTATGACGTTAGCCGATAAATGCCCGCAGGGGATGATAACGTCTTTTGGTGATAATCATGGATACAACTCTGTGGGCGGAGACTGGCATACAGATAGCCGGCGTACTTTTACTTGCACCCCTCGTAGAGGGTATTCTTGAGTCACTGAAGGCCAAATTTGAATCCAGAAAAGGACCATCAATATTTCAGCCATACTATGATCTGAGAAAATATCTTTCCAAGGAGAACCTGTTTTCCGCAAAGAGTTCAATTTTTTTCATGGCTGCCCCGTTTGTCACGTTTTCAATATACCTGACAATATCCTTCGTAATACCTGTAGTATTGCCATTTCCAGTATTTTTCACCCCTGTCGTAGATTTCCTTGGAGGAGCCATACTGTTCACGTTCGCCTCTGTGATACAGATCATTGCTGCTATAAAGTCTGGCGATAACTTTTCTACCATGGGTGCCAGCAGAATAGCCACCTTTTCAGCTTTCGCAGAACCAACTCTTATAACTGTGTTTTTTGCGGTTGCAATAATCAGCAACAGCAACAACCCATACCTGACAGAGTCAGTACTTGTATCGAATCGGTCACTGTACCTCTCCCTTACTCATATTCTTGCAACGATAGCCTTCTTCATGCTGCTTCTGTTTGAAACCGGCAGGCTGCCGGTGGAAAGCTCCGGAATGATGGAACTTGGAATGATAGACGAAGCAAAGTCCTTTGAGTACAGTGGTCGGAGCCTCTTTCTCATCAGATATTCATCAATGATAAAGCAGTACCTGCTTGGCTCTGTCTTTCTGAATGTATTCATAATGCCATGGTTTATGCTTGACGGCTTAGCCGGTGCGCTGCTTGACATCCCGATAATGCTTGGTAAGTGGCTAATTCTTATATTAGCCGTTGTCCTGATAGAGGAAACTTTTGCCAAACTGAGACTTTTTAAGATTCAGGAATACCTTACAGTCTCTTTCGCGATGGCGATATTTGCAGTCACTTCGTTTGTTGCGGGGGGAATCATATGATTGCAGTTGAAATAGAAGGTATACTCAGCGTTCTCATGATCATTTCAGCACTATCGGTTCAGATGAGGATCTTCATAAACCCCATGCTTGACAGCGTCATCGTCCAGAGCTTCATCCTTGCTGCCATTGCAGTTTTTGTCGGAGTGTACGAAGCAAGTTACATGCTCATATTTCTTGCAGTACTCATAGTTCTGCTGAGAGGCTTCCTGATCTCATTCCTACTCAAAAAAAAGATGCCGGCAGATCCTTCCACCCTGCGGGAAGATTACATAACGACAGCTACAGTAATAGTCTCCAGCATCTTTGTTTTCATCATCTCACTCTTTATTTACCGGGTACTTTTATTTCCACTTATTGGACATCCACTTGGCTCAATAGGGCTTTCTCTGATTGCTCAGGGTATACTTCTGATAGTTACAAGGAAAAACAGCTTTGCACACGTCATCGGGTATATAGAGGAGGAAAACGGGATCGTGCTGCTCAGCCTTCTAGTGGTTCCCCTGCCGCTGCTGATAGAGATCAGTGCTTTGCTGGACGTTTTTGGAATAGTTCTTGTCAGCGTTATTCTAGTTAGAGAGGACATAACGCACGATATCTTTGAGGAGCTGATTGGATAGTGATTTATATCAACGTTCTTGTTGCACTCATATTCATTTTGCCCGCTACACTTTCTCTGAGCTACTTTTTCAGAGTTTTCAGGAGCATAAATGTAACGGGGTCTTTTTTCACTGTTATTCTGGCAGTTGTCGTTCTCCTCTTCAGAATTCATTCTTCTGGCCTTTTTTTAATCGATTATTTAAATCGCCCACTGATACTTGCCTCTGCATCTGTATTTTTCCTGTCTTCGGTATTTGGCATAGGATATCACCACAGACTCGGTGAATCCAGAAACATGCGCCTTCACTATGCTATGATGGATCTTTTTGCTTCAGCCATAATTTTTTCGCTGGAGATAAATAATCTTGGACTTTTGTGGATAGGCATAGAGCTCACAACCGCTTCCAGTTCGCTACTGCTTGTGATAGAAAGAGGGAAGCTGCAGATAGAAGCGGCCTGGCGCTACACTATAATTGTTTCTGCAGGTCTTTCCATTGCACTCGTATCTGTAATAATACTCTTCTTTGCGTACGGCACTCTCACCATTTCCACCATGATAGCTGATGCCAGAGTATCAGAGTTTGGCGAAATAGCTGCTGTTGCAGCGGTTGTCGGCTTTGGAACAAAGGTTGGGATATTTCCATTCGGAACATGGCTTCCTGATGCCCACTCTCAGGCTCCTTCTGAAATAAGTGCAATGTTCTCCGGCATTCTTCTTCCCGTGGCACTCTATGCACTTTACAGGATTTACCAGATCACAGGCGGGAGCTCTGTTATGTCCCTTTACCTGATATTTGGACTGCTTACAGTTCTTGTTGCAGCTATACTCATTCCTTCACAGAGGGACTACAAGAGAATGTTTGCATACTCCAGCATGGAGAACATGGGTATTGCTTTCATAGGCTTGATCACTGGTGGAATTGCGGTTTATGGGGCAATACTGCTCCTGTTCTCTCATGCCTTCGGCAAGGCTGGAGCATTCTACTCATCCGGTAATGTACTGGAAGCCTGCGGCACGAAGGAGATCAACAGGGTAGGTGATCTCAGAGATTCGATGCCTACCACAGCTGCCACACTGACACTTTCTGGGCTTTGCGTTACAGGAACTCCTCCCTTCGGAACATTTGTTGGAGAATTCCTGATAATCATAGGCATGGTCAGTGCAGGACTTTACCTGGAAGTTGTATTTCTAACAATAGCCATTGTGATATCCTTCGCCTCTGTGAACTATTTCACCACGGCTATGGCATTTGGAATTGAAAAAACGCGCATCGTAAAAGATGTTTCAGCTTCCCAGAAATCTGTAGCCCTGGTTTCGGTGGCTGTTGCGTTACTATCATCCCTGATTTACTTTCTGGGGGTGATGTGATTGGATTCTCATATTCTTTCAGCCGTAGTTACTCTCAATGGCAAAAAGTACTGCCTTCATAGAGAAGACATGGGACTGAAGGTTTGCAGTATCAGTGAAATTCAGTCGCATGAAAACTATCAGTTTCTGAACGGTACATTCCCTGATCCGGCAAAGGGTGAGAGCGTATTCAACCTGACGTTCGGCCCGGTTGCCAGTGGTCTGTTCGAATCCATAAAATTTAATATCAGAACTTATGGAGAAAGAATACTATCAGTCACGCCTGAATGGGATTTTAAGAAAAGAAAAATAAAAATCAGTTCAGAGCCGAATGACCGCGCACTTCTTAAGATAGAGAGAATCAATGCCCTGTACTCTGCCTCATACTCATCGCTTTACTGTCATCTTATAGAAAAGATGGCTGAAACAGATCCATCGTACGATGTGCAGCTTGCCCGGATAATCATGATAGAGGCCGAGAGGATCGGATCGCACATTCTCGTTATACAGAGGCTGGCAGAAGCCGCATCTCAAAACGTTGCTAAACATCATTTGTCTGCTTTAAGGGAAAGGTTGCTCAGAACAATTGCAGTTACCTTCGGTCATAGATATTTCTTCGGCATGAATGCTGTGGGAGGATTGGCCAGAAGCGTTGAACTGGAAAAGTTTAGAGATGAGATCGCCGCCATTGCCAGAGAGTTCTCAGATATATGGGAGCTAATCAAGGTGAGCAGAATTTTCATTGACAGGATCATTGGAGTTGGAAAAACGTATAGAGAATGGTATGTAGGCCCAACTCTAAGGGCATCCGGAGGCAATTTTGATTCCAGAGCCTCAGGATGGCTACCGTATTCAGACTTTGGATTCTCCGTTGTAAGCGGTGGCAGCGGTGATTCTTTTGCAAGAGCAATGGTAAGAGCAGAGGAAATTATGGAGTCTGCAAGGATCATAGATGAAATAATTTCAAGTAAGAGGCAAATTATCAAGGAACAGAATATTTCTAATACTGCGGCATCAGGATATGCCTTTGATGGAGTTGAATCCCCTGGTGGAGAGCTGATCATGGGGATCGAACTCAATGGCGGCAGAGTTTATCAACCATTTATAAGGAGCTCTTCATGGTGCAATCTCCCCGCATTCACAGAAGGTATCAGGGGAGGAATACTTACAGATTTTTCATTCGGATTGGAGAGCCATGGATTATTTGCGTGTGAAATGGGTGATCTGCTGTGAGGGGATGGGTAAGGCGCGGGATAGAAAAAGGTAGCTTAACAACGCGGTTCCCTGGCGATAAGCCGGAGACAGTCTCTCCATGGGTCTCAGAACTGGCTAGGGTGGCCCCGGGGAATGCAGATTGCCCAACCGATGCAATAACGGGCGATACCGTCAACAGGTTCAGGTGCATAAGCTGCGGAAGATGTTCCCCTTTCTTTGCACCTTCCGGGAATCTGAATCTTCCGGATACAAAGGTAAAGTACGCTCTTTTCAAAAGATCTATGAAGCTGTACTTGATTGATACGGGCAGCTGTGGCGGATGCAACTCAGAAGTTCAGCAGCTCTGGAATCCTGTTTACGATCTGAGCAGGCTCGGGATTTTTTTCACGAACACACCCAGGCACGCAGATGCACTTCTTGTCGTTGGGGTGCTGACTGAAGGCATGGAAAAACCGCTTCTTGACGCTTACAATGCCATTCCGGAACCTAAACTTGTCTTTGCAGTGGGTGCCTGCGCCGCGTCCGGAGGAATTCTAGGTAGATCCATCTCTTCTCTGCTGGAGTGCCAGATTATAGTTCCGGGTTGCCCGCCAGATCCTTTCGCCATAATAGATGCGATCCAAAAATCCAGAGGGGTAGAATGATAACTCTTCTTATCCTCCTTCTTTATGCTGTACCTGTAATTCTCGGAACTGTATACTCCAGAATTGCTTATTCAGCAGGCATTCTTGTAGGCATTTTCACTTCAACATTTTCTCTTGTGGGTTTAATTTACAGCATGAGTAGCGGCATCTCGTTTGGTATCTTTTCTCTTTCTCTGGATCCTATGTCTTTGTTTTTTTTACTTATAGTTTCCGTAGTTTCCACTCTGGTGAATTCCTATTCTCTCTCATATCTAACCGGGGAAGGAAAAGCGGCATGGCCCATTGAAGGATCTGTATTTTCAATGATCCTGGTCATCCTTTCAGCCTCTATGTTTCCATTTTTAATAGGATGGGAGGCCATGACGGTTTTTGGTTACTACCTTCTCGGCTTCAGAACCAGATCAGGAAATATCCCTCCATATGTGTTTCTCGTATTCGGAGAGTTAAGCACACTTTTCATAATCCTTGGATTTGCAGGCATGTACAGCATGTTTCAAACGTTTGCGTTCCTTCCTGGAATTTCATTGGTATCCATTCTCCTGCTGGTTATAGGCTTCCAGATAAAGATGGGGATAATTCCATTCCAGATAACAGAGTGGCTTCCAATTGCACACGGGCAAGCGCCTGCTAATGCATCCGTGATATTCAGTGCTGGCATGACAACTGTTGCCATATATAGTACTATAAGGTTCGTTCTTCTTTCTGACATCTCGCTCGTAATGGGGATTCTCCTTCTTTCGATTGGAATTTTTTCCCTCTTTTTTGCTTCTATATACTCTGCATCATCAGAACACGTTAAAATGCTGCCGGCCTACAGCACCATTGAAAATTGTGGTGCCGTAATTATGTTAATAGGTGCCTACCTGATATTTTCTTACCTCGGGCTCTATGAATCTGCTCTATTTGCGATGGCAGGGGCCCTTATATTTGCCTTCGGTCATGCAATGGCCAAATCAGCCATATTTTTCTTTGCAGGACTGGCAGAAAAGCGAAGAAATACTCACGATCTTATCAATCTAGGGGATGAGAGCTGTTCAAAAATTTCCTCGGCCGGTGGTGCACTTTCATCTTTGTCACTTATGGGGTTGCTCCCCCTGGGAGGTGGTGTTGGAGAGTGGTTTTTGCTTGAATCTCTTTTCATAATGTCGACCGTCAGCAATTTCTACGTTGCGCTTATCGCGATTTTTGCCGGTGCGCTGGCATCTCTTGGGCTTGGATTTTCAGTGATCTCCTTTACAAAATTTTATGGATTCCTTTCAAGGGGGGTAGGAACTCAGAAGATTGACTTTATGGATTTATCTCTTTTAGCTGTATCTCTTGGAACTTTGGCGGTTGGGATTTTTTCATACCTGATAGTTGCAGGTTCCTCTTCGTTATTATATAATCCTGATTTGCATCAGGGAAATAGTCTGCTGGGTGGTCTTTATGCAGTTCCGCCAGGTTATCTAATCAAGTCTGTCGGACCTTACGGTATGTTTGGCGCAATCTCACCATTAATTCTGGCTATAGTTCTCGCTATCTTTTTCGTAATACCTCTGGCAATCCTCAGGACAGGGAGGAGGAGATATGTGGAACCATGGAACAGCGGCACGGCCAGGTCTGAAATCTTCAATTCCTTTGCGTATTCAAACATCCTCAGGATAACAATGCACAAACTTTACTTTACAAAAGAGACTGAGGATCACGGTAGCTATTTCGAAAGCACGTTCGATATATTCTGGATGATTTTAGTCAGGATTTCCAGAGGATTTGTATCATTTTCAAGGCAATTTGGAAGGAAGTTCATGAATAGCAGCCTGAACATATATGTGCTGTACATACTGTTCACCTTCTTTCTGATACTTGTCATAATTGCGATATGAGCATTATGAAGCGCTGGGAGGGAGATTTGAACTCCCGAGCTCTTGCGAGCACAGGCTTTCCAGGCCTGCGCCTTACCAGACTAGGCTACCCCAGCTATAGACTGTGGTTCATATGAGTTTCTTATTTATTTTTTCGTTTGAATTTTCACTACGCAGAAGAACTTCTGTCTTCAGTTGCAATGACAACGCATTGATGACGCACCGATTAAAGAATAGTTGATGAAATAACCTGTTTCACCTGAATGACTGAAAGACAACAAACGTTTCTGTCCTCAATATTCCATCCATATTCCTTAGCGTGTTGACAACGAATGTGGACATTTCCCTGATAGATCTTTGAACAGTCAGTATCATTATGTCCCATTCGCCTGATATGATCCAGACGCCGATCACATTTTCCAGCCTTGAGAGTTTTACGCAAAGGTCTTCCTGTTTTGTTTCAGAAGAGGGATCGTAACTGATCATAATATATGAGGTGACAGAGTATCCAAGTTTCTCATAATCAAGATCTACGGTGAAATTCCTGATTATGCCTGATTCTGTCAGTTTGTTAATCCTCTCGAATATTGTCGCCCTTGGAATGTCTGTTGCCCTTGATATGTCCCCTATCTTTGCTCTCCCATTCTTTTTCAAGAATTCTATCAGTGTTGCATCTTTTTCATCAACAGGCTTTTTATCTGACATTTTGACGGAATATTTCCATAATAATTAAATTTATTCATATTTTTCACTAAAATATTGAAATAACATTTTTAAATTCATACCTGAAGGAAAATGATGGGTAAGACAGAGAGTGTTGGGCAGATTGAAAGCCTGAAGAGCAGAATTGGTTCTGAAGAAATTGTAAGGGCTGTCCGGGTTCAGTCCACGGTCAGAGGCGCCATAGAAAGTTATCTAAGAAAAGAGGGGTATGTGGAAATTTCTCCTGTTATTCTATCAACCCTCACTGATCCTCTGAACCATCCAGTATATGATCCGTCAATCACCGCATACAATCAGAAACTGGCGCTTACAAAAAGCATGATTTTTCATAAGCAGATAGCTGTACAGGCCATTCCTGGAATATTTATAATGTCGCCGAACATCAGACTTGAAACAGAGGATAAGGCTTCCACAGGGAGGCATCTCTATGAATTCACTCAGGCTGACGTTGAAGCCCGGGGAAAAAGCATGGATGATATGATGGATCTGGCAGAAAGAATGATAGTCTTTACAATTGAGGAGGTTCGGAAGAACAATGCATCTGATCTTGAATTCTTTTCACGCAGAATAGCTGTTCCTGGAAGACCATTCAGAAGGATACGCTACAGGGATGCCTATGAAAGATATGGAAGTGATTTCGAAAGGAGAATATCTGAGGAATCGAAAGAGCCTGTGTGGATTACAGGGATACCTCTGGAGGGTCGTGAATTCTATGATCTTGAAGATCCGGATGATCCAGGCTACCTCCGCGACATGGATCTGCTGTGGCCTGAGGGCTACCAGGAGGCAATATCCGGTGGAGAGAGGGAATTCAAATATGAAAGGATTCTTCAAAGGATAAAGATTAAGAAACAGGAACCTGAAAGCTTCAGGACTATCCTTGAGATGTCCATGTCTGGCCTTGAACCATCATGCGGATTTGGCATAGGCATTGAGAGATTTACACGCTACCTGTGTGGCCTCAAGCACTGTGCGGATACAAACCTGTTCCCAAGAATACCTGGCCAGCCAGGAATATGATACGCCGGGAGGGAGATTTGAACTCCCGAGCTCTTGCGAGCAATAGATCTCGAGTCTATCGCCTTACCGGACTAGGCAACCCCGGCCCAGAATGCTAATAATGAAGATGTTAAAGAATTTAACACAGAAGCGTTGACTCTGCGTCCCGTTCACTTTCCGCTTCTCTTGCTGTGCTCCTTCATGATGCAGCGATCCATAACAACTCTTATGCCTGCCCCTTCGGCTATGCGTCTTCCTTCCTCACTGACGACTCCCTCCTGCATCCATACAACTTCCGGCTTAAGCGGTATTGACTCCCTCACTATTTCAGGGACCGCCTCACTTTTTCGGAAAATATCTACAATTTCCACCTTCTGATTGTCAGGTATTGATTTCAAATCCGGATATGCTCTTATGCCGTTCCACATGCTAAATGATGGGTTCACTGGAATTATGTTGTAGCCATGAGTGTGCAGATAGCTGGCAACTCTGTAGCTGTCCCTCTCAGGTTTGTCTGATAATCCGACAACCGCCACGTTCCTATATTTCTTAAGGATTTCAGTAATCTCGTCTTCCATGAATAAGGATCGAGGAGGCATAGTTATACATTTTCATTCTAAAACTGGTAGCTTTCTCGGAAAAAAGAGCAAACGATAAATAATATGTCAACAATATATCGCAGGAAAATGGAGAACATAGAGCCTAATGGCAGAATTGCCGATCTTGTTGGAATTCTTTATGTGCTCAACTTTATCTTCAAGGACAGAACCGACCTGTACAGGCTGGAGAAGGAGCTGGAGGTTGACATCGATGATCTGATGCCCATAGTTTACACTGCTGAAAGGCTCGGTTATGTTTCAGTTGCTGACGGAGACATATGGATAACAGACAAAGGTAAGGAATACATAGCTTCAGGTCTGAACAAAAGAAAAGAAATGCTAAGGGATTCGATAATACAGCTTGAACCCTTCAACACTGCATCGGAACTTAAGGAATTCACACTTCAGGAAATATATGAGAAGCTACTGGAAAAGGGGATTCAGACGTATAACACTCCATCTGGCATGCGTGATCTGGAAGTGATACTCATAGAGTGGGGGCTCTATTCCGGGATGCTCAGGAAGACTGAGGATGGATTTATATTCTCGCTGAAAAAATAGTGTTTTCAGGCTGAAAATATTCCCTCCTCTGCCACGTATTTTCTTCTGGCCAGATCCATCATCTTCTTTGTGAAGAAGAATGAGTAGAATACAACAACTATGCCAAAGAGGAATGATGCCCAGGCTGCAAGTGTTATATTTCCGCTGTTGGTGGCAACATCAATGACCTTCATGAGACCATGGCCTACCGAAAGTGTTTTGTTGCCAATTATGTCAGGCCAGTATTCGCCGATCATCAGACCTCCCCAGGCGCTGTTAATGGTTGAGGATATGCCTGAAATCAGGTATGGGAAGGTTGCTGGAAGGATGACCCTTCTCATCCTCTGCGTAAATGTAAGATCCAGATTTTTCATCAGTTCGCTGTATTCCTGAGGCATTGCCTTGACGCCCATCCAGAAGCTGTAAAATACATAATAGAACGTGCTGATGAATCCCAAAAACAGGACAAAGGCTTCATCGGTGAGGTAGCCGAATATGGAGGATACTGAAAGCGAAAGGCCAAGAAATATGAAAGGAAAGTATATAGGAGCAGGATATGCGCTGAAAGCCTGTATCGCAGGTATTCCCACAGCTTCCGCCTTTCTGTTCACTGCGAAATAATATCCTACAAAAATTGCAAAAAACATGGAGACCAGGACGATGATGGCAACACGTATATAGTCATAGAGCAGATCCATCAGCAGATCAGGGGTAACGCTGAACAGGTAATACCAAGTGCTCAGGCTGACTGAAGACACTATCAAGTACGCAAGATATGCTAGGATTAAAAGCATGGCTATCCCTATAGCGGGAGGAATCAGTCTCCTTTTCCTTTTCCGGGCTTCCGGCTCATAATATTCATCTGTGTATGCCCTGCTCCTTCTGATCCTGTTGTAATTGGCGAGTCTGGTGAGAGGGTTCAGGGCAATTATTCCCGATCTTCTTGCGGCTTCCCGGATGTTGAATCTGCCACGCCTGAAGACCGGAGTATCGGTATCCAGGGCGTATCTTGAAACCGCATATTTTGCAAATTCCCTTAGCAGTGCTATAATAAGCACTATAACGAGCCCCAGTATGATCAGGGAGACCTCAATCATTTCCACGTTACCTGAACTGATATACCCGTAAAGCACAGATCCTACGCCAAACACCTGGAAACTCTTGTTGCCGACGCTGAAAACCTCACTTACGGCAATATAAAAGAACCCATCTGATACACTTGGAAAAAGATTTGCTGCAATTCGCGGGATTGAGAACGGTATGTAAACCTTCTGCAGCTTTTCCATCAGGGTCAACTTGTAGTTCTCACCGACCTCAACCATCTCCTTTGGAACTGTCTTGAATGCCTGATATTCCCCCATCCATATATTCCAAACCACTGCAGTGAAAACAAGAAAATCCACTGCGAGTTCAACGCCAAGAGATCCGCCTATTCCGCTTACAAAAAGAAGGAGAACAATCGGAAAGAAAGATATGACAGGGACTGACTCAAATATCTCCATGGAGATCACATATATGCTTTCGAAAATTCTGCTTTTTATGGCGTAATATGAAAGAAACCATCCAGTCACTATTGATATGAGAATGAGGCCTAGCACCCTTCCTGCAGTGGCTGATACCGCCGCGAGAATAAGTGCTATGGCATAGATCATTGTGGCCTCCTCCGCACCGTCAGATAGTTGTAAAGTGTGTCAAGATACCTGTCGAAATCAGGCTGCTTTGGATTTCTTGGTCTGGGAAGATTAACCTCTATTCTGGCAACAACGGTCGCCGGAGATCCGTTTATCACATAAATCGCGTCCGCAAGTTCGAGGACCTCAGTCAGGTTGTGTGAAACCATAATGACGGATTTCAGTGGAAAATTCACATTGAAGAGTATGTTGTAAATATCCTGTCTGATTCCCTCTGCAGTCAACTCATCAAGATGGGCGAACGGCTCATCCATGAGCATCACCGTTGGATTGGCAGCCAGTGCCCTGGCAATTGCGACACGCTGGCGCATGCCGCCGCTCATCTCCTTAGGATAGAGATCCTCAAAACCCTGAAGTCCAACAGTCTCGAGGGATCTGGCTGCTATTTCCCTTGCCTCATCCCTGGGCAGATGCTTTGGTGTGAGCGACAGCATCACGTTCTGGATGGCTGTCATCCATGGAAACGTAACGATTGACTGATGTATCAGCACAAGTTTAGGAGATGGCTTAAGAACTGGTTTCCCCTCGAGAAGAATGGTTCCGGAAGATGGCTTCAGAAATCCGCCTATCAGCCTGAGAAGAGTTGATTTACCAACACCGGATGGGCCAACAAGCCCTATGAACTTTCCCTCGTCCGCAGTGAGGTCAATGTTTTCAAAGACCTTGTATTTATTTTCAAACATAAAATCGAGGCTCCTGACCTCAATCGTTGTCCCATTGCCTCACCTCTCGCGGCAATGTATGATTTTATATTAATATTTCCGGGTCAGATCCTGCTCACTTTATTGCCCCGGAATGTTACCTTCGAGTTGTGAAGAAAAGCTCTGATCTGATTAACAAACTTAAATAAACGAATTAAATATGGGCTGTCACTGTGAAGATTGATGGTTGATTTCAGAAATATACCTGAGGATATACTCATTGGAGCTGTGGCTAGTAAATTCAAAGATGATGAAAAAATTAAGGTGCCTGAGTGGGCAATGTACCTTAAGGCTGGAATACACAGGGAACTTTCCTGGACACAGCCAGACTGGTACTATACAAGGCTTGCTTCAACTCTCAGAAAAATAGGAAAGTATGGTCCGATAGGCATCTCGAGGCTGAGTGCATTTTACGGTGGAAAGGTTGACAGGGGATCTGCAGGATACCACCCTGCAAAGGGTAGCAGGTTCATCGTAAGGCACATGCTCCAGACGCTTGAAACCCTAGGTTATGTAAAGAAAGATAACAGGGGAAGACAGCTCTCCCCGAAAGGTTTTTCTCTGCTCACTAAGGTTTCCAAGGAAATAGTTAAGGAAAAATCAAAGGAATCAGAAATATGGGCAAAGCTGGCATAAGGCGGTGAAATCCCGTGGAAGATGATGATGAGCTGAACGCTCTTAGACGGAAAAAACTTGAGGAAATGCAGAGAGGCGTTTCCCAGGATCAGCTTGATCAGGAAAGGCAGGCTGCGGAATCAGAAAGGGCAAAGAGACAGATGATACTGAGGCAGATACTGTCTCCTGAGGCCAGAGAGAGACTGGCAAATGTGAGGCTGGTTCGCCCGGATTTAGCCGAGGATGTCGAAAACCAGCTCATTCAGCTGGCGAGAATGGGAAGGCTAAACAGAGTGGTCGGCGATTCGGATGTCAAAGACATTCTTGAAAGGCTGACGGCTACAAAAAAGGAAACAAAAATTGAAAGGAGATAGCAATGAGCAGGAATAAGGAAACTGGAAGGAAGATCAGACTGATGAAGGCCATAAAGTCAAACAGAAGAGTGCCAGGATGGGTTATGATGAGAACGAACAGGCGCTTCATCCAGAATAACAAAAGAAGAAACTGGAGAAGGAATTCCCTTAAACTTTAGGTGAAAGTCTATGGAAGAGCAGCAGCAGGCAACTGAAGAAATATTTCTGAATATTCCCCTGAGGGATGCAAAAAGCGCCCCTAGAACCAGGCGCGCGGATGCAGCAATAAACATCATCAGAGATGAAGTGGCAAGAAAAACAAAATCTGATGTTGAGGACGTATGGGTTGATCCCAAGGTCAACGAAAAGATATGGAACCGCGGTAGAAAGAAGATCCCGTCTAGAGTAAGGGTGAGAATACTGAAACTTCAGGACGGAACAACGGAAGTGGTACTTCCATAGAACCGATGATCAGGAAGATAGATATTGAAGGCAGCGATTTTGTTGGCCTTTATACCAGGGCCACTGATGATATCGCTGTCTTTTCAAATAATCTGGACAAGGAAATTGCTGATAGCATATCAGAATTTCTGCAGATCAGGCCTGTCAGGGCGGATCTGAACGGAATTACAATGGCTGGAGCGCTTGTCGCTGCAAATTCCAACGGTGTTGTGATGCCAAGAGATACCTTTTTAGACAGCAAGGATCTTGATCATAGAAACATAGTTTTTTTGAAGGATAAGATAAATGCCATGGGAAACAACATAGTTGCAAACGATCGTGGTGCAATAATACATAAAGGGTTCAGTAAGTCCTCGCTTAAGAAAATTCAGGACGCCCTCGGGGTTGAGGTTGTTAAGGACGAAATAGGCGGTATAAAAACCGTGGGAAGCGTTTCTGTTCTGACGAAGAAAGGGATGATTGTAACTCCAACGGCAACCGAGGATGAGCTTAAATTCCTGTCTGAATTTTTCAAAGTACCCGCACTTCAGGCCACTGCAAACTTCGGTAGCATATATGTGGGATCGGCTATGATTGCAAATTCCAAAGGTGTGATGACAGGTACAACCACCACAACTATCGAAATTGGCAGGATTGACGAAGCGCTCTCATGACTTCATCAGTTCAGAGAGTTTTACCAGACTCCTGAGAGAAATACCTGCACTCCTGAGATTCTCTGATCCACCCTCCTCGCGGTCAACTACGCATATAACCTCGCTCACAAGTGCCCCCTTTGATCTAAGTGATTCAGCAGCTTTGAGGACAGAACCGCCTGTAGTCACCACATCCTCTATTATTGTAACCTTCATGCCTGCAGGTTCAGGACCGATAACAAGCTCCTTGGTGCCATGTTCTCTCTCTTTGCGTATCATTATGAAGGGTACGCTGCCTATGACTGAGACAGCGGCAATTATTGGTATTGCTCCAAGTTCAACACCAGCAATCATGTCAGTCTTCAGGACATGGATTATCCCGGTAGCAATTCTTTGCAGGACAACCGGATCTGTATAAGCCTTCTTAATGTCCACGTAAACATCAGATTCCTTTCCGGAGGTAAGCTTAAAGTTACCAAATAAAACAGCCTTGTGATCTACAAGCATTTTACGCAGCCCGTCAAGTTCTGATGGATCTTTCAGCCCTTTGTAATGACTCATAAACCTGTAATTTAAACACATATTTTAAGAGAGACAGTTTTGTCTGGAAACTGTCAGAATGGCTTTAAGCATTACCATAAAAAAGGACTATTTAAGCTGCCAATATTTATATATATGTTTATGCATATTGTCTGACATATGCAGGACGTATATCCGTTTGTAATAAATGAAAGTATGAAGGAAACTGATCTGACAGGCCAGGAAGTATCTCTGAACAATTATCAGTGTCCTCAGGACAAACACATTGAGGATGCAGAGTTATATAAAATGGTTCGAATTAGAATAGTCGGTTGTGGTGGAGCGGGCAGTAATACTGTTGACAGGCTTTATAACATGGGTGTTCAGGGGGCAGATCTGCTCGCGATCAACACCGATTCAAAACATCTTATCAAGATAAAAGCAAAGGCAAAGCTGCTGATAGGGAAGAGGACAACCAAGGGAAAGGGTGCCGGTGGCCTTCCGAATATCGGAGAAGAGTCCGCCATGGAGGAGATAAACAAGATACGCGAGCTAATGCGCGGTTCTGATCTGACTTTTATTACTTCCGGAATGGGAGGTGGAACAGGGACAGGTTCTGTACCCATAGTGGCGAAATCCGCAAAAGAGTCCGGATCGATGATAATATCCATAGTCACAATGCCATTCAAATCAGAGGGAAAGGCACGGATAGAGAACGCTCTGCACGGGCTTGAAAAGCTGATGAAGGTATCTGACACAACAATTGCCATCCCAAACGATAAGATTCTTGAACTTGCAGGAACACAGAACATAGAGGAAGCTTTCAGGTACGCTGATTCCCTTCTTACTGAGACAATAAACGGCATAACTGATCTGATAGTACAGACCGGCCTTGTTAACGTTGATTTCGCAGATGTCATGAATATGATGAGACTTGGTGGTGCCGCGGTTGTAGGTATAGGGAAGGGAGAGGGGGATGGAAAGGCCATGAAGGCAATGACCGAAGCGATCAGATTTCCGCTTATTGAAGCGGATCTTTCAGAGGCAAAGGGGTGCATTGTCAGTATCACAGGTGGACCTGATCTTACTGTAAAGGAAGGGCGTGAAGCCCTAGCGGAAATCAAGGGGAGAATGCATCCGGATGCAAAACTCAAGTGGGGACTCAGAATAGACAGGGGAATGATGGGACGGGTCAAGATCATGGTTCTCCTTGTAGGCGTCAAATCCCCTTATACTGTTACGAACCTTGATGACATCAGAAGATTGGAAAAGATCCTTGGAGACAGGGATGACAACTTCGACCTGGACTTTATCCGCTAGGTATTATTTTTATTGATCTCTTTGGTATAGTAGGGATAAACTTATTTTAGTTTTCATCTCATGGAAGCCAGTGTTTATTCTCCATTTTTCTATGAATATGCGTCTTCTCATATGGAATTTAATTCCACGAATTGAGAAAACTCACTACCGTGAGAATTTACTTTGCTATATTGAACCATAGTAAAGTTAAGGATAAGCTTCAATTTCAAATTCTCCAGAGAAATGTTACCCTCTCCTTCGGTAATGTTTTTACCAGGATATTTCTGTCAATGGTTCTATGACTGGAACTGCGCACTGTTAAATTTCACATTTAATATTGCATTTTCATCTTTCCAAAGTTACCATTGTTGAATTCTTAAAAATCCTGATTCTATGTGTTGTCAATTAATTCTCATATATCAGGAAACTTATAGTCATAGGCAATACGAGATAAGTTTTTTTACAGGTCACAATTACCGTGATGAAATATCATGGTAACAAAGCCTGCAAGAATGTATACAAAAATTTCAGGTCCTGCCTATACAAGAAGGGAGTTTATGGGTGGAGTTCCTTATCCAAAGATAACCACTTTCATACAGGGCAATCAGAAAAAAGACTTCGAAGTTGAAATGAGGCTCATTGCTAATGAGTCATGCCAGATAAGGCATACTGCCCTTGAAGCAGCAAGGGTACTTGTAAACAGAAAGCTCACAGATGCTGTGGGAACAGACGGCTTTTTCCTCCAGATAAGGCCATATCCACATCATGTAATCAGAGAGCATAAAATGGCAACGGGCGCCGGTGCAGATAGGATTTCAAGTGGTATGAGCATGGCCTTCGGAAAGCCTGTAGGTACTGCAGCAAGGGTTCACTCTGATGATGTCATAATGGTTGCAAGAATAGACGGAATCAGGGCAAAGGATCTGAAACAGATCCTTCACAAGGCATCCCTTAAACTTCCAACTCCCTGCAGAATCGAGATAACCAAGGGAAAGGAGATAGCTAAGAGAGCGGGCGCCTAAGTATTTCCAGATATCCCGGACCTTCATTTTTTTACAGATAATTTGGATCTTGACCCTATAAAATCCTGAATTAGCTTTGCAGCTAGCATAACTGTATTTCCATTGTCGTAAAGAGGCGTTATCTCCACTATATCAAACCCGACTATGCGGCCGGCAAATGCATTGATTAGATCACGAACATCAGTATGCAGAAGACCGTATGGTTCCGGCGTTCCTACACCAGGGGCAAAGGCAGGATCTATTCCGTCCATATCTATTGAGAAGTATATATTTCGCCCATTGGATCTGGACGTGATCTCATCTATGACTGAAGCAATTCCATTTTTTCTAACCTCATCTGCAAAAATGAAACGTACCTCACTGAATGCTTCGGATTCAAACTCCTCCTGTGAAACGGATCTGGTTCCTATTGAGGCTATCCTCTCCCTTCCCAGGATTTCCAGTGAGCGCCTGGTCACACATGCATGGTTGTACTTATTGCCCATGTACTCATTTCGGAAATCAGAATGTGCATCTACTATGATCATGTAGGCCTCCGGGAATGATCTTATGGCTCCGACAGTGATGGAATGCTCTCCTCCAAGAATTATGGGTATCTTTCCATCCTTCACTATAAGTCCTGTGACGGCCTCAACGTTGTTGATCACTTCCTCAACGTTCTCTGAAACCTGCAGGTTGCCCAGATCGCATATTCCCTGTTCGCCATAATTTGTTCCATACCTTGGATCAAAAGACTCCAGATTATCGTATGCTTCCCTTATTCTGTTTGGAGAAAAGCGAGAACCTTTGCGATAGCTGGAAGTGCCGTCAAACGGAACGCCAAAAATCACATAGCTGGATTCAGCATAGCTCGAATGAGCATCCGGAAGAATCAGCGTCGAAATAATATCGTTCAGTTCTGCAGCATGATTTTCCGCTTTCCCATTGCTTCCCAATACGGTACCTCTGTTCCGGGTTTTATCTTTTCAAGTTCATCATCGCTTAGAGGGACCTGAAATGTTTCAAATGTTTCAGAATCCATTAGCTGCGCCTCTCTGTTTGCCACTGCAAGAACCTGCGCGTTCTTCTTCTCTATTATCGGAATTTTTACCTTATGCTTTACTGGAAAGACGACGCTGTGCTTTTGATTGTCAAAGATTCCGATTGCAACTATCCTGCTTTTTGCTTCGCCGTGTTTACCAGGCTTTGAAGTTGTAATCTCCATAATCTTACATGGGGAATCATCCACAAGCATGTATCTTCCCACTTTAAGCTCTCTTACCTCTGCTTCCTGCCAGCTCATATTATATCTGAACTTGGATATCATTTATATTAAAATATCTATCTAAAGGATATAGACGAATGTATCTATTCTTTACTGTACTTGATGAACAGAATATTTTTTTCAGAATCACTCAGGACGATCTGTCATTGCCTCGGATGCATAGTTTGTCACAGTCCTCTCAGTATATACCTTTATCTTTTTTACGAAGATTGTTGCATAACCATTGACTCCACAGTATTATCCCTCATTATGTTGCGATATGTCACTCCAAACCAATCCATATGACATGTTGACTATCATCCTCAAATCGTATGCTCGGCCATCGCATCTCTTCTTAAGATATTCTGAAGTATGATCACATAGCCCAGAATAACTTATTGAATAAGGCTCTAATAAGTCTATAATTTCCACGATCAGATGTTTCTGTTCTTTCTCACATCTATTCCCATTTCTCTCATGAGTACAATGGGAATCCCGAACACAAAAAACAGTGATATTATGGAATACATAAAAGAAGTAAGTATACCAAGGATTTGGAGCTGTATGGCGAGTAGGGCAAACGAATAGACAACACTCATTAAGGAGCCTAATAACAACCTCAATATTGCTGGAACTCCCCAATCCTTTCCTTTTTTTCGACTCATCACAAATGAAATTGCTGCACTCAGGGAAAGAATAGCAC
>JAMDBD010000021.1 GCA_023484105.1 Thermoplasmatota archaeon
ATCTTTGGAGACCTCAGCAAGTATTATGTGTTTATTTACCCGTTCCTTCAGGGATGACACGATGTTGGGATTTTTCCTGAATATCTCCCCAATTCTCTTCTCATTCACAATAAAGAGAACAATATCCTCACTTTCGAGGCATTCCCGCAGGTGTTCATGAGTTAGGCTTTCGAAGAGTTGGATGTAACCCATTATCTTATTATCAACAGTTATTTCACCTGGCAATCAGATCATTCCTTCTTTTGGATGCCTCTGTACACAAGGTTAACTGACCCTGTGCCAAGCGCAATTGGTTGTCCTACAATAATGTTCTCAGCAACTCCAGTGAGGGTGTCAATCTCACCAAAAATTCCTGCCCTCAGCAGATGCTTTGTCGTAATTTCAAAAGCAGCCCTTGCAAGAACGCTGCTCTTTCGCCCAGAGATTCCCTGCCTTCCAACCGCACGCACTGAACCTGTAAAGGTCATCATGTCGGCTACAAGCATCAGGTGCCTCATGTCGACTTCAAGACCCTGTTCCTCCAGCGTGCTCAGTGATTCCTTGAAAATAGCGTTCCTTGCTGCCTCAATTCCAAAGACATCAGCAATTTCGCTGATATCGTTTGTTGTTGTTTTATACACGTCCACCTCCTCGATGGCGAGAATTCCCTTGAGGTTGCTTCCTTGAGTGTATATAAGCCATTCCCCACTCTTCTCATCCTGCCTTCCAATGGCCCTCTTTATCCCTTCAACGCCTCTAATGGTCATCCTTTTGAGATCTTCCTGTGTCTTGTACAGGCTTTTATAACTCTCCTGCTTAGGCTTTATAACAATTTCCTGAGCCTTGTCATCAATCACCAGGCTGAGCTGTTTATTCTTTTCAAGCGCACTGACAATATCCTGGAATTCCACGATGCGCTCCTTCATTCTCGCAGCGACCGGTTTAACTGTTATTGCCATCTCCACAATGTCAGTTATTATGTCCGCCACGTCGCTTATTGTGGTGTTCTCTATCTTCTTTATTATATTGGTTACAGAATTTTGGTTCTTGGAATAGGCAGGCTTGAGATGTATTTCCATGGATGGTGTGGAAGGCGTTCTTCTTGCATCCACAATTTCAATCAGTCTCGGAAGGCCCAGGGTGACGTTCATCTCCCTGACACCGGCGAAGTGAAAGGTTCTCATAGTCATCTGTGTACCTGGCTCACCAATGCTTTGGGCTGCTATGATACCCACTGCTTCATATGGATCTATGAATCTTTTATCAAGCTCCCTGCCGATATAGTCCATCAGAGATTTGAATTCCGCTTCCGGCATTGATTTTCTAATTTCGGAGAGTCTTACTGCAAGTCCGTACGGTATGGAAAATCTATCATGATACTCTCTTATCAGGGAGTCTGCTTCCTTGTTTCGCTCAGACTTTACTACAGGTTCAAGGCCCGCTTCAGGTGGCTCAGCGGCAACAAGCGCAAAGCCTGAAAATGACTTTTTGCCTAGGTCAGGCAGGATATCGGTAGCTGGGATGCTGATTTTCTTGGAGCCAGTAATGTGGAGGACAGATTTCAAGTCAGACTTTTTCTTGCTGAAGTTGAACTCAACACCCTTGCCATATTTTTCGACACGGGAAATGGTAAGGTGCAATGACATCTTTTTACCATCTGAAGTGATATAAGCTTCTGTTGCAGTTTCCGGAACGGAGAAATCAACAGCATAGCTGATCCCTTTCTTTCCTGACAGTTCTGATATCTTTTCAGGCCTGTCGCGCCAGACAACTATCATTTACCCTCACCTCTTTTGAAGTTATAGAGAACATAATCCAGATCAAGACTCTGGCCAGAGTCGCTTTTTGTTGGATCTATCCCATCCTCGCCATACATGAACTGTATAACGGAGCCCACAGTATCCTGAACCTTTCTGTTTTCATCGACTTTCAGATCCTCAAATGCGTTTATCAGTCTGCGCTGCATATACCCGCTTCTTGAAGTTCTCACTGCTATATCCACAAGCCCCTCTCTTCCCCCTATGCTGTGCATAAAGTACTCTATCGGGTTGAGTCCGGATTTATATGAAGATATGACAAAACCCCTGGCAGCAGCCCCAATGTCGCCTCTCTTAAAATGAGGAAGAGTCCTTCCTGTGTAACCTCTGTTTATTCTACCACCTCTTACAGACTGCTGACCCACCATACCTGCAACCTCAGCAATGTTGAGCATCTTTGCCCTGGCTCCGGATCTTGCCATTATAACGCTCGGATTGGTCATCCCCAGATATTGCGATGCCACGTTACCAGAGTCATCCCTGGCCTCTCCCGTTATCCTGAGAATCTCTATTTCAAGTGTCTCCTCAACTGATCTGCCTGGATGAGGTTCGAGTTGCCCTGCCCTGTATACCTGTATAAGCTGATCTATCTTCCTGATAGCCTCCTCACCAATCTCCCTGATACGATCAACAGCCATCCTGGGTATGTCATAATCTGTAATGCCTGTGCTGAAACCTCTTAGGGTGATAAAGCCAACTGCCAGCCTTGTCATCCTGTCAAGGAAGTTTGACGCCTCCATCGGTCCGTACTGTCTAAAAATCTTGTCTATTATGTATCCGGAGAACGGTCCTATTGCCGCCTCGTCTATCGTGCCTGACAGCATCTTTCCGTCCTCTATGGTGACGAACATGTCTTCAGGCCTTTCTTCGTATTCGCACTTCTCTCCCTTTGCGCCAGAACATAACTTGGATCTGAATCTGACATTGAGACCCTTCGGCAGAATTGCAGAGAATATGTCTCTTCCTCTGTATACCTTCTTTCCATCCACAATTTCATATGCAGGCATCTCGGGAATCTCCACATAGCTCAGCATGTGAATGGTCTCCTCCTCGGTGAAGGCCTGGTTGTTATGAGTCAGCAGGAACATTGAGGTTATGTGATCATGAATCCCTCCGATAATGGGGCCTCCAAACCTCGGTGACATAATCTGCTCCTGAACCTTCATTATTATTCTCGCTTCTGCTCTTGCCTCCTCTTTCTGTATCACGTGAAGATTCATCTCGTCTCCATCAAAGTCCGCATTGTATGGCGTACAGACGGCAAGATTGAACCTGAATGTCTGTCCCTGCATTATTCTCACTGTGTGGGCCATCATTGACATTCTGTGAAGCGATGGCTGCCTGTTGAAGAGAACTATGTCCCCCTCCATTAACTGTCTTTCAACGATCCAGCCAACTTCTATCCTGTTGCTGTTTTCCTCGGCATTCTGAACTGTAACCTTTATCCTTCTGCCGTCCGGTCTTATTATATAGTTTGCCCCTGGCTTATACTTACCAAATTCGTCTCTGGCTTCAGGGCCCACACGAACGATCTCCCTGATGCTCTCTATGTTGAATGGCGTTACAGTAACCGGGACGGTGAGCTCACGCGCCGCCTTTTCCGGCACGCCCACCTCATTTACTGAAAGGAAAGGTTCTGGAGAAATTACAGTTCTGGCTGAGAAATTTACCCTCTTTCCAGACAGGTTGGATCTAAACCTTCCATCCTTCCCCTTGAGACGCTGAACCAGGGTCTTAAGCGGTCTGCCGGATCTGTGTCTTGCTGGGGGAATTCCGGCGGTCTGATTGTCGAAATATGTTGTCACGTGGAACTGGAGCAGATCCCACAGATCCTCTATTATGAGCTGCGGTGATCCATTATCCCTGCTCTCCCTGAGCCTCTGGCTGATCCTGATTATGTCCACAAGTTTGTGTGTCAGATCATCCTCGCTCCTCTCACCTGTTTCCAGAGTGATTGAAGGTCTGACATTTATTGGTGGAACTGGAAGAACCGTGAGGATCATCCATTCAGGTCTCGCTATATTGGCATTCATTCCGAAAAATATCAGATCATCGTCTGGAACTCTTTCCAGCCTCTCTCTGATCTCCTTTGGTGTTACCTTTATACCGGTTACTCCTGGAGAATCTTCTCTGAAAGTGGTTGGTTTATCCAGTATTATTGTCTTCTGCTGCGCATTGCAGTGAGGGCATATCTTTCTCTGAGAAGCTTCATCAGTAATCCGCTTTGAGACAAGAGCCACATCCTCCGGATCGGCTGATGCAAGATCAAACCTGAGCATTCTCTCCCTGTACTTCTGCATCTGATCAGGCGTCAGCTTGATCCTTCCGCATGAGCTGCAGGTAGATTCAAGGAATGTCTTTATCTCCTTGATGAAACCGACATGCACAACTGGCATAGCAAGCTCTATGTGACCGAAATGCCCTGGACATTCGTCCACCTTGCCATTACAGGTTGCACATTTAAGTCCAGGTTCAATAACACCCATATGCAGATCCATAAGTCCGCGTTCTATCGGATAGCCGTCATCATCATAGGTGTCAGCAGTTATCACTTTAACCTGTGACATCTTTCTAATCTCATCGGGGGACAGAAGTGCAAACTGGATCTTGTTAATCCTCTTGGAGATTCCTGTGGTCATCTCAAATCACCCAGAACAAGTCTCATCATAACACCCATCGTGCTCAATTCATCTCTCATAAGTTTGAATGCATAACTTGTCTCAACCGGATGGATATTCCCAGTGTTGCCGCAAACAGGACACTTAATTGTTCCTCTTTTCCTGTCATATATTGCCAGATGCCCGCAGCTTGGATTTCCACAGACATAGAGTATGGTACCGTCACTCTGATCAAGCAGCCTGTCCTTGATTACCATTGCCGCACCATGGGCTATGAGTGTATCCCTCTCCATCTCGCCAAACCTGAGGCCTCCACCTCTGGACCTTCCCTCCGTAGGCTGTCTGGTGAGTATCTGAACGGGTCCGCGTGATCTTGCGTGAAACTTGCCAGCTACCATGTGATGCAGTTTCTGATAGTAAATGACGCCAATGAACACATCAGCCTTGAACTTTGTACCGAGAATTCCGTCATACATTACTTCAGCTGAAGACCTCCTGAATCCATACTTTACAAGTTCTTCTCTCAAGGACTCTTCGCGGTCTCCGCTGAAAATAGTTCCGTCGATCCTGCCGCCCTTCATTGTGGAAACTTTGCCACCAATCATTTCAAGTATATGGCCCACAGTCATTCTTGAAGGAATTCCATGAGGGTTGATTATGATATCAGGTATTACGCCATCTTCCGTGAACGGCATATCCTCCTGTGGAACTATCACTCCAATGACCCCTTTCTGCCCATGCCTTGAGGCAAATTTGTCACCAAGTTCTGGAACTCTGTCGCTCCTAACCCTGATCTTCACCACTCTGCTGTTGCTTTCAGACACAGTCATTATCACATTGTCCACAAACCCTTTCTCGTTTGGCCTGATAGTGATTGAAGATTCCCTCCTTCTCTGCGGGCCAAGTTTCTCAGCCCCTTCCTCAAGAAATCTTGGAGGCGATGTCTTTCCGACAAGAACATCTGACCCCTCGACATATGATTCAGGGTAGATTATCCCATTTTCATCCAAATTTTTGTAGTATTCTTCAGCTCTTGCGCCAAGCACATCATGAGTGGGAATTTCAAATCGGTCTTCCTGACCACCAGGGTAACGCCTTTCCTCAGCAGTGTACGTTCTGAAGAATGAACTCCTTCCCATTCCCCTCTCTATAGCTGCTCTGTTGACAACTATCGCATCCTGTATGTTGTACCCTTCGAATGAAAGAATTGCAACCACAAGATTCTGCCCGGCTGGTTTCTTGTCGTAATTGATGTAATCCATTACCCTTGTTGTAACAAGTGGTGCCTGAGGATAATGCAAAAAGTGTCCTCTGGAATCGTTCCTGATCCTGAAGTTTGCTGAGGATAGACCTATTGATTGTTTCGTCATTGCTGCCGCCATAGTGATTCTCGGCGATGAGTTATGCTCAGGATACGGTGTCACCGATGCCGTAACTCCAAGAAGCAGATGCGGATCAATTTCAAGATGTGTATGGTCTGGAGTCAGAAGACTTTTCACGGTGATGTCGTGCTGGCATTTGAGGCACTTAAGCGTAAAATGATCCGGTTCCGGAAAATTCTCTCCAAGGTCAGTCCAGACAACCTGTGTTCTTGAAAGATACTCTCCACACGAAGGGCATTTCTCTGGGGATTCGTAAGCATATACCGAAATTAGCAGATCTTCTTCTTCCTCCGCATCAATCCACTCTATCTTCCCCTCAGAGGTGAGATCCGTTATACTTTTTTCACCCGTTTCAAGCATCCTGAGATCCTTTGATGTTAGAACAGTGTTTCCCTGGTTAAGTAGAATGAGCGGTCTTCTTATTCTGCCGCGGTCACAGTTGATTATCAGTTCATCAGTGTTCTGGTCGTGCCTAAGGTTAACCTCATCAGATAGCTGCCCCTTCCTTCTCAGAGACCTTAGTATCCCGGCTAACTTTGAAAGGTCATTATGGTAACCTATCAGATCACCATTCAGGTATACCCTGCCGTCACCCCCTTTGCCTATCTTTGCCTCAACACCGTTCTTCTTCAGGACTTCCAGAACAGGTGCATCATCCACCCCCTCTGTTATGTTTATTATCAGGGTTGCATTTTTTACAAGGCCGCAGTTCTGCCCCTCCGGTGTCTCATTGGGGCAAATTCTTCCCCACTGGGTCGGATGAAGATCCCTTGCCTCGAAGTGAGGCTGTGATCTCGTGAGCGGTGAAATTATTCTTCTGAGATGAGAAAGAGTTGAAACGTTGGAAACCCTGTCAAGCAACTGGGAGATTCCTGTCCTCCCGCCTGTCCAGTTTCCGGTGGACATTGCATGAAGGAGCTTCTGTGTAAGAAGATCCTGTCTTATGGCCGGGCGCAGTTTTGCCCCCTTTCTAGAATAAGTCCTTTCGAGTTGATATTTGAGATCTTTCATCACAGACTGAAATGCCCCTCTGAATATCTCATCAAGAAGATCTCCAGAAAGCTTTATCCTCTTGTTGGCCAGATGATCCTTGTCATCCTCCTTTCTGATCCCAAGGTTAAGTTCAAGAAGAGCTCTCGCCATTCTCCCAAGGTAGATTGCCTTCTTGTATCTCTCATCAGCCGTGTCTCCCAGGTGGGGCAAAAGAGACTTGTCCAGCATCTGTGATATCTTTTTCTCTCTGTATTCCTTTGCCTGCCCTGAAGCGAATCTCTTTTCCAGATATACTATTGCATCTTCTGTTGTACTTATACCATTCGGAGATATGGCAGAAGGTTTCTTTGCCTCCTCTATGTTTGCATATATAATTGGTTCCATATTCGGGGATGATTCAATGGAATCATGTATATCTGAATCCTTTTCCATTCCCAGTGCCTTCATCAGTATTGCCAATGGAATGGTTCCAGCAACACTTGGAATGGTAACGCTGATTATTCCTTCATTCCCCTTTTCCATTGAGGTCAGTGCCCTGAAGCCCCCCTTCTGAGAAAAGACCTTGGCGACCTCAACCATTGTATCATATTTCTCTTCTGATTCCACGAGTATTCTGTTTGGTGCCAGATCTTCAAGGGATACTATCACTTTTTCAGTTCCACCTATAATGAAATATCCGCCAGAATCGTTAGGATCTTCTCCAACGTACTGCAGTTTTTCCTCCCTCGTACCGTTAACTGGTCCGTTGTTCTTCTCTATGTACTGATCGAGGTTCTCACCGTAAAGAGTACATATTTTGGATCTTACCATCACCGGAAGCTCACCGATCCTGAGCGTATCAGACCTATCTCCAATACCGTTTATAAAAGTGGTCACGCGCAAGAATATCGGAGCCATGTAATTGAGATCTCTGAGCCTTGCCTCGTTTGGGGTAATCTGGTTAGAAGCTCCAGAAGCCTCTTTTATTTCCGGCTTATCAACAAATATAGTTCCAGCAGACAGCTTCCCGTTCTTGTCCCTGACTCTTCCAAAGACTATTTTCACCTCATCGCCACGCGTTTTTGACTTGTCAAGCACTATCACCCCGGGCTCATCATCGTCAGTGACCTTTGTCTCATCTACGATCTGCTGCATAATGCTGTTGGGATTGTCTTTTGTGGCGACAAAATAATTCATTGATTCTATCTGATGGTTCACAACACCCTTTGCCTTAAAAAAAGCATCAATTATTTCCTTCATTTGAAAAGACCGCCTTCCACCACCCTATAATAAACAGAGATGCCTGCAGTTGGACTATTGCGGATTATCTTTATTATCGTTCCATCTTCAAGTGGACCGTTGATCTCTTCCAGTGCCTTAATTGCAGGGTCGCTTTTGCTTATCCTAGGGAGCAAGTCTTTCCCTATGTTTAAATCCTTTAAAATCCTTTCCTCTTCGTCTTTTTTAACAACCTGATGTTCTGGAACCATTTCGTGTTTGAGCACGTTTATTTTTGCCATTTTTACCACCCCTGCGGGCCCGGGGGGATTCGGACCCCCGACCACCTGGTTAAAAGCCAGATGCTCTACCTAGCTGAGCTACGGGCCCACACAACCAGAGCAAGCCCCATATTTTGTTTGAATATAAATCTTCTTTCTAATGCACTTATAAAGAACCAAGATGAATGGAACTGAAAAAGCTCAAAGACCTACTGTTATGAATATAAAGATCAGACCTGTTAATCGGAATCCATAGAAGTGTTAGGTGTGATCCAAAGAATTAAGAGACGTATGAAATGCCTTCCCTGCCCAGCATGGACGGATGTGAGCCTCTATTCAATACCCAGCGAGACATTATTATCTGAACCATGCCGACAGTATACAGGTAGAGAGGCGGAGAGCACAGAGATGGGTCTATTTATCCGGTCTTGTTTCGGCAGCAGTTCGTATTGTACTCACACTTTTATGCACACTTTGCATTTCTATTTCTTGGTCAGCAAGCGGGAACAGTTGAAGTTGATGTTCTTTAACCATTAATGTTTCTCAGAGTGTCAGAGGGAAGTTATTTAAGACGCGGGAAAATTCCCTAACGCATGAGCGAATTCGACGCAATAGTTGTAGGCGCTGGCCCTGCCGGTACTTCAGCGGCCTCAAAGATGGCCAGTTCAGGCATGAATGTCCTCCTTGTAGAGAGAGGTGATCCACCAGGGAGCAAGAACGTATCCGGTGGTATTCTATGGGGCAAGGATCTTTCAAAGCTATATCCAGACTGGGAGAAAACTGCACCACTGGAGAGATTCATAACCAATAAGGTAACTGGCTTTCTCACAGAAGATTCCTCCATATCCATAGATTTCAAGACTAAAAGATTTGAACGGCAAAGGACCGGTTATTCAGTTCTTCGTACTAAGCTTGATGGATGGCTGGCGAAGAAGGCCAAGGATTCTGGTGCCACTGTCATTACAGGAATAACTGTGGATGGTCTTGCACGTGACGGTAACAAGGTTATAGGCGTTAGGCAGGAAAATGATGTCATCACATCCGACCTGGTTGTTCTGGCAGAGGGTGCAAATCCAAGAATAGCCATAGATGAAGGCCTTAGGCAACCTATAAACGACCATGATGTGGCAATAGGAATAAAGCAGGTCTTTAAATTTTCCGAACAGACGATAAATGAGAGGTTCAATCTCAGGAATGGTGCAGGTTTTGCCGGGGAATATTCACTGGGATTCCTCAATAACGGGGTTAAAGCTGGCGGATTTCTGTACACAAACAAGGATACCATATCGCTTGGCGTTGTGATAGATATCTTTGATCTCAGGAAAGACAATTCCACATATTCTTTTGATATTATGGAAAAATTCGCTTCTCATCCCTACATTGCACCTTACATCGAGGGGGGCCAGCTTCAGGAATACAGCGCTCATCTAGTTTGCGAGGGTGGGATAGACTATGTCCCAAAACTCTACGGCAATGGATATCTTATTGCGGGAGATTCTGCGGGTTTCTCTTTCAGCAACGGCATGATGATACAGGGAATGAACTATGCCATAGCGTCTGGAATTGCAGCCGGTGAAACTGCTATCAGCGCCAAAGAAAGTAACGATTACTCGGAATCCATGCTGTCTTCATACGAAAAGAAACTTTCAAGCAGCGAAGTCCTTATGGATATGAGGAACTTCAGAGGAATACAGAACGTCACCTGGAGTCCCTTGGTTCACGAGTTTATTCCTAAATTCACTGAGGGGATTCTTTACAACATGTTCAACGAGACGGGTGAACCTAAGAAACACCTGTTTGAGATCGCCCTTGAGAACTTTGCTGGATCAAAGTATGACAGGAAGAGTCTTGTCCTTGATCTCTATAGGATGATGAGGAGGATGTAAGATGAATATTGAAGAAAAGCTTGCAGTTCTGAACTATAAGACCGATCCCACGTATCCGCACATAACGGTAAACCCTTCCATATGCGAAACATGTCCAGACCACTTCTGCACATTTGCCTGCCCTGCAAGATGCTATACACTGATTGATGGAAAACTTAACTTCAAGTACGAAGACTGTGTTGAATGCGGAACCTGTTTTGTTGCATGCTCCCACGGCAGTGTCAAGTGGACCAACCCCAAGGGTGGTCAAGGCATTAAATATAAGCTAGGGTGATTGAATGGTTCTGGAGATTGTGGTGATGGTGAAACAGGTGCCAGACAGTCAGGAAGTTGTAATAGATCCTGTCACGATGAATCTGAACAGGAGCATGACTAGAAATGTAACAAACAGGGCTGATGAAAATGCACTTGAGGCAGCCCTCCAGATAAAAGATAAAACCCCTGCGAATATAACTGTTGTTTCAATGGGACCCCCGCAGGCGGAGTCCACAATGATAGAATGCCTTGCCAGAGGCGCAGATAGGGCAATCCTTGTTTCTGACAGGGCTCTTGGCGGAGCTGATACTTATCCAACAGGCCTGACCGTTGCTTCGGCCATTTCCAAACTTGATCATTTTGATATAATATTCGCGGGTGAGGAGTCTTCAGATTCAAGTACAGGTCATGTTGGACCAGGTGTTGCTGAATTTCTAGGGATCGACCAGATAACTTACTGCTCGAAAATTCAGTATGAGGATGGTTACGTTACAGCTGAAAGGGAACTTGAGGATGGTACTGAAGTCGTTAAATGTCCTACACCTGTTCTCGTCACTGTTTTGCTTAACAGCAATTATCCGAGAAGACAGACTCTAAGGAGAAAGATAGATGCCGTGCGTAAGGGCATGGAGGTCTGGAACATTGAGAAACTGGAACTTAAGCCGGAATGGGTGGGCGTGCGCGGATCCCCTACAATAGTGAGACGGATGCAGTCCATCAAGGAAAAACAGAGGGAAGGGAAGAAAGTCACGCTTGAACAGATTCCAGACCTTGTGAAGGAACTCTATGAAAAGAAGATCATAAGGGAGGTGCACTGATTGACAGGACTTCGCTATGCAAAGCCCGTTGACAACCCCAACGAGTGGAGAAATGTATTTGTTTACCTGGAAAATGGAAATGGGAAGCTTAAACGCGTTGCCCTGGAGATGATCGGTGCTGGCAAGGCCCTCGCCGAGAAGGTGAGTGAAAAGCTTGTCGGAATTCTGATAGGGGATAAAATAGAAGAAATGGCAAGGGAAGCTGCCGCTTACGGATGTGATGTCATTCTGGGTGCGCAGTCACCCGACCTGAGGCAGTTCAGAACGATACCGTATGCCAACATTGTGGGTGAATTTGTTGAGGCTGAGAAACCCAATGTTTTTCTTATACCTGCAACCAGAAACGGAAGAGATCTTGCGTCCAGGATAGCTGTAAAATGCCAGGCTGGAGTCACAGCTGACTGTACTGAACTTGATATAGAGAAGGATACAAGGATACTGTCTGCTCACAGGCCAACATATGGAGAGAGCATGCTTGCAGAAATTCTGTGCAGAAAGCATAGGCCTCAGATGGCTACTGCTAGAGCCGGCATATTCAAGGTTCCGGAAAAGACCCAGGACCCATCAGCATGTACTATAACTATCAAAGACGTGAGTGTTGATAAGAAATACCTTGCAAAGGAAATACTGGAATTCAGGCCGAAAAATAAGGTAGACCTGACAGCTGCCAGTGTTGTTGTCTCCGGAGGTCTCGGGCTTGGGTCTCCTGAAGGCTTCAAGCTAATTGAGGAATTGGCCAGTGTTTTGGGTGGAGAGGTTGGAGCCTCAAGACCAACGGCAGATCTTGGGTGGATTTCCAGGGATCATCAGGTTGGCCAGACCGGAACCACTGTAAGGCCGAGACTATACGTTGCAGTTGGTATTTCAGGAAAAATACAGCACATCATGGGAATGAAGAACAGTGAGACTGTGATATCCATAAATACTGATCCTCAGGCTGAAATTGTAAAATACTCAGATTATTTCATAAATGAGGATTACAAGAAAGCTTTACCGGCTCTGATCGAAGCTATAAAGAGTTACAAAAATGCCGATAATGAAGTAGCCCCAGCGGTTCAGAACCAGGGTGGTCTAGCGGAAGGCAGCCAGTGATACATTACCGGATGTCAGATAGTCAGCGAAATAAGTTATTAGGAGATCGGCTCCAGCCCTGAAGAACGAGTACAGATATTCTTCCAGTGTCTCTTGGGGTAGGAAACCTGAGTCAATTGCATTCCTTATCATCACATATTCTCCACTAACACTGTAGACTGCCAAGGGTTTGTGGAATCGCTCCCTGACTGATCTGACTATGTCCAGATAGAAGAGACCAGGCTTCACCATTATTATATCGGCACCTTCGTTTATATCAAGCTCTATCTCGTCAATCCATTCCTGTGATCTTCTATAGTCCATCTGATAACTCTTTCTGTCTCCCTCTCTGGGTGCAGAATCGGCTGCATACCTGAACGGATTGTACAGGGTTGATGCATACTTTACGCTGTATGCCATTATCATTGTGTTATTGAATCCAGAAGTGTCCAGCGCATTCCTTATTACTCCCACCTGACCATCCATCATACCGCTGGGAGCAATTACGTTAACGCCGGCCTGGGCATAGCTCAGTGCTATCTTTTCATATACTTTCAGGGTGCTGTCATTGTCAACTGCACCATTGCGTATGAGACCACACTGGCCCGTGTCCGTGTATTCGCAAAGGCAGAGATCTGCCATAACGTTCAGGCTGTAATTTTCCCTGGCGATAGCAATGGCTTTCTGCACTATGCCTTCACTGCTGTAGGAGGCTGAACCGGTGCTGTCCTTGTGCGATGGTATTCCAAACAGCAGAATGTTTCTGATTCCGTTTGCGGTGAGGTGATCAAGGTGTTTTCTGTAACTGTTGATATCATACCGGTATATGCCCCTCATCTCCTGTATCTCTTTTTTCTCCCTGAGATTTTCATCGACAAATACTGGCATAACAAGGCTGTCCCTTCTGACTTTGACATCTGCGAGAGAATCTCTCATAGTAATGCTGGCCCGTGATCTTCTCATTCTTGTAGCAGGAAACATAAGGCATAAATGTATTACTCAAATTTAAGGGGTGTTATGGCTAAGAAAGCAAGGGCTGTTTCAGAGATAATGCTGCCTCAGGATACCGTGGACATGCTGGTGAGGGATCATGAGAACGGAACAGGATTCCTTTCAGAGGCAAAGGAAGGGTTCGATACAAATGAGGCACGGATCATATACGAGATATCTGGAAACAGGATAAAGGTAATATATGATTTTTACACGCCAGATCTGCGTACAGCAATCATGCATGGCCTTGAGATCGTCTCAAAGGTTTCAATCAGGATACTCGCTCAGACCAGCGGGCTTAGTGATGAAAATATCAGATTCCAGTCAGTGAGGGGAATGTGGATAGATTTCATGGAAGCTTAGGCAACGAATGAAAGCTTTATGTCAGGCCATTTTTCCTCGTCATAACTAAGTGATCCAAGGAACATGTTGGCGGAGTCAGAGTTAAAGATCACGTAGCCGTTGATATCGTTAACGTGTATGGAAAATGTTGAGTAGTGATACATCTTTCTGTATTCCTCATCGTCTGCCACTATGATAACAACCCCAGTCGGCCTTATGTTATTTATAATTGTGGAAAAGTCTCCAACAAAGTTGTCTCCGTAAGTGAATTTAAGAAAGTCTGTCGAGAATATATATACCAGAGGCTTCCTTGAATTTGTCATGTAGTAGTCGATCACTTCTCTCGGAAAATCCTCAGACATACTCTTTCCACCGATGTTTATTATGAAAGGGCTTGATTTCTCCGTTTTCTCCGCCGTTATATAGTGTTTAAGTATATCCGGCTCCATGGTTGCAACCAGCACCCGTGAGGTTTCATATGTGCTGGACGTGACATCCAGTACACCTCTTCCATTCCCTATACTATACTTTATGATGTTATTCTTGAATAGATTTACATACTGATCCACAACATTTGACTGAGTCTGCCTGTGTATCATAATAACAGATCCCAGCTGCACCTTGTCTGTACCGGATGGAAAGAGCTTAGAAAATTCCCTGAGACCAAGCGAAACTTCAAACTGCTTGTCCTCGGCCTTGGCAATCTTCTTAATCCTCTGGTTTGGATATATGATCTGTTCTCTCTTGAAAGACTGAAAATGCCCGGAGTCCAGCGAATAGAGATATATTGGGCTCGATCCTATAGAGACTCCACGCAGTTTTTCTATTGTGACAGTCCTTATTAAAAAGTTGTTGAAATACTCAAACCCCATTCTCACAACGCCGTCTGCATAATAGTCCAGGGAAGTGGATCTGTCCTGTTCCATCACCATAATTATGTTAGCGCCAGACTTCTCAACGAGATCCTTCTGGATGGTCTGAAACAGGATCTCCGGATCAAGATCATATTTTTCAGCCATTGCCTCTATCGAGTCAACGACGACCACCGGCTTCGCGTTTATGTTCTGTGAAACAAAACCGTAAAGAGCCTCCAGTTCAGGAAGTATCTCTTCTATATTGAGCACTATTCCAGGCGTCCCTGTCGCACCAAAGTTCTTCGAAACCTTGCCTTCCTCAATCATTCTCTCCAGCTTTTCAAGGTGTTCCCTGAAGGCATCATTCAGGTTTTCAACATTCCTGTTCCGGCTCTTTGGCCCGGTTGATATGTCATTTATCCATGGGAACCTGTCAGTGAGAGGATCGTTTGAAAATCTTGTTGTTATGTAATAGGCAGGGGCTTCATTTCTGAGCGAGTCGAGCAGTTCAAGTGCAAATGTGGTCTTTCCAGCACCAGGCTTTCCTTTGATTATGAGAGAACTACCATATTGCTGCCTGAGGAATTTGGAAAATATCTCAAGCAGCACGTCGTTAAGCATCAGGGTTAAATCCCTAACTCTATATATATTTCTTTGCCAAAATTCACTGAAAAAACTCCCGGTCATGTCCGCCTTTTTAATTCATTATAATTTGATGTTCGCCATAGAGATGAGTCTTCACGGGTTGCAATAAAAAAATTAAATAGTCCATAGGTATGACTGCCCGGCGACGGTCATAACAGCGGAAATACACCTGGTCTCATTCCGAACCCAACGGTGAAGCCCGCTGTGTTTTGTACGTGTACTGTCTTCCGCGAGGGGACGGAAAATACAAATCACTGTCGCCACTTACTTTTCTTTGAGGGTATAAATTGACTCGGCCAGATGAAGAAGTGTCCAGGGAAGAGCAGAGGAAAAAGATTGTCAGGGAACTGATTTCTGAAAACGAGAGGCTGGTCAATGAATTTGGCGCATCTAAAATTGATTCTTCAATCGCACCAGATTTTTACACATTCAGGAACGGTATGATCTATTCTCACAGGAACTTTGGTGAGTTTATGCAGCGGCTCAAGGGAGGAGAGAGATCTTCAATAGTTTCCGGCCTCAATGCAAGTTCGTCGATGCACATTGCTCATCTTTCAGTATTTGACACAAACCTCTTTTTCCAGCGCAAATATGGAATAATGGTATACGTTCCAATTTCAGACGACGAGAGCCTTGTTTCAGGAAAGGTGGAATCGCAGGAAGAGGGGCTTAAGAAATCCCTTGTTCTTGCAAAGAGCATACTGGCTCTGGGGTTTGACCTTGAAAATACCAGAATAATAATAGATCAACTCTTTCCGCAGATATACAATCTGGCATTTTCCATATCAAGGAAAATAAATGTTTCTACAGTTAGGGCGACATACGGATATACGCCCGACAGAAACATCGGGCTCTTCTTCTATCCGGCAGTGCAGTCAGCCCACGTGATGTTTCCAAATCTGCACGGCTATACTAATGTTCTTGTACCTATAGGGCCGGATGAAGACCCTCATCTGAGGATATGCAGGGATGTATCGGAACAGATGGGTTACAGCAAACCTGCGGTTATCCATTCTCTCTTTCTTCCAGGCACAGATGGGAGCAAGATGTCCAAAAGCAAGGGTAATGCAATATACCTGCAGGACTCCCCGAAGGAAGTCCGAAAAAAGGTTATGAATGCATTCAGTGGGGGTCAGGCTTCCGTGGATGAACACAGATTGAAGGGGGGAGACCCTGATGTAGATGTTCCATACACCTATCTCAGGTATTTTTTCCTTACGGCTGCAGAGGCAGAGGAAATTGCCGTCCAGTACAGAAATGGAAAACTGCTCAGTGGAGAGATGAAAAGTATGCTTCTTGATAGAATTGAAGAGAGGTTGGAAACCTTCAGGAAAAGCTATGAAAAGGTTTCCTATGCAGACATCGATCGCGTAACGCTCAAAAACGAGAACGTGGATTTGATCTCTCTCTGTGAAAGATATTCCATTTAATCTTCTCTCATGAAGATGTCCTTCTGGATCATTGCTCTCAGATTCTTCAGCTCCTGAGGCTTAAATATTCCGTATTCAGTGATGAACGCGGAAACGTATTTTGCAGGTGTCACGTCAAAAGCAGGGTTTCTTGCCTCACTTTCCTCAGGCGCAATTCTCGTGTTTCCGATTGTCAGCACCTCTGACTGATCTCTCTCCTCTATCGGTATCTCCTCGCCAGATCTTATGGAGAAATCAAAAGTGCTCGCAGGAGCGGCCACATAGAAAGGAATCCCGTTCTCATGGGCAACCACTGCCTTTTCATATGTGCCGATCTTGTTGGCAAAGTCTCCGTTTGAAGCAATTCTGTCTGCTCCGACTATAGCGAGATCAACCTTTCCCGAATGCATGTAAAGACCTGCGGCGTTGTCTGCTATAACTGCGTGCGGTATCCCTTCATTCTGCAGTTCCCATGCGGTCAGTTTAGCTCCCTGAAGTCTTGGCCTTGTCTCATCAACGTAAACAAACAGATCCTTTCCACTGTTGTGTGCAATTCTCATGGGTGCAAGTGCTGTTCCCCATTCCACCACTGCCAGTGCCCCTGCATTGCAGTGTGTCAGAATGCTTGCCTTTTGAGGGATTAATGTGTCTCCAAACTCTCCTATTTTCTTGCATCTGTTGGTTATTTCCTGTGAATAGCGTCTTGCTGCTTCCAGTGAGAAGTCATTCTTCTTCATATAAGAAATCGCCTTAAAGAGATCATAAGCCGTTGGCCTTGTGCCTCCTATGACACTGACTGCATTTTCCATATCCTCTCCATTCTGTTTTGCCATGGCGAGTCCCCATGCAGCAGTTATTCCTATTGCCGGTGCACCCCGGACCACCATGTCTTTTATAGCAAAGGCCACATCATTTGAGTTCTTCGCTGAGAAAAGCTCGAGTCTGGCAGGAAGCTTTCGCTGATCAACGAGTATAACCTGCCCATTCTCATACCATACGGCCCTCATCTTCCTCGTGTTGCCCTCGAATATCACATTCATGGCTCCGTATCTGGCAACGTTAGAATTACTTTTCCATTTCAAATGGATTATATTGTCCTGCAGGAGGATTTCAACTACGTTCACGGAATTTCCATAATATATCCGTAGCTGTTATGAAAGGTTCCATCAGATTTTGGAAATTACGATCATGAGGTTAACTTAAAGGACGTATCCCACATCACAAAATCCACATAATGCTCTGTATTCCGAAATATTTTGCTGGAGGTAGACAACAATTGCAACGTATCTGGACATCATCGGAATTATGATTTCACGTTACTGATGAAATTCAGTTGCAATTGGTCCTTTTACGTTCATGAACCTGAGCTTCAGGCAGATATGCCGCTCGCTCCCAATTACTACCTAAACATATTTAGACCCAGAACTCGCAACCGTTGTTGGACAAGCTGTTTTTATCATGTTATCGAGCAATGATTTTAGCTATGATGGCATTCACCGCAGTCAAATCGGTCGGCTATTCTTTTTACATAAAGCATCATAGAGCTTATCGCCCGATAATTTTAACCACTGAAAGTTGATATCACTGCGAAAATCACATAACGAAAATCGCCTAAAATTCTTTTTGCCCGTAACATTACTTCCTCCATGGGCACGATGAATCATGGCCAATCAGCATAATTCAGGTTACAGTAGATTTTCGTAATGTTCAAGCCTTTTACATAGGATCATATTTCCTGCCTCTTTAAGTTTGATCAAACCAAGAATTTGCGTGAACTGTGAATCGGAATTGGTCCGTGATTCCAGAATGGAGACATGAACTCATCATCCAGATCTAAATAACCTGCTGAGAACGTGTCGTTCAGAATGGATGGATATTTATCAGAATCAACCATTAGAAGCAGTATGTGCAGATTTTGGAGTTTTCATTTGTAATTAAGCGTCCGATTCAGAACATCTCACTTATGCAGGGAACGCATCATAGGATATCTTCAGGTGCTCAAGACCTCTAATATTGAAATTGCCTCTGTATTTTGGTTCTTCAATCATTTTTACTCCCTTCATGTGGTCAAGAATTTTGTTGAAAGCTATTGCACCTTCAAACCTTGCAAGGGGGGCCCCAAGGCAGTAATGTATTCCCTCAGAGAATGACAGATGCTTAATGTCTTTTCTTGTTATATCAAATTTATCTGGTTCATTGAATATCGCTTCATCCCGATTGGCAGATCCAACCATCACTGCTACGGGCTTGTTTTTCGGCACAACCTGGCCTTCAATGCTGACATCATCCATCATAGGCACCCTTTCCACCATCTGGACAGGGGGATCATAACGAAGCATTTCTTCTATGGCGTTTTTAATCAGCGACCTGTCTTCCACGAGCATTTCCATCTGATCCCTGTTTTTCATGAGAGCATAGAAGCCGTTCCCGATAAGGTTTGTCGTAGTTTCGTGTCCCGCTACCAGCAACAGTGAGCAGAGTGTCAGTAGCTCCTCCACTGTTATGTTGTATCCTCCCTCCACATCTCTTACCATTCCGCTCAGAAGATCATCCATGGGATCCCTTTTCTTTTTCTCTATCAGTTCATTGAAGTATTTCCCCAGTTCTCCTTTGGCTATGTATCCATGATACACTTCATCATCTGAGGAAATTGGATCCAGAAGCTTTGCGAATTTATCTGATAAAATTTTGAACATTGGCATATCACTTTCAGGAACACCCATCAGTTTTGCTATGACATAGGCGGGAAGTGGAGCCGCAAAATCTGTAATCAAATCGATTTCGTTCCCGCCATTTCTTCTGAGAAGGTCCTCAGAAAGTTTCTCAATAAAAGGCCTGAGTTGTTCTATGGATCTTGGCGTAAATGACCTTGATACCAGGTTTCTGATTCTTGTGTGGTCAGGAGGGTTAAGAAAAAGTAATGACTTTCGCTTCATCTTTGGATGCTTGTCACCATATTCTTTAATGTATCTATCATATATTGGTGTCAACGCCTCAGAATCATATGAAGTGTGCCCGAATTTCTTCTCTTTTAAAATCATATTGCAGGTCTCATACCTGCCCACGAAGAATGTCTCCAGAGTCTTTGAATAAACTATTGGGGAATGTTTCCTCAGTTCTGCGTAAAATGGATATGGATCCTGCAGGGATCCATTCATCTTTAACATAAAATCTTCATCTGTACTCATTTTTCCATTTGAAGATCAGGCCGTTCTATATGTTTCTTTCCTCTATACTGAGTATAAAGATCTGGCTTAGATTAAATGGTGAAACACTGCATGATGGTCCGCATATTTATACGCAGATTCAACCCATGAATGGAAAATTCATGAAAGGAAAAGCCCATTTGAGAAAAGCAAGAAGGCAGATGCACTTGTAAAAAGTGCATAAAGTTGTAGTGAACTGAAAGTGACACAGTCCTCACGAAAGTCACGAACAGAAGAAACATGTATAACAGCATATCCATGAAGGTGGTAATGGCGGAATCGGCAATCCTGATCTACCGAGACCGCGGGACCGAGAGGAATTCATTCAGGACACCCGTATTTGAACATATTACTGTTCTATTGGTATGGATGGGCTCAATCCTGAACTTTACCCTTAAAGTATATTCATAGTGAGGCTAATCTGAATCGGTATTCCATTTCCACATTATCTGCTATGACTGAGGCAGCACTCGAACAGGGGAAAGTTTCATGAGAGATTTTTGACAGAAGATGCATTACAGTATTCCCTGACTGATTATTCTTCTTTCTGATATATGGGACGCAATTGGAGGAGAACCTGTCATATGCGCTCTGGGAATAAAAGAAAAAATTATGTTCATAGCCGATGACATACAGAAGCCTGATGAGAAAATTGTTAAAATTTTTCAGATAGCAGATCTGAGTTATTCACAACAGGTGCATCAAGGAATCTTGAATCAGGTGTAAGATAGTTGCATTAGAATAGGTTCAGTTTCTGGTCTTAAGTAAAAATTTACAGCTAATCAAACGAATTGGAAAAAATGGATGGTTTTTGGAAAACATCTCAGCTGTGAACCGACTACTGTGGTTTGAGTAGAACCATTATTATTGCCAAGAACTTCTTTCTGAAAGCTTTAGATACAAAGTGCAGTGAATTATGCACAAGCTATGAAGATGATGTTTTCATGCCTTTCGCGTGAAAAGTGATTCATCCGGTAAGATCCGACAGGCTCTCTTCAAAGTCCTAACATATTTACAAACACAGTTTACAGATCATCCCTAAATAAGCAGAATGCTTCTTAGATCTCTGAGCATTATGGAACGGGTAATATTGCCAGAACCATCAAGGATACTTGAACTTTACAATGCTCTTGAAAGGTATTACGGTGACCTTAAATGGTGGCCTGCAGAGACTCCAGACGAAATACTTATAGGCGCCATATTGACGCAGAACACATCATGGAAGAATGTGGAACGCAGCATATACCGCCTGAGGGAAGTGAACCTGATCACAATTGATTCTATTTCAGAATCTTCACCAGAACTTGTGGCTGAAAAGATCAGAAGTTCAGGTTTTTACAACCAGAAGGCTAAAAGGTTAGTGGACGTATGCAGAACTATCCGTTCATTTGGTGGTCTGAGCAGTCTCTCAGAACTGGATGATGATCGTCTTGAGCATTTGCTTCTTTCAATAAAGGGAATAGGTATGGAAACCATGGAAAGCCTGCTTTGCTATATATTCGGAAGAAAAGTATTTGTTATGGACAAATACACTTTCAGAATTTTCGGAAGGATCGGTCTTTTATCCGAAGAGGACAGGATTGAAATAAGGCATAGAATTGAAGAAGTGATTAAGGATAATAGAAAACTCGGAAACTTCCATGCTGCTCTCGTAAATCTTGGAAAGGACCACTGCAGAACAGTTCCAGAGTGCCATGGATGCCCAGTCTCATCGATGTGTAATTACTACATGGGACTCACTGAAGGTGGATCTGCCCATATCCGATGAGTCTCCATCTATTGGCGATTCTCCTTGCTATGGCTATTCTCTCATTTTCGGAAGCTGCAACAGGATATTTGAGAGAAACCTCACAGACATCGTCCCTGATTGAAGTTACCATCCCGATTGTATTTGCAGTTCCTACTGTGAGCATGAGGCTTTCCCTCGTCCTGACAGGTTCCACTTTCTGCTCCTCTTCCGATCCTACAACCCTCTTCAGAAGATGGACTTCCACCGAGATGGATTGTACGGGGGGAGGGACCTTGCCTGGATATCCAGCCACGCGCCCGGTGAGCGAATCAGACTTTGTAAGATAAGGGTCAAGTTTTGTTCCTACAGCAGCAAGACCACCTGGAAGTATCCTGTCATACTCAAATTTTCCAGACTTAAGGGATACTATCTCCGTGATAAGGTTCTCCCAGACTGTGTTCTTTCCACGGGTGAATTGTAGTCCTGGTGAAATCTCTATCTCGTCCCCGATCTTCAGTTCCCCTCTAATAAGGGATCCGCCAATGACTCCTCCTTTAAGATCTTCAGGTTTTGTTCCTGGTTTGTTGACATCAAACGATCTTGCGACGTACATGATGGGGTCCTGGCCAGTCTCACGCTCTGGAGTTGGGATCCTTTCCTCAATTGCCCGGAAGAGAACATCTATGTTAATGTTATGGTAAGCGCTGACTGGTATCACTGGGGCATCCTGAGCCACACTACCCTTCACAAATTCCTTTATCTGAGCGTAATTTTTCAGTGCACCTTCCTTAGTGACAACATCTATCTTGTTCTGTACTATAATAACGTTTTTGATTCCCATTATCTCAAGGGCGGTCAGATGTTCCCGTGTCTGTGGCTGGGGGCACTTTTCGTTTGCAGCTATGACAAGAATGGCCCCATTCATTATAGATGAACCTGAGAGCATTGTTGCCATCAGGGTCTCGTGCCCAGGAGCATCCACGAACGAAACCACTCTCTCAAGAACACAATCTTGCCCATTATCCTCCCTTGAGTATTTATAACCGACTCTTTCGTTCCCGCATCTGTAAATAGGCGTATCAGCATAGCCCAGCTTTATTGATATTCCCCTTTTGATCTCCTCAGAGTGGACATCTGTCTTTATTCCAGTAAGCGCCTTTGTTAGGGTACTCTTGCCATGATCGACATGGCCTACCATTCCTATGTTGACAGACGGTTGCGGCAGCATCACTGGGCTTCCTTCGGTGCACTGTCTTCAATTGGGGCTGGACCGTACTGCACAATCACAAGGTTCAGCTGTGATATGTCTGGGCCTATTATAGATCCACGGAAAGTTATCTTTCTCCTGATCCCCTTTTTACCTCTTTGACCACTGGTGTATGGAATGAGAAGTTTCTTCTTCCCCTGTATATTAAGATCGGATCTCATAGGAAATCCATCCGAGGTTGTTCCTCCGGTTATCTTTACCCTGTAACCTGGAAGGTCAAAGAAGACCCCATCCACCTCTTCCCCAATCCTTCTTCCTGTAAGGGAATTCAGATTATCCGATGATATTTCTCTCTTGTAGGTCTTTCCTGTCTTCTGATCTGCAATGACAGCAACCGATTTAGCCATATATTATCTTCACCCGAAATAGCCTCAGGTTATTTTATACATGTTTATAACGGTTCTCCAAATGAAATGCTCCACGGCGATGCACAAAGTGAAAACTTCATTGGGCTATTTCATTTGATTCTGATGATAATAAGAGACTTTAGGATTCCTTGAGTAATTAAAGTTAATAGGGTGATTGCATAATGTATCTGTGCCAGAATGCTGCATGCCATATAACCTGGTATTTAACCGCCCTGCAAGTGGTGATTAGTTGATTACCTTGGGGATAGAGGGTACGTCCCATACAGTGGGTGCCGGGATTGTTTCTGACGGAAATATAGTTTCGTCAGTCACAAAAACGTTTATTCCAACAAGAGGAGGCATACAGCCGCGTGAAGCTGCCGAGCATCATTTTCTCAACATAGAGGATGTGATAAGGTCATCGCTTTCCAAGGCCGGAATATCATTTGATGATATCGACCTGGTAGCATTCTCCAGAGGCCCTGGTCTTGGACCATGCCTGAGAGTTGCTGCAACTGCTGCAAGGGCCATCTCGCTGAGATACAGGAAACCAATCGTAGGTGTAAATCATGCGCTTGGTCATCTGGAGGTTGCAAGAACTGCTGCCGGTTTCTCAGATCCTGCGGTTCTATACGTCTCGGGTGGAAATACACAGGTGATAATGCATAACAGGGGATTTTACAGAATATTTGGAGAAACCATGGATATAGGACTGGGCAACATGCTGGATAAATTCGCAAGGCACATTGGACTTAGTTTTCCAGGAGGCCCCATGATTGAGAGACTCGCGGCAGATGGAAGAAAGCTTCTCAAACTTCCGTATTCTGTCAAGGGGATGGACACTTCATTTTCAGGCATACTCACTGCTGCGATGCGCTACTATGATGATGGAGAGCAGGTTGAGGATATATCTTATAGTATACAGGAGAACTGCTTTGCAATGCTGCTTGAAGTTCTTGAAAGGGGCTTGAAGCATCTATCCAAAAATGAGATGATCCTCACTGGGGGGGTTGCAGTTAACCGAAGGTTCAGGGAGATGTTTTCCATCCTCGGAGAAGAGATTGGCGTTGAGAGCTATGCAGCCCCACCGGAATTTTGCGGCGACAACGGCGCAATGATTGCAACTGCTGGGGAGCTTATGTACAGAACAAACGGCCCTGACAGTATGGACAGAACTGCCGTGAGTCAGAGGTTCAGGATAGACGAAACTCCTGCCTCCTGGATAGAAGATTCAATGGGAAAACATGATAATAATAGAGGTGCAGAGGCAGAGATCAAGGTGGGAGAAATTTATTCTAGAAAATGTGTTGTTAAACGGAGAACTCCAAAAAAGTACAGGAACAGTAATCTTGACTGGCAGCTGAGGAAATCAAGAATGGGGAATGAATTCACGATGCTGCACAGGCTGGAGGATTCTGGCATAAGCGTTCCGATAATTTATACTTATGACGCCAGTAACATGAGTATCACATTGAGCCTCGTTGATGGATATCTGCTGAGAGAACAGATCGGGAAAATGGGAAAAGATGAGGCAAAAGCGGTAATCCACAAAATTGTGGAAACTGTTTCCAGGATGCACAATTCAGGGCTGTCACATGGGGATCTGACAACCAGCAACATATTCCTTACGGGAGAAGGAATAACACTTATAGATCCAAGCATGGGTTCCATAAATTCTGAAAGCGAAGAAAAGGCAACTGATCTGTTTCTGCTTGAAGAGTCCTTGAGGAACGCTGGGATTGAGGATCCAGAGATATTAGAGGAAGTTTATGCTGGATATGGAAAGCGGAACCGCGAGGTCCTGCAGACATTGGCTGCTCTTAAAAGAAGGAGAAGGTATGTATGATTAGTTTCGTGACAAGCAATGAACACAAGTTCCATGAGGTGAGCGTCTTCATGAAGGAAGTGGGAATGGAAGTAACCTGGGTTAAGATGAAATATGAGGAGATTCAGGATGAGGACGTAAAAAAAGTTTCTCTACTTAGCATGAAGTCGCTTCAAGGCGTGATTAATGGAGACTTCTTCATTGAAGATACAGGGCTATTTATTGCGGATCTCAAGGGATTTCCGGGTGCCTACGCATCATACGTGCAGAAAACCATTGGGAATGATGGCATTTTGAAGCTCCTGGAGGGAAGGGAATCGGAGGCATACTTTGAAACGTGTATATCACTCAGCCTTTCAGGAAAAATTTCACAGTTCACGGGCACCCTTAAGGGAAGAATGGCAACCACACAGACTGGTAAATCTGGGTTCGGGTACGATCCGATATTCATTCCCGAGGGGGAAAAAATGTCGCTTGCACAGATAGAAACTTCCAGAAAGAATGAAATATCGCACAGGGGTCGCGCACTCAGGGAAATGGTTAATTTTTTGCGCAATAAAGGCGTAGTCTGATAGAAGTTGCTCCTGCGAACAAAGCTGGTTTTGTTTATTCAATATGTTAATAAGAATACTTTAAAATACAGCTTTAATTATCAGGCTGAATGAAGTACGACCTGAGAGAGTACAAACCATTCATCTATATCATCATACTGGCTGTGTCGGCCATCTTCCTTATCATTTCCGCAAACGATCTGATCTTTGGTGACACATACCTGGCAAAGAATTTTGTAACGCTCTCATCCATAGGAGCTTGGGAGTACTGGGTTTTCACAGCTTCATTTATCTTTACAGTCGCCTTTGGGTATCTGGTGTTTGTTATTTTCAGGGATACCCGCAAGTTTTATGACATTATTGACAGGGGGACGAAACAGGCCTTTTTAAAAAACTACAAGGAACTGCAGCAGATCGCAAAGAAATTGGGACCTAAGCTTGAAGAGAGCCTCTCTGAGGCTACAAAAAAGTGGAAAGTAAAATAGTTCAGGCAATTAGTTCCTTAACGAACTGCGGAAGCCTGACACATCCCTCGAGAATGTCTTTGTTGAAGTATCTGGCAGGTCTAATTTCCTCATTCCTTCCTGTTCCGGGATCATTCATTGTGAATGACCATAGGCCGCTTGGATATGTTGGAATGAATGCCAGGTAGCTGAGTGAATTCCCGAACGCGCTTCTTATCGCCCCGGTTGCCTTCCTTATTGCAAATGGCTGGTAGAACGGAGAACCGGACTGGGTTACTGCAACTCCGCCATCATTTAGGATCCTCTTTACATCACCATAGAATTCTGCAGTAAAGAGTCCCTCAGCAGGCCCCACTGGATCTGTGGAATCTATAATGACCATGTCAAATTTTTCCTTAGATCTGGAAACATATTTGATACCGTCATCAATTATCAGATTTACGCGCGGATCTGAAAGAGAGGAGGCAATCTCTGGAAAGAATCGTCTGGATAGCTCAACGACCTGTGAGTCTATCTCAACGTTTACTATCTTGCTGAGGCCCAGATCTAGAAGGCGCCTTGCAGTACCTCCATCGCCGCCACCTATCACAAGCGCAGATTCAGGCCTTTTAGTTGCAAGATAGAACGGAACCATTGTTATCATTTCATGGTAGATGTGTTCATCCTTCTCAGCCATCTGCACAGTCCCGTCTATTGTCAGCAGTTTTCCGAAGTCATATGTGTCAAACAAATCAATTCTCTGAAAGTCAGTTTTTATGGAGAGAAGTTGGTCACTCACCCTGAATGAAAGTTGCAGGTTGTCTGAATAACGCTCGGAAAACCAGTTTTCTATAAGTTTCACGGTTGTTTATATTGAAAATGTATTTAATTATTGTTAAGATGGTTTCCAAATACCGCCTTATTAGCGCCGGTGCTGAAATCATATGTAAATATATTCGTATTTTAGGGCTCTACCAAGCATTTCCTTAATATGTTATAATTTTTATCTTAAAAGAGCAATTGCAGAAAAACTATGGAATTTCATCACCCAGATAAACCCAAATAAAAATATTTAAATAGTCTTATGTGTATATTCATTTGGGTGTAACCCAAATGGTAGGTATAAGCGAGATATCGAAAAGCGTGTCGAAGAAGACGAACACAACACAGCGCGTGGCCAGGTCAGTGATAAAAAACTTCCTGGACACAATAATCTCTGAGGCAGACAGGGGATCAAAGATAAACCTGGCAGGTTTTGGAATCTTTGAGAGGAGAAAGCAGAGCCCGAGGAAGGCAAGGAATCCGCAGACAAAGAAGATCATAGACGTTCCTGCAAAGAAGAAATTCGTCTTCAGGGCATCGAGCAAGGTAAAATACAAATAAACAAACGTTAAAAGCATATCTAAGTTAACAATCTCGGGGCATGCATTCTAAGGATGTCCCCGAGATGCTGAATTTTTTGTCTTTGAAAGATATTGGTGATCTTTTTTCAGATATACCGCCTGACGTAAGGGTTGACGGAATAAATATTCCTGCCGGAATCAGTGAGGAGAAGCTTCTCGATGAGGCTTCAGCGATTGCGTCTTTGAACCGCCTTCCGAGCATAAGTTTCCTTGGAAAGGGGGCATATCGCAGATTTATACCGTCTGTTGTGGATCATGTTTCATCAATACCGCAGTTCCAAACCGCGTATACACCATACCAGGCAGAGATTTCCCAGGGAATGCTTCAGGCACTCTTCGAGTATCAGAGCGTAATAAGCGATCTGACAGGAATGGACATGACAAATTCATCAATGTACGACGGACCCACTGCAGCCGGGGAAGCAGCGAGGATGGCATACAGATGTTCAGAAGGGGATACATTTCTGGTTCCGGACATAATAGATAGAAATGTTCTGAGCGTGATTCAGAACTATCTGCATGGTCTACCTGTCAAAATCACAAGTTATATGGTTGATCGCAAGACCGGAAAGATCGATCTCGCGGACCTGGCGTCAAAGGTGGACAGAAATGTTTTCGGCATATTTGCAGGGATACCAAATGCTCTGGGAATACTGGATGATAACGTTTTCAGAATACAGGAAATCAAGGGAAATGCAATGCTAGTAACATATTATGATCCAATAAGCCTTGGAGCCGTCAAGCCACCCGGAGAATACGGAACGGACATAGCGGTTGCGGAAGGACAGCAGCTTGGAATTCATCTTGCCATGGGCGGTCCCTATCTCGGCCTTTTCTCCTTCAGGAAAGAATATGTGAGAAAATCTCCTGGCCGGCTTATTGGGAAAACTACAGATTCTGACGGAAATCCTGCATACGTGATGACCTTGCAAACAAGGGAGCAGCACATCAGACGTGACAGAGCCATGAGCAACATATGTACAAATCAGGCACTCATGGCCATATCCGCCTTAAGTTACCTGAGCGCAATGGGATCTAAAGGTCTTAGGAGTGTTTCAGCGGCAACGCTGAAAAATTCCAGAAAACTGATAGATGCCCTTGAGAAGACCGGAGCTGGAAAATATCCATTCAATGCAATTCCATTCTCTGATGTCCTTTTTAAGATGCATCTGAGCAGCAGTGATCTTGCAGCAAGACTTGGTGAAAGTGGAATTTCCGGGGGAATTCCAGCCAGGGATCTGATAACTTTTCCAGAGGAGGGTTATCACTTTTTCTCTGTCACTGAGCTGACTGGTGATGAGGAAATTGAAGCTCTGGCACATGCACTGGGAGGTGCCACAAGATGAGCTTCCATCAGGCCAGGTATCCCGAAAGGCTTGTGAAAGAATACAGTTCTGATAATTCGAGCTTTATTGAATACACAGAAATTCCAGAGTGGTTTCCTGATTCGATGCGCCGCGGTTCACTTAACCTTCCGCAGATCGCAGAATATGATGTGGTGCGGCATTTCACAAGGCTTTCAGAGATGAATTATTCAGTTGATACAGGGGTTTATCCGCTTGGATCCTGCACCATGAAGTTCAATCCAAAATATGCTGACAGGATAGCTTCCATCCAGGAATTTTCCGAAGTTCATCCCTTGAGTGGAGAAGACAATATGCAGGGATCCCTGAGGATAATGTACGAGCTCCAGGAGATGCTGAAATCAATATCCCAGATGGATGAGGTGTCTTTGCAGCCTCCTGCCGGAGCTCAGGGAGAATTCACTGGAATAATGATAATCCGGAAATTCTTTGAAGTTAATGGCGAGGGTTCCATAAGGAACGAAATACTGATACCGGATTCTGCTCATGGAACAAATCCGGCATCCTCAGCAATGGGTGGATTCAAAACCGTTGAAATTCCATCCAACGGTGACGGAATGGTGGATCTTGGAGCTCTTGAATCTGCCCTCTCAGAAAGGACTGCGGCATTGATGATAACAAATCCTAACACACTTGGAATCTTTGACAGCCAGATATCCGAAATTGCCAGAATGGTGCACTCAGCAGGGGGTTTTCTATACTACGACGGAGCAAACTTCAATGCCATTCTTGGCAAGACTGCCCCAGGAAAGATGGGATTTGATATAACGCATTTCAATCTTCATAAGACCTTCGCAACACCACACGGCGGCGGGGGCCCAGGAGCAGGGCCGGTCGGAGTTGTAAAAAAACTGAAGGATTTCCTGCCTGTACCGATTGTCAGGAAGAACATGGAGAGGTACTTCCTTGACAGTTCGCTTAAGAACACCATAGGGAAGGTTGCAGGCTTCTATGGTAACTTCGGTATTCTCCTCAGGGCGTGGGCGTATATCAGGCGAAATGGATCGGATGGCCTTTGCGAAATAACCGAGAGGGCTGTGCTCAATACAAACTATCTGGCAGGAAAACTGTCCCAGAAATATAGAATACCTTATGCAAAGATAAAAAAACATGAAGTGGTAGTATCATCAGAAGGCACTGGTAAACGTGCACTTGACATAGCCAAGTATCTCCTGGATCAGGGGCTGCATCCTCCGACTATATATTTTCCCCTTATTGTGAAGGAGGCGCTGATGATAGAGATGACCGAGACTGTCAGCAGGGAGGATCTGGATCTTTACGCGGAATCTATGCTGAAAGCTTTGGAGGTAAGCGAAAGCGAAATTTCAGAGATGCCAAGGAACACTGCTGTGAGAAGAGTCGATGAGGTGAAAGCCGCCAGGGATCAGATACTCAGATGGTAGGCATTTATCTCCTGAGATGCCATTAAAAATACTATGCAGATCAAAAGTCAGTAGAATTTGTCTATCACAAGATATTTGCGCAGGATCCTGGAGATTTTTGAATTTGCCTCCTCCCCCAGATCCTTTCCACGAATCCCAAGTTCTGTGCGAAGGGCGCTAATTATAATTGCGTTCTTGTGCACTTCCATGAAGGTTTCATATAGTTTGTAGTTCAGGCTGGCATATCTGGTGTCAAGTTGCATCTTCCTCTCAAATGCTTGAGAAAATTTGGTGTGCACCTCAATGAGTTCCTGCAGGACCTCAGAGTATGTGTCCATGGCAGAGGTGATCTCATTGATCTCCTCATCTGAAAGTTTGACAATACCAGTCAGTTTCTCTATAAGTTCACAGGTCATGCGTTCAGTTTCCTCATGGTTTCTATAATCACTTCACTCTCATGGAGATCTCTGATTGTTTCCTCAAGAATCTTGCTGTTATGTTCTATGGTCTCCTGCAGTTCACCAATCTCCTTCTCAAGTGCCTCTTGCCTTCTTCTCAGGTATTCCGTCTCCTTTCTCAATCTCATCAGCAGATGATTTTCCATTTTCATGAAACCCTTTTGAACCTCTTCAGTGAGACTTCGTAGACTTCCCCATCATTTCCTAACGCGTTCAGCGAATCGTCAATAATCTTCTTATCTATGCCTTCAGCTGCAGCGTCTCCCAGTATGGTCTCGTAGCTCACCCCCTTCTGGTCATCTGAATGCCTATCTATAATTTCCAAAATGGATTTTTTTGCCCTGTTTATCTCATCGCTCTGGTCCTTTCTGACTGATGTTGTCGCCGACTCAATGAATCTTGAATAATCGTAGTCTTTATATCTGTTCACTGCGAGTAAGGCAAAATGTGCCTCCTCCGGAGAGTATCCAAGCCGGATTAGCATCATCTCGCTTGGTTTCTCAAGTTTCTGGGCCTCTTTTATTGCAAGCACCCGCCTCCTTGCTATGATTAGGGTTCTGGCATTCCAGAAGTTCCTTAATGCGTCATCTGCCGACCATATTCTCTCCGGATTAATAGTGAACAGAAAGTTTCCAGTCTCTGCTTTGAATATGCTCACCTTGCCCATCACTGCAATCCTGTCTCCAGTGTTGAATTTAGACATCTCATCCCTCACCGGCTCATTGAATCCGGCTGATGATGCCGATACGTAAAATGATCCAACAGGATCTGCAATCACAAGCCTGGAACTGTTTTCCTCAATGGATGATGTGGTAATAGTACCGCAGAAGAATATCCTCTTGAGCCTGGTACCAAGAGGTGTCACAATGTATGGCCTCATCCGTTCATCCGTTTCAGATCCCTCTGTTTGTGTGGAATCCCTTAGTTCCCTAGAGAAAATCCACCTCGACGGCTCCCTTTTGGAAAATTCCATCTTAATCACCTTCCAAAAGTTCTTGGCTTATCTCCATATCCGTAATTTTTCCTATTGAATGTACCCTCATTCTCATGGATTCATTTCTGATGGAGAGATCCCCCGTAACCCTCACGGGGATGCACTCTAGAGATTTTACAACAAGCTGATGGATCTCAACAGGGTCTGCTGAATTCAGATCCCCTGAAAATCCAAGAAATTCTTTGAGAGTATCGCCTTCAAGGTAACAGGACATTGATCCGGTTCCATCCTCCAGTGTGAAGTAGCAGGATAAATCCATGACTTTCTCTGCGTCAGGATGATCACGGCATCCTTCTGCATCCGTAAACCTGCCGCATTCAGAACATTTTGTAACTATTCCACTTCTTTCCCCCACAAATACCGGGATTCCCGAAAACGATACGTTTCCAACTGGAGAAGTGACCTCCCATATCAAATGGTTCCTGCTCATTTGAATCTCGGGTTCACTGGCCTCCAGGATCTCTGTCTGTCTGCCGACAGTCAGGGAAAGTCGACCGTTAAACTCGGTTACCCTGGCCCCTCTAAGAGACGCCCGCAAACCTTCCTTAAGAGGAACTCCGAATGAGGATATCCTGACCCTCGCTGTACCATCGTCTATAAATCCACTGTACAGCGTTACCTTTTCGCCTTTTATCTCGGTCTCCCTTGAGGAAACCCCGGTTATGACGCCAGTTACAGTCACGTATGGATCAGATGTTTTCAAATCCTTTATTGCACGCTCCTCATATGTTCTCTTTACCTCCATCTTTCCTTCTGGCATAAGGACAACCTCGGATCCGGATCCAACAGTTATACGGATCCTGTCATTGTAGATCCTGGCGCTGCAATTTCTCAGTTCCACAATGTCTCCTTCCCTCACGCTGGAGGGAAAACTCCACGCGGTAAACTGGATCGTGCCTGTTTCATCCCCGAGAATTCCATAATGATAGATCGATTCCGATCCATTGCGGCTGCTCTTCGCTTCCCTCAGTGAGACGATCTTTGCAAGAATATTGACTGAAGTTGAAGGTTCCCTTATGTCGGCGATCTTGACCATAGGCAACTCACCGGTACATAGACTCGGACTCCTTCCCGCCATTCTTTGCCCCAAGAACCTCATCTATAAGCTTTCCTGCCTCCGCATCATCTATGCCGGCTTTTGTAACAAGATAGGTTTTAATCTCATCCCTGCTCTTTCCTTCCTTTTCCATGTCCTCTATCATCATAGCTATGCGTTCAAGAATCATTGCGGAAAACTGCTCCTCCATCTTGAGAGCTTTTATCGCATAATAAAGTGCTGAAAGAAGTACATTGAGAGCCTCATCCATTATATCCTTGGTCAGCGTGGTCTTCTCAAGATCCACCCTTGCAAAGACATTCTCATTGAGACCGTCGAGCATGAATTTCACAAGGTCAACCCTTCTATTTATTATCAGAAGGGTTCTGTATATGGACAGGCGTTCCCTTAGTTCAAGTACAGCGGTCTCTATCCCGGTATCAGCCATCAGCTGGACTGTACCATCATCAGACGAGAGGAGAAGCGCGAAAGGTACCTTCTCATTGCTCAGGTAGTAGACGCCATTTGCCTCTTTTATTTCCCATTTCAGGTTAATGAGCCTCTTTGCGTCTTCTTCACCCTCGCTGAACCATTTCAGGATTTCCGGCGTTAACGTTCTCATGATCCTATAATCTGACAGGTAATATTAATCAATTCCCTCGTGTCAACTGAGAGTCTGTGGAAATTCGTGAGGATAGGGGATGAATCCCTATCCTGTTTCCAGTAAAACTGGAACCGGGCAAACTGGATCGTTTCACAGGTCAAATTCCCTTCCATTCAGTGGAAGGATTACCCTGTATTCCGAAAGATCTGGAAGGAGTTCCTCCCTGGAGTCACCATGGCACAGTATCACAGTGGAAGGATCAACGCTCTTCACAAATTTGACAAGGTCAGAGTGCCCAGCATGAGCGGACAGGTCAAAAAACTCAATCTTTGTTTTTGGTTTTACGTTCACACCTGCTATATCAATTGAGCCATTTTCCATCAGGCTCCTTCCGTTGGTGTTCTCCACCTGATATCCGGTCAGGAATATTGCACTGCTGGTATCCTCGAGAAGCTGCTCCACATATCCCAGAACTGGACCACCATCCATCATCCCGGAGGTTGTTATTATGATATCACTTTCCTCAAGAGCCCTTTCCCTGTGTCTTGGGCCCCTGACCTTTCGCACTCTCCCCAGAGCCCTTCGGAACTCATTCTGGGACCTCAAGAACCCAGGGGTTTCCAGATATATTTCACTTATCAGGTTCCCCATCCCGTCCACGGAAATGTTCAGATCAAGCTTGTCGAGTATCATTATGAGCTCCTGAGTTCTCCCCATTGCGAAGGTGGGGAATATCACCTTGCCGCCAGATTCAACCACTTCCATAACCCTGCTGCGCAGTCTCTGTATAACAGCCTGTCTGTCTTCATGATCCCTGCCTGCATATGTACTCTCCATTATGAGGGTATCAGCCTTGACGGGTTTAGCTCCGTCAAGCAGATTGGTCTGCCTGGTGTAAAGATCGCCGGTGACCAGTACACTTTCTGAGTTCTGGAAATGCCACATGGTTGACCCGGGAATGTGCCCGGCTGAATAGCCTGTTACGGAAAAATCTCCGATATTATGTTCATCACCGTACTCAAGGTTCTGGAATGAATTGTATAGAAGCGATATATCATCCTTTGAAAACGGCTGTGGATATCCTTCGAGAGATGCAACCTTTATGGAATCGTTCAGCATAGGTCTCACACTGTTCGCAGTCATAAGGGTTGCATAGAAATTCGCAGCATATTTCTGGAAATATACTGGCAGGCTACCAGCATGATCCAGATGTGAATGCGTGAGGAATATTCCGTCTACTTTCTCTGGAGGAAGTGGATATTCAGGGGGTTTCTCCGGAATAACACCGTAGTCCACCAGAAATCTGTTCTCACCCTCAGTCATCTTTATTCCAAGCCTTCCTACTTCTTCTGCTCCTCCTAAAAATTTTATTTTCATTTTCATCTACTCGCTGTTAATTGTGATTCAGAGTTTAGCCCCTTCCAGTCTCCTGCTGCAGTTACAGCTAATCTGGCCCTTCAGGGACGGCATAAGATTGAATAGCAGCTTCTGGGTCTTTTCCTCATTTTCTTTGACTGTTTTAATAACCTCAGAAGCATCAACCGGTCTGTCAGACCAGACGTCATAGTCTGTTATAGTTGCAATAGTGGAATAGCACATTGCCTTTTCGAGTGCCAGATTTATCTCTGGAACAAGTGTCATCCCTATGATGTCCGCAAACTGCCTGAACATCTTTGATTCAGCCCTAGTGGAAAATCTTGGGCCTTCGATGCATACGTATGTCCCACCGAGATGAGTCTTTATCCCTGCCTCCTTTCCTGCCTTCTCAATCTTTGAATTGAGGTCCGGACAGAAAGGATCTGCCGCGGATATGTGATAAACCTCAGGACCATCATAAAATGTAAGATCCCTTCTCCTGGTGAAATCAATGAACTGATCAGGCATGATTATGTCACCTGGCGGTAACTCCTCCTTGAGGGAACCGACTGCGCTCACTGTTAGTATTCTCGTTACCCCTAAGGACTGAAGAGCCCAGATGTTGGCCCTGTAATTTACCTTGTGTGGAGGTATGGAATGCTTCTTACCGTGCCTTGGAAGAAAGGCGATTTCCACCCCGTTAACCTTTCCTATCTCAACCTTTCCAGAAGGATCACCATAAGGCGTCTTTATATCACGATCGGTTGTGTCCTTAAGAATATTATAAAGGCCACTACCGCCTATTATACCGATCTCTGGCATTGCTACTACACTTTCTCCGAATACATATCTAGATAGCACATTCGTATATAACACTATTTTAGCGGAAATCGACCAATTGGTCTATCTACCCATTATTCGCGCGATATTCCTCCTTATTATTTTGTCAAAACCTGAGCCGTACTGTGCCGCTTTCTTGTTCTTCTCTACAATGAAGTCAGGGAGCCCAAGACGGCTGAGCGCGATGCGGATGAGCTTCTTATTGGTATATTGTTGACCTGGATCAGCGAGCCTTCTCACTTCGGATGAAACCGAAAGGATCTCATGGCAGAGATAAGGATTCAGAAGCTCCTTGCCATACTTCCTGCAGATCTCTCTTTCCCTAGGAGCTGTCCTTGCGTTTAACCTTTCCATGTAAAATCCAGACAGATCTGGATGCTCTCTCAATCTCCGATATCCGAGAAACAGTTCATCTGCACCCTGCCCGGTAACAATTGCCATTTCCTCTATATTCACGCATCCTGCCAGTAAAACAGCCTCATATCCGAGTTCACCGACCTTTATGTCAGGAAAGGATGAGACAAGCTCCCTGGCATATCCAACGATATCTTCAGCTGTGACCTTGATAGCGTTCACTTTTCGTCCAATATGCTTCGCAGAAGATTCAGAGCTTTCCAGATCGTGGGATCCTTCTACACCTATGGTATAGAGAGGTGTTTCAGGTGAAGATAGGGCTGCAATCAGAAGACTGTCCACACCGCCGGAAAACATTATTGCACACTTTTTACAGTTTGAACTCATGAATCTGCGGATTGCCATCGAAATCCTATCAGCAAGAATTGAGTCTTCTTCACTGATTTCCATCATCATTTTCACCGGAGATCATACAGACTGAGCAGAGCTGGCCAGAAGAAGGTCGTCCGCAATTCCGGCAAGTTCCTAAAGACAGATCACCAGGATTAGTATATCTCCCGGCAATATCCTCCTGAAGCCTTATCATTGCCAGCTTGGAACCTGGATACTTTTCCTCAATCTCAGAAACAATTTTCCTGAACAGATTTCTTTGGGCCTGAGCATAGTAAGGACACCAGCTGTGATCGTACTTTATGTTTTTAAGTAAAGCATAGGTGACAACCTCTCTCTCTGATAACCTCCTGAGTGGAATGACCCGCCTGACAAGCCCATTCACGCTGTGTGAATGCGGAGCCATTCTTGATATTCTTTCCATGTCCCCTCTGGAGACGTTCATCAGTACTGATTGAGCTACGTCATCCATGTTGAGCCCCAGCGCCACGTAGTCTGATCCCTGGGTCTGGGCGGCCATATTGATAAGCTGCCTTCTCATTGGGCCACATACAGCACAAGGGGTCTTTCCCCTCAGGCGGGTAACCTCGGAATCCATGGTGGTTCCGAAGACCTCACTGTAAGATATCACAGTATGCTCGACACCAAGAGATCTGCAAAGTTCGCCAGCTGTCTGTATGCTTTTGTCCCTGTATCCAGATATTCCCTCATCAACAGTGAATGCTTTCACTTTTACTTTTCTCCTTACGGAAAGGATACTGTGAAGAATGTAGAGTGTAACAGAGGAATCTTTGCCTCCGGAAAGTGCCACAGAAACAGTACCCCCTCCTGAATCAAACTTGATCTGCTGACGCACTTCCTTCATGAATACGCTTTCAAAATGATCCAGAAAATGAACCTGACACAGGCGCTTATTCATGTACGGGATATCTATTACTGCATCTTTCCCGCAGACTGAGCAGTTCATTAATCCGCACTTCCTTCGACGAAATATTCTATTTTCTGGTTTTTCTTTATGGCGCTAAATATGGCAGCACCGGTTTCGGTAGAAGTCCTGGCTCTGATTATCCCTCTGGATGATGTCTTAGCCTGAAGTATAAGCACTCCATTAACAAATATTTTGGCCTGGACATTTGGCTTTCCAATATTAATGTAGACAATTCTGTTTTTTATTTCGATTCCGGGAATGCCTCTTTTAGCATTTTCCGAAGATGGCTCCACATCGATATGCAGGCCAATTTTTTTCTCCAGATCTGCTACATTTGTACCCCCACGCCCGATGATCCTGGAAATCTGTTCTTCCGGGCACTTTATGACAACCCTGTTTTCGTTCAGATATTCGATAGTAATCTCGTTAATTCCAGTGAGATTCCTTATCTCTCGGAGTATACCTTCTCTGGCGTATTTCTGGATGGCAGTCTCATTCTTTACTGCAGAGTCCACAGGGACAGCAAATATCTGTTCCCCGAAGCTGTATATCTCGTATTTCACCTCATTCGTGAAATAATCTGATACAATGATCACCGGTCTTGCGAGATCATCCTGGTTCATTCCATGAGGGACCTTTACAACGCTCTCGGTTACCATAACCGATCTTATCTGTCCTCCTTCAACAAACATAATTGTATCTATAACCTGAGGAATGAGCCCGAGTTCCACCCTCCCGATAAATCTCTGAATGGCATCAATTGCTCGAGTTGCATGGACAACTCCTATCATGCCAATCCCTGCGAGCCGAAGGTCAACATATACTCGAAAATCCGGTGTAATTCGCATCTCATCAAAAACAGTATAATCGGTCCTTAGGAGCAGCATTATGTCGCCCGTTTTTTCCATGCTGCCCTCAAGAGAAGTATACTGCGTTATTTCCTTAGAGACCTGCAGGTCCCTAGGGTTTTCCATAGTCTTCACAATCCTGCCCATTGAAGAGATCCATTCAGCAAGTGCCTGCACGAGCGTGCTTTTCCCTGCTCCAGGTGATCCGGCTATAAGCACACCTGAAGATCTTGAGAGTATCCTTTCCTTCAACGTTCCGCCCAGAGCGTAATCCTCTATGGACAGTTTTCTTATTGGTTTGACTGCAGTTATTTCCACTGAATCTGAAAATGGTGGCCTTGTTATGACAACTCTCATGTCGTGCAATTGAACAACAGTCGCTCCATTGAGATCGCTTTCTATGTAACTGTTTTCCTCCATCCTTGCTCTTTTCACGACATTCGATGCAATGGATTCCAGTTCATTTTCCGTAATAACAATGTCCAGCTTCCTGCTGTTTACGTTTCCCGGAGTGCCTTCCTTTAGTATGGGGTTGCAATTCCCCTTTAGGTGTATCGAAGAAGTCAATTCGCCAAAAAACTCTTCTATGTTCCTGACTGCTGTTTTGGGATGTTCCAGATATTTTGTCCTGATACCCTTGATCTCTGAGATGTACCTCTGAATCTGGTCGCCTGTGACGAGTACCGCGTCGTTCTCAAGCGCCGTAGACATTATTAGGTCATCAATCTCTCCTTCTTCTTTTATATTAGCGGATGACGGTCTACGGCCATAGAAATCAAGGTCGATCAATCCGTCATCTGCCATTGTTCTCAGTTTTTTCAGCTCTTCCAAGCCTGCAAATCCAAGGCTCCTGCCTTCGTTTGCCTGATGTTCTATTTCAGCGAGCATAGCCTCTGCAAGTATTACTGTTGGGTTTTTTTCTTCTTCCAGAAAGAGGGTAAACCTTCCGTCAACAATTACTGATGTGTCAGGAACGTAGATCAACATCAATGAAATCTATAACAGCATAATTAACATTGCCTGTGAATGCTATAAGTTTAATGAGAATAGGATGAACGCCGCGTCAATCAGGAAAAATTTATTATGCTTCCGTCTATCGCTTTTGCAGCTTTTGGGGTTGTAGCTTAGCTTGGTTTGAGCACCCGGCTGATAACCGGGAGGTCACCGGTTCAAATCCGGTCAGCCCCATTTACCGCCATAATTAAATCATAGTCTTGAGAAAATAACACGGTAAGATTATTATTCCAATCGAATAACGGGAACATAAAAATTTTAGTAGAGACGTTACCTCTTCCTTCTCATAATTGCAAACACGGATCCGATAACTGCAACTGCTACAACTATTCCAATAATGATGTACAGATCAGTGTCTGAAATTCCTGATGGTGGAGCTGATTTATTGTTAGGCGTAAATGTGATAGTTATTGATACACTGACGTCATTGACAGTTATTGAGCCAGACGATTGAGATGCCGAATATCCGGATACGCTACTAACAGTGTATGAGTATGTTCCATTTGGTTCATGCGGATACCATGATGCTAATGGCCATTAACTGAGTAATAAGACCGGAGGCAATGGATCTGGTCAGTGAATGGTATGAGGATTCATACATAAGTACAATCTACATTGCAGACATGTCATCTGCTACACTGTCCAAGGCAATGACTGCACTTGGAAAAATGAACCTGAACCACGCATTCCTGAATGAGCTCATACTCATAGCAGTCCAGGAATGTTGATTTCCCTGAATACGGATATTCCAGATCCGATACTGATTATCCACAGGTGAATGTGCCACTTGTGGAATCATCGGAATCATGTATTACCAATATTCCAGGACATCTATCCCCTGATCTGTTAATGGTATCACCACCGCTAAAAACACAATTGATGTCCTTAGAACTGCAGGCCTCGCAGATGTCACATTCATCATGGACAGGGGAATGTTTTCCTCCTCCAGCACTGTATACCTGATTGAATCGGGAATGGATTTCATCTTGCCGACATCCTATGCCATGAAGGAGATCAGGGGACTTGCCCTGTCATCCAGGAAAACCGTAGAGAAGGCTGGTAACATAATATCCATATCCGGGGAGATCATGTTTACTTTATTCCTGGAAATACCGAACTCCCTTGCTTTCTCCCTGTTGCTCATTCCCATTTCTTTAAGATTCCCTATTATTCTCCACACCTACAGCCCGTACAATCCTGATCCTCTTCCACATGAGGAAATGGATCAGAACTAAACCGCCGATCTGGATCGCTTTTATTCCGGCGAAAATGCACAAAAATCAGCAGGTGATTACACAGTGAAGATTGCTGTGAGAATAGGCAGTGTCCATATAAGCGCATGGATCTATTACGATCCTGTCCTGAAATAGACGGCAGGGAGATCACAACAGAGATGACAAGGAAACAGAAGGAAATTCTAGAATCAATTGGCATCATGCCGGAATGTGTCCCTGCATTTCTGAAGAGTTGATGGCAGATAATCTAGTCTTCAGAAATTATATCTTGTCTATCATGGTACAAGCAAAAAAGGGAAAAGAAATACTACAGAGATTCTCACGAGAATATTATGCATGAATCTCCAAACTCGTGCCATTTGAAATCATATTCATACGCCGTTTGGTATGCAGACCTGATAATCGAGAAATCGGTAAATATTCCCAGCATCAGAAGATGAGATGTTGTTGGATCATGCATTCCAGTTATTACGCCGTCCAAATGCAATTTTCTATCAGGCCTGATAAACAAATTGGTAAAACCGGCTGATTCCATGAAACCATTTTTACCCCAAGCTGATTCCAGAGCCCTTACAACTGTAGTACCTACTGCAATGATCTTTTTTCCTTTGGCAATTGCTGAATTCAGTGATTGTGCAACATCCTCCTTAACCTCGAAGTACTCTTCCAGGAGCAGGTTGCTGTCGGAAAATTCAGATGCATCGAGAGAAGAAAGATTGCAGTGAAGAGTCACGGTTTCAATGCCTGTCCCTTTCTTTTCCAATATGCTTATGAGTTCTTTAGTGAAAGGCCTTGATGCAGACGGATACTCAACTGAACCGGGTATTCTTGTATAAGGTCCTGCATAAATCTCATCGCCAAATTTCACGGGCATATGGGCATAGGTTATATAATCTGCTGATCTCCTGATAAATTCAATATCGAAATTTTCCGATGTGGAGATCTCCCAGAATCTTGGAAAGTCCTTCCTCCTGTCTGTGAGTTCAATCCATGACCCATCCAAAAGTTTTAATCTGGAACCAGCCCGAAGTTTTTTTGCCTCATCGCGCATTTCAACGATCATTCCGCTGCGGGAATAGCCCATGTTGAAGTGCAGGAAGGCCTTCATTTCTTCTGAATATCCTGTGAAGCCTGACCTGACCGTAAGGCTGTTATTGAAGACAAGCACATAATCCGGACCGAGCAGACTGACTAAATCGCTGAACCTTCTGATCTCATAAGTTCCTTTGGCAGAATTTATGGCCAGTAGATTTACATCAGATCTTTCCTTATTCAGAAATTCTGTTGGAAACCCGACTCTTCCGGTATGCATTTCTATAATGGATTGCGCTAGCAAATTATTCAATACGTAGCACCTCTTTGAGCTTTTCGTAGAACTTTAATGCAGCTGCTTCAGGACTCTGGAGAGCCTCTCTGTCTGAGGATGAATCTGCGATTCTGTGCATCTCTGTATCCATGTCCCCAGGATCTATGCTGAACGCCTTTAGATTACCCTCCTCTGCAGCTACAGCCTCTATCAGAAAATCCATCACAGCCTTTGAAGCGCCATAAACCCCCCATCCAGGGAAATGCTGTCTTGCTGCATCGGAGGTCACGTGCACAACTGTACCGTTAGGATTGGCTTCCAAAAATGTCCGCATCAGATAATAGTTGGCAAATACGTTCACCTCAAAGAGCCTTCTCAGATCAGCCACTGTGCTTTCCAAAACGTTTCTGCATTCCATAATTGTTCCGGCGTTCAAGATCAGCAGATCTGTTTTCCCGAATAGCATATTGGCCCTGTTGACAACAGAAACAATATCTCTATCAAGCCTCAGGTCGGCTCTCATGGTAAATACAGAACCGTTGGGCTCATTACCGGACTCCTCAATGCTACGGGAAAATGTTAGGACTTTCCAGCCGTCATTTCCCATGACATTCGATAGAGCCTTTCCCAATCCTTTCGAACCTCCGCTTATTATCACACTTTTCATGTGCGGAACAGAGTATGTTTGGTAACAAACTTTGTTGTTTACAAACTTTATAAACCTATAATGTATTAAATACCTATTCCCGATCCCTTGCATCATGGAGCAGACAACAGAGACTGTAATTCTGCTGCGTCTAAAGAGCGGAAGCGCGAGTCTTGGGGAAATTGCAGGAGCGGCAGGAATTTCAAAGATGGCAGCATTGAAACACGTCAGGCAGCTTGAGGAAAGGGGGTTGGTTGAAAGAAAAACAGTGAAAGCTAAAGTTGGAAGGCCATATTATCTGTTTTCCATAACTGACTCTGCCAGAAGCGATTTCAGAAATTCAGACTCTGCAGTACTTACTGCACTTCTCGAATATCTTAAAGTTACCGGAAATCAGGGAATTGTGGAGGATTTCCTCAAGGTTAGATACGAAGAATACAGGCAAAGATACGAATCAGAAATGCAACAGGCAGATGCGGATACCCGCCTGAAAAAACTTGTAGCACTCAGAGAAAAGGAGGATTACATGCCAGAATTGCACAGGATTTCAGAGAACACTTACGAATTTCTTGAAAAAAACTGTCCAATCTTCAAAATGGCGAAGAATTATCCAGTTTCGTGTTCAATGGAACAGAGACTCTTTTCAAATGTCCTGCAGATGGATGTGGATGCCACTCACAGACAGACCGATGGGACAGGAACCTGCAGGTTCCTTATAAGAAAGAGGCATAGCGTTCAATAAGCGTGTTTTTAAGTGGTTTTGCTTCTGTACCGCGGGAAACCTTATCCAAGATGAATGCTGGACTGCTGGAATGATATTTTTGATGCCTTTAGTAGTAAATGCGCCGTTTTACTTTGCCAGATGGCCGTAAACAATGGTGCAAAACCTGTTAATTACAGATGAAAGTTTCAGGTGATATGCAGAGTTAGTGGCTCATTAGAGACTTTCTGAGGACATAATAAAATAATTAATAGCTTTGTGATCGGATATCAGTGATCAGAGAAGAGCGCGGCTATCTGACCGTTAACGGAATAAAGCTTTTCCACCGGATATTTTATGCAGAAAGAGAGAAGGGTAAGATTATGACCCTTCATGGTGGGCCGGGAATGTCACATGACTATCTCATGCCCTTGGCAGATCTTTCAGGTATGGGATACACAGTAATTATGTATGATCAGGCCGGTTGCGGCAGATCTGAAGAGCCTAATGACAGTAATAGTTTTACAGTGGATCATGGAGTGAAGGAGGCTGAAGCTCTTCGTAAAGAGCTTCTCGGCGATGAAAAGATATTTCTGATGGGCTCATCGTACGGCGGCGCACTTGCGCTTGCATATGCTCTGGAATACCAGGACAGGCTGAAAGGACTTATAGTAAGCGGAGGATTAGCAAGCGTCCCGCTGACAGTCAAGGAGATGCAGAGGTTAATAGATTTGCTTCCGGAATGGGCATCATCTGCTATCAAAAGATACGGATCCTCAGGAGAATTTCAAAATCCTGAATATCAGAAGGCTGTGCATGAGTTTTACAGGAGGCATTTCCTCAGAATGGATAATTATCCTGAGGATGTGAAGAGATCGCTTGATTATGCTGAATCCAGAAACACGTACAGAATAATGAATGGGCCAAATGAATTTACGATCACGGGGACAATCAGGGACTGGGATATTTCTGGTGACATCCACAGGATTTCTGTTCCAACCCTCATTACTGTTGGAGAGTTTGATGAGGTCACTGCATTGGTTGCACACCAGATAAATGACAGAATCAGAAATTCCAGAATGGTGGTATTCAGCAATTGCTCTCACCTTACAATGTGGGAAGACAGGAAGCGCTACATGCAGGTTCTCGTCGATTTCATGAATGAACACCTTGACTCTTCCTGACTTTTTACTGCCATGAACGTTTTAAACGTCATGGCCATGGCCGGGCGTTGATCACTAAGGATGGGGTGAAGCCCATTCTAAAATGGGCCGGTGGAAAGAGACAGCTTCATAGGGTTCTGACACAGAATCTACCGGATAAGTTCTGCAGCTACTATGAACCGTTCTTTGGCGGAGGAGCCCTCTTTTTTTCGCTTTATAACCTCGGAACTTCCAGGAAATGCTTCCTTTCAGATATAAATTCAGACCTTTGCACCCTCTATCTATTAATCAGGGATGATGTAAATCTGATAATTGAATCAGTAAATGAAGTGTTCTCCAGATATGGCAATAGCCGGGACGGGTATTATATGGCCAGGGACAGGTTCAACCGATCCTCAAATGCCCTTGAACGATCGGCACTCCTAATATATCTGAACAGGCACTGTTATAATGGCCTTTACAGAGTAAATTCTGCGGGAGATTTCAACGTACCTTTTGGCAGATACAGGAACGTTGGCATGCCTCATCCAGATCTCTTTCATTCTGTTTCCATGGCTCTCAAAAACTGCAGAATCGCCATTTCAGACTTTCAGGATGCAGTTAATGCTGCTGGCACCGGTGATCTTGTATATTTCGATCCACCATATACCCCGGTGAGCAGCACTGCCAGTTTTACTGACTACACATCTGGCGGTTTCGACAAATTAGAACAGATAAGGCTGAGATCTGTTTTTGTGGAGCTTGACCGCCGTGGAGCCTTCCTAATTGAATCCAACTCCGATACTGAATTCATAAGGGAACTTTACAGTGATTACAAAATAATTGAGGTAACATCCAGAAGGAGCATAAATTCCGTGGCGACCAGAAGAAAGGGATCCGCTGAACTTATTATAAAGAATTTCTGATGCATTAGTTATGGTTCGCTCCTCCATGGTATACCACTTTCTTTTTTCCCTATAGGATTTCTACGGCATTGAATTATTCATTCCTGTAAATTTTCGAAACGTAGACCGATCAGAAAGGAAGTTTTCGTAAAGCAATATTACTCAGATACTCATATCCAGATATGCAATATGCAGTGGATGGTGATACTATAATTTTGAAACTCGACTCTGGAGACAACGTGTTCGACTCCCTGTCTATAATATGTGACCGTTGTTCCATTGATTCAGGTTCAATAAGATGGGGCATAGGCATGGTAAGGGATTTCGAAATTGGCTACCTTAATGCCTTGACCTACGAAAAGGAGAGGTTTTCCGAAAGGGCGGAAGTTGTATCGTTTCATGGCAGCATTGCCAGCGGAGAGCCAACTTTTCACATACACGCTTCTGTGGCCAGAAGGCATCATGATGTCATCGGAGGACATCTTTTCAGCGCCATAGCGGATCCGATGATGGAAATCGAGATCACAAGATTCCAGAGAATATCACTTGCCAGAATAAAAAATGAACTTAGTGGCCTCAATGAACTGAATGTGTCACAGAAGCAATGAAATTACAATCAGAAAGTAATGATTTCGGCTGAATAGATGACTGAGAGAAGAGATATTTCTGCGTTCGCTATGCTTGCCATTTTTTGGGGGCTTAATTACCCGATGCTGAAAGTTGCATTTTACTATGAACCCCCGCTCTTTACACTTCTGTTCAGGATAATATTTGCAATGGTATTCGCCGCGATTATATTCTGGAAGGATATTGTTTTTCCCAGAACTTTAAAGGCCCACGGCATAATGCTTACGGTTTCGATTCTGAACATAAGCCTATTTATGGGATTGTGGTTCATAGGTGAGTCGTACGTCAGCGCATCGCTTTCCTCTGTACTGGTCTATTCATATCCTTTATTCAACGTTCTTCTCTCATCCATATTTCTGAGGGACAGACCGTCAGGAATGGGCATCATCGGGCTCATAGTTGGATTTGCTGGGCTCTTTATAATTTCCGACAGCAATTTCACAGGTAGTCTTGGTTTCGGGATAATTCTGCTGATACTTTCTGCCGTATGCTGGGCAGCTGGAACTGTCTTCTTCAAAAGATTTGCAAGAGATATACCGCTGGCCACCGTCAACGTATTCCAGTACGTTTATTCATTACCTGTGATTATGGTATTTGCCTTTATACTTGAGGGAAACAGGATAATTGCACTTCAGCCTGGCTTCATTCTTGTGACCCTTTACTTGGGGACATTCGGCACTGCCTTTGCGTACTACCTATATCTACACCTTTTCAGGCGCTACAGGGTTTCTTCCATATCGTCCTACTTCTTCTTGGTTCCTGCCGTATCCATAGTGTTAAGCGCAGCAATACTCAGGGAAGGGCTGTCTCTGGTTTCCTATGCGGGATTTGCGGTTATTTCAGTGGGAATATTCTTCAGTGCAAAGGGTTCGTCTTAAACTGCTGGTTCAACAAATTCTTATGGCATGCTATTGATCCTCTTAACATAGTCAAGGTCGAAGTTTTCTTCGAGCCATTAATTTTTCACTCATTTTTGGGGAATTTCTCTCCACTGAATGAAATCTCTAAATGCGTTAACATAGAGCCACTGTGACGACCTATTCCATTCGGTTAATCAAACATGTGCCGGCTGGTGATTAAGATGAGAAAGATTATGATATGCAATGCCTCAGCAGATAGTCTTTTCCAATCAGTGAAGAATATCATCTGGAAAAGCGATGGTCGTACGCGTTTATGATCAGCAGATAAAACATCCATATCTGGGTGCATGGCTGCACGCAAGAACTTCCGGGAGTGATATAAACCGAAAATAAGATAACATTACAGAAGAAATGTGTCAATCTGTAACCGTCTGGTTTTAGGAGCTCTGTCAAGCAGTGCTATCCGAAACATGAATTCTAAATACTCCATTGGGATCGATCGGTAAAAATGCCACAGCTTGATGACCTCTGCTCACTGATTGCCTCATGCAAGATGTGCGGCCTTCACTATTTCAGGAAAAACGCCGTTTGTGGAAAGGGCCCCGCAAACGCAAAGTACATGATAATAGGAGAGGCCCCTGGCTTTCAGGAAGATGAGGTCGGAGCGCCATTTATAGGAAGAAGCGGGAAACTGATAGACTCAATTCTCTCAGAGCTGGGCATAAGCAGGGACAGCATATACATAACCAATGCCGTTCGTTGCAGACCGAGTATGAACAAAACGCCATCAGTGAAGGAGATAAAGACATGCTCTGATTACCTCAAAGAAGAGATTTCAATAGTAGCGCCTCGTGTTATAATACCGATGGGAAACGTGGCCCTAAAGTCTCTGGGGTATGTGTTTGGCAAAAAATTTCCCAAGGTATCTGAGATAACTGGAAAGGTTATCCTGGTGAACAGATATTATGTGTATCCGCAGTTCCACCCTGCTGCTATACTGAGAAATCCGAAGAAAAATGTATACTTTTCAGAAGGACTGAAGATGGTCTTTACCTCTGATTCGGAAAAGTTATTGGCGGAGGGGAGCGTAATAAGCCTCTAATTTCTGTTGAGCGTTTTCCTGTAGTAAAGAAGCACTGCAATCATCACAGCAACAGATATCGCGGCGGATATCATAACCAGTTCTGCGAAGTTCACATGAATGGCCTTGTAAAATGTAAGGCTGTTTCCATCAACGTTTACCTTGCCGGGTATCGTTACTATTGTCATATGATGGCCGTAAACAGCCACAGTAACAGTAGAATTGGAAAAAGCACCGGAAACAGGCTCCGAACCGGTGAATGTTGTGTTTCCTGAGGTTCCATTATAAGATTCGTTCAACCATGATATGCCTGTCTGAGATACTGACTGCTCCCAGCTCATGTTCAGCCCTGTATCTAACGGGGCTGGAAGCTCGTCTATGCCAGGCGCATAGTATACAGACGGTATCGCATTAACCCAGCCTAGATTTATGCTTCCGTTCTCAACTATACTGTTAACCTGGTACGAAAGCTCAACACTGGTGTTCACTGTCGCATTGGAATTGTTTACATTGCTGTTGTAAGTTGAACCGTATGAGAGGTTGGTCACATACAGATAAGAGCCAAATTCCTTCACTTCTGAATTCAGCATTCCATAAAACGGTACTGCTGAGGATATTGGTGTTCTACTCAGATTCAGCGAACCTGTGTTTTCCAGTTCGTGCATCACAGATTGAGTGTAGTTGTTTGATTTGTGGAAAGATATGACAATAGTCTGGGAAAGTGCCACGAATACTGTTGCAGTATCCTGCTGCGGATTAACGCTGACCAGAGTACTGCCTAAAGGGGCAGATATGAGCGCAATGATAACAGCAAAAGCCATTACTTCGCGCGAATGCATTCTCACACCTGATACATCTGGTAATTGGGTGGTTCGCTTATTATCCTTATGTCGTGTGGATGGCTTTCCCTGAGACCACTCGCCGTGATCTTTATGAACCTTCCATTGGTCTTCAGCGATTCAATATCCCTCGATCCTGTGTAACCCATTCCGGATTTCAGTCCTCCCACAAGCTGAAACAATACTTCGTTCACCTTTCCCCTGTATGGAACTGCGCCTTCAACTCCTTCAGCCACAAATTTTGAGCCGGAGATCTTTCCATAACGATCTGAAACTCCCCCGCGGATCACACCGACAGAGCCCATTCCCCGGTATGCCTTATACTTTCTTCCATTCATTATCATTTCAGTACCCGGGCTCTCCTCTGTTCCTGCAAGGAGTGAGCCAAGCATAACTGCACTGGCACCTGCAGCTATTGCCTTCACAATATCTCCAGAGAATCTGATCCCTCCATCTGCTATCACCGGAACACCGCTCCCTGACGCAATGTCAGCAACATCCGATATGGCAGTTATTTGCGGTATTCCTATTCCTGCTATTATTCGCGTAGTACATATTGATCCAGGTCCAATTCCTACTCTGAGTCCGTCCACTTCAAGGGAGATAAGATCATCCGCAGCTTCAGCCGTAGCGATGTTTCCGGCCACGATATCCACTGAAACCGCTTTCCTCATCTTTTTGATCGAATTCATCACCTTTTCGTTATGAGCATGGGCGGTATCCACAACTATCAGATCAGCGCCGGCTCTCTCAAGGGTAACGGCTCTGTCTATATCGAAAGGCCCTACAGCTGCTCCAACCATGAGCTGCCCTTCCTCATCCCGGCTTGCATTCGGAAATTTTTTTCTGGTTGTTATATCCTTTGCGGTGATGAGACCGACAACCCTACCATTTTTATCAACAAGCGGAAGCTTTTCTATCCGGTTCTTGTATAGTATCTGCTTTGCGTCCTCTATGTCTATTTCATCATTGGCATATATCACATCTTTAACCATTATCTCAGATACTGTTTTTTTCCCTTCCCCCACGTATTCTATGTCTCTCCTTGTTACTATGCCGACCAGCTTGTCGTTGGAAATCACCGGTAGGCCGGCTATATTCTTTGACCGCATGATTTCCCTGGCTTCCTCTATGGAAGTTTCTGGTTCCACCGTGTAAACATTCCTGATCTTTATGGACTCTTCCCGCTTCACCTTTGATATCATCTGAGCCTGGTTGTTCGCTGTCATGTTCCGGTGAATGATTCCTATTCCACCTTCCCTGGCCATTGCGACAGCCATTTCAACCTCCGTTACTGTATCCATCGGGCTGCTTACTATTGGAATCTTCACCTTTATATGCCTTGAAATGCTCGATGCGACGTCAATCTCCACAGGGTCAACCGGACTTTTCTGCGGAACAAGAAGAACATCGTCAAATGTCAATGCCTCTTTTATGCTGGAAAACTTTTCTGCAAACATGTAGGCGTAAGGGATTTTCCGTAAATAAACCTAATGAGTTGCTTACTTTAATCAGACTGCATTGAAGAATCTGGTTTTTTTTGGCATTTGGCTGTATTGTTGAATCCAACATGACGTCCCGGGCCAAATAATGACCGTTGTTGGCATTCCTTTTATTGCAGACGAAAATGGGTTATTTTCCATATGGAGATGATTCTGCCTCTTGCTGTATCCTTATGTATATGATTTTGATTTCCAGTGCACTTTTGCCAGTGATTTCGGTCTGAGATTTTCATATGCAACAGCCATTGCTGTATGCGCAGATTCTGAAGGCAATATTTTCATTGCATTTGTAAAAGACATAAATATTTTTCAGAACGATGTGACATACCTTCGCTGAACTCTCAAAGATCCTGCGATAATATGAATTCATGACTTTTCTGGAAACTTGCAACCTTATTATAGAATCTAATTTTTCTGGAGAAGCTTTATTATTTTTCGTAAGATAACCCCGAGGTGACTATTTGAACCTATATGAATACTCCGGAAAGGAAATTTTCAGGAAATTTCAGATACCTGTGCCGGATGGATATGTGATAACGTCTGCTGCCGAATTGAAACCGTACACATCACCGGTAGTGGTGAAATCCCAGGTGCTCATTGGAGGCAGAGGAAAATCCGGTGGAATAAAGTTTGCCAAAGACCAGGCTTCTTTGGATCAGGCTGTTAAGGACCTCATGGGATCTAAAGTCAGAGGTTTTACTGTGAACAAATTGCTGATCGAGCAGATGCTTGATATCAAAAAGGAGTTTTATTTGAGCATTACCCTGAACAGATCGGAAAGAAAACCAATGTTAATATGCAGCGCTTCCGGTGGTGTTGAGATAGAGACTGTTCCGGAAGAACAGATATTCAGGAAATCCATTGATCCTATAACAGGTTATTCTGATTTTATAGGAAGAGAGGCTGCAAAGTTCATGAAGTTCGACGAAAATCTCTCGAAGCAGCTAAGATCGATCCTATCAAAGCTGTACGACGTCTTTGTGCATTATGACTGTGAACTCGTTGAGATCAACCCGCTCGTAATGAACGGGGATGGGAGGCTGATAGCCGCAGATGCAAAAGTTATCATTGACTCTGACTCGACCTACAGGCATCCAGAATTCCCGAAGGACGATCCGGAGAGAACGCCTCTTGAACTTGAAGCCCAGTCCAAGGGTTACGCATTTGTTGAGCTTGACGGAATAATCGGTGTGATCGCAAACGGAGCCGGTCTGACAATGGCAACTCTTGATGCGCTTCTTCTGCACAAAGGAAAGCCCAGGAACTTCCTTGATCTTGGCGGCACTGACTCCACGGACATTGTTGTGGAGGCTTTCGACCTCGTCCTCAAGGCCAAGCCCAGAGCAATTCTTGTTAACATATTTGGCGGTGTCACCAAGTGCGATACCGTGGCGTCTGGAATTGTGGAGGCAAAAAAGAAATTTGGAATTTCCCAACACATAGTAGTCAGACTGAGTGGAGTGAGGGAAAATGAGGGGAGAGAAATACTTAAGCAGAACGGTATTGACGCATTTTCTGAGATGATGCCTGCTGTTGAGAAGGTTGTATCTCTTGCAGGGGGTGCCTGAATTGAAGGTGATCGTTGATTCAGACACAAAGGTAATTGTGCAGGGTATAACCGGGCATCAGGGGATGTTCCACACCGGTGAAATGCTCAAGTTCGGAACAAAGGTTGTCGCTGGTGTCTCCCCGGGAAAGGGTGGCCAGAAAGTACACGATCTTCCTGTCTTTGACACTGTTTCCGAAGCTATGCATCTCATGCCGGAGGCTACGATGATATCAGTTCCTGCTCCGCTTGTGAAGGACGCAGCTTATGAGGCACTGGATTCCGGTATAAAGGTTGTTTACATCCTTACAGAACATGTTCCATTCCATGATGCAATGGACATACTATATAACGCCAGAAGAAAGGGCGCAGTCGTTCTTGGCCCTAACGGACCTGGCATAACACGCCCTGGAATGTGCAAAATCGGGATCATGCCAAACACAATATTCAGAAAGGGAAATGTTGCGGTTGCCTCAAGAAGCGGGACTCTGACCTACGAGATTGTTAACGCAATCACACAGTCAGGAATGGGAGAAAGTACTGTTATTGGGCTCGGAGGGGACCCTGTGCCGGGAATGGATTTCATTGAGGTGCTCGAACTGTTCAATGCCGATCCTGATACTGAAAAGATCGTCCTGGTTGGTGAAATAGGAGGCTCAAACGAAGAAAGAGCGGCAGAATACATCAAAAAATACGTGAAGAAGAAGGTGGTGGCATACATAGCAGGAAGGAGCGCCCCGCCTGGCAAGAGAATGGGACATGCAGGAGCGATAATAGAACGTGGTGTTGGAACTGCAGAGTCAAAGATAAAGGCATTTGGGGATGCAGGTGTAGATGTTGCAGAGTATCCTGTGGACATCCCGAAACTGCTGAGGTGATGGTTTGTGAAAAGGGATTTGATTTCGGTACTGGACATTGCTTTCGATCTTGAGGAGATCATAGATCTTTCCATATCTCTGAAAAAGAACAGGTATGAAACTGTTGATATAGCGAAAAACAGGGCACTCGCCATGATTTTTGAGAAACCTAGCACAAGGACAAGGGTATCCTTTGAAGTTGCAATGAGACAGCTTGGAGGGCATTCCATATATCTGAATCCAAATGATATGCAGCTTGGAAGGGGGGAGACAATCTCTGATACAGGTAAAGTTTTGTCGGGATTTGTCGATCTTATTGCTTACCGTGCGTTCAAACACGAAAATGTTGTATCACTTGCAAACGCCTCAAGGGTTCCTGTTATAAACGCACTTGACGACAAGGAACACCCTGTACAGATAATAGCCGACTTCATGACTGTAAAGGAGGTCTTTGGCGATCTGGAAGGCAGAAAACTTGCATATGTTGGAGACGGAAACAACATGGCAAATTCCCTGATGCTTGGCGCTTCGTCCCTTGGCGTCGACATTTCTATCGGATGTCCGAAGAAATACATTCCGGATAAGGAAATAACTGAAATATCAAAGCAGCTTGCGAAAGAGACAGGATCGGATGTGGAGATTGTAGATGATCCATCTAAGGCCGTCGAAAATGCGGATGTCGTATATACAGATGTATGGGTATCCATGGGAGAGGAATCTGAGAGGGAAAAGAAGGAAAAGATATTCAGTAAATACAGAGTTGATCAGGAGCTAATGGATAAGGCTTCAAAGAACGCAATATTCCTGCACTGTCTCCCTGCACACAGAGGTCTTGAGGTTACTGATGAAGTTATAGACGGAATACACAGCAGAGTATTCCAGCAGGCAGAGAACAGACTGCACACAGAAAAAGCTGTCATAGTATATCTTCTTCAAAACTGAGATTTGATATTTCCATGTTTTATTTATCACGGTTCTTCTCATCTTTATTGGAGTAATTTTGAATCGCAAAAGAATATCTATTATGCCTTACAGATGAGTGCAGGATGCAAATGAGGATAGCCAGATCAGTATTTCTATAAATTTCATCAGTAATTCACTTTTTCTGGATGCTTTTGCACTGATATTTCCGTGTGAAACAGCATGCAATCCATATAATACACTATAGTTCAATAATGGACTCTATCCAGCGTTGATTATCTCCGTCATTCCTGTATAGTTGAGCCTGAACAGAAATATGTTCCCAGGATACTGATATCCTTTAATTTCCAGTACGAGACCGTATATCCCGGTGGAAATTGAGCTATTTATCCAAGGCGTATAGAACATACTCTGTGAACTGGAAAGTAGCAAAAATTCAGGAAGATTCGATGCATTGTAAGGAAAGTAAGGTGGTTGACCAGGCTGAGAAAAAATATTCCTAAGAGAATAGGCATGCACATTGTCTGCTATCAGCGTAAAGAGATTGTCCGATGTCACGATTGTTGAACCTGGAGGGACATATGACTCGATCAGGCTCATGTAATGCGACTGAGGTGGAATCGTATAATTGATCTCATAGCCTGACATTCCAGACTGCCCTTCATTTGAAGGATTGAGAGGAGAAATAATAACATTCATCAATATTATCGAAATAAATAAAATCAGCAGAATACGTGAAACAGACAACCTTGTGCCGGAACTCCATGTCTTTGACTTCTTTATTACGTACGCAAACGCCATAGCGCCGAGAATGACTCCTATAACCGCGAGCACGATCTGCGAGCTGTCAGGCAGATGTATCCCGAAGCCATCTGCAACAAGTGCTATGATAACAAGTCCTGCTGCTGCAATCATATATTTTATTCTGGTTTCTATTTTTCCGGAGAACGGTCTGCTGATCAGCTCCTTAAGGCCAAAAATTGCTGAGGGCGCCATAAGACTTACCGTTATGAAATCGTACTGGTTTCCCAGAGTGCCATAAAAAGGCACAACAGCTATGCTTTCATACATCCATGCAGCCACCATGAGGATGTGTTTCGGTTTAAAGACTGGCAGAAACATGAACAAAAGATAAGAGAGAAACCAGAATTCGGCCGCTGACAAGCTCATTTGAACAGGGAACCTTCCCAGATCCCAGAGATGTAAAACCTTTCCCTTCAGTGCTGGTATTGCTGATGTATTTCCTATGATAACCGGGATCAGGTTAACCTGCACTTCCATAAGTATAACGTATGTGGCAACAGACAGTATTCCAAGACAGATGTATGCAAAACCGCGGTTTTTCCTGAACCATCCAGATGTGAGAGATATCCCTTCCCTTGTATTGAAAAATTGAAACAGAAGTATGCTGGCCGCGATAAACGGAAAGATCTCCTGGGTCATGGAACCGATTATTATCATAGCTGCAGAATACCCGTATCTCCCCTTCAGGATAAGATAGAAAAAGAGGAATGTTTCCAGTGGAATGAAAGAAAGCCAGTGAAAATCAAACATCACCGCGCTTATTAGAGAGGCGTTCAGCCCGTAGACAATGCTGATCGCGGCCGAAACCCTTTCACTGCCTGTCACTTCCACTGCCAGAAAGTAAAGTGCAACAACAGAAAGTGATACGACTGCAGCCTGGATTATAAATAGCGTCATTGGACCTGGTATGATCGCATAAAGATAGGAAATTGGTAGCGCAATGTAGGATGAATGGATCTCGAGGTGAGACATGGCACCTGTGTATTTGTAGTCGCTTGTCTCAAAAAGCAGATATCCATGAGTGTTTGACCACAACTCCTGCATGTTTATTCCAAGGTCTCCATTGAGTGTATAAAAATCAAGATACCTGATACTTGAAAGAATGGTAAGAAGTATGAAATAGAAAGCAGAGAATACAAATACTGCAAGCGCAGATCTATTGCCTCTGATACCGTTCAAAGAAAGACCCTCACGAGGTGATCGTTCTTTGCCGATAAACATTTTGTTGAATTTCTTTGAGCACTTTAGTAGGGGAACTCTTCACGATCTGATCGAAATTCTTCAGATTCATATGTCAAATTTTAATTCAGAATGCTTCACTAATGAGATATTTGTGAGAATTTGAATAAAAAATACCATTACTGAGCGAATTAGGTTGGAAACAAGCTTTTTATCTGAGAAATAATTAAATACCAGCAAATCTATTTCTTTGCATGGAATCAGCAGAAAATTCCAAAAGAAAAGTAGGGATTATGGGAATAATATTCCCATTAATAGCTCTTGTATTGACAGCAGTTACAGTGGCACTGACGTTTTTGACTGGAAAGCTAAGCTATAGCGCTAGTGGATACAGCACAAGCTTTACTATTAACGGGTCTTTTTTTACTTTTAGTGGCAACGGCGTTAGTTATTCATGGTTTTCGAGCAACACACCTTCTCATTTTACTTCTAATATGATCCTTGTTGCGCTTGTCTTCCTGGTACTGGCAATAGTGATGTATCTGGTTCAGTTGGTGTTTAATATTGTGAAGGGGAGCAAATCTGGGAAAATATCGACTCTGCTCCCGGTGCTTGGTATAGTCTTCAGTATAATAACCATTGTAACATTCTACATAGGATTTGATCACCTCGGCAGTAAGATCAGCGGTTCTGGTTTATCCTTCTCTGCATATCCTGCAGCCGGTATGTACGTACTGATAGTTGGAATAATATTTGGGATAATTTCTATATTCCTGAAGGATTGAGTTTTCTCAAATAATATTAGTTTCATTTTTTATATACTTTTTCTAAATTATTTTTGTTTGAAGCATTCTTAAACCATATTGCAATTGGAGTGTTGCGTTGAAGCTTTCATTCAAAGGTCTGGTGAGTATTTTTGAACCTCTGCTTTTCAGTTTCAGGTTTACTGGAAACAGGAAAAGGCTGCTCTATATTATATTTGTAGCTGCTTTAGTTGCCTCAGTAACCAGACTTCTCGTTCCTGTGTATATCGGGCAATCGATTACCGCACTTGAACAGGGGAAGAGTTCTCTTGTGGGTTTTTTCCTTGTTCTCATCATAACTGTGTCTGTGATCACTGCAGTTTCACAGTTTTTTATAAACTATCTTTCTCAGAAGCTTGCCCAGTGGTACGCATTTAACCTCAGAACTGTTCTTCTGGACAGACTTCTCAGAAAAAAGGGAACGTTCATGGACAGCCGCACCTCTGGTGATCTGCTATCCAGATCAACAATGGATATAGAAGCTTCCAGGAACTTCATACTCAATACTGCGTCGCAGCTTATATCAACGATTCTACTGATCGTAATAGCACTGTATTTACTGATTTCCATCAACCCGATATTTGCACTGTTCTTCCTTGCAGCAGTTCCACTCCTTGTGAGAATCGGAATGGTGTTTCAGAGGAAGCAAAGAACCCACTGGAGAAAAATACGGATGCACTACGGGACAATGAATGAGAGGCTGCAAGAAAACATTGTGGGTCAGAGAGTTGTCAGAGGATACAATGGGATGCAGTCTGAGTTTTCAAGGTTCTCCGGAACAACTTCAGACTACTACGATGAGTACATGGAGGTCGCTCAGCTGAGGGGTTTTTATAACAATCTGATGCCGTTTATTGTTGGAGCCGCAGCGACCGCTGTCATACTCTATGGGGGATATATTGATCTGCTCACGGGTTCCACTGTCGGTGGTCTGGTTGCCGCTGTAAACATTTTCATAATGGTGAGTATGCCTGTCAGTTTTCTAGGCCGTATTATAGTATTTTCTGAAAATGCAAGGGCAGGCATAGATAGAATAAAGGAGGTCATTGATAGCGGAGATGAAGAGACTTATGATAACAACGGAATTGTTCCTCAAAACTATGATCTTGTCTTCAGGGATGTCTCATTTTATCGTGGAACCAGAGAAGTTCTTCGCAGCATAAATCTAAGAATCGGTTTTGGTGAAAAGATTGCTATAACTGGAAGGCTAGGCTCAGGAAAAAGCACCCTGGTTTCTCTGATCTCGAGGATATATGATCCTTCTTCCGGCGTGATTACCATTGGCGGAGTTTCCATTACGGATGTTCCTCTTGTGACGTTAAGGAAAATTGTTGCTCTTGTGCCTCAGGGATCTAATATTCTCTCAGGAACAATATTTGAAAACATTGCATTCGGGAGGGATGTAAGTTTAGATGAAGTTCAGAAGGCATGTAAGACCGCTCAGATCGCCGATTTCATAGAATCACTTGAACAAAAATATAACACGCTTGTGGGGGAAAGAGGCATAACACTTTCAGGAGGACAGAAGCAAAGGCTGTTAGTTGCAAGGGCTCTAGTAGGCAAACCTAAGATTTTAATCCTGGATGATGCAACCTCAAGTGTTGATCCAGAAACAGAACTTGCAATGCTGAATTCAATTTCCACCTCACTGAATGGTGTTACTCTTATCATTGTTTCACACAGGCCATCGGTACTCAGGTTTTCGGAAAGGAAAGTTAGACTGGAAAATGGAAAAATCACCGAAGAGGAGCAATTGCCCAGGAATTATGTTGATGCAGATAACAATACTAAGTCGGTTGCCACAGGAGATGAGTGAGTTTGGCAAAAACCTATGAAGAAACAGAGGAGGAATATCTCAAGACTGAAAAAAATTCAAAGGCCTTCTTGAGGCTTATCCGGGAAATTTTCAGGGACAGAGGCACTACTGCGAAAGTTGTAATCTCTGTAATAATAACGGCACTTGCCGGCACGTTCTATCCGCTGGCGCTTGGCCTTTCGATTGATGGGATTCTTTCCAGGAATGAATTTTATTTTGTTTTCTTCGCACTCATTTTTCTCTTTCTGTTTTTTGTGGTATTTCTCTCGAACAGGTTGAGGACTGTACAGACAACAAAACTTGCCCAGCAGAAGGTGAAGGACCTCAGGGACAGGGCGTTCCTAAGCCTGCAGGAAGCCCATATAAACTTCTTCAGTAAAGTTAAAACCGGATACCTGATCAGCAGGATAACAAATGACGCTGAAAATCTAAGTGAATTTCTGACTTTTCAGCTCCCCCAGGTGGTATCAGGGATCGTTACGGTTGTGTTCTCCGTTGTCATAATGTCGATACTGAACTTCTCTCTAACTTTATATGCACTCCTTATAATTCCAGTACTCCTTCTTTTCACTTTTTCCCTCCAGGGCAGGGTCATGAGAAACTATCTGGCGACCAGGAAGACTATAGCTGCGATCACGGGATCAATGAGCGAAACAATCAATGCTTTCAGGGCAATAAAAGCCTATAGCGCGGAGGAGAGCTTCGAAGCCTCTTTTTCCAAGCTTAATAAAAATAATTTTTCTGCCAATATGAAAGCAGCGAAGCTCTCCTCTTTATTCGGATCTGTTGTTAGAATCATTGAGGCCTTTGGGATCGTTTTTGTAATATACGAAGGTGCCAGGGAACTTACCGCTGGACTTATATCCATAGGAATACTAGTTTCATTCATACTCTATGTTCAGGAATTTTTTGATCCTGTTACACAACTGTCACAGCTCTACACATCCTACCAGTCTGCGATGGTTGGAGTTTCCAGGATATATTCAATAATAGATGTTGAAGGGGAAGCGCTTGATGGAAATAAAGGTAACCAGCCGTCTTTCAGAGACAGCATTGAATTTAAGAATGTGTCTTTCAGCTACGGTTCTGCCCTTGCTCTTAAGAATGTCAATATCAAAATCTCAAGAGGTGATAGGATTGGAATTGTCGGGCACACTGGGGCAGGAAAGACAACCTTTTCAAACCTTCTGCTTGGATTTTACTCGCCGTCGGAAGGGGAAATACTCCTTGATGGGCAGAATCTTAAGAAATACGATCCGGCAAGTTACAGACACATTATAGCTCCGGTGCTGCAGGACATGTTCCTTTTCAGGGGCACTGTGATTGAAAACATATCGTTCAGCAATCCTTTACTCACGCGGGACGAAATAATTTCGATGGCAAGAGAATTCGGTCTCATTGAAATATTTGAAGGCCTACCTTATGGCTTTGATACTGATGTTGGAGAACTAGGATCAAATCTGTCCGACGGCCAGAAGCAGGCAGTATCTCTTATGAGAGCCTTCGTGCGAAGACCAGAAATCCTATTGATGGATGAACCTACCTCGCAGGTAGATCCATTCACAGAATCCATTATAATAGAGGCCCTAAAGAGATACGTAGCCGACAGGACTCTGGTACTAATAACGCACCGTTTCTCCATGATTTCACTGGTGGATAGGATCATAGTCATAGATCATGGAAATGTTATTCAGGAAGGAAGCTTTGAATCACTAAATGTGAAAGGAACAGAATTTTACAACCTCTATCAGACGTATTCTGGAATAGAGTAACGTAGTGTCCAGAATTATGTGTAATCCTAAGGATACCTTTCCCTGAACATGTCTGTGAGATTTGAATATGATGAAGTTATATATGACATGGCTGGGAAATATGGAAAGTCTGAAAGACTATGAGGTTATCTTTCAAAGAAAGCTTGATCAGTCCTATTCTCAAAGATACGCAGTTGTTGGTATTAACTATGAAAAACCTACATATGTTAAGGCTATAGTTAGGACTGATCTGAAGCGCGGTGAGAGATTTTCAGTTGATCAGGATGACAGCGTTATATATGAAGGGAGAAAAATTGGATCAGTGGTAGATTTTAAAGATGGTGACGAGATCAAGGTAAACACAGATTACGATATAAAATACACAGGGGGGTACTCCGTTGACGGGAAGACCGTATTCCTGGACGAACACTTCCCCAGATTCATAGAGGTTGACGGGAAAAAGATCGACACTACTGTATCAATAGACCGGCATCATGAGATTCCTGAGAAGTGGCTCTCTGACAACGCATTTGAATACCCGTATGCACACGAAATAGCGACCAAAATAGAGAGAGAATATGTGGAATCCCTTGGCGTCAACTGGGATGATTACTGCAGGGAGGTGGACAGACAGCTCAGGGAGGTTTATCGCAGGAAGTTGCAGAAAAGCCCAAAAGATCTTGATCTGGCACCATATTTCTATTCGAGGGACAAAGAAGCGCTGAAGGAAATCCGCGACAGTGAAAAATAGTTTTTCTTGATTCATGGTTTTAGATGCTTCATCTGATCTTTGCCGACAGTGAGATTGAAAGGATTCCAGCAGTTATGTGGAAGGACAGGGATGTCCTGATCCAGGCCAGGAAGAGACGGAAGCCTGCCTCTGGGATAATACTTGACAGTTCATTGCTTCATTCTGCAATAGACAGATTTTTTCCAGGTGAGTCTATACGCAGAGGAAGGCCTTCGATATTCTACATCACCTTGAATGTCCTTCAGTCTTCTCTTCTTAATCTGGCTGGAGGTCTAAACGTTCTGGTACACACCAGAAACGATGAACTGATCACCATTTCCCCGGAAACAAGACTTCCAAAGTCCTATAACAGATTCCTGGGACTGATCGAGGATCTCTTCGAAAAGGGAAGTATAGAATATGATGGTAAAGTACTGATGAGTTTTAAAACCGGAATCAGCCTGAAATCGGTGCTTGACCGTTTCGCTTGCAGAAAGATTCTTATGCATCCGAAGGCTGAGAAAAAACGCGTTTCCGAGATAATCAAAAACACTGAAGATCTTGCAGTCATAATAGGAGGTTTTTCAAATGGGGATTTCATCTCAGATGTATCGTATATTGATGAAAGATACTCAATATACGGAGATGAACTAACAATCTGGACCGTAGCAGGAATGCTGGTTCATGCCTTTGAATCACAGAGTGGATTGCTCTGAGGTTTCTTCATGTTCTCATTACGTATATCTGATCCCGAACACGGAAACAAAGTCTCCTGGAGTTTTATGAGTGGATTTATCTTACCTCCAAAACGACTCAAAGATAACATTGAATGTCACATGATTGACAAAATAGATTAATATAAACACCATTCAGTTAAACCGGTAGGTTAACAATGTCTAGAATGCATACCAGAAAAAGAGGAAGATCGCGATCACACAAAGACAGACAGTATGATCCTGCAAAGTTTGCTTTCATCGATCAACAGGAAGTTCTGGGAGCAGCAGTCAGGCTCAGTAAAGAATATACTTCGCTGTCGCAGATTGGCATAATGCTCAGGGATCAGTATGGTGTTCCGGGAGTAAAATATGTTTTTGGAAAAAAGCTATCTGACCTCCTTGCAGAGAATGGTTATAAATCTGATTTTCCGGAAGATTTAACCAACCTGATTGAACGATACAAAAACGTTTCAAAGCACACAAAATTGAATCCTAAGGATCATGCCAACATAAGGAAGCAGGAACTGATCATGTCAAAGATTCTCAGGCTAGTTAAATATTACAGGAGAGAGGGGAAAATTCCTCAGGAATGGGCTCTCGATAAGGTTCTCTGATAACAATGACTTTATCCGGAATCATTCCGGAAGAAATGGCTGAAAGCCTGAAACAGGCCGTAGAGTTGATAAAGGAAAGAGATTATGTTAATGTCCTTGCCCATTATGATGGAGACGGTACCAGTTCAGCAATAATCCTTGGAAGAGCACTCCTCAGGATGGGGATAAAGTTCCACATAAGTTATGTAAAAGAATTGACACCTGAAGCGATGAAATCCAGGGTTGAGGAAAACATAGAACTACCAACAATAATTGTTGACGCAGGATCCGATCAGTGTTCCTTGCTGAGCGAAAAGAAGGATCTTATAATCCTTGATCACCACTTTTATTCACCTTATGAATTCAAGGGCCACAACATTAACGCACGAGATTATGGGATAGATGGCACAAAGGAGGCATGTGGTGCAACTATGGCATACCTTTTTGCGTTGACTGCTGATGAAACAAACAGCGATCTCTTCCCTTTTTTCATGTCCGGTGTCATATCTGACAAGCAGGACATCGGAGGTCTTGTGGGCCTGAACCGTAAACTTATGGAGAGATTTGGTTCACCATACAGGAAAACCCGAACTATTAACATCGCTGGTGAAAATCTCCTGGAGGGGCTTTCATATTCAGTTGATCCGTTTTTTGGTAATCTTTCAGGGAATAGAGAGGGTACAAGGAACTTTCTTCTTGAACTGGGGATAGAACCAGAGAAGAGAATTAGTGACCTCACAGAGGATGAAAAGCGCAAACTTGAAAAAAGACTCGCACTTGAACTCATAAAGCAGAAGGTGTCTCTAGAGGCTTTGAAATATCTTGAAACTGACATGATATTCTTTGAGTCCCTTGGATTCACCTCAAAGGAAATTGCAGGTATGATCGACGGAAACAGCAAAATATCCCAAAATGGTGTTGTTGTCCAGTATTTTCTTGGAGACTCCAGCGTCAGGCAGCTCTGCCTTGACAACTGGAGAAAGTTCAGGAGCAAACTTATTGAATTCGCAAGGCAGGCTTCCAAGGAAATGTTTTCTCTAAGCAGGATACAGTACTTTTATGCCCCGGATTCAGAGATGGCAGGATCCATTGCGGGCCTTCTGATGCTTTATTACTCCAATCAGAATTTTCCTGTAATCGGATTCAATTCAGGAGATGATCATATAACCAAGGTATCATCAAGGGGGACTGCCAGGATGGTCAGGAAAGGGCTTAACCTGTCTATTGTCATGCGGGACGCCTGTTTATCAGTAGGAGGACGCGGTGGAGGGCATGACATTGCGGCTGGAGGCACCATTCCTAAGGGAAAGGAGAGGGAATTCCTGACCAGGGCTAACGCGATAGTTTCTGAACAACTCACTGACTTTGGGTGCAAATAGAGAGGTTTTTGTATAACGTTGTGTTATTATAATGCTAATGAGCCGTATTGGCATATTTACAGGTGACTTCAGGTTTTACCATGAAGTCATAGCAATTGCCAAGGAATGGGGGCTCCCGTTCCTCAGTATAGATCCAATGGAGACAATCCCGACTGATGTCCCCGTGATCGTCAGCACGTCTGACGATTATAAAATTGATCCATCGCAGATTTTTATAGACGATCCATACAGGGCACTAAGAACTGCCTTGCCAAGGCTGATCGACCAGATATCCTTCAAGAGAATAGTTATAGGGATAGATCCTGGCCCAAAACCAGGTATAGCAATAGTCTGTGATGACATACTGACTGAAGCCCTTGAAATTCCTGAACTTAAGCTGTTGGAGGCATATTTAGTCAAGGTACTTTCAGACTACCCTTACGGAAGTTATTCCATCAGGCTTGGCAATGGCGACAAACCAAACAGACTTCGTATATCAGATATGCTGAAAAGAAACGGCCTTTATTTTTCTGTTGTTGACGAAAGCAACACCACTATATTCAGGCACAGACCTCAAAACAACGCCATAGCGGCAGCAGTTATAGGACTGGCAAGGCATAGAATTGAGGTGAGCTACGGCAAGAAGCATGAAAACTTCCTGGACAGCAGATTTGTCACAATCAGGAACAGTATTTAACCAGAATTTTGCAATATACGGTTATCCCATCACATTATTCATCCGTTTGCAGAGTACTTTATTTCTTCCATTTTGGCTTCTTGGGTCTTGCTCTTCTCTTCCCTGCACTGAATACAAGAAGTGCCATGAAGGCGATCACGGCGGCAGCAACATAAAATATCCAGCTGTAGTTTGGTGGTGTTCCGTAATAGAATGATGTCTGATATGATGACCCACCGTTCACTGATACAGACGGATTGCCCACAGTTACTAAAAGCGTGTTCTCACCGTTTCGGAGAATTGTGGACGGAATAGCAAGAGATGCGCTCTGCGATGAGTATGGTGAAAGATTCTGGACCTCCTTTGATCCCACAAGCACCCCGTTCAGGGTGAAGTTCACGGTTATGTTATGCAATGGTGCCTGGCTACTGTCACTGATCGTTACGTTGAGAAACAGTGGTTGGACAACCTGAATGCTGTAATCGGTTTTGTACTTCAGAACAGTTGATCCCTCATAGACCCATACAATCCCTACAAGGCCAAGTGTCTGTTGGTACATAGGGGCTGTCAGATTGTCGCTCATTGAGTAGCCTGAATCTGGAAAATACTTGGTGCTGGAAGTCCCAAGCCCGCTGAGATTGTAACCGTATATATACATAACACCGGTGTAACTTGGAAATCCGTAAGTGGCGTTCATAAAAACGGTGAATGCCTCCCCCTCGTATACCTGCTGCGGGGCCGAGATTGTAGCCGAAAATACTGGAGGATAAGCAGCCTGAGAAGTTGATGTTACCAATGGCACCATCACCATTGAGAATAGAAACAGAAATAGAATAAGTATGTGGGGCTTCACCTGGATCTCCTCCCGCGGTACGCTGTCGCTATGAGCCCGGCTACAACTGAAATAACTATTATGATTATTCCAAGATATAGATCCCCATATGGATTTCCCGTATAGTTTGAAATTATACCATTGCCAACCGGGTATCCGGAAGTGACAGAACTGCCAGGATATACTGGATTGTTCACTGTGATGTTCATGTTTCTTCCATCATAACTGTAATTCACATAAAAAGATGAAATTCTGTAGGCGTTTGAGGTTATCGGTGCAAGTCTTAAGTAAACAGTCTCTGTAGTATTGAACGGTACGCTTATCTTAGTGACAGTCACATTTCTGAAAACAAAGGAAGCATTCCATCCGTAATCCTTGAAATATGAATATTCTGTGCTCAGTGTAACATTGACTTCATTGTTTCCAGTGTTGTTCAGCAGCAACGGGAAGAGGATGTCACTAGAATTCTGCACTGCAAATTTTGGCGGAGTGATGTTCAGCCGGAGCGACTTGATTATCGTAACATTCAGATCTCCTCTGAATGGACTTCCGGTGTAGTTATAACTGAAGCTTATTGGTACTGTGTTCAGTCCGCTCATCACATGGTATGGAACATGCACGGAGGCAATATCAGTGGCGTTTTCGTAAGGGGTCAGATTTTTGATTTCTGATTTGCTGAAAGTGATGTTCCAGTTATCAATTCCCGATGACACAGAAAGATTCATTTCTGTGTTGCCTGTATTCTCAATAGTGAATGTAAAGTTCTCCACTGTTCCGTTCTGCACAGGAACCCCTTTTGTAAGAACATGGAATGAAAAACTTGGAGTGACTATTCTGCTGAGTATGATATCCACGAAGCTGTTTCTGGATATTCCAACCGTGTAATTCGTAACATACGATACCGTTAGATTATGGGTTCCGAACTGTACTGATCTCGTATAATAAGCAGAGAATTTATATATGCCGCCAGGAAGAAGTATCAGACCAAGTGATGTGTTTCCCCTGATCATTGCGTTCCCGATGCTTATGTTGACTGTTCTGACAAGGGTCATTGTATTGAGTGTGACCTCGTAACCCACAGAAAAAGCCCTGAGAAGGGATGGATTGAAGCTTGTGTTTGTCGAGTTGAGGTAATAAACAGTTATGTTAGCCATGTCGCTGATTGAGTTATAAGTATAAACTGTATATGTTGCCGGTGAAAGTGATATTCTGAAATATCCTGAAGCGTTGGCAGTTACCTTTCCAGACAGGTTGCCATTCTGATTGTAGAAGCTAAGTACACTGTACGGCGAATAAACCTGAGAATTAACATTGCCTGTCACGTTTACATATAGTTTTGACAGGTGGGCAGGAACCACAGCGCTTAATGAACTTCCTTCGATTGATATATTGGTGGTTCCGGAAAGAACGTATGTTCCGGTTGAGTTGGTTTGTTCGTGTGTGACTGAAATTTCATAACTCCCATAAGGAAGCTCATAAGTTCCGCCATTCAGAATCATGCGAAAACCTTTGTAAATTATCACGTAAGACCCGATGGTTGAATTATAACTGTTGGAAAGTGTGACTGCAGTAGCTGTCTGATAAGATACCTGCAAAGTGGAGTTTGAACCTATATATTCAGACGTTATATTTGCAGAGTCTCCATAATAAGAGTATATTGTATAGATACCTGGAACAATGTTTTGCCTGTTTACCTGAACGCCATTGCTGTTAAAAAAGTACTGGCCTGAAGCAGATTTAACCGAGGCGGACACTGAAATACTGGTGTTCAGGGGATACAGTATGCTGCCTGAAACATTGCCAGCCATAACATAATTAGAAACAGGAACTATGGTGGCATTGCTTGAAAATATCTGAACAGAATATATGCCCGGAGCAACTGAAACTGTTGCACTGCCGTTGATGAGACTCGCTGTATAATTGACCTGGCCAGTAAGTGTTATCCTTCCACCATATCCTGTACTATAGTTACCGTCCATTATTTTTAAATTAAGGCTGGGTGTTGTTGTGGAAAGTGGCGCATATATGTTGGTTGAATTACCAATTTGTGACTCATAATAGCTGAACGGGAAGGCGTTCACAGATATTGACATGCTTGAAGCTGTCAGATTCAAGGTTGATATCTTTGACACCCCTGTACTGGAGATTATGGAAAACCAAACCTGATATCCGGAATAGTAAACGTTAACGATTCCGTCCCTAACAGCAGAAGTTGCTGAGAAACTGCTGCTTACCAGAGAATTGTATGCATATACGTAATCAACACCGTACTGATACGGAACAAGCCTGATTGTACGGTTGTCATAAAGATATATGGTTTTTTCCTGGCTGTAGAATACACCAACTTTAGATGCGAACAGTTCCGTCATTACCGTGCCATCAGGCACCTCTATTGTTTTTGAGGCACCATAAGTAAATGGGATCTCTATGTAGCCATTACCATCCTTAAGTAAATAATCACCACTGAAAGCAGCTGGAACCGTGGAGTTTACTGAAAGCGTAAGGCTGCTTGATGGCTGTAGATTTAGGCTGACAGTATTATTGCTGCCAAGATATAATGTATTCATGTATGAATATTCACCATAGCTTGCATATATGGTGTAAAGTCCTCCTGGAAGAGTTATGCTAAATGATCCATCATTGTTGGGACTTACTGTGATCGGAACAGCTTCAGTCGCATTTGGATAGATATAAATTTCTGAACCGTGCCAGTTCCCACTGACATCTCCGGACAGAGTGTATCCAAGTACCGGAGTAAAGTTGAGCGACAGGTTCTGGCCAAATCTCGTGAATATAACATGCGAATACCCGGACACTATTCCGGTCTGGTTTACAGCGATCTGGTAACTACCAGGTTTCACCCAAAGAACTGTAACACCCGTGCTGTTTGTGTAATTAGAAGTAATGGCAGTACCATTGTTATTGTAAGCAGTGACCCTGATACCACTGATTGCGGTGGTGTTGGAATTTGGAATGGAATATACGTGCGCAAAAACCGTATTGAACTGGATATGAAAGGTTTCCAGAAGGTGAGCCTTGGGTACAACTGTGATGTTTGATATATTCTTGTAAATAACTCCGTTTACGATTGCATTGACGTCATACTTGTATGGCATCAACTGGGGAAAGTCAAATGTTCCGTTGGTAATTGTTGAATTGACCACTGTATGCGTGGAATAGTTGACCAGCTGCACAGTTCCATTATATATTGTAACATCCCTGAATTTGGAAACTTTGGAAATATTGAACGGGCTATACATGTAGGAGTATTCGAGGAGACCGTGCATGCTGGCAACCGGAAAGGTATAGTTCTGAACAATGTAATATCCGGGAAGGCCAGTCTTTGGGTTCAGGTTAACGTCAAGACGCTCTGCCTGATCGTATGACACATTTATCTTGTAGTACTTTGAGTTGTTTCCAATTAGAAACTGAGGGTTGAGAGTGCCGTAAGAGAACACAACTGTATCATTACCAGGAACTGCAGTCAGGTTGTAATAACCGTAATTGTTAGTATTAGTCTCCATGTGTGGTATTCCATACTGATCAAGAAGTGTGACATGAACTCCTGCAGCAGGTTCGCCGTCGGGAAGAGTGACTCTTCCTGTAACAATCGCACCGGGATAATACGAAACAAGTGTATCTAAGCTGTTCTCCATCTGGTATGTTGGTGGGAATATCTCAACTGTACCTATACCCTTCTGCTCATAGTAGTATGCCTGGGATAGTGGTATTATCTTCCATGCATCAGGATGTGCATTGTAGTCCTTGTACGGGTTCCATGGTATCCCCACATATGAAACCTCAAAGTTGCTCATGTTCCATGCCGGCATTATAAAATACTTGTCCTGGCCGTATGTAACTCCAGGAATGCCGCTTGTGTTACCGGTAACTGCTGGAGGATATCCAACCGTGAATCTGTATATTGTTGTGTTATAGAATGCGGGATTGTAAGTTATTTCGTAGTTGATTGGTGTAACTCCAGTAGGAGTCTGATTCAGGGGATAAGTGGCATTTGAGGTTATGGCCTCTATATTATAGTAAGAATACGGAACTATTTCACCTGAGGATGTGTAGGAAACGTGATCTGTCAGGTATGTTGGTGCGTAAAATATACCAGGATTTAAACCGGAGAATGGAAACAGTCCATGGTCAATGCCTACATACTGTATGTTGTATCCCGTAGCCCTGGTGAGATATAGATACAGATTCACAAGCGTGTTTGTATTATAATTGGAACTCAATAAGCCTGTGTAAAGTGCGAAATACGCATTCTGGGCGGAAATGTCGCTGATGTATTCTCCATATATAGAAGGATTGTTGAATATGATGCTTTTGTAAGCGAGAGGATTGTAATATATGTCAATGAGCTTCATTGTCATATTGTGTCCTATGAATGAGCTTATACCATTAACTATGTTCTCAGGAAGATGATTGCTGTTGTTGTAGAATTCGCCCTGAATCACCCTTGCTATGAATAGAGAAATTATCTGGCTGTCATTCTGCGCAAGCAGAATCTGTCCCGCTACCTGATATCCCTGCTGAAAGTCATCAGCTACAGTTGGGTGCTGGCCCTGACTGAGCTCCTGGAAACCGTAATCCCACCAGGAGACGAATGCGGGCCTTTGATCAAACGGCAAGTTTGTGTTCTGTGTGGAGAGCCATTTAAACTCCTGAGATAATGGAGTGGATTCATTGGTTATCACAAAACCGGAGCCGCCCACGAACTGTGCATTTGATGCGGAGAAATTAACAGGTCTGAGGAATGATGGAAGTTCATTATATATCGCCTGGTTAACCGATGCAGCATTATTTGCTGGGACTGCAGCAGCAACAGCCGTAAATCCAGAGGGTATGACGAGCACTATTATGATCAGAGCGGCAAATAATGTTCTCATCCATGACTTATTGCCCTTGAGCAGCCTTCTCACCCTTCCGCTCTGATCCTGCGTTATGGCCGTACTCTCTCTTCCCTCCTTCAGGATGTGCCAGAAGAACATCAGGAGTCCGGCACCAAGAATGGCATATGCAGGAGCTGCAGTAACGTTGAATCTAGCAGCAGCGAAACTCATGTATATTGATACTAGTGAAAAGACCAGGATGAATAGAAACGCATCGCTTCTCTTTCTCAGAAATAGATACACAACATAGGCTATTCCACTCATACCTAGCACAAACTGTGCACCTCCGAATCCGCTGATATAAGATCCCAGTGGAGGCGCCTGAGCCTCTGCTATAGTATCGTACACCCTTGTCTTGATGAAATAGCCATCACCGCTCAGAAGTATGTTCAGAATTGCCCTGTCAACCGTTATTGCTACGGCAAGAATGGCAAGGAAAAATAAAAGGAGTACAGGAACAGTTATTATCCATGGCCTAGACCAGAGAGCCATAAGCAGAACTCCAAAGAGGATCACCGCCAAGCTCAGGAGCAGAGGCGGTATGAACCATGGTTCACCTTCGCCCATCTTCAGATAATAATAGGCTCCCAGGAAAAATGACAGTGCCACATAAATTATCGTTATGTATACCAGATAACCCTCTGGCCTCTTCAGGAATATGTTCGCAATCAACTGTATGAATACGTAGATCAGTATGATCGCAACGATGTAAGCGAATCCCTGCCATGAAAGCATAAGTGCACCAGTAGAGGCGCCGGCAAGCAGGGCATATATTGTGGCAAGCCTGTTCTCCCTGTAATAAGATATGATGTTGGATGGTATCTTCGTTATGTTCCTGAAGGAGCTGATCACATTGCTTCTTTTCGCAAGCGAAATTGCCTTCAGAAAGAAATATATGGTAAAAAATGCCCAGAGAAGCTCTGGTGTATGCATCCTTCCGTCAGAGAGTATTCCAGACGAAAGGTTGCTTGGCATGAGTGCATAAAGAAAGGCAGCCAGCATGCCGGCCTTCTTTCCGAATATCTCATTTCCAATGAGATAGACCGGGATGATGAGAAGCGCTCCGAAGACCGCATCGAATTCCAGAAATACATATAATGCGGAATTAAAGAGGCCATAAACTGGTGAAAGTATGACTGCCATCATCACTATGAATTCATGGAAGAACGGATTCCTTGGGTCTCTCGAACCCAACGGGTAATTGAGTGCGTAATCATATACAAGAAAGTGTTTGTTGGTAAGTATGTAGTCTATCACGCGCAGATTGTAGTACGGATCACTTCCACCTGATGTTGGTACACCTGGAACATACAGCGTCTGGTAAACGGCAAAATAGTTTCCAAGAAAAAGGTAAAGCAACATCAGAAGTGAAAGTGCAATGATTTCCGGATTATCTGTCAGTAATGATCTTAATCTGTGTAAGCTTTTCATTTCAGAACTGTTCATCAATGCACTACCTAGCTTTCGCTAATGTAATTTGTATATAAAAAAGTAAGTCAGTGATGCTACCGCCTTGAGATAGAATGTTGAAAATTATAATGCACTCTTTTTTGTATACTTGAATCATCGCCTGTTCTATTGATAACATCTATGAACAGGATTGCACATGACTCCATCGAATATATTTGAACTCAGGAAACGTCCTGCATAGGGACATAAATGGGCAGATAACGGCAATTTTAAACTCAGCAAGAGTGAGGGGTGTCTGGCAGTTTGAGCTTGAAAAAACTCTAAACTTCTCCAAATCGCATATCTCTGAAAGCCTCAGGAAACTGGAAGACCAGGGGAGGATAGTAAGGCGCAGAGAAGGCGGAAAGGTGATAAGGGTATGGCTTACCAGATATTATCCATACCCGATAAAGAATGTAATGCGCATATGGATGCTGCGTGCCTATGAATATCTTCCCATGCTGCACTCCGTCTTCTCAGTCTTTGAAAGGGCAGGCTACAGAATAAAGATATACCCTGGAAATAGCGGTGAGGAGATTTCAACAGCACTAAGTTCAGGGTACGCGGATCTTGCTTTTCTTCCCACCGTGACCAGTATAATACTGAGCTATTCATCGAATGATATTGTCATACTCTCCGGAATAGCGTCAGGATGTTCTGGAATTCTTAAGAATAGCTTTTCGGCTAATGAAGCGGTGGCGACAACAAATGCCTCATCCATGTATGCCCTTACCAACCTCAGATTTTCTCAGAAGGATGTCAGCATCAGGGCTTTTAACAGAGTATTGCCTGTTATGAAGGAATTTCTCTCCGGAAAATTGAAATATATTGCACTTTGGGAGCCTTACTTTTCCAGGTGCTTGAGCGAGACTGGAATTGAGATTGACTCTACATACTCTGACCTGATGGATACAATCCCCTGTTGTGCTGCCTGCACCAATTCCACTTTCCTGAAGTCAGCAGGAAGCCTGATCGATTCATTGCTTTCAGAGTACGCGGGTATGAACATGAAAAGCCTGACTTACATCTTAAACAGTTCTCTCTTCAGAAGAATCTGTAAGATGGTTTTCGATGAAAAGCTACTGAAGGCAATCCCTTTTGATCAGTCAGCAATGAAATGTTTTCCGTTCAATGGGGATCTCAGAAAAAGTATAGAACTGCTGATTGATAGGCTTGGTATCCCTATCGATCCACACATTGCATCACGGCACATTTACCGCTGATAAGGAAGGGAATCCAGGTCTATCTCGATCACAGCAACCGGCAGTGTGAGATTGAATTCCGTGAGAACCTCTGGAGAAACTTCCCCCATCACTCCAACCATTCTTTCTGCCAGATATATATCACCTGATCTGCCCGGTATCAGATCGCTGTTGTCCGACTTCACAAGCTCTGGTCTGTACCCTGTGATCCTGTACAGCAGCGAATCAAGCGCAGATCTGGCATCATTGAAGTTTGCTCTGGAACCGAATTCTCCAAGACAGATGTGCTGCCTCTGAACCTTTTGCACCACTACCGACCCTATTTCAAAGATCTTCTGCGGAGTTGGTCTTCTTCTGTTGTTACTGAAATTCCAGAGCAATGATGGATAAATACTGCTTCTGATAATAGAGCTGTCTATGGACTTGGGATTTACCACATGGTATCCTGACAGATCCCTATTTCCTCTGAACAGGCGAGGAGAAGTTATGAAGAATGACATCACCTCCTGATAGCCCATTGCTACAGAGATATACTTTAATGTTCTGGATGCGTCCATAACATCTGCCCCCTTACCTGTGGTTGCCAATATCAATCGCTTCGCAGGGATCTTTGAATAACCAATGCCCTTTGCAATGTCCTCTATGACGTCCACCTCCCCCATAACGTCGTTTCTCTGCGACGGGGTTTTCACTTCAAGGCGATTTCCTGAGATGGTTGTTATGTAACCCATCCTACTGAGTGCGTTACGAATGTCTGCTGGGTGCAGATCTCCAAGATAGCTTCTCACTGCTGCCAGTGAGACACTTATGCTCCTTGACCCGAATTCAATCAGTGAGGTGAAGTTTCTGCCATCCATCTTTGGGATCGAAACTGTATATCCGGTTGCCATGAAGAAATTAAGAAGAAGATAGAAAGCGGATGCTGATGCAGTAAACTCGGTACCTGTTAGATCCACAAGAATATTCTGTGAAGTTTCACTGAGGCGTGAATCTATTCCGTTGATTATTGGCGGGATGGAGAGAAGCTTTCCGTCAGAATCAAATATTGCAGGAAACCTCACGCCCTTTACAAGACTGCCATACTCTATCCCCTTGGGATGTTCTCGGATCAGATCTGCAACAGAACCTATGAAACCGTCATAAGCCGTAATCCTAAAGTCCTCTGAAACCGTGCTGTAATGAAAAGGGGGCGTTATTTTATCGAGATCGTGTATGCCTATAGAGGCGAGAACCCTGTTCTTTCCGACGGATTCATGAAGCTTTTCCTGGTAGTCTATCAGAAGATCAAATATTTCACCCAGTGGTGGGCCGATCGCCGTAAACATGTATATGAATGGACGTATTTTCAGGGATTCCCTATCGATGTTTATCAAAGGCCTTTTTCCCACGGCAGAGCCAGGTGAAAAAAAATCCGTCTGACCTTTTTTTCCGTAGAAATTAAGGGCAGCACTAATCAGCGTTGGATACGATGCAAGATCAAGGCGATCCGGATTCAGTTCGACTGAGATATCGCTCCCGGCATCCACAGTATAACCTATAACCCCTGAGAAGGCCCTTATCAAATCTTCTGAGCCTTTGTTGTACAGTTTTTCAAGTCTTTCTCTGGTAATTCTAATGGTAACCATTAATTTCGAACCCCCTGGAAGGCAGGAACTCACTCCTTTCTATTTAGTTCGTCTGACAGCTCCTTCATCTCATCTTTCATCTTACTGGAAGTGTATTCCCTGATCGCTGCCTTGATTATGTCCTCCAGTGGAAGATCCTCGTCTGCTTGCATTTTTATGTTGAGCCTGTCAAGGAAGCTCTTGGGAACTGTTACCCTGAGCTTTTCTATTCCCTCCTCCTTGTAATTTTTTTCAATGAGATCGTCTATGGCCTTCCTTATCACGTCCGAAACACTTTCATAGTGATAATTTTCCACAAGCTTTTCAAGCTTCTTCAGAGTGCCCTCGGATACTCTTATTGTTATTCTGTAAGGAACTGACATGAATAGCACCATCATCTGGCTGACGTTTTTCTGACAAAATAAGACCTGCTCCTTATTATTACTTTCCATGTTTTGTCTTTTCCGTTTAATGTATATTGATGCCCTGAATGAAAATCCCGGAATATTCACTGTTTACATAGAATAGCTGATAATGCCAGTTACTTCACATTGATATGCCAAAGTGCTCTGTCCCTCTTAATTTATAGTTAAATACCATACTTTTAATACGTACTAATATTATCCATACATGGGACGAAGGGAGATAATTCCGGTGCAAAGGAAAATGAGTGCAGAAGAGCTTGAAAAGCGGATCAAGACTCTTGAAAAGGACACAAGGGTTCTCAAACGATTGTATTTCATAAGATACAGGTACCAAGGCGATTCTGTGGAAACTGCCGCTG
>JAMDBD010000010.1 GCA_023484105.1 Thermoplasmatota archaeon
TTCACCTCCATCATTCATCACCTCAAGCCTGGCAGGATTCGCAGGTGCTATCCGAATTATCCTCCTCAATGGTGAAATTCCTGAAATAGTAGATGGTCTTGACGCCAAGCTTCCAGGCCCTGTGATATATCTCCAGAAACTTCTGCTCATCCATCTCCGGCGTGGCATATATGTTCATGGACTGTGACTGATCAAGATGCCTCTGCCTGATTGCGGCTGCCCTGATGCTCCATTCCTGATCTATCTGGTGGGCGCCCTTGTAAAGGGGGAGATTGCCTGCGGTGAGTTCCGGCGCAACCTGCCTTATGAGGAAGCCTTTCTTCTCCTCTGTGAACACCGGCTTGAATACGGGATCTATACCTGCCGTTGATCCGGCTATGACGGACGTAGATCCCGTGGGCGCAATGGCCATCAGGTAGCCATTCCTCAGGCCGTTCCTGTGGACTTCGTCGGCCAGCTGTTTCCATCTGTCGCTATCATAATTCCTTATCCTGAAGTATTCACCGGTATCCCAGTCGCTCCCCCTGAAAAGAGGATATGATCCCTTCTCCCTTGCCAGTTCCATGGAGGATCTGATTGCAAGGTAGTTGATCTCCTCGAACAGCTTATCCATATATGTGAGATGATCCTCAGATTCCCATGCTATGCCCTTCTTGACAAGGTGCTGGTGGTAACCGGAGATTCCAATTCCTATGGCCCTGTATCGCATGTTGGTGCGGAGTGCCTGTTCAAGCGGGAGATTGTTCATCGCAATGACATCGTCAAGCATTCTGACCTGTATCGGGATCACATCCCTCAGCTTCTCGACAGTATCTGCCCTGCCGAGGTTGATGGATGAAAGATTGCACACAACCAGATCGCCGGACCTGTATTCCTGCCTTATTATGTCATTATCGAGATCGTCGCCAATCTTCACGGTCGGAGACTGATTCTGACATATTTCCGTGCAGAGATTGGAGGAATAGATCATGCCGGCATGCTTGTTTGGGTTGGTTCTGTTGACGGTGTCGCGATTGAATATGAACGGTCCTCCTGTCTCATAAAGGCTCTTCAGGATGAGTCCCATTATGTCAAGGGAGGACATCTCCTTCTTCTCTATCTCCGGATCATTGACGCAATCCATGTATCTCTTCTCAAACTCCTCACCCCAGAAATCCTCAAGGGACCATCCCTTCTTTATTCGTATCTCATTTGGATCGAAGAGATACCAGGTTCCGTTTCTTTCCATGGTCCTGTAAAACAGATCAGGTATGCAAACTCCGGGAAAGATGTCATGGGCCTTCCTTCTCTCGTCGCCATTGTTTGTCTTGAGATCAAGGAAATCTATGATGTCATTGTGCCATATGTCCAGCCAGATGGTGACGGCACCGGCTCTCTGTCCCAGCTGGTTCACCGATACCGCTGTATCGTTATAGAGCCTGACCCACGGGATGATTCCGCTGCCGGCTCCCTTATAGCCCCTGATGGTGCTTCCCAGCGACCTGAGCTTGCCAAGATACACACCCATTCCTCCACCGTTCTGCGAAACCTTTGCGAATGTGGTCAGCCCGTCAAAAATGCCCTGAAGTGAATCCTCAGGTGTGTCTATGAAACATGAACTCAGCTGACCGGATGGTCTCCTTGCATTGGCAAATGTCGGAGTTGCCATGGTGATGAAGAGATTTGAAAGGACGTCGTAAAATTTCTTTGCCCAGTCAAGTCTTTCATCCTTCTTTTCAGCAAGCGAAAGATACATGGCAATGCCCATGAAGACCTCCTGCGGCAGTTCCATTACCTCATTATCCGGTCCCCTCACTGCGTATCTGTCGCTAAGGTGCTTCAGGCCGGGATATGTGAAAAGGAGGTCCCTCTCAGGTCTGATGTATGCGCCAAGAGTCTTTATCTCACTTTCAGAGAAATTCTCAAGCATTCTTCTGTCATATCGCCCGATCTCCGTGAGTTTTCTTATAAGATCATGAAAATCCCCGTAATCTGAACCGCTGTAATTTCTCGTACGACCGGCATCCTGGTAAAGATCATGAAGCAGGAGCCTTGCAGCCACGTAGGTCCAGTTTGGCTGTTTTGTCGACGTCTTCTCATTTGCAACCTTGATGAGGGTTTCCTGTATCTGTCTCGTGGATATACCCTCGTAGAAGTGAAGCTGCGAGTCAAGCTCAAGATCTATGGGATCAACGCCTTCCAGTCCCATACATGCTTTCTCTATTACCGCCCTGATCCTGGTGATGTCTATGGGTACCCTCTGCCCCTGCCTGTTCGTGACTGTCGAAGGCCTCAGTTTCAGTTCTATTGGAGGTTCGTTCTCAAGCACGTACTTCTGCTTCTGGACCATTTTAAGCTGAACATCGCTCTCTATCCTCTGTTTCTCTTCCCTTATCTTCTTGTGGTTTTCCCTGTAAAGGATGTATGATTCAGCAACGTCCGAGAATTCTTTTCCGCCTATTCTGTCGTTCATGAGGGATTCTATGACAACATCCTGCACCTGTTCCACCGTGGGCCGGCTGGTCAGAGCCTCCAGCTTCATCACGGACAGCTGGGATATCTTTTCAGCATCCTCAAGATTCCCGTTTCCCACCGAAGTCATCGCCTTGAATATTGCCTCCGTGATCTTCTTCTGCTGGAACGGCACGATCTTACCGTCTCTTTTCACTATATCTCTAATCATGTATATGCATCCCCCTCAAAATCCAGTAAAACTTTAATTTGCAGGATGATTGATAAACTCTTTCCATACCAGAAATGAACCAGAATTGATCAGACATGGTTAACAATTTAGATCTTCTATTGGTAAATAACATGGTAAAATAAGTAAAACCTATTTAGTTTTTAAGACTTTCCTTACAATTTTAGTAAAAAATGAAGATCTTCTGAAACAGAAGCTCGAAGAATAACACCTATTTTCTTATCTCGCCGAAACTGTCGAACCAGGGTATAGGGCTCATTGTGATTCCAGGAAACAGAGTTTCCATGCCTATGTTCTTTGCAATCTTATTTGATAGAGACTGGGAAAATCTTGAAATGGTAACATCTGAAAGACCCGGTATCATGCTTTCGGAGATGTTGTGTATCAGGTCGGTTTCAATGTTAACCACATCCCTGATGGTCTGCCCCAGATCCTTCCTGACCTCAGGGGTGTTCAGGGTTGCGTTTTCTTCAGATAGAGCCTTAATCAGGGTCTGCAGAAAATCAGAGTGCAGGGCAAGATCCCTGTGCACATACTTGATGGCATTGGCGGTTGCAACAACCTTTGAGTGTCTTGCAAGCGCGTAAATAAGGGCGATCTCTGTAGGTATCACGACACCAAGAACCAGTGTCGTGACAAGGATGTTCTTGAGGAAATTTCCCATGGTCGGTTCCTTGACAAATTTAAGCAGCATGCCGTTGATATCTCTGTTTCTGAGCCTCATCTGCTCATTGGTTCTCCAGCCTTCAAATACACCCTCCCTCTGAGGCTCCGGAACAGCACTGTTAATGATCTGCGAGTATGTATCGCAGTGTACAGTCTGCTGAAGCTGCATAGTGGAGAAGCATGCTGATATTTCCGGCGACGTTATATAAGGATAGACAAACTGGATGTTCGAAACAACTATGCTTTCCAGAACCACCAAAGAAGATAGAATCCTGTCATATGATTTCCTCTCAATCTCGGAAAGCGAAGTATATTCCCTGTTCTCTCTCGAAAGGGAAAACTGCAGGGGGTTGTATGCAGACGCAGACATCCTTCTGTAATAGTCCATGGCCCACTGATATTTCACTGCAGACAGATTAAGCGTGTTGGTCTTGCTGCCGCCGACAATCTTCCTGCGGCTGATCCACTTGTCTCCTGACTCGTTGAACAGCACTATGCTGTTGAGTCTGTCATTGATTCCTATGCTTTCTGGCTTTGATTCAATCATTATTCATACTTTATTACATCGCAAGTATTAAATTTGTCACATATTACGCGTACCCTGCATCAAAGGCTGCAGACATGGAATATCGCCTCCAGGTCTTTCAACCAGGAGTGAAGGTGCCCGATAACAGTTTATAACTCACACTGTGATTACCGTTCATGGGGCTAGTGGAATGTGTTCCCAACTTCAGCAACGGCAGGGATCAGAAGGTTGTCGATTCAATAGTCAGCAGCATATCAAGCGTGGAAGGCGTCAGGATTCTCAACACGGAGCTTGATCCAAGCCACAACAGATCGGTTGTATCATTTGTGGCAACGGAGGACAGGGTTGTGGAGGCGGCATTCAGGGGTATAAAGGAAGCATCCAGGCTCATAGACATGAACACGCATACCGGGGAACATCCCAGATTCGGATCATCCGATGTGATACCATTCATTCCGATTTCCGGCGTATCCATGCAGGACTGCGTCAGGATGGCAAACGATCTCGGTGCAAGAGTGGGAAAGGATCTGGGAATACCGGTCTATCTCTATGCAGAGGCGGCAAAGAGAAGCGACAGGAAGAATCTCGAGGACATAAGAAACAAGAATTTCCAGTTCGAGCAGCTGAAGGATGCCATAGGATCGGAGAAGTGGAAACCGGATTACGGACCTGCTGAAATCGGAAAGTCCGGGGCATCCATAATCGGTGCCAGGGACTATCTGATCGCCTACAATGTGTATCTAAACACAAAGGACATGGCAACAGGGAAAAAGATAGCATCAGCTCTCCGCGCAAAGGATGGAGGTCTTTCCTTTGTGAAGGCGCTCGCCTTTTTCATAGAGGACAAACAGATGGTGCAGATATCCATGAACCTGACAAATTTCAGGAAAACACCCATATACAGGGCTTTTGAAATGGTGAAACTGGAAGCATCCAGATACGGGCTGG
>JAMDBD010000002.1 GCA_023484105.1 Thermoplasmatota archaeon
CAATGAACTTGAAAATGACTGAAAACTCTGTTCAACTGTCTATTAAATTATTTATTATATTTTAAAATTATATTTTAAATATCATCAAGATTTTTAAGGAATGTATATGTTCTGAACAACCGGTCTTTCTTTTCCACGCTGTGATTCATATCGCTCATAGATTCCTTATCTCCATGACTGTCTTATACACCTACGAGAATTTCAAAAGAACGTACTTCTCCGATAGCTTACTTCTGTGATGTGCAGATCTGGACAACACGAATATGCTGTAGTACATCTAAAGAGAGGAAAAAACGAAGAAGTATCTCCTTGGAAATGAATTGTTATTCTTAAGTTCATTCTTCATGGAATACCTGCTCTACATCCTCTCTAAGCTTGTAGAAGTTCTATGTCGCTCTGGGAACATCCTTCAGACTGGAGAGGAGGGATATCTTCCCTGACTTGATGCATTCAGGCTGAACTATTTCTGTTTTCCACTGCCTTCTGCGATCATCCCAATGAATAAGGTTGATTCCTCAGCCGTCAGCATCCGGTCCTGGAACATGTATATCTTGAAACCACCCCTGTTCAGGAAACGGATCTGATCCCTCTATCCCTGTAAACAAAACGTGATCTCATACCAAGGCCGTAGTCTATCATTTCCTAGTTTTTTAGATCGCCATTATAAATTTCATATCAGATCGCATGATTTCCTTCAGACCCTGCGACGAGAATCCTGTGCCAAGGACAGGAATACAGTCAAAATGCAACTCATCAAGCACGCCCTTCAAAGATTTTACATCCAGCTAGGGATCCTGCAGCAAACTGATGAAAACCGGTATGTACTGACCTGAATGTAAGGCAAGTTATATGTTCATCTGCTGCAAATACTTGTGATCTGCATTATGACCATTCTCAACGATGTTGATGTTCCCCGATCCAGAAAAATCTGCTTGACTATTCAAATGCTAACCTCCATAGTTCTTTTATGAACAGCGGGAAAAGATCCATCAGCACACGTCTGATCGGCTAACCCGATGATATCCGCCACTTTATTATGTAAGAAATGAGACTGAATCTCCCTTGTGGATTAGATCTTCATTCATAGGTCCTTCACAGACTTCAAGATAAGAGAAATTATTTTGAGTTCTGGCGATCATCAATGCTTGAACTGAGTTGGGCAAATAATTTCAATCCGTATAATCCTGAATGCATACGTAATTTCCACTCATTTCTCAATTGCCTGATAATGGCCGTTATTTCAATTTTACACGCATAAGTGATAATAATGATTTCCCTTTAGAGATTGACATTCACACTTTTTATTCTCCATAGATTCAGATCACCATATGGCATGTGAACACAACGCCGACAAGTCATTCCTGACATCCTAAGCATAAAATCCGTTTCTTCCACTAGGCCACGACGGAGATTGGAATAAATATCTGAACGTGAACTTTCTTTCACTTTTTTGTTTTTATATTCCAGTAAAATATATATTGTGGAGGTGAGAGAAATAAAGGATCTAAAGTGTGACTGTGGGGCAACCTTCAAAACCGAGGAAGAAATGAAATCCCATATGGCTAAGCACCATCAGCATGCCGATAAAGTAAAGTGAAAGATTGGCTGCTGATGATCCTGCACAGGCCGGAGAGACCAGTATGTAACACATACACAACCCGGTTTTGCTTCCTAGGGCTCTTTTTCTATTAGGCAAAATACAATGCTCCAGGAAGCATACTTTTATATTTGGAATTATGGGAATTTTCTGTTTCCCTAGATTAATAGAAATAGCCATTAAAATTGTCGATGCTGGTTCATAAAGTTCCACCTAGCGATCCTTAAATACGTATTTAAAAGGAAGATCATCTCATACGCGGAAAAGCTCTTTGATAAAAATGATACGCATAGAACCAAAAAAGGTGAAATGCGGAGGGCCGGATTCGAACCGGCGAACCCCTACGGAAACAGATCTTGAGTCTGTCGCCTTTAACCTGGCTCGGCAACCTCCGCTCATTACCTGATGATGTTCTCCTATTTCTTTAATTATAATCTTCTATTCACGTCATTCCAAGGGCTTTCATTACATCGTCCCTTTTGCAATCAGTTTTTATTCCAGTTGTTGAGAAGTGTGTGGGAAAAACATCTCTGTCTAGTGAATCTTTAATTGCCAGAATCACAGATTCCATGGAATTTATTACTGGCTTGCCGGAGTAAAGATCCCTTGTATCATAGAAAAGGATCATTCTGTCTTCATTCTTAAGCCGATCGAGGAGGATTTCCAAGTCTCTTTTTTTCAGGTAATCAGGGACTGTCAGACTGTTCAGCATTTCTGCGGAGTTCATTTTTCCCAGCCATATAGGCCCTATAAAATCACTTTCCTTAACGGAGACTGTAGACATTTCAAATCTACCGATGTAATTAAGCATTCTATCTGCACCCTTCCGCCCCCTGATCAGCCTGACAAACAGTCTATAATAATGCCCCTTCCAGAATGAAAGCAATGGAGTGATGCTGCAGTCATTTGCTGCGGCTCTCCTTGCCACGTAAGATATTAGATTTCTTATTCCATTCTCATGCATCCATAGTCCAGGCTTGACGCTGGATCCATATCTTCGCCTGAGAGAGCCTTGTGATGATCCTGTAAGCGCAGAAAGATCGGTGGCAGTAATGCCCAGATAGCCTGGTTTTTTCATGAAATTTATGGTCTCGTCAAGGTAGGGAACGACCGTGCCATATGGATCAAGATCGACAAAATCAAACTGATATTCTCTAATTGCCCTGATGAAATCTCCATTGTAAGAAGCTATTGAGAGCCCGTTGTTCTTGATGTTTTCCAGGATAGCCAAATAGGAAGACCTATTCTTTTCAGCAATGAATGATTCCGTACCCGTTTCAAGACCGATCCTTATTCCCCTTACTCCTGAACCGCCGAAGGCATCCATATAATGAGAAGGTTTCAGGGCAGATACAATGAGCACAGTTATATCCCTGTTCAGACTCTGAAGCCTATTATAGAAGGACGGCCCGGCTCTTCCCGGGCCTATAAAATCAGGATCACTTTCTGTTTCTATTTCTGCCAGCCCTTCACGCGTCTTCAATTATGACCCTTCTTCACCCTCAAGTACTCTTAGAACCTTGAATGGCAGTATGTTTCTGTTAATCGGAGTGAGATCAAATACCCTCACTCCCTCTAGGCTCTTTATCTCCTGAAGCACAGGGTTTCTTGACTTTTTATGGAGTGTGAGAATCAGAGGTTTATCGCTCTCCAGAGTTTCCGATATTGCCTTCTGCACATTCTTGGTGGTCCCCTCGAGTTTCCCAATCTCATCTATCACAATGTAATCGGCCATCTCAACGGCTTTCTTCAATGATGGAATGAGAAACTCCTCAAGGAGTCGTGTATCAACACCTATCTTGTCAACCTTTATTCTGCTGAATATTGAGATGTCTGCAAAGGTTATCTTCTTCTTAGTGTAAAGGTCGTAGAGGGAATATCCCCTCACCTTATTATTTTCAATAACCTCTCTAAAAAGAACGCCATGAACCAACTTCCCCTCTTTCTCCAGCATAGATATTATCTTTCTGAGCGCCTCAGATTTGATAGAACCTACCGGTCCAGTGATACCAACCTTTATTCCCATATCGATCCTCTAATCCCCAACAAACATCAAAGGATAATCCATCTCCGGTATGTATTTCAAATAAGCTTTCACACTTGCATTCCTGTATCTTATCCCTATTTCAACGTTCAGCATTTCTCCAGAGAGTGTTATGTATTTGTAAACACCCTGTCTCTTCTTTACAATCTCCGGATCAATCTTCACAGACGCGGAATCCACAAACGGCTGTACTAGGACACTCTCCATTATGGCGTTTTCAAGAGACTCTAGATTGCTCAGGTTTATGGGAACACCAACATACTGATGGTATATTGTTCCCAGTTTAATACCTGCCTCGAATATTGCCCTTTCCCTGTCCGTGCAGTGAAAATACCTTTCGGCAGGATCTTGCATCCATGGGGTAATTAATTGCTTTACATAAACTTGCACTTATTGCATGTCTCTATTCCATCATGAATAACATTCTGATGATCCCGCATTTGAAATGGCTATTATTTATATTTCACAGTGAAGAAACGGATGATCTGTAAGCTTAATGTGTTATATACCCTTAAACAATCCCACATCGCCCAATGGGCATAAATGGTGATAATATGGCTAACGGAAAAAAAGAGGACTTGGATCCATTTGATATAGCAGTGAAGCAACTGGAGAAGGCGGCAAAGATAGTCAACTTGGACAAACAGGCGCTTGAGATTCTCAGGGAACCTATGCAGATCCTCACAGTGAGGATTCCGGTAAAGATGGATTCCGGAGAAACAAAGGTTTTCACCGGTTTCAGGGTTCATTACAATAATGCACGAGGTCCCGTGAAAGGAGGGATCAGATTCCATCCAAAGGAAACACTTTCCACGGTAAAGGCACTGGCTGCCTGGATGACATGGAAGACAGCTATTGTGAATATTCCTCTTGGTGGTGCAAAGGGCGGTGTGATATGCGATCCTAAAAAGATGAGCCCCGGAGAACTGGAGAGATTGAGCAGGGGTTACGTAAGGGCCCTTGGAGAATATATAGGTCCGGAGATTGACATACCTGCTCCCGATGTGTACACCACTCCCCAAATTATGGCCTGGATGATGGACGAATATGAAAACATAGTCAGAAAATCCGCTCCTGGTGTTATAACCGGGAAGCCCTTAGAGATTGGAGGTTCACTGGGCAGAGGAGATGCCACTGCAAGAGGAGGCATGTTCGTTCTTAGGGAAGCAGCGAAAAGAAGGAAGATCGATCTCTCAAAGGCCAGAGTTGCCATACAGGGTTTTGGAAACGCCGGACAGTTTGCGATTAAACTTGTTCAGGAACTGTTCAGGTCAAAGGTAGTTGCAATATCCGACACAAAAGGAGGAATATATGTTGAAAGCGGAATAGATTACGAGAAACTGCTTGCTCACAAGCAGAAGACAGGCAGCGTGGTTGGATTCCCTGGAAGCAAGTCAATAACCAATGAGGAACTGTTGGAACTGGATGTGGACGTCCTAATACCTGCAGCAATTGAAAATCAGCTCACGGAGTCAAATGCCAACCATGTCAGGGCAAAAATAATACTTGAGCTTGCGAACGGTCCAACCACTCCTGGAGCTGATGAGATATTCTTCAGGAAGGGCATAACGGTTCTGCCGGACTTCCTTTCCAACTCTGGAGGAGTAACAGTTTCATACTTCGAGTGGACCCAGAATGTTTCAGGATATTACTGGGATATAGATGAGGTATATTCCAGGCTTGACAAGAAACTTACTGAGGCAACGAAGGAGGTTCTCGACACATCAGAAAAGCTGAAAATTGACCCCAGGACAGCAGCTTACACCATATCAATCAAGAGGGTCGCAGACGCTATGAAGGCACGCGGATGGTACTGATAAAGTACCATTCATCTTTTCATTATTTTCATTAATTTTTACTGATCTTTTTTAATGCCGAAAGTTTGATACCGTAGGTCTTCAGCCATTCCAGATCATTGTTATATATTTCCCTTATGTCATCCAGATTGTAATAAAGCATTGCAAATCTTTCAAGACCCATGCCCCATGCCATCACTTTCTGCCTTATTCCAAGCGGGCGTAGCACTTCCGGTCTGAAAATACCGCTACCCCCAAGTTCAACCTCCCTTGAGTTAATTTCCGCAACTATATCCATGCTCGGCTCTGTGTAAGGATAATATGAAGGTATGAATTCAATATTCTCTATTCCCAGCTTTGAATAGAACTCCCTTATGATCCCTTTAAGAGTCCCAAGACTAACTTCAGGGTGCATCACAGCACCCTCTATCTGGTGCAGTTCAGGCAGGTGCTTCCAGTCCATGTTTTCATGCCTGAATACCCTGTCAACTGAGAAGATCGCGTGCTGCCCGCTTTTGTGTTCTGCAAAATACCTTATGGTGTTCACGGTTGTATGCGTTCTCAATAGGAGCCTCTCTGACTCCGATGGTTCCCAGGATGAGCCCCAGCCAGAATAACCCCTTATTCCGTTCTCATGAACCTTTCTGAAAATACCCTGAAATAATCTGTCTCTATCATCCAATGCGGGTTTCTCCTCCAGATAGAAAGTGTCCTGAAGCTGTCTGGCAGGATGATTCTGAGGTATGAAGAGAGCGTCCATATTCCATAAGGCAGTCTCGACATAATTTCCATGCATTTCGGTGAATCCCATGCTTATGAAAATGTCCCTGATTCTCTCTATCATGAATGAAAGTGGATGGAGGAAATTAAACCCAGAAATCTGTACGGGAGGGTTCAGCTCGTAAGGTCTGAATTCCTTTCCCTTCCATGACCCTGAAGAAAGCATTTCCTGCGTAAGCACTTCTATTCTGTCACCCTGATTCTGCAGCATTGCAAGTGCTTCTGGTTTGATCCTGATCTCCCTTATACTTCTGGTTTTCTTCACCACGACGTTTTTCCTTCTCAGAAGATTCTCCAGCGCTGCCAAGTCGCTGCATCTACCAGACTGCTCTATCTCCATAAGAGCAAGCCTTCTCTTCTCATATTCATCCTGAAGTTTTTTCAGCAATTCATAATCAATACTTATAAACCCTCCGATGGGTTTTACTCCGGATCTGGCAATCTGGGCAAGTGCAATGCCAAACTCTTGACTGCCAAGAGAGTTTTTAAGTTGCTCTATAGTAGTTCCAGCTGCGCCTATTAACCTGATGGCATTCTGTTCAGGAAGACCCGATGAAAGATATGTTTTGCCTTCTTCACCAAGATCATAACGTTCCTCCTCCTTTAGTTGAAGGTCAACGAGTCCCTTTTTAATCAGGTAGGAGACAGCACTCGCCACTCCCCTTCTGTCAATCTCCGGGGGATTTAAACTGTCCTCTGAAATGAATTTTTCAGGGTCTCTGGAAAGCTCTCTGAGAACTATGTTCTCATTCCTGCTCAAATCCATAGCAGACATGGATAAGAAATTTGTATAATAAACCACCACTGGACAGAGGGTCTTCACCTGGTAATTAAATATTGATATCCTTATTGAAGAAGTTATGTTTTACCTATTTTCTTTCAAATAGACTTCCTTTGCAGTGGAGGAGATCTGTACAAACGACTATTTATCATTGCCATATGTATAAATGATCGTTTTTCAGGAAATTTTATTCTCGTGCAAAAAACCAGATTTCAGGCAGGGGCGATTTACAGAACAAGAAGGAAATGATACAGCAATATATGTTTAATGTGTCACAAAAAATTGTCTGAAAAGCTTAGCCATCAGACATAAAGGGACCAAAAAGGGAGCCATGGGTGCTTGTGCACGTCATTCATGAAATTCAATGCGATGATGAACTGTAATTCCAGGATCACCATTTGACCGGCGATTACATCAACGGCGTCTACCATGAAGACCCAATAATACAATCTTTCCTTACCTTCGTGAAAAATAACAGGAAGGGAGTATTCCTCTATCTCGACAACCGTGAAGTAGAGAAGACATCAGACAAGGCAGAACAGCACTTCTCGGTACAGTCATGGCTTTTAATCATAGTTTCAATACAAAGGATAGTTTTCCAAGGACAGTCTACTGGTATCATTTGTACTTATCAACTGGAATTTGGCAATGTCGGTAATGTCGACTTTGCACTTTAAAACCATATTTAGACTGCTTTTAGGTAAAACTCTCAGCTTTTGGGTGCAGGGTCAATATGTTGTCAATATTTATATAACAATATTCATTAGATGATGTTAGGGGGTCGATATGTCCTCTGATAGGTTCAACTACTATCTGAAGCTAATTTTAAATTCCTCGGTATCTGAATACGGAACCTTGTATGATGCCGTATTTTACGACAATGATTTGACTGAACAGGAGCAGGCAGAATTGCAAAGCCTGATCAACAGGAACTATGCGACCATTTATTCAAGATTTAATCCAAGGGTTATCAACAAAAACTCCGGAGCAGAGGAATACCCTCCTCAGACTGATGCAGATGACTTTGGGGGCACCTGCAATTTTCTCGGAAACGAATATCTGTATGGGATCAAGTGGAACGTATACGAACCCAGCAGCAGTTTTTCAGGATCCATACCAAGGAAGTGGTACTACAACGTGCACATATCCAATCTTCTGACAGAAATGCTACTGGACGTTGTGCCGGGAAGGTACAAGAATTACTTTCATGTTCCCCCATGGATTCTGGGAACTTTTCAGGCCCCTGGCACACGTTACACCACTCTAACTGAAATCATAAACAATGCAATATTTGGTGGCATAATCCCAGGCTGGGATTACCTTATTGAAAGGGGCATACCTAAGGAGTTTGTGAAGGCACTTGAGGAAACAAGCCCGGATTATCCTCAGTGATTGATGGCCGCAGGAGATTTCTTTATACTCCTGTGAAAACTATAAATAAGTTCTTGACTTGACGGAATGCTCAAGTGAGGGAGCATCATGGAAAATGAATCATATGTAAAATTTCAGACTCCTGAGTCCATGGAGAAAGATGCACTGGATATAGTTGAAAATTCCTTCAGGAACGGCAAGATTAAGAAGGGAACGAACGAGGTAATAAAATCTATAGAGCGTGGAGAAAGCAAGCTTGTTGTAATAGCCGAGGATGTATCGCCGCCCGAGATTGTATTTTATCTTCCCACACTCTGCGAAGAGAGGAAGATCCCGTACGTGTATGTGAAAAAAAAGTCAGATCTTGGGAGCAGAGTTGGAATAGCATCTGCAGCATCAATTTCAATAATAGATTTCGGAAAGAGTTCTGATCTCTACAACAAGATAACCTCAGAACTTTCTAATATCAAAAAATAGGTGATTGAAGTTGTCTGATGATGCAACGCCTGCAGAAGTGCTTGAACTGATGGGGAGAACCGGCATGGCCGGTGAGGCCACAACAGTTAAGGTAAGAGTCATGGCAGGCAGGGACCAGGGAAGGATAATAGCAAGGAATGTGATAGGGCCAGTCAAGGTGGGCGACATTCTTATGCTAAGAGAAACCGCCAGAGAGGCGAGAAAACTTTCCATAAGGTGATGAAAGGTGGCTGTCAGAAACTGCTCATTTTGCGGATCCATTATTGAACCTGGAGCTGGAACTGTCTACATAAAAAGAGATGGCTCGTACTATAATTTCTGCAGCAGAAAATGTAGGGTCAATATGCTCAATCTTAAACGCGTTCCAAGAAGGGTCAGATGGACATCTGAGTTCAGGAACGCTGCAAGGGGTAAGAAATCTGCAGCCAAGGGCCAGTGATAGCCAATGGAAAGCGAAAGGACACTGGTTCTGATAAAACCTGATGGCGTGAACAGAAGACTGTCTGGGGAGATAATATCCAGATTTGAAAGAAAAGGACTCAAGATCGTTGCGTTAAAACTTCTGAAGCTTGACAGAGCACAGGCGGAAAAGCACTATAGTGTGCACAGGGATAAACCATTCTTTGGTGAACTGGTACAGTATATTACGTCTTCACCAATCATTGCAATGGTGCTTGAAGGTCGAAATTGCATAACAACTGTCAGGACCCTCTGCGGTGCAACAGACGGATCCAAAGCGGCTCCGGGTACCATAAGAGGCGACTTTTCAAACAGCATACAGAACAACATAGTTCATGCCTCTGATTCAGACGAGAGTTACAGGCATGAGGTATCAATATATTTTAACGAGAATGAGATACTCACCTATCAGATAGCTGGAGAGAACCTTATCTGAGGGGGTTTTTCAATGGAGTCTAAACAGATCAGGCAGCCTATTGTGTGCGTGCTTGGCCATGTTGATCATGGAAAAACAACACTTCTTGACCAGATACGTGGAACATCGTATGCGAAGAATGAGGCAGGAGGAATCACACAGAGAATAGGTGCAACGGATATAGATTCCCTCAGAATAGAGAAGATAGCTAAGGATATTCTGCGCGGAGGCAGGTTAAAAATTCCAGGTTTACTGTTCATTGACACCCCAGGGCATGTTGCATTCTCCAATATGAGGTCAAGAGGGGGTGCACTAGCTGATATAGCAATACTCGTGATAGATATCAACGATGGAATAATGCCTCAGACGACGGAGTCAATAAACATACTTAAAAATCTCAAGACTCCATTCGTAGTGGCAGCGAACAAGATAGATGCCATTGATCTTTTCACCGAGGTTAAGAGCAAAACATTCTCTGAGTTCATAAAGCTTCAGAGGCCGGAATTTATAGAGAATCTGGACAGAAAGGTGTATGATCTTGTCAACCAGCTCTATCAGTCAGGCTTTTCTGCTGACAGATATGATAGAATTACAGATTTTTCCAGGACTTTGGCGATAGTACCAATCAGTGCCAAATACGGTTATGGTATACCGGACCTTCTGATGACCGTTGCCGGACTAAGCCAGCGCTTTCTTGAATCAAAGATAGCTGCAAAATCCAGCGACGGCCTTGGAACTGTTATGGAGGTTAGACGGGAAACATCTGTGGGCACCATCCTTGATGCAGTGCTGTACCAGGGAAAGTTGAAGGTTGGCGATCAGATTGCAGTGAACACTCTTGAGGGCCCTGCACTTACGAAGGTGAAGTCGATGCAGGTAAACAAGGGAAGGAAAGCTTCATCCCTTGTTGAGAGGGAGAGAGTTTCTGCTGCGATTGGAGTCAGAGTAGTGATTTCAGACAAGCTTGACGTGCTTTCAGGATCTCCGCTGATAGTTGTGAAGAAGGACCCGAAAAAGGCATTTGATGAGATCAGAAAAGAATCCAGAGTAAATATAAATTTGTCCCAGAACGGAATTCTTGTGAAAGCAGATGCCCTCGGATCACTGGAGGCAATATGCTACGAGCTTAACCAGAACGGTATACCGGTCAGGCAGACAGGAATCGGAAATATCGCAAGAAGGGATGTGATGGACGTTTCAACCATACAGAAAGCGGAGGAACGAGTTATCATAGGATTCAATGTTGACATTCTCCCTGAAGCAAAGGAAGCAGGCATGACCGCTGATATTGGGATAATAACCGGTAACGTGATTTACTCCATAGTACAGCAGACCCAGGAATGGATCAGAAGGAAGCATCACGAGTATGAAGAGATGAAAAAATCATCATATCCCGTTCCAGCCAGGATCGCCATAATGGAGGATCACGTATTCAGAATCGCAAAGCCTGTGATCGCAGGTGTAAAAGTGCTGTCAGGGCGCATCAAGGTTGGAGACACACTGATCAAATCGGATGGGAGATACGGCGGAACCATCAAGAGCATAAGGGATAATGAAATGAGTGTTAAATTCGCTGAAGGTGGATCTGAGGTTTCTGTTGCAATAGATGGTGTCACCATGAACAGGCAGATTCATCCTGGCGAAACCCTCTACGTCGACATGACTGAGGATGCTGTTAAGCAGATAAGAGATCTCAATCTTGATGCAGAATCAATAAAGACGCTTGAAGAAATAATAAAGATCAAAAGAAAGGAAAATATTTTCTGGGGTACAAAAGCTTAATCCAGGATCAGATGTTCGGGCTTGATCGCCTTTACCTCTTCCGTGATCATGTTTCCTCTGCTCAATTTCTTGTATTCAACAGAAGTGGGAGAGAGAACAGATACAAGATAATTGAACGCAGCGTCTGCATTTTCAGGGTTACCGCACGTGTAAATGTCGAGAGTGACAAGCCCATGTTCCGGCCAGGTATGAAATGACAGATGCGATTCAGCAAGAAGAACGACGCCGCTTACACCTCTGGGCTGAAACTGATAGTAATCAGAGGAAATCTTTGTCAACCTGCCTATTTTTACCGCCGTCTCGACGATATCATAGAGCTTGTCAGACTCTGAGATCAGCTCCTCATCTACACCATAGAGATCCGCTATTATCTGAACCCCTACGGTCATCTTCATCTTCCTCCACTTGGAGACCCCCCATGAATTCCACTAATTAATATCTAATATTTAAATATTTTATAACACCTTTCGATATGTATATTATGTATGTAACGGAATAAATTAGTCAGCCTCTAACTGGCTATTTCATTTACTAACTATTATACATATATAAATATACTAACATATTCAGATTATATTTCTTCTACGTCGGTCTTTACACCCGGATGGCTTAAAATAAGGCTTTCCAGTCTTGCAGTCTCGTACATGAATCTCCTTCTTGAGGAAACTATGGTGGACGTTATGCCTCGCTGGGCTGCATCGAAGGCGGCCTCCATTGCCCCGAAGAACTCCACATTACCATCATATGAATTCTTTGCCTCATAGTATGCATATTCTCCAATGGCTGAAACAAAGCCGGATTTACTGCAGGCATTTCTGATTTTTTCTCTTATTTCCCTGTTCTCATGTATGCTTTCTCTGTCTGGAATAACCATGATTTTCAATCGAGCAGGTTCAAGAGGTATTATTCCCTCTATAGATGACACTCCAGTGACTTCTCCCGCATTTGCTGATATTATACACCTTGCTGATGCTTCACTCACCCTTTTTTTAGAAGCCATCAGAAAGCCGTCATGCATGTAAAGGTATACGGTGTCTCCGCTATTCACCTGGCAATCTGCAACAGCCTCCCATATCTGGGTGTTGTCCATGTTTCTCAGTGTACTTGATATCTGATCACGCAGAATCCGTAAGCCAGTGTAAAGATACTGCACACCGGTTGGCGTTATCTTTTCCTCTGAAATGTATCCTCTGTTCCTGAGGCTCTTCAGGTGGTACGAGACCGCCTGCCTTGTGATACCGAGCTGGACGGAAACTGCAGAAGGTTTCAGGGGACCGTCTAGCGCTTTTGACAGTATTAGAAGTTCGGTGAACTTGAACTGATCCATTTTTCTCCAGCATGTATATGTACGCCAATATAAAACGGATTTCTCTGGTAATGATTTATACACGAGAAAAATCACCATGTGTTGACTAGTCTTCTGGCCGGATATTTTAGGATTGAATACGGTAACTTTCTGGAGATTCAGAACAGGATGATTTCATTGAGGCAGGCCGGAAAGCTGGGAAATTCCATACTGTACGTCCACCATGATCATGTTTTCACGGGAGGGATAAGATCTTCGCAGAACGACGTAACTGATAAAACTGTTAAGCTAATTAGAGTGAATCGCGGTGGATCCGTTACCTATCATGGGCCAGGACAGGTGAACGTCTATCCTGTGATCAACATAGAGGAAGAGGGACTTATCCTGAAAAGCTATATGGAAATTCTTCAGAAATCTGTTTCATTCACCCTTACCAGCTATGGCATCAATTCGGAGAACAGGCTTGGCGATCATCTCGGCACATGGGTTAATGGCAGGAAGATATGTTCATATGGAGTGGCAGTTCAGAAGGGTGTAACCAGCCATGGACTGTCCCTGAATGTGACCACTGATATGAGCTTCTTTGGCAAGATTAGACCATGTGGATTCGAACCTGCAGTAATGGTAAGCATGGGCGAACTCCTCCCTCAGCCACCAAATCCTGAAGAGGTCTCCAGGGTTCTTGTTGCCAGATTGATGGAATATTTGCATATTATTAATTATATTAAAATAGAATCAGTTGAGGAACTGAACCAAAAGATCCAGAAATTAATGAACGATGGTCTGTGACTGCTCCCTGAGGAACTGCTGAAGGTAATAGAATGAACCGGTCCCCTTCCCAGATACCCCACTCATCTTCCAGCCCACAAATGGCTGCGATCCCACCATGGCTCCGGTGGATCCGCCAACTGATCTGTTTGCGTATATCACGCCGACCTCCACATTATTGAAATAATAACTGATCTCTTCGCTGCTCTCGGTAAATATTCCGCCTGTCAGGCCGTAATCGGATTCGTTCACTCTACGAACTGCTTCCTCAAGGCTGTCGACTTTTTTCACTGCAAGAATCGGGAGGAACAGCTCTTCCTTCAGCAAAAAGGAGTCATCCTTCAGATCTGTCACAATCGTGGGGTAGCAGTAGTACCCAGATCCTTCCTTCACCTTTGCACCGGTTACCACATTTCCCTGCTCCTTTATCTTCTGGATAAGATCCTTATACTTCTGAAATGCCTCTTTGTTTATCACCGGAGTGACAAAGGCATTCTTTTCCCTCGGATCCATAGGTTCTTCCTTCTGTGTCCGCTTTATGAGCCCTTCCATGAATGATTCGTAAACATCCTTATGCACGTAGACAACTGAGCAGGCACTGCACTTCTGACCGGAATAACCAAACGAGGATCTGAAGACCCCTTCTATGGCCTTCTGCATATTTGCCTGCGACGTAACAATTATAGCATCCTTTCCACCCATTTCAGTAACCACGATCTTGGGTGACTTACTGTTTGCCTTATGAAAGATGCCCAATCCTACACTTCTGGAACCTGTAAACACAACTCCTTTCACCCTGTCGTCTGTCACCAGAGTGTCACCTATATTGGAGCCGCTTCCTGAAAAAAATGCTAAATTCTCCTTTGGAACGCCCGCATCATGCATCAGCCTGACAAAGAGGTATGATGCCAGAGGTATATCGCTGGATGGTTTTAACAGTACGGAATTTCCTACAATCAGTGGGCCAGATGTCATGCCTACTGTAATTGAAAAGAAGTTGAATGGTGCTATTACGGCAAAGACTCCATACGGCTTCATCACACTCATGCTTTCCTCGTTTGGGTATGCCTTGCCGGTAAATCTTATAAATCCCTGGTTTTCTATCAGGCTCAGGGCATAATATCTCATAAAATCAATAGCTTCATCGACATCACCCATCGCTTCATACCTGTTCTTTCCGTTCTCCCAGGCTAGAATGGCAGAAAACTCGTACTTTCTCTCTGATAATAGATCTGCAGCTCTGAGGAAAATTCTGGCTCTCTCCAAATAGCCTCTCTCATACCATGCTTTATAGGATCGTGAGAGCATTCTCAGCGCCTTGTCTAAAGATTCCCTGCTTCCGTTCTGAAATTTTGCAATTTCCCTGCCGTCTATAGGTGATATGTCCGAAAGTTTGCTGTTCTCTTTTATCTCATCTCCTGCAATATTCGGGTATTCCTTTCCTAATAACTTTTCTACATCCCTGAGGGCGGCTTCGTAACTTTTGTGGAATTTATCCTCATTGTTTTCTGAACGAAGTTTCAGTATGGTGTTTTCATTTTCGAATGGCATATTCCATAATTACAACTTCATTTATTAAATGTGACCGCAAATAGCTTAGTCATGAATTATTAATTTGATTCAGGATAAAGTCATTCCGAAATGGATTGTAATTGAAAGAGATATAAAAAATATATAATTATGTCCCTCTCCGGATCTGAATGGCAGATCGGAGACGGGATCACCGGCATTATCTCCTTCTGAACATCACTATTGATCCGATAGCGAACAGTGTCAGTATTATGCCTGACATACCAATAGCTGACGTTCCCGATCCTGAACCGATGCTGATCGTTTCCGCCGATCCTATCAGGGTCATTGAGTCCGTTCCGTTCACAGTTATTGATCCGTATATTATCCTGCTGCCGTAATATGCTGTATACTGGTATGTTCCATTCTGCAGCATAACAGATAGCACCGGATTGCCTGTCCTGTACTGGTTTCCCCCTATCAGCACCATTAATGATGCGGATGTGCTTCCATTGAATATAACGAAGCTCTGGAGATAGTATTCAGGAATGAACTTCAGAGTAACTGCTGTACCATTGCCGTTGACAGCCACAGTTCCGTGATAATTCACAGGCCTGTAGCTGTGGTTGTATGTCTGCAGGCTGTAAGGGAATGATCCGTTTGGAAGCATGATTTCATACTGGCTTGAATATGTCAGCCCTGTGGATATCCCGTTGCTGAAGTTCAATATCCATCCAGATCCTGAAGGCAGACCTGTTTCTGTTATGTTGACAGGATACACATTCCTGTAGAATGACACCATGAGAGAAAGTCCATGGCCGTCAACACTTATTGGCTTCTGCCCATTAAGGTAATGGGAATATCCAGCAGGTCCGGACACTGATGCAGTGTATGTACCGTTTGGAAGCATGAAAACAGTTCCCGTGCCTGCAGGCAGATATGGAGACTGTATCCCTGCAATTGAAACATTCCAGTGCATGTATGTCTGCAGTCCTGTTTCATTCAGGACAACAGGATACAGATCCATGTGGAAATCCACATGCACTGTCTGCTGTGCACCTGAGACTGAGACACTGCCTGATACTGCACCATCAATATGGTATCCTGGAACAGGAAATACATGGTATGCATATGTTCCGTTTGAAAGCATGAATGATACTGCAGATCCGCTTGACGATCTTTCAGTCCCGTTCACTGCAACATTCCAGTATGTCCCCTCAGGCAGGCCGCTTTCAATGAAGGACAGACTGTACAGCTTCTTTGAAAATGAGACAATCTGGTATATGGATGAACCGTTCACAGATATGCTGAAACTGATCTTACTGCTTGAATAACCCTGAACAGGAAGGACATATGCATTATATGTCCCGTTTGCAAGGCTGTATTCCATTGAGGATTCGGTTGTGCTGTGCTGTATTCCACCAACTTCTGCTGACCATTCTGTGCCTGAAGGCAATCCGTTCTCCATCAGAAAGATGTCATAGCGGTGTATGGAGAAGTACAGATTTATTGTTGAGGGCTGATCCAGAACTGTGAACGTTCCTGTTAATGGCTGATCAGATACATATCCAGGAACGGGAGAGATGCTGTACTGGTATGTTCCTGCTGTGAGTGCAATGATGTTGCTGCTTGAATCGCCGGAAATGGATCTGATCAATTTCCCATTCTGCGTTATGTTCATCCCCCAGTGTGTTGCAGGTGGAAGGCCTGTCTCGTTGAAAACCACCGGATATAAGGCAGGGTAGGCATTTTCAGTAATGTTAATGCTAGGTGGGAGATCAGGAAAATAATAACTCCCATTGGTTATATTAAATCCGGCCGGTGGATAAGTTATTATCTCTATATAATTGCCATATCCGACATCCCCTAAAACCGTAACAGTGTTCTTAGCACTAAAACTCAAATTTGTACTCGAATAGTAACCGAAGGGCATATCAACTACTTTTAATCCCCACAATGCACCGTTCGGAAAATATGTTGAAAAGTCTTGAATGGTTACGGTAACAGATATATTCTCAAATAGTGCAGGTTGATTATCTTTGAGCCCATTACTGCCATGTGCTGCGTTCACGCCAGAGCCTAAAACTGAGGCGTAGGAAAAGAGCACAAGTGCGCAAACAAATATGCTTATGGCCAGTCCAGTCTTTTTACCTCTCTTTGACTTCATTAAAATAAATTCCCTATTTCTTAATTAACGTTTCCAGAAGAGAACTTCGATACCTGAGATCTTTCATGAACACCTTCACTGTCGATCTAATTATTTCAGATACCTTCTTATCCAGTTCTTCCGTTGCTTATTGCCTCCCGGTTGGTTCCTGGCGGCATCATTTCATTTTTCATGAAATTTCTCTCAGGGAGATCGTTCATGACCTCAACACACAAAATTAATGGCAATTTCCGCGTGGCTTGAAAACAATGGGGATTAGATCTAAACTATTTGTTGAAACATGTCAGTTTTCTCGTCTTCGGATTATGTTCCCCTGACCAGGTATCCACACTGCTGAAGAATAGACTGTGCTGTATGAACCACGCTGGAATTTTCAGCGTTGATCACCTTTGCGATTCTTCCGTTATACTGTACCGTGAATGGTTTGGAAAATCCGTTCTTTGAGAATAAGTAGCTCCCTCTTCCTCTCTGGTTATCCTTAGGTAGAAAATCCCTGAGATAGTAATAAAGAAACTCCCTGTTGAAAACCAATGAATCTCTCTGCTCCTGAAATTCATCTTTAAAAGGGGGTGTGAAGATAACCTTCATCTTATTAGTGACTGATTTCACAAGCGAAGGATATTCTGAAATTGCCTGACGGAGTAGAGTGTCACTGTTACATCCTGTTACGTCCTTGAGCAGATCTACTGTGACGAATCCATAGGTGGATATCAGATAGTCCAGCATGGTTTTAAGTGCTTCATCCGTTCGCATTGATTCCCCAACAAATCTTATTTTTCTGTTGCTATCCTTGCAAACAAGGGCATTTCTGTAAAGAATATCCAGTATCTGCTTTACACGCTTGGCTTGCATTCCAGAGTACATTCTTATTTCAATTTCAGAAACGTGATCATAATCCATAATGATGCGAAGAATCTTTTCTTCGTCTGCATTCGGTTTGTATCCCCTTATGGATCTGTATATGGAGATGGTCTCAGGTGTGGCAACAGCGTTTACTCCGAACGGTCCATAGAATTGCATGACAAGGTTGGATTCAACATAGTTGTTGAAATCCTCCTGCCTGATTCCAAACCTCATTGCATCATGCCACCCTCTGAATCCGACAAGTACGTTGTTGATCCTTGTGTATACATGATCCTTCCTGTTGACAGTGGATGGCTTAAAAAGGGCCTTAGAAACTATCACGCTTTCATCATTTATAAGTTCTATTTCTCCATGGACTGCTGTCTCCATCTCCGGAAATACCTTCCAGCCATCATGTGGAAGAACAGGGCTTTTCATCACTATGTCTGATGAACCCGCAGATGCTGCGAAATCTATGAGAGCAGATGAAAAACTCTCAACATTCTCATCACCTATGTCAACAGAATCAACCCACACTATTCCTTCATTCTGAAGGAAGCGAAGATCACCTGAGATCATTCCATTCACAGTGTATACTGCGTTGACAGAGTCCATAGAGTAAAGTCGTGAAAAATAAATTCCGGCCGGATCCCTCAGAGGAATTATTGCTGCGGAACCTGAGGATTCTTTCACATCACCCGTGACCAGATACTTCTCTCCACCCTGATATATCTCCCTGACAGATTTTCTCATCTCTTCATCTATCTCAAACCAGAAATATGAGCTCATCTCCCTCTCGGTTACCGGTCCAAATTTCTCCACCAGCATCCTAAATGCAGATATCCTGTCCGAGGGTTTCCTGTCCCCCATCAACCTGACATATCTGCCGCTCCTGTCTCTTGTTATGCAAAGCCTGTATTCAAGCTCTCTAAGTATCTGCCTTAATATCTTCCTGTCAAATCCGGTGGAACTGACAAGATCAGTTTCAGTGCATCCATACTCGTCTATTTTTTCGAGAACGGAAAGAACATTCTGGTTGAAATCATAGTATCTGAGTGAATGCAGAGCCTGCACCAGATCCAGACTTGCATAAACCCACTGGTGCTTGATAAAACGCCCATAAAGAATGCCTTCTCCTGGAAAGCGATCTGATACCATTCCGCCTCTGATCATTATGCTCATTTGATCAAAACAGAAGCCGAATCTGCTGAAGTATTCCCTTTCGTCTTGGATCTTTTGCATAATGTTATATGTGCGAGAGGCAACTATATTGAGCTTTGAGAAATTCAGCAGATTTGAAAGATCAGATGCCAGTATGTACTGTTTTGCGAATACCGGTGTTATATTCTCAAAGACCATAATCTTCTGTTCCACCATCTTTCTGAGGGATTTAGCGAGCATGTCCCTGTCAACAGGCAGTCTGATTGAGATTTCGTCGAATGTAAGCGGGCCCAGGGAACCCACCAGTATTTCTATGGCCTTTTCCAGAGCTTCTTCCTGAGATACCTGCTTTGAATCGAATCTGTTCAGAGCATAGGCAGTTGATCCATTCCTTATCTTTCTCCGGATCATATATCCCGTCTCAAGCCTCAACAACGAATCTTTTACAGCATTATCCGCAACTCCAGTGGCCCTGATTATCTCTGAAAGTGTCATCTCATTATCTGCCAGTAGATCCATTATTCTTTTTTCCAGATCGTCTACTGTGATATTCTGTCTGAAGAGTGATGTTAAAATCGGATAATAATCCGGATGTGTGTACTCCGGTGATCGGATGAATGCAGACACCATCATGTCCTCGTTTATGAACCGCTCAACAATATCTGTTATACCAGTCTCAGCATAAGGAAATGGTGAATTCACCTTATTTCTGAATGGATCAATGAACAGAAAATGCCTGAGAAAGCGATCAAACGACTCGTCATCAATTATTCTTGGCACTTTGGAACGGAAGTAGGACTCTGCCATATCCCTGTCATTTACAAGAAAAGTAATGCTTGAAGATCCGTATATCTTTTCCAGTATCTTGCTCTGCAATTCCCTGAGCAGCCTTGCCCGATCCTCCATGAGTACTATGTCCGAGACCCCAGAGAGGATTATCCCATGAGAGAACGGTGAGGGTTCCGGGCTGTATCCCAGGATCCTGTACCTTTTGTTTTCAATTACATTCCTGACAAACTCTTCAGCTCTTGGAACGTCCATCATGTCATCCATGATCTCCCTGTAGGCTTCCGTCACCACCGGAAAGTTTCCAATTTCCTCCAGAGCTTTCATGACCCGATCGCTTCTCAACTGCTGCCTTGCAACTGAAATGTCGAACCCTTTATACTTCCTGAGTATCATAAGCGATCTGGAGGCGCAGTGTCTGAACCTCTGCTTGAGGACCTCCGAATTGGAGATTGACCTCCGTACCATCTCCACAAAATTTTCCGATCTGATCATTTCAACAATTTTCTGCAGCGGTATCTCCTTCTGATAGGAGAGCATGAATCCATCGTCTGTTATGCTCACCCTTGCATTTATCCCAAACTCATTGGCAAGTGAGAGGGCATATGCCCTTGAAAGTGCATCATTCACCCTCCTCCCAAGGGGAACATGGAAGATCGCACAGTAATTCCTGTCCTCGTCTATGTAGCCCTCCAGCAGCATGTAATCCCCAGTCGGAATTGCGAACTTTGCCTGTGCTTTCACATAGGATATTATACTCTCCGCACCGGAGGCATCGACACGATAGTTCTCAATTATGAATCTAACGGCATCCTCCCCTCTGGAAAGCATGTCTGTCACCTTTTCCCTGAACTTCCCTATCAGAATGCCCAGATCATAGCTTCTTGGCAGGAGTTCCCCTGTCCATGACGGTACAGTGGGCTTAACTCCAGTAGCCTCCTTAACCATCACTCTGTTTCTTGCCGTATGCAGAAAGATGTACGTTCTGGCTCCCAGAACAAATACGTCACCTGCTTTCAGCCGTTCCACGAACTTGTCGCTGAGCTGACCAAGGTGCTTCCCTCTTTCGCTTATCACCTGATAGTCAGATTCGTCAGGGATTGTTCCCACATTCATGAAAAAGATCATCCTGGCGCTCTTCTTCTTTCCAAACACTCCCTCTTTTTTATCAATCCATATCTTCGGAAATATTGTGTTCTCTGCTATTTCTCCTGCAAGATAGTCAAGGACATTCATGAAGTCTTCCCTGCTTAAACTGGCATATGAGTAGGATCTCCTGATGAGTTCATAGGCATCATCTATTTTCCATACCTTCTCTATAGCCATTCCCACAAGGCACTGGGAAAGGACGTCAAGAGAATTTTTGGGAATGGTGACGCGATCTATCTGCCTCTCATATGCCGCCCTCGTCAGCACTGCACATTCCACCAGATCGTCAAGATCGAACACAACGAACCTCCCCTTGGACATGTCGTTGACATTGTGCCCGGATCGTCCGATTCTCTGCAATCCCTTGGACACAGACTTTGGGCTGCCTATCTGCACCACCAGATCTATATATCCGATATCGATCCCAAGTTCAAGGGACGTTGATGTTATAACACATTTCAGCTCTCCATTCTTGAGCTTGTTTTCCACCTCGAGCCTGGTATCCTTCCCAAGTGAGGAATGATGGGCCTCTATACTTTCCACCCCCCTTGCCTTGAGCCTCACGGCAACATGTTCTGTTGAGCTCCTTGTGTTGGTGAAGATGAGTGTTGTCTTATGGCTGTTTATCAGATCCGTCAGGATATCATACATCCTTTCATTTGCCACGTCCTGTGAAACAGCCGTCAGATCCGGCACGGGAGTTATTGTTTTCAGATCCAGGAATTTCTTGGCGTCAACCTCTATTATCTTAACATCGCGGACTTTACCATCTCTGTTTCCGACCAGATAGGCCGCAATCTCGCCTATAGGAGCCTGAGTTGCCGAAAGTCCAATGCGGACAAGGTTGCCGTTAACCTTGTCCGCAAGTCTCTCCATATTGAGCGAAAGAAAAGAGCCGCGCTTTGTGGATGATATCTCATGTATCTCATCCAGTATGAGATACTTGGCTGAAGCAAGATTCTGCGAGAATTTGGGGCTGCTCAGGATTAGTGCAAGCGATTCCGGTGTGGTTATTAGTATATGCGGGGGCTTCCTGAGCA
>JAMDBD010000013.1 GCA_023484105.1 Thermoplasmatota archaeon
TATATCCGAGGATGAAGCATCTTAGCGATGGCATGGCTTTTTCCCAGGATCTCAAGATAGAGGCTTATAAGCTTGGAAAGGTGATCGAGATTCCCATAAAGTACGGTGTTAGAGTGACTAAACCCAAATTGCGCACCTGGAGCGACGGATTCAGGAATCTGGCCCATATATTCATCAAACGCGTCTCCAGCTGATGCCTGTTTAAAAAAGTATTTAGGCATATAGATACTTATCCACTATGGTTTCGCTTCTCAGAAAGGGGCAGGTGAAGAGGACTGCCCAGAAGGGGCCGAGAAAATTCGTGGATCTGAACAACATTAAGATACCTGATCCTGAGCCTGATACGTCTGCCACAGTTAAGGTTGCTGAGATTTACAGCCTGGATGATGCATTCAAATTGATGAATTTCATCTATAATGGGACGATCCTTCTGGTTGACTGTAAATTCATATCGTCTGACGAGGGACAGCTGAAGAGAGTCGTGGATCAGCTGAAATCTGCGGTGAGGGATGTGAGCGGTGACCTGGCCGCACTTTCAAAGGATTTCTACATACTTACGCCCAAGGGAATAAAGATTGACAGAACCAAGATAAAGGGTTCCTTCTAAGACGAGGCTGTTTTCTTCTTTCTGTTAAGTATCACTGAAACGGACCTGAGTGTGATTATTGCTGCAAGCACCACAAGTATTGCAGACAATGTGAATGTGATTCCGTAGCCCACCACCAGAGACAGATATCCGGCGACAACTGCTGCGGCTATCTGGCCGCTCCCGGTAAGTGAGTTGTAGTATCCTATTGCCCTACCCCGCACTGAAGGCCTTATTCCGTTGGAGATCACTGAAAGCTGGCTTATAGAGATAAGGCTCCACACTCCCCCGAGTACCGAATAAAGAATGACTAGTACAAGAACTGTATAACTGTAAAAATCCAGACCAATTGCTACAGATGCAACAATAGAGAAGATCACAGTTCTTATCACTATTGACATCAGCAGAATTCTGTTCGGACCATAGGAGTTGACCGCACGCCCTGAAAACCTGTATGTTATTGCCCCCATCGCAGAGTTTCCCAGATACATCAGGTATATGATCGTGTCTGAGACCTTCCTGCTCTCTATCATGTATGCCGGAAATGGAACAAAGAACATCTGGAATGCAAACATCAGAATAGCGCATGAAATAAGGAATGCCCACATCTCCACTGTGAGTGATCGATCCTCCGTACCCTTTTCTCCAATTATATGGATTATGTTGCTTGGAATATAACGGATTCTTTCAATTATTCTCACTGAGTATATGTTGAAAAGTGATCCTCTCGGAATATTTCTTTCCGGTTCAGGGATCAGTACGGACACTGCTATCCCTGCTGAGATATAGATAAGAGCGGATATAATGTACAGATAGACAAGGTAGTATGGATTTTCTGGCATGGTCAGTATTGCCAGAGTTCCGATGGAAAGACCAAGAACCGTTCCTGCTGAAGAGACCATGCTGAATGTGGACATCATGTTCGGCCAGCTTTCCCTGGAGGTGTTTTCTATGATTATCATGGTTGAGACAGGGACGCTGGCCATTATGACTATCTGAAATACAGCCAGAACTGCAATGTATATCAATACGCTATTCGCAAAGGCTATTCCAAGGAGAGATACGCCTCCACCAAGAAAACCCAGAAGGATGAAAACCTTCCTTAGGCCCAATCTATCTGATATATTTCCCCAGAATATGAGAAACGGAACTCCTGCAGCAGATACAAGTGCGGAAGTAAGCCCAACATAGAAGACGTTTGAATGCAGATATATCAGAACATACATCGGAATGAGTGGAGAGGTTATTCCTCCTGCCAGATTGGAAAGAAAGTATCCAAGGAACCACTTTCTTCCACTTATCGGCTCAAAGGAGTGTTCACCCTCGCGATCGGACATAAACTTTCAATCCAGGTTTACCGGGCTGATAATTTACTTGTATTTAAGAGAGGATACTTAACATAGTCACACGGGCCTGTGAACGTCAAGATTAAATAACTGGAGATTCATAACTATCTGATAATATGGCAAAATATAGATTCAAGTGTTCGGATATAGGTATGAACTGTGGTTTTGAGGCATCAGAAAAGAACAGGGACGATCTCATGATGAAGATAGCGGAGCATGCCAAGACTGCTCATAACATAGAGGAGATAACACCTGACCTGAAGGCAAAGGTGGACTCCGCAATCAGGAAGACTATGTTCTGAATTAAAGAACAGCATCCACGCTGTTTCTTATTTTTTCCAGCATTTTTTCAGCTCTTTCGACTGTTCCGTTTATCCTTTCGATTATTGCGTTCCGTGATTCCTTATCAGTCATCATCTTTGCATTGATACGCACGTTTGATGATGCGCCTCTTACAGCTGCTAGTGCAAATTCTGCTGAGCACAGCACGTCGCTTATTGCATTTATGTTCCCGTGCTCTGCCAGCGCTGCGTCCATCTCTATAACACTGGCAGCTTCCTCAGCTATAGTCATAGGTACGCTGACGGCCTGAACAAGCGCTTCCTGCAGTGCGGCCTCCCTTGTCTTTTTTTCCTCCTCCGTTCCTTTGGGCATCTTCCATGTCGCAGATATTCTGTTGAATGCCTTCTCATCTTCTGCTATGAGTTCCTTCATCCTTCTTATGTGAACCGCTGATTTTTCCATGAGTTCGATCATTTCCTGTTTGAAGGCTTCGTACTTTTTCTTGTCTGAGGTCAGTGCTGCAACCATGCTTGAAAGAGCCGCTGCAATTGCTCCTACCAGCGCGCTGGCTGATCCGCCTCCGGGGGTTGGTGAGGATGATGCCAGATCCGAGATGAAGCCGTCTATAGTTCTTCCCCTGAGCATTTTTGATAGCCTGGATTCCAGTATCTGATCCCCGTCTATGCCTTCAAGCTGTAAATAGAAAGAAAGGGAATCCAGAACCGCCTTCATTGGTATCAACCCTACTATTTCGCTTTCCGCAGTGGCTATTCCGTACCTGGATGCCTCCATCTTAACAGTTTCGTATGCCCTGTAGATCGGACTGCTTCTGTAATCTGTCAGATTCATTGAAACCTGTGCGAGTTTCTTATCCTCCAGATAGAACCCCAGAGCTTTCACGTTTTTTAAACCTCCAGCCTTTTCTCTTATTCGCCCTGCGATCTTCCTCGCTATCTCCCTGTCCTGTGTCCTTAGATTAACGTTGTAGGCTATCAGGAAGTCTCTGGCACCAATTATGGTTGCACCTGCGCTGCCTATCTCGGCCCTGCCGAAGTCTGGCCTCCACTTTTCTTCACCTATTTTTTCCCTGAGCTGCTCAAACTGGAAATTCTGATTTCTTATATTTTCAAGGTTGGATCTCCACTCGACCTGTGATGCTCTTCCGTATAGATAGACCGGTATGCCAAGTTCATCAGCAACTCTCCTTCCAAGTTTCCTTGCCATATCTATACATTCATCCATCGTTCCATCTATCGGAACAAAAGGAACAACATCCGTGGCCCCAAACCTTGGATGCTCGCCTTTGTGCCTGAACATATCTATGTTGCTTGAGGCTTCCTTTATGCCCCTGAAAGCAGCTTCCAGCACTGCAGACGAATCGCCAGCAAATGTAACAACACTCCTGTTATGATTTTCGTCGCTTTCCCTGTCCAGTATGTAAATTCCATCAACCGACGAAATGGCGCCCACTATCTTATCAATGATTTCCCTGTTCCGCCCCTCGCTGAAGTTAGGTACGCACTCGATCAGGCTCATTCATCAGTATCATGTGCGGTTATAGAAATTATCTCACACCTGAACTACAGCAGAATTATATAGAAACACGGAGACTTAACAGAGTAACTTATGAAAGGTGAGAAAGCCTGCAGAAATCACCTTCAGAACTTGTACATACGGCAGTGTATGCCGTATCTTTACCTCTCAGACATACAGAATTTTGGAAAAATGCATTTGAACTTATACAAAATAGGATAGAGGAAGATACGCCAATGATGTCTCAAAAATCACATGCACTCTCACTGGTATCAATACTGAAAATAACTGTCTTTTTATCTATACATTTTCCTTCGATAAACAAAATGCACAGGTAAATGTAAAATTTTGATGTGCACAGATCCGCATAGATATGAAATAGAGAGGGGTCTCGGCGTTAATTCGTACGGAGAATACTGGAGGTTGAAATCCTCTTTTATTAGTAACTGAGATTAAATTTACAGCACTTTGCCACCTAGTTTTCCTGTAAAATAATGGTAAGGGCCGGATGCAGAAACGCTCAGTTCCATAAACTAACGGTGCGATATCAAAGAGAGTCTACGGCCCTCCATTTAATGTATTCTTGAGATTGCATGTGTTCCGTTGAGTATGTTGATCAGGGCGTGGCTGAAAAAAAACAAAAACTCCAGTATTCAAGAATTAGTAATAACATGCACACA
>JAMDBD010000029.1:0-150148 GCA_023484105.1 Thermoplasmatota archaeon
GCAAACGAATAGACAACACTCATTAAGGAGCCTAATAACAACCTCAATATTGCTGGAACTCCCCAATCCTTTCCTTTTTTTCGACTCATCACAAATGAAATTGCTGCACTCAGGGAAAGAATAGCACCCAGTATAGTCATGACTAAAATAGATATCTCAATATCAAAGAAAGGGTTAATAATAAGAAATCACCACCCTCAAAGTTGACCCTGGTAAGACCAGTAATTGGTCCCTATGCTTTTTACAATGCCCTGGCAGTAACCAGAAAAAGAGGCAATGACTGGTGAATCGAAACCTAAGCTCACCCATGAAGCCCAACCTGAGAATATAGATAAAGTGCTGCCTTAGGAGTAATATCCGTACCATGATATAGTTGACGCAAAAGTTCCTATAATGGTTATCCAAGGATAGTAGAAGTTCGTTGAAATGGCAGTCCAGAGATACTCATTTCAACTCATTTATTAGCATAGGTCGATTCGTACAGTTGAAGGAAATCCGACCGTACAAAGGATACAAAATATGCTGCAGCCATTTCAGTGGCAGCTATAGCGGCTCCAACAACCACAGAGGCAATATTAGAAATGCCAAGTGTAGGAGTAACAAGGGTAAATCCACTGCCTAGAATTGCAAAAACATTGAATTTCGACGAACCAAGTCAATGATGGGTCAAATATAATCTCGGATCAGCCATATTGCCATCTATATACAATTATTAGTTTTCGCGAGAGTGGTAAGAGAATCCCTTTTTGTATTAACCTTCTCCGCCCAGATGCCTAAATGCAGTTTTAAATATAGAGCAGCAATAAAAGGGAGAGGGCGCGTGGCCCAGTCCGGATAAGGCAACAGCCTCCTAAGCTGTAGATCAGGGGTCCGAATCCCCTCGCGCCCGCTCTTTTTATTTTTGCAGAACGCCATATAATGCATTTCAACCGTAAAATGAAATAGTTTATATATCAGTTGTTAATATCCAGATGACAACGTGTAGTTGTCAAGTGAGGTGATATATATGGTAGGAAGAAAGAACAAAGACATTGATGAATGGAGAAGGGACTTCTTTGGAGACTTCTTTGACGACTTTGACTTCGACTTCAGAAGAATGAACGAGCGCATGATGAGGATATTTGGAAGGCTTAGGGAAAGCATGGAAGAGTCAGGAAATGAACCCTTTGTCTACGGCTTTACATACAGAGTTGGACCGGATGGAAAACCTGTGTTTCAGGAATTCGGCAATGTACCCGGTATGGTTAGGGCACCAAGCATAGAGCAGAGAGAAGAATCAGGAACAGTCAGGGAGCCTATAACGGACATCAATGAAGACAAGGAAAAGTATTATCTGACATTCGAACTGCCGGGAGTGTCGAAAGAAAACATAAATCTTGAGATCAACGAATCCAACATAATAGTCAACGTCAAAGACGAGGCCAGGAGATATTACAAGGAACTTGAATTTGACAGTCCCGTAAATCCTGATACCGCTCAGGCGAAGTTTGTAAACGGTATACTCGACGTCGTTGTATCCAAGCAGAAAAAAGACAGGCCTTCCGGGAAGAGTGTCAAAATAGAGTAAGGGTGGTACGATGGACGAGCTGATTGACTATTTCCTTTCCGCTATTGAAAATGAAACCAGGAGGGAGATTCTCAGGATGCTCACCATCGATCCCTCATATGCACTGGAAATGAGCAGAAAAATTGGGATTTCCCAGCAGGCAATAAACAAACAGTTATTTTTTCTGGAGAAGGCTGGTCTGATAGCGCTCGAGGGTCTTATACCGAGCAGTGAAGGCCCCCCAAGAAGAGTGTACAGACCGACAAATTTCTGTACAATAGTAATGGATTATTCAAGGAACTTCATAAATATCAAGAGGTACGATATAGATGAGGCAAATGGTGAGACCGCTGACAGTGAGGATGCAGAGATAAGCAAACTTGTTGAGATAGACAGAAAGATAGATGCACTCATGTCAGAGAGAATTTCACTGCTGAGGAAGAGGGATGCCATTATTGCTGCCCTCAGGGCACGCATCAATTCGATTTACAGCAATCCCATGGCAAGAGATATTGCTCTGCGTTATATTGAAACGCTTGATACTGCAAGCGTTGCTGAAAGGACTGGAGTTCCTGAGGAGATAGTGAAGGCAATAGTTTCTGAACTTAAGAAGTGACTTACTCCTCCATCCTGGGAGCCAGATAGAATGCACCTGTTATCAGAGAATCTTTCCCGAACTTGAAATCTATCGTGAGAGGGTAATCGTCCCGGAAACTCAGCTTGAACTCATCGCACGACTGCAGGGCCCTCGTGAACTTAATGAGATATTCAATGGGGTAGGAACTCTTCACGCTGCCTTCACACTTTATTTCCTTCAGCATTTCCCTGGGCAGCACCAGTTCAGATTCTTCGGACTCTGAACTTGATCTTGCCTTGAACTCCGTCGGTGACAGAGTAAGGCGTATAGAATCGGAAACATCCTCTGCGGCTCTGAGCCCCTTGTCAAAATCCTGCTTTGTTATCACCACATAAGATTCCGCACCAATTTTCGGAATCCTTGGAATGGTAACAGAATTACCGTCAAGAAGGTTGATCTTCTTGACCACTGCCCCTATTTCAAAGGCTATCTTGTCCTTTTCAACATTCATGGTTATTTCATCTGAATCCCTTGCAACCTTGAGCACACTCTTCAGCCTTTCCACATCCACTGCAAGTTCCTCCTCCCTCTCCAAAGAATATTCCGTAAGGGATTCTTTTGGCACATCCATGCTGATCATGGCCACATGAGAAGGATCCACCGCCTTGATTGATATTCCTGAATTATCAAGTTTCAGTTTGGTTTCTGTTACAACTGTGTTGAGCAGATCGGCTATTTCTTTCAAATTTTTAACAGACATTGTGATTCTTGTCATATTGTATCCCGTCGAAGCTCATTGTGATCCCTTTCACTATAATTAATGGTTTTGATCGCCGAATATGCAAAGGTATTATTCTGCACAGATCATTCAGCATTTTCCTGAAGAGAGGAATTGATCCATTCAAGGTATTTTCTGTTGATTTTATCCATCTTGAGTGACACTATTTCAGGAGTATCGTATTCATGCTCTTTCTCAAGAAATGAGTTGAGATCCATTAGTTTTTCATCGGAAACCTTGAAGATCACAAGTATTTCCCTGGCTTCCTCAACCCGCTGCTTCCACCAGTATACTGAAGTCACATTATCCAGCATGCTCGCGCAGGCAGCCAGCTTCCTGTTCACTGCCTCCCTGGCTATTCTTCTGCAGGCTTCACGGCTTGAAAAGGTAGATATGACATAATATGGCATACCTCTGCATGAGTTATGCAATTAAAACACTGCTTTTTTAATTACTATAATATTGGATTGATCAGAGGCTGCAGACTATAACCGTTTTCCAGAAACAAGTTCATAAAGATTGGTGAATGCCATGACGTTTGTCACTGGGCCCACGCCGCCCGGGACAGGAGTTATCCTGGCCACAAAATCTTTGAGATCAGGTGATGCATCCCCGGTGATTCTGCCTCCATCTGATACGATAGATGCATCTATAACCGTTGATTTCTCACTGACATATTCCCTGGTCAGGAATCCTGCCTTTCCTGTTGCTGTAACCACAACGTCCGCCTCTCTGCTGATTCTTTTGAGATCCAAAGTTCTGCTGTGGCATACAGTTACTGTGTAATCCATGTTGATGAGAGCCATCGCAAGTGGCCTTCCGATAATTCTTGATCTGTTTATTATGCAGATCTCCGATCCCTTGCTGACTCCAAGAACTTCAACTATGTATGCTATTGCCTTCGCCGTGGCAGGAAAAACCGAATTTATTCCGTGCATCAGCATGGCCATGTTTTCTGAGCCCAGACCCTCCATATCCTTGCTGTACGGGATCATGGATATCAGCCGGTCAGCTGAAATATTATGTGGCACAGGCATGCTCAAGAACAGAGCATCGTAGCTGGATTCTGCCAGTTCATTTATTCTCTCTTCTGCATACTTCTGGTCTGCATCGTCAGGAATATTCATAGAATTCATCTGCACCCCAAGACTGGCGGCAATTTTCTTCCTAGTCCTGCTGTAGATGCTGGACTCCTCATGCTGTCCAAATGCGATTTCGCATATTCGAATCACCCTGCCCAGAGACCTGAATCTGGAGACCAGATCTGACTGGAGCTTCTGCGCTATCTCTTTCCCGTCGATGATCAGGCCCATTTTATAACAGCCTTTATCTCATTGGGGTTTCTTTCGGTGAAAATTCCTGTATCCGAAGGCTTGTATATCCCTGTGATCAGATTTTTCAGGGGCGAGTTCGGCATATTACCCCATCTGGAAAGTTTTTCCAGCGCCTGCACATAGTGTATCTTTGCTGCGTCGACAGTACCTACCAGAGTGAGATTCCGTTCGATCATTCTGTCAATATCTCTGCCATCCACTCCTGTCGCAGGTGCGTTGCTGTTGGTGCCAAAGAGAAGAGCGATACCGTTATAGCTGAGTCTCCTGAAAAATCTGAAAATAGTCCCTGGGTCTCCGCTTGTGTCCACAATCACATTTATGTTATCGCCGATCAGACTGTCATCCTTCGAATAGTCCACAAATGTTATATGAAAATAGCTCAGGATCTTCATGCGGTTGTCATCAATCGGATGCCTGTTCGTTATGATTGTGCTGAAGCCGAGGTCTGAAAAGCTCATTGCATAAAGAAAAGCCTCTGGCCCTGTACCTATTACTACGCATCTCATACCTTCAAATGTTGAGTCGTCGGAAGATATTATAGCCCTTCGCGAGACTGTTCCAAAAACCTCCATTGCCTTCATGACGTTTTTCATTGGCTCAGTAAGGACAGCATAATCCAACATTGAACTATCCGGCACCTTCACCAGGAACTCCTCGCTATCCACGAATGATTTCCTCATGAATCCGTTTTTGCCGGTGATACCTGCCTCATGTTTCTTGCCGTCTGAGCAGTTGTCAGGCCTGCCTATCCGGCAGTTAATACAGTCCCCCGGCCTTCTTACAACAGGAACAACAAGATCACCCTTTTTGAATGCAGTGCTTGAACCTGGATCCATTATTCTTCCGAGAGCCTCATGGCCTAAAACAGTGAAGCTCTGACCCTCAGGGTTGTAGGTAAAATCGAGATGGCCAGCCACCATTCCGCGATCTGTACCACATATGCCGGTGTATAGAGTCTGAACTCTTATGTTACCCTCGTCTTCTATAATCTGAAACTTTCCGTATTTGGCTCCGCCTTTTGGAGCATCTGTAATTATTCCCTCTATCTCTTTCATGAGGGATAATTGTTTCACTGATTAATCTGTTTGCTTAAAGTTTTAAGTTCTGGGTATCCCCATCTTTTATCTTTATTGACTTCCAGTCTGATCTGGATGCTGTCATTCCCTTTCTGGACATAACGTAGTTGTATGCAGACAGCGCTGCAGTTGCACCCATACCTGCAGATATCACGGCCTGCTTGTAAGGTATCTGTGTTATATCGCCACACGCGAAAATACCTTCTGTTGATGTTTTACCGTCCATGCTGGAGATGATTTCACCCTTACTGTTAGTCTCAACAAGACCTTTTATGAATTCGCTCCTGGCAATGTAACCTATCTCCACGAAAAGCCCCTCAACACTCTCCTCAATGGATCTGCCCCCGCTCTTTATCTCTATGGATTCCACCTTTTTGTCTCCATTGATGGAAACTATTTCAGAAGCAGGGTAGAACACCACTTTGCCTGAATCTATGAGATGCTGAACCTCTCCGCCTCCTGCCGTGAGCTTAGGTGGCTTGTGCACAAGCACTATCTGAGATACGACGTTGGAAAGATAGCTAACTGCCTCGTAAGCCTGATCACCTGCACCGGCAACTGCCACTTTCTTCCCTTTGAATAATGGGCCATCGCAAACAGCACAATAGGATACACCTCTTCCCTTTAGCCTCTCCTCACCGCTTACCCCAAGGTCCCTTGGAGTTTTTCCGAAGGCAAGTATCACGGCGATCGCATGGTATGATTCTGCCGTTGTCTTTACAGTGAATCCATCTGAATCCTTTGATATAGACCGGACCTCGTCGTAAAGGAATTTAGCACCGTATGCTGCAGCCTGTTCCTGAAACTTGGTCATGAGCTCAAAGCCGCTTATGCTCATGAATCCTGGATAATTCTGAATTTCGTCCGTGAGAAGCGCCTGACCACCAATGTCCTTTGTGATCACGAGTGTTTGTAGTTCCTGTCTGGATGTATAGATTGCTGCAGTGAGTCCTGCAGAGGCACCGCCGACAATGATCACGTCATAAGCAGCCTGATCTGTCAATCCGATTCCTCACTTTGAAATGAATTTCTCTATTCTCGACTTTAGCATTTCCTTAGGCATAGCCCCTATGACCCCGTCAACTGCCTCGCCTTCCTTGAAGAAGAGAAGAGTTGGTATACTCTGTATACCGAATTCCGCTGAAACCTGTGGATTGTCGTCAACGTTCAGTCTTCCGAATGTCACACGCCCGCTGTATTCTCTGGCCAGCTGATCGACGATTGGTGATATTATCCTGCATGGCCCGCACCAAGGAGCCCAGAAGTCAACAACCATGTATTTTTCCTTCTTTACATTTTCAAAGAAATTACTGTCTTCAAGCACCAGAGGTTCGCTATTCGCTTTCATCTTCTCTTCACCTTTCATTCCCTTAAGGAAATCGTTAAACATACGCTCCCTTATCTTTTCAAGATCGCTGTCCATCCTGATTTCCCTCTTTTCCGTCATCCTTTCTTCTGATATATATGTTACGTTATTGACAATTTCGCGCAAAGTCTATATCCATCATTGCCATTATCCATAGTGGACAGAATTCACTCCATTGCCAGGAGGGATCTTCGATGCGAAGATGTCCTTCGTTCCCTGTACGATATAAACGATATTGAGTGCAGGGCATTTTTCGTTCTGAGTTCAGTTGGATCAGCAACTCTTGATGAGATGGCAGAACTTTTGCACAAGGAGAGAAGCAGTGTCCACAGAATCCTTGAAAAGCTGGTGAGCCTGAGGCTTTGCTATAAGGAGAGCGAGAGTATCAGAGGAGGGGGGCACAAGAATATATACTATGCCATCCCCCCAGGTTCCGTGAGAAACGATGCGGTCTCCATTCTGGAGGACTTCTATCTGGCTATGAAGGAGAAGGCTGAATGCCTGGACCAGTACATAGCTATGGAGATCAGTAAATATGCCTCAGCTTACTCAGAGAACCGCTGAGAGCAGTGAGTGCCTGTTCCAGAGATGGCTTATCAGATGTGAAGCAGAGCCTGAAGCGCCCCTCCTCCCCAAAGTAGGCCCCTGGGACCAGCAGAACACCACTATCCTCAAATATCCTTGTGCAGAGAGAGACTGAATCAATCTTCATACTGTATTCCGGAAAGCAGAATGCTGTCTCCGTTGAGAGTTTTGCACTCAGATTGTTTTCTTCGAGGAATTCAGAAACAAGCTTGGCGTTTTCCCTTATCACGGATCTGTTCATTTCTGCTATCCTACTTTCCTGACCCAATATCAGCGAAGAGACATACATGCTGTAAGCTGAAGTTCCGTTGGTCGTCAGATCGCTAAATTTTTTATATCTTTCAATGTTCGCTGAAGACGATATCAGCCAGCCAACCCTTGTTTCAGATGCCCCAAACAATTTCGACATTGTTCCTGCAAAGGTCACGTTGAAATCATTCGGTGGAAGCTTATCTGACAGGGTGTAATGCGCAAATGTCTCATCTATGAATATTTCTCTGAAGTCGCTGTACTGGGCCGGATCAACCTTAACCCCGGTTGGGTTGTTAGGAGTTGTGAATGCAACCGCGCCATCGAAATTTGCCGGGAGTGCCCCTGCTATTATCCCTCTGGTGAAAATTTCCTTCCCAGCTAGCTGAGCCACCCTGAAAAAAGGTTCGTATTCAGGGGAGTGGACCAGGACCCTTCTGCTCTTCAGAGACATGATTGCTATGTATATTGCCTCAGTACCACCAACAGTTGGAATTACATTATCAGGGTCCACAGAATATCTTTTCGACAGTTTATTCACCAGCTCTTCCTCACCGTCTATTCCGGAATTCAGATATTCCGTGAAGTTCAGTAGATTCAGTTTTAGATAGTTTGGAAATGGAAATGCACTTTTGCTCAGATCGTATCTTGCATCGGAATGAGAATCCAGCCATTCGAAAGTCCTTATTGCCCATGGAAAATTTTCATCATTCATGATCAGTACCCAATCTGTCAGGGGAATATATAATAGGGTTTTTGTAATGCCTGTATATGGCTAGATCGAAGATCTCTGTTATAGGTGCAGGCAACGTAGGAGCAACTGTGGCACAGTTTCTGGTTACAAAGGATCTTGGCGATGTGTATCTCTTTGATGTTGTAGAAGGAATTCCTGAGGGAAAGGCTCTCGACATTTATGAGGGTACACCGCACTGGGATGTTGATTCAAAAATTTTCGGTTTCACAACAAAAACACCTGACGTTTACAAGAACCTTGAGAATTCAGACGTTATTGTTGTAACCGCCGGACTTGCCAGAAAGCCTGGAATGAGCAGGGATGATCTGCTGGGAAAGAACATCGAGATCATAGCAGATGTAGCAAAGAACATTGCCAGATATTCCCCTGAGTCAAGAATTATAGTAGTTACCAACCCTGCAGATATAATGGCATATGCTTTCTACAAGGTTTCAGGAATTAAGCCAGAGAGGATTCTTGGATTGGGCGGATCGCTGGACAGTGCCAGGTTCCGCACATTCATAGCCATGGAGCTTGGGGTATCTGTAGAGGACGTGAATGCTTTTGTCATAGGCGGGCATGGAGACGACATGGTTCCATTCATAAGATATTCCAGTGTTGGAGGCATACCCATTGAAAAACTGATTCCGAAGGAGAGAATAGACGAAATTGTCAAGAGGACGAGATTCGGTGGCGGGGAAATAGTGAATTTTCTTAAAACAGGCAGTGCCTATTACGCTCCGGGAATATCAATCACTGCAATGGTGGAATCAATAATAAGGGACAAGAAGAGGGTGATTCCAAGCGCTGCGTTTCTAAGCGGAAAGCATGCTGAACACTACGGAGTTTCCGGCCTGTTCATAGGCGTTCCAGTCAGGATAGGCAAAGACGGTGCAGAGACTATATATGACATTGATTTCCAGAAGGACGAACTGGATCTCTGGAAAAAAACCGTATCTTCCGTTAAGAACAGCTGCGAGACAGTTGACAGAATACTCAAGCAATGATTCACTCCTGCTAATGTTCCTGCAGGCTCACCCTGAGGAACTCCTCATGCAGGCCTGTGGAAATGCCATTTCCTTCTATTTTTTGTTTTCCTTTATCCATTCTGCGTAGAAGTCTGGATAGCTGTCATAGCTCAACGGATCTGCAATGCCGGCCTCCATGAAACCTTGCAATCTCAGCAGACACGAATCGCATCTTCCGCAGGCATTCTCCCCGCCTCTGTAGCATGACCAGGTAAGTTCGTAAGGCGTGCCAAGCCCATTCCCTTTTCTTATGATCTCCCTCTTTGGAAGGTATTGCAGCGGAGCCTCCAGCGTGATTTCTGTGTCCAACCCCCTTCTTATTGCAGTTTCCATGCTGGCAATAAATCCAGGCCTGCAATCCGGATAACCGGAGTAATCAACTGAATTGACGCCTATTGCAATTCTCTCTGCCCCATTTGAGTAAGCATACGACGCAGCTATGGAGAGAAATATCAGATTCCTTGCTGGTACAAAGGTTGATGGCACTGTATTCATTTCTTCGATGGATCTGGAAGGGATCTCACCATCGCCCAGAAGTGCGCTCGATGCCACTGACAGGTCCATGCGCACAAGCCTATCCTTCAGCCCAAAGTGCCTGCAGATCTCAGAGACACTCCTTATCTCTCTGGAATGCGTCTGGCCGTAATAGAAGGATATGGGCAGAACCTCATAACCTCCCCTGACGTAATATGATAAGAGAGTTGTAGAATCTAGACCCCCGGAAAAGAGAACCACTATTCTTTTATTGCCTGTTTCTGATCTCATGGCATGCACCCATGCCAGGTCCCTCGTCCACGCAGACCTGAATCTTTTCTATACTCTGATTTTCTGCAACCCTCTTCTGAAGTTCCGTTGCTATATATTTGGACAGTTCCTCGCTGGAGCTGCTCGGGGCAGGAAGATGAAAGGTGTCAGAATCGCTAACCCTGATCTCCTTTTCCAGGTATTTCACGGTGCAGACTCCGTCCTTCACCGATACGTTTGCCGTTCCTGATGAATCAGGAACAATGATCCTGTGATCCATCGGCTTCACTATGATCTTCAACAGTTGAATTAGTTCAAGATAATCTATAATAAATTCATTTTCGGGCTCTCCAAATACTCTTGCCCTGACGAAATAGTCATGACCGTGCAGCCTCGAGCACTTATCGTGGGAAGGGATGAAATGTGCTGCTGAAAACCTGATATCGGTCTTCCATCCATCTACCTCAAGAAACATAAAGGTGTATTGCCGCCTGATATTTTAGGTTACCAGACCTTCGCTGGATTTGACAATACGCCTTTCCATGTCGGGGATGAGCATTGGATTTCACAGAATAGTGCTGTAGCATGCGGATCCCTTGTACAAGTTATTTCCGATATTATCCGTTTTAAGGGACACTTCCAGGATCATGCCGTCAGGTTTCAGGTTATGTTGACTGCAGGTTCCGATTTCAAATCTCTTGTGCCTTTATTCTCCACTTTCATCTTAATTTTGCTGAATCTCAAGGACAGTACCGTAATATTTTCCAACTGTCATGTTGAGAAGCTTATCTGGCTATATGAAATAAGCCTGAAAAAACAGCACAAACCCATTTTATAGAATTTGATATGATTCTGCCATCATTGAGTCTTCCAGATCATGTTGCCGGTACCGGCTCAGAATTTCATTCTTCATTTGCAACCGCCGCACACGTAATGCTGTCTCTTTATGTGAAAACACTGACCGGGAAAGATTTAATCCGACTCATGAATACATAATTTCATGACCGGAATCTCAGCGGAACTTGAGATGGATCACGAACTTGAGAGGCAGGTTCTGACACGTATAATTAAAGAGGCAGAAAACGGAAACTATGACGCGGATTCCTTTGAAGAATTCAGGAGTGGTCTTCTGCGCCACATATATCTTGAGGAGGAGATCGTCTTCCCCGCGGTATTAAAAAATTCTCCGGAACTTAGGGGCCAGATTGCAGGGCTTGAGATGGAACACGCATCAGTTGCCATGATTATGGGGAAAATCGCCGATGAAATTCAGACAGGCAATATTATTAAAAGCCGCAAATACCTTGACGAGATTGAAAGAATACTTGCAGTTCACAATTCAGTGGAATCATCCGGCGTATATCTGAAAATTCCCGATAATATTTCCATGGATATACACTCGGTGGTGATCCCAGAGGGATGGGTGTGCAGGAAGTTAAGAAAGAGCAGAGTGTAATTCTGAAATCTCGTTAATTTTGATTTTTTGAAATATTTTATAAAGAAATAGCCAATAATGTTCCATGGATGGAAACAGGCTCAGGCGTACTATAATTTCAGTAACACTGATCATCATTGCACTAGCCTTTGTTTTCATAGGCTTCTACTTGATGAACCTTTACCTGAAAATAATTCCAGGAAACTTCGAGCGCTTCATCTACGCAGGGATCGTCGCCCTGTTCATCTTTATCTTAATCAGGATAATAGTCCATAGCCTTGAAAAATACCTCTCCAGATACATTTCGCCCTCAAGGGCAAGACCTCTGATATTTATCATTTCGCTGGTCGGATATTTCATACTATCCATTGCTGTTTTCGCCTCTCTCGGAATAGATGTTTCTTCCATAATTCTCGGGAGCACGTTTCTCTCCCTGATACTTGGGCTTGCATCACAGAATGTCCTGAGCAACATCTTTGGCGGCCTTATGGTGGTATTTGCCAAACCGTTCGTTGAGGGGGATCAGGTGGCCATAAACACCTGGCAGTTTGGAATGATGCTCTCTAGTTATCCCCCCAAATACTTTTCCAGAGATGAGATAAGACCAACATACAGAGGAAAGGTCTCGAGAATAGATCTCCTGTATACAAGCATTAGGGATCATTCTGGAAAAATAATCAAGATACCAAATTCAATCTTAGTTCAGGGAGCTATAGAGAAGATGACCCCGACGCATACCGTAAGGGCAAGATACGAAATACCCAAATACATCTCTTTTCAGAAGCTGGAACCAGAGCTCGTTGAAGAGATTTCAAAGATTGAAGGATCTAAGGGCTCCGTTAAAATTCTTATCGACGAGACTGCAATGAACAGCTACGTTATAACAGTTGATTCAGAATTCCTGACAGATTCCCCGGATGAAAAGAGGAGCGAGATGCTGAAGCTTATTATGGAAAAGGTAGAGCCTTTGAAGACAAAGGCTAACTGACAGATCAGAGCGTGGCGTAGTACGCCTCATCATACGGTTCAGGTCTCAGTCCCTTTCTCTCCCTTATTTTTGTCACTACCTCAGGCTGTAATTCAGGAGGTACACGCTGATATCCGGCATTCTCTGAACTCCATAGAACCTTTCCACCGGTTGCTCCCCTTATAGCGGACGCAAAACCAAACATTCCAGCTACAGGAACCCTTGCAACGATGATCATCTCGTCTCCGTCCTGGTTCATATCCTCCACTATGCCCCTCCTCTGCTGGATCTCATTGGTTACTGATCCCATTATTTCAATCGGGACGTTAATGTAGACCTTCTGAACAGGTTCCATCAGTACCCTCTTGGCCTGGCACATTGCACCGTAGAGAGAGTTTCTTCCCGCAGGAATGACCTGGGCAGGACCCCTGTGTATGCTGTCCTCATGGAGTTTCGCATCAACAAGAGAGGCCTTTATTCCGTAAACGTGCTCATTGGCCAATGGCCCACGGTTCATTACCTCCTTGAATGACTCCACGAGAAGCTCCATTGTCTCATCAAGGTACTGAATACCTTTGGTGATGTCTGTCATGAGGTTCATTCCTTCCACTGCAACCAGACCGCGTGCTTCCTCTCTTGTAAGCCCTGCGTTCTGCAAAACCTCTATAACCGATTTCTTATCCTTGAACTTGGTTCCCTGTGGAATCTTTCCCTCCTTAATCAGACTGACAACCTCTTCCGGGAGAGGTTCAACAGTGAAGTAGAATCTGTTATGCTTGTTCGGGGATTTTCCTTCGAACGGTCCTCCCTTCCTTTCCACGGTTTCCCTGTAAACCACTATCGGATCAGAAGTGGTTACCTCAACCTTATAATCGTTTCTGATTCTATAAAGCGTAACTTCAAGATGCAGTTCTCCCATACCGGATATGAGGTGTTCCCCAGTCTCCTGATTTATATCAACCTCAATTGACGGATCAGCCTTTGACACATTTCTGAGAACATCAATGAGCTTTGGAAGATCAGCGGTGTGTTTTGCCTCTATTGCAAGAGTCACCACAGGATCTGTATAGTGCACCATTGGCTCAAATGGCTCCATGACTTCAGAGGAGACTGTAGAGCCTGCAATAGCGCCTTTCAAACCTATCATGGCAGCTATGTTGCCTGCAGAGATCTGATCGATCTGTATTCTGTCAGGACCCACCATCATAGAAAGAACCTGGATCTTAACCTTCTGATTCCCACCTCCACTGACATAAACTTCCGATCCCTTTCGCAAAGTCCCGCTGAACAACCTTCCAACGGAAACTTCTCCGGCGTGCGGATCTATTATTATCTTGGTGATCATCATACTCACAGGACCGTTTGGATCGCACGAGGTCATTGCCTTTCCAACCACGGATTGAAGATCCCCTTTCCATATCTGTTCTATCCTGTAAGCCTGGGCCTGCTTCGGATTCGGTAAATGCTTGATTACCATGTCGAGAATTACCTTGTGAAGCTGGCTCTTCTTTGCGAGCTCCTTCTGTTTCTGATCCCTGACCATCTCCACGATATCTTTGAATGATATCTTGTTTGTGGCCATAGACATTGATGATATTGCCCAGTTGTTGAATGCTGACCCGAAAGCCACTGTACCGTTCTGTACGTTCACCTTCCAGCTCTCGGAAAATTCCTTCGGCGCATTCTTCTGTATCAGCCTGTTGAGTTCGGTGATTATCTTGACGAAGCGCTTCTGCATCTCGTCAACGTTCAGCTTGAGCTCATTTATAAGCCTGTCAACCTTATTAATAAAGAGAACAGGATGGACACGCTCCCTAAGAGCCTGCTTTATCACAGTTTCAGTCTGTGGCATTATACCCTCAACGGAATCCACCACTATGATCACACCATCCACTGCTCTCATGGCCCTTGTAACATCTCCCCCAAAGTCCACATGGCCTGGTGTGTCGATCAGATTTATAAGGAAATCCTTCCCTTCATGCGAGTGTACCATCGATGCAACAGCTGCATTGATGGTTATTCCCCTTGCCTGCTCCTGCTCATCATAGTCAAGCATCAGCTGTTTGCCTGCAAGGTCTTCGCTCATCATCCCGGCTCCTGCAATCAGGTTGTCGCTCAGCGTTGTCTTTCCATGATCTATATGAGCTGCAATTCCTATATTTCTTATTCTTTCAAAATCCTGCATTATAGAAATTGCTTTGTTTATATTGTCTTCTTTTCGCCCCATAAAAAGTCCCTGCTATACCTGTTCAGCTCTTGATCTGAATCTCTATCTGGACACCGTCCGGTATGGGTATTCTCATAAGCTGCCTGATCGTTCTCTCATCTGCATCCACGTCTATTAATCTCTTATGAACACGCATCTCCCATCTGTCCCATGTCGGAGAACCCTCACCGTCTGGGCTTTTCCTTACAGGAACAACAAGCCTTCTGGTGGGAAGAGGAACGGGACCGTGAATCTCTACACCAGTCCTCTGGGCAATTCCCCTGATCTCATCACACACAGAATCCACAACCTTGTGTTCGGTTCCGCTGAGAGATATCCGTGCTCTGTATGAAGCCATAAGATCACTTCTTCTCTACTTCGATGCACTGACCGGCGGCAACGGTCTGTCCCATATCCCTGATGGCAAACCTGCCCATTTCGGGGATGTCCGATGCCTTCTCCAGAACGATTGGCCTGTCCGGCACTACCTTTACCACTGCAATGTCACCGGTCTTTATGTAATCCGGCTTTTCTTGAAGAACGGTGCCGTCCTTTGGATTAATTGTCCTGAGTATCTCCTCAAAGCGGCAAGCCACCTGAGCTGTGTGAACGTGGAAGACCGGTTTGTATCCGTTTGCTATCACACTTGGATGGTTCAGTATGACTATTCTCGCCGTAAAGGATTTAACAACAGTAGGCGGATTTGTCAGGTGACCGCAGACATCTCCTCTCTTTATGTCGTTCTTTGCAATGCCCCTAACGTTGAATCCCACATTATCACCAGGCTCAGCCTGATTCATTGCCTCGTGGTGCATTTCAATGGTCTTGACTTCTCCCTGTTTGTCAGCTGGAAGAAAGATAACCTTGTCTCCAACCTTCAGGATACCTGTCTCCACTCTGCCTACTGGAACTGTACCTATTCCCGTAATTGAATAAACATCCTGAATTGGCAGCCTCAGAGGCTTATCAACCGGTTTCTCCGGGACTTTCAGGGCATCAAGTGCCTGCAGAAGAGTTGGACCGCTGTACCATTTCATGTTTTCGCTTGGCTTGGTGATATTGTCTCCCTTGTAACCACTGATGGGTATTATAGGGATATCCTTGTAGCCAATTGAGAGCAGAAACTTCTCAACTTCAGCCTTCATCTGCTTGAATCTCTGTTCACTGTATGGGGGCTGTGTTGAGTCCATCTTGTTTGCAGCCACTATAAGCTGCTTGACACCCATTGTCCTGGCAAGGAAGCCGTGCTCTCTTGTCTGGGCCATTATGCCCTCTCCTTCCTTAAAAGATATGACGAGAATCGCTGCATCGGCCTGGCTGGTTCCCGTGATCATGTTCTTGACAAAGTCCCTGTGGCCTGGAGCATCTATGATTGTAAAGTAATACTTGTCAGTCTCGAACTTCTTGTGGTTAAGATCTATGGTGACCCCACGTTCCCTTTCCTCCTTCAGCCTGTCCATGACCCAGGCAAATTCAAAGGTCGCCTTTCCCTTTTCAGTTGCCTGCTTCTTGTACTCCTCAATGATGTGTGGAGGTACCTCTCCATGTTCAAACATAAGTCTCCCTACGAGGGTGGACTTTCCATGATCAACATGCCCTATGGTTATCAGGTTTATGTGTGGTTTCTGAGTTGCCATTAATTTCACCGTAGTTTAATGCGGCATGGCAATTCATACCTGATATAAGGATTTTCTTAAAATTAGGGAATATAATATACGTATCAGTATATAATTGCGGTCCCTTTTCACGAGCACTAGGCTTGCTGTAATGCTGCCACTGCTAAGCACCGCAGTGAGATAATAACTGTTGGGCTAATAAAGTTGTTAAGCTTATTTCGCATATACCGGATATGGATATGCAAAGGCAGATTCTGGAACTGAAGGAGCAGGTCCTTTCCAGGGAGTCTCTTCCTGTGGACATTTCAAGATATGACAGCATTGTTGTGGCGGGGATGGGTGGATCAGGTGTCACTTCCCTGATACTCTCAGATCTATACCAGGAGAAACCAGTTTTTTCAGTGATGGGATACGACCTTCCAAAATTCGTTGATAAGAAGTCTCTCTTTATTGCAGTTAGCTACTCAGGCAATACGGAAGAGACCCTCAGCTGCTTCGAACAGGCCTTGGAGAGAGGATGCGATGCTGTAGCGATAACGTCAGGAGGAAAACTTGCAGAAAGGTGCAGTGATAGAATCATGGTACCCGCAGGCATTCAGCCGAGATCGGCACTGGGTTACATGGTGATGCCACTGATCAACACGTTCCTTGGGCTCACTGATGCTGACAGAAAAAGAATATCTGACGCAATAGCCGGGATGTTCCGGAGAGAGAATGAGATCAGGACCCACGCACGCAGGATAGTTGAAAGGAAGATGCTTCCGGTTTTTATTGGTGACACCTCCTCGAGAGGAGTTGTGACCAGATGGAGAACCCAGATCAACGAAAATTCCAAGCTGATTGCATATTCATGTTTTCTTCCTGAGGCGAATCATAATGATACAGTATGGATGGCTAACCGTTCATGGCCTGAAAAGGATATCACGGTGCTCTCCGGCGGAGAACCCAGAATAGAAAAGAGGATTCGGGCAATGGAGAAGCTGACCGGCCTGACTTTCAACCGTATCTCTCATTCCGGTGGAGTTCTTGAGAGGAACTTCGCATGGATTGCTTATGGAGATATGCTTTCCTACCACATTGCGGTTGAGAGGGGCGTTGATCCGGAAGACGTTTCTGTTCTCACAAGGCTGAAGAATGAAATTGCCTAATCTCCGACAATAAGGCTTCCTCCAGGCGGCAACAACGGATCAACTTCCTCCGGATTGAGTCCCAGCGAACTGGCTATTTTCTTAACTGCCTTTGCCCTGGGATCTTTTGATGGTACTATTTTTAGAGGCTTTCCTGTGAACATTGGATTGTCTGCAGATGCTGAAACCATGGGAAGTTCGTCGCCCTCATAATTTATCATGCCTATATAGAGTTCCAGCGGGAGGTTGAACAGGTAATTCCTCTTTCCCCGGATTATCCAGGATCCCGTTGATACGTATTCTCCTGATTCCGGGGATTTGCTCACCTGCTCCGGAAAGACCCAGTATGCTGATCCGGAAGCTATGCCGGCAGTCCAGGCTCTTGAGTTCGAAATTGCAAATATGCAGGCTTCCCTTATGCTCAGATCATCAGCTCTTGTGCCGTTGGATGCCTTGATCACTGTGCTTGGTGCCCCGTACAGATCCGCATGGACATAGATGTCGTTGCTTTCCAGATGCTTTTTGACCACCATTTCATTCGTCTTTCTGTCGCGACCTGAAACAATAATGTGACCGGAGATAGTGAACGTCCATCTGTACTTTTCGAACCAGAATCTGCGCTTTCTCGATCTTTTCTTTTTTTCTTCCGATATTGATGATCTGATACTATTTTCCAGGGCAATTCTGGCATTTTCTGCCTTTTTTCTGTAGTCCTTTGACTCGCTGAAATAAAAATTTGCGTTCTCCCCGGCTGATTTCCTGATGTCAAGCGTAATTTGTGTTCCGGCAATTTCTGCATCCAGGATCTTTCTGCCCCTGTCCAGCTTGAAATTTTGGGAAATGCCGGTGGAATCCATTCCACGATCTATTCTTCTGGCAGTGTTCAACATTTCCTCCACGGTTTTCAGATGCTGTAATATAATGCTTCCTGCCTGCGCCATTGATTCGGCCTTTTTCAGGTATTCCTCAATTGTCTTCTGCTGCGACTCCATCCTTCTCTTCAGTGAGATGTCCTCCTGGGTCTCCTCTGCCTCGGACATTCTTTTTGAAACCTCGGCGGCAAAGTCCTCTACCTCCTCAAACGGTTCGTTCAGGTGGCTCATCCTGACAGGTGAAATTGTTCCGGATTCATGATACACGTAACCCTTTCCATTCTCCGCCTCACTGATGATCTCATTGAGTGCATTTCTCAGACCGGATATCTCTTCAACTGATTCTTTGGCCATTTTTCTTTTGTCCACGCCGGCCCTCAAGCACACCTCCTCGGCTATGTCTCCGCCCAGATTCAGCCTGGAGGCCAGCGTCTGCACAATTGTTCCTGTGCTGTTCCTGAAGATTTCTGCAATGTTATCATCGCTGGCTGCGACGGGATCAAAGTCTGTAGGTGGTACATATTTCTCACCTTTGACAATCTTACGATTTTTCCACTCACGCTGATGAACCGCCATTTCAATCTTCCCGTCTGAACATACTATCAGGTTGCCTTCCCTGAAGAACTCCGCAATAAGGCTAATCTCCTGATACGTGCATATTTCCAGCACCCTGTCAAAATTGATCTGCCTTACAGACCTGATCTTCTGATCCACGAGCAGCTTTCGCAGGTTCATGGCCATCTGTGTTGGCTGGATTTCCTCCCTTTTCTCGCCGACATAAATTCCCCTGTCTATCTGAATGAAGAGATCAATCCTTCCATGGTCTGATCGGTAAAGCTGCAGTATAAAAGTCTTTGGTGGTGCATGGTATACTTTCTTGATGAATGCGCCCTCTATTGTCGATCTGTATCTGGTCAGGATTGCATGTATATCCAGAGATGATTCCTTTTTATCCAACGTAAGAGTATCTGTTTGTGCTAAATGAAAATATAGTAGGATTTTTTGAAGTTATCTATGAAGGATGGTCATTCAAAGAGTGAGAGAAAGATTGTACTGCTTGGTGGATGGCAGCAGCATGTTGATCTGCCCAGACTGTCTGATCGTATGGAATCAGAAGTTTCTGCCATGGAAGAACTGGACACCGGAAGTGGATATCTTTCTGTTGCTCCGTTAATTTCAAATTCAGAGAGGCTTTTCTTTGTTTCATATGGAGGATGGGCTGCCAAGGCTCTGTGGGTCTCTAGGTTTCCTGAAATTTCCGCAGTAATATTGCTGAATCCAGTATATTCCATGGAAATGCACTCTATGTTCCACATGGCTGAGACGAGAGTTATAATATTCTATTCTACTTCTATGGAGATGGTCAGGCGTGATTCCCAGAAAATACATGATTATACACCGAATTCGGAGATGGTCAAGGTCTCATGCGATGATCCAGGGGTGAGGAATTTGAGCTGTGAAAACGTTATGTCTGCAATCAAGAGGAAGATTGATGAGCTCACATAGCGTTCACACTTTGAGCCTCCAGCTCAGGTATACTGATTTTGACGATCAGGGTGTACTCAACAATGCCGTTTATCTCACCCTCTTTGAGCTGGCAAGGATCGAGATGTTTAAAACTTCTCTGGGCGAAAGGGTTAATGACTACAGGTTTCTCATAGCTCATGTTGAGATCGATTACCTGAAACCTGTAGTGATAGGACAGAGCGCTTTCTGCAGGACACAGATCTCAGCTCTAGGAAATTCCAGTGTAAAATTCTATCAGGAGATAATGACGGATGAAGATCCTGAACCTGCCTGTACTGGCAGCACTGTTGCCGTTCTCTTTGACAGATATGGAAAAAAGAACAGGTTCACCAGTGAGATGAAGGAGCTTTTAGGATGGAAGGAATAGATACGGTATCCACCCGAGTGAAACAACAATAAAAGCCATCGCATATAGTGAAAGATGAATGCTCAGGTCAATGTATATTGATTTTCGAATCAGATAGATGACGCCATAGATAATGCCCATTGAGAATATATCAAAGATGAAAAAATAGAAGTATATCCCTGGAAAACCACCGGGTGCAAACACAAGGTAGTTTGAGTAGTATACTGTGAATAGGACAGCCTGTAATATTACGGCTCTTCCACGTGTTATAAATCTGCTCATATATGGAATCATAAAGAGCCTGAAATTTATTTCATCGGTGAATCCCTGTTCCCAGAATATCCCGTAAGGGTTAAGATCATGAGTTGTCCAGATCACCATCCATACGATGATTGTGGTAAAAAACACAAACATGTCCACATTTCCCAGCGATTTTATCCCTGAAATAGCCACGTCCCTGTTGCAGTAGAACATGATCCCGATCATAAGAGGGGTTCCAACCTCAAAGATATAGTACCATATAACTGGGTCCGGAAGGTTTGCAAGCACAGAATAGAACGTGAGAAATATGAAAGCCTGCCCAACGATAACAGCAACTGCACCTTTTCTGGATTCAGACCGTATATGGCTGTCTACCAACGTATTCACACTTCCTCTCTATGGAGAGATAGTTATAGAACCAGAGAAATGGCAAGGATAGTAGGATGAGGATGACCGAGAATTCGAGTTGTGATGTGAGGGAGAATCCGCTCCATAGCCTTGACTGGAATATATCTGTGAAATAAAGTATGAAAACGCCTATGAGAGTGAACATCATTGAGATCATCTCCAGGATGATGTTTCGCTGGATCTTACCGTATCTGCTGGCTCCAGCACCGGTGAGGCCTCCACCGGCAAATGAGGTGACTGTCATGAGACCAAAATATGCAGGATCTGAATACGCTGCTGTTTCAAAGATCGGAAGAAGCCACATCACCATAATGGCCATTCCAGTCACTATGAGTAACAGGGGATACAGAGAACGTGTTTCCTTTGAACCACCAATCAGAACTCCGGAAACAAGCACATAGGATGTGGCCATTATGGCAAGGTTCAAACCATAGAAATAGAATATGGTGTGCTCAAGACCATAATAGACACCTATACTCGACACAATGATCTCAATGATCATCAGTATACCCATAAATATAGCAGTACTTCTGACATAGAATCGATCTGCCATCTTTGAAAGCCTGCCTGACGGGCCTCTTTTCATCAGCCTAAGAAGCAGATATGAGAGTATGAGCAGGAATGCCCCGACAACTATGAGCGGGAGGAGCAGCACAGATACAAGAATGGCTGAAAGTACCGGAACAGCTGAGATGATGCTTTCGCACTGGCAACCGAAGACAAAGACTATGATGCCGCTTATTGAGGACCTTATTCCTTCCCCGTAATTTTTCAGGATACCGTAAATCATGATGAAGTTCTCAGCCAGAAGGGCAGATGCTATCAGCAGTATGACAGTAAACTGAATGCTCATTGTGATGATGAAATTCCCTGAAAATATCACCATGGCATTGCTGAAAATCAAAGGGACGCCTGCTGGCTGGCCATCGTTATATATGGACAGTACTGTCATGGGAAAAGGCGGGTATGAGTTGAAAAACCGGATGACAGTTGATATGATTACAAGAACTGTTAATGCCGAAAGGAATATCGATGCTCTTGAGATCCAGATCCTGCTGCTCTCTACTACGTCCATAAAAAGTAGGATGGCTGAAATTAGGAAAAGCGGCAACACGGTGAATATCCCCCGTACAGAGAATGTCCATAATTCAATGACTATTATGAATACAGAAAAAAGCTCCATATAGGTTGCAGGCACTCTTAGTTTCTTAACATAAGAAAAAACAGCAGAGAGAATGAAAGGTCCTGCAAATATTGAGTAGAACATGAGAGCAACTGAAGGCTGGACATATATATATTTTCCAGATATCAGCGTCCATATTCCAAACAGCTGGGCAGCCGCTGCAATAATCACATAAGCTGACTTGTTCAGCTTTATCATATGACTACCAGCCACATTGCTATTAAGAGGACAAGCAGGTACAGGTTCGAAAAGTGAAATGCGTTTCTGAATCCGCCCCTCTCGGGAAGTTCAAAAAAGGCCTTAAGGACCAGAGCCATCATAACCACGTCCATTATGACTGCAATTATTATGTAAACATGGCCCACAGCAATCTGATGGAATACAAGAGGAAGCATGGAATAAGCTACAAGTATCACTGTGTTGATGATGATGAACGAAGATGCCCTGTCTTCTCCCACTTTAGCCGGAAGCATAGGTATTCCGGCTGACTGATAATCCTCCTTAAGTCCGATAGCCAGGCTCCAGAAATGTGTTGGTGTCCACATAAATACCAGCAGCGCTATGAAGAGTGCAGTGTATGATACTCCACCGGTAACTGCAGCCCACCCAGCCATTGCAGGAAAACTTCCAGCTATACCACCAATTACTATGTTCCAGGAAGTTCTTCTTTTCAGGAACATCGTATACAGAAAAACGTAGCTTAGAAACCCCATCAGAATGAATACGGTTGAGAGAGGATTAATGAACAATAGCCCAATTGCCATGGATACGGCTATCATTGCGGTTGATGCCGCAAAGAAAAACCTGACGCCTTTACCTTCCAGTGGATATCGCCTGCTGCTGGTTCGCTTCATCCTCACGTCAATGTCCCTGTCATAAATGTTATTGAAAATTGCAGCTGACATGGAGGCCATGGAACCCGCAACCACCAGTGGTATTACCCTGAGGATATGCGATATCGCTCCAGGAGCTGCCAGGAAACCACTCAGTGAGACTATTACCACCAGGAAGGTGATTTCAGCCTTGGATATTTTCAGTATGTCTTTGATGGACATGACATAACATCCGCTGACATCAGCTGTATACCAGATATACTGCCATCAATAGAGCTGATCCTTACGGATAAGGCTGACCCAGCAGACCCGCCAAATGAAATGACAGTTATCAGAAGTACATTGGAAGACGGATGATACGTATCCCACATGGTATAGTTTCCGGCTTCTACGAAGTAAAAGTATCCGCTTGCTGAAGAGACACTGGAAGGTGTATATGCAACTATGATACTGCTGGAGGAATTCTCTGCATTGCCTGGATTTATGGCGATCGTATTATTCAGGCTGTCAGTGTTGTTAAGTGTGAAGTTCACCACTGTGTACTGGGTGAACTGCAGGTTCTGGTTCACTATTCCATCTATCACATAACCTGTTAAGGTTGCATTGACCGAAACATTCACCATGTATAGATACACGTAAATACTGTTTGAATGGCTCACCGGTTTGATCTGGTTAAACAAAAGGGAAGCAGGCTGTATAAATGAGAAATTGAAGGAAATAGAGCGATTTCCACTGATATTCAATGTTTCGAATGAATAACCTGATATTGAAAAGTTGTAGTATATATGAGAACTGTCATTCAATGTGAAAACAGCATTGGTGCTGTTAACTATCGGGAGCTGAAATCTTGCATGTCCAGATAGTTTTATTCCGCCGTTTGTCACCTGCAACGACCTCTTCAGGGAATTGTTTGCGACGTAAATATGACCCACGGTATCCGCAACATTGTACTGATCCCAGTATGTATATTCGCCGGGACTCTTAAGATATGCAATAAATGATGCTGATTTCCCAGGGGTTCTACCAAGTTGTGTTGCATTCAGGGCGGTCTCGTTGTATGAAGAGACGTTTGAACCATATGCTATGTTAAATGAAGCATTAGTAGTTGTGTTCTGCGTTATGGTAAAGTTAACCGCAGAACCCGTAGGATAATAAAGCGTTGGATCCAGACCTTTCGATCTGTTGGCTATCCCGTTTGAATTAATTGTGAGGGTCTGTGAATAATTTACCGGATAATTCGCAGGGAGCTTAGGAAGAGAGTAAGATGTTGATACGGTCTTGTTCACGTAAATCAACCCAACCATGGTAAGAGGATGGACTGTACACCAGTATGTGTAAACCCCTATTTTGTTAAAGTAAGCCTGGCCATGTACCACCGAGTACTGAGGTGGACCAATGCTCAGCACTATATCCGCATTGGAAAGTTCTTTTGGACCCGGGTTGATGGCGAGTGTATGCGGTAATGTATCCTCTTCAATTACTGTAAAATTAACTACAGTACCTACCTGAAACACTAGAGTGGGATTGGTCTTGGCCGGACCAAGATTTGCATCCCATCCAGGTTCCTCTGCGTAGAGAGTAACGTCCCTGTAGATCTTTGCATCTGATGGCACTGGGGGAAGCTTAAACGCGTGTACCTCAGGTATATTCAACTCGTAAGCCAGGGAAAGTCCAGCCACTGCAACTAGCATAACTGCAAAAGCAACTCCAACAAACTTACTGTTCACTGCGCACCACCTGTCATTTCAGTTGAGATTACGTTTACCTGCTCCAGACAGTTCTGGTTGTCAACACTTGGCGCCTTCAGCCAGCTCTTGCCCATGTTCCACAGGAAGAATATCTGCCCAATACCTATGATGAAACCACCTGCGATAGAGGCGAGTTGATAAGGCTGGAAGAACGGGAAATAGCCTGCTGTAGCACGTGGCATTCCAAGAAATCCACCGAGGAGCCAGGCGCTGGACATGAGCATGGAACCTGCGGCTGTGAAATAGAAGTGCAGCCGGGCCAGTTTCACATCGTATTTTCTCCCGCCGCTGAGAGTCGGAAAGAGCATGTAGAAAGCGGCAAAACTAATTCCTGTTGTTATTCCGAGGAATATGAAGTGAAAGTGGCCGGTTATAACATACGTACCATGCACATCTGCATTCACAGGGAACGCTGACTGCATTACACCAACTACCCCCCCTATTATGAAATCTATAATCCCGTTTATAACAAATAACATGGGTGTTGTGATCCTGATCCTTTCAGCTGACCATAGGCTGGCGATGTAATTGAAGATGGTGATGGCTGACGGAATTACTACCAGGAATGAAGTGGTTGAGAAGAACAGCACCCACGCAAACCCGAGACCGGAATTGAAGAGATGATGGCCCCACACGAGTTCGCTGAGTATCAGTAACAGCCCCAAACCTATGACACCAGATTTATAGCTGAATATCTGCTTTCCTGTGAACTTGGGAATGATCTCATAGATCAGTCCAAAATACGGGATTATTGCTATGTACACAATAGGATGCCCCCAGAACCAGAAGAGAATGGTAAAAAGAAGGACAGAATGCGAAGCTGCTGTGAAGAATATTGGGTTGAAATAATCGTAGAACAGCAGGGCGAAGCCCACCATTATTGGGGGAGAGGAGACGAGTATCATTATTATCGTGAATATTATGGACCAGGTGAATAGCGTGAACTGATTCCTTTTAACTTCAGGGGATCGGTCAAACAGTATTATGAAGAGAATCGTTATGGATGTGATAATCAGACCAACGAACAGAATCTCTATGCCGAGAACTGAGAGCCATGCATACAATCCACCGCCGTTCTGATTCAGCTGAAGAGAGAGTGGCGGATAAAAGTACCATCTTACAGATGAGTGGGAAACAAGTATAAGTGCGCCGCCAAGCAGCCATAGCCAGTATCCTATGGATGAAAATACTCCTCTTATGTCCCTGAACACTTTCAGATGCGATGGCAGAAGGTAGTAACCAAAGCCCAGTGCACTTCCAACAGCCCACATATAGATCATGAGGGTGGCATGCTCCGTCAGCAGTACGTTATATTCATCCGGGGTAAGAAGAGAAGGATTGGGGCTCGTGAGGCTCAGCCTCATTGTAAGGCCAAATGCGCCAGCAATGAAGAAGAAAAATAAGCTTGTTACGATATATCGCATACCTAAACTCTTTGCATCGTCATTAACAAATATGGATAAACCAAGTTCCCTTGGTTTTCCTGCAACATAATCTCTGACAAACTGCCCTTCGCTGTCGTATCCCTCAGCGTTGGCCATCTTGGATATAAGATCCTTTCTTGAGTTCAGGACGAGGTACAGTGCAAAAATAATTATAGAAACTATCGCAACAATTGCACCATCTATGGTGAGTGTTGTGACATAAGCACTCATTGAGCCACTACCTCCATATACCCTCTCATTTCGTAGTGATATTCACCACAGTACTCTACGCACTCAAAATAATAACTGCCAGTATGCGTGGGCTCAAACGTCACGGAATTGTTCTGCCCTGGAACCGCGTAAACCTGAACGTCCATCTGTGGTATATACAGATCGTGAATAACGCCAGGACCCTGTTCACTGGGCATTGAAGTTACTATCAGCGTTATTTCCCTGTTTACAGGGACAGAAAAAGCACCGGCACTGGTTGTGTTGTTTGGATAAATGAATGTCCACTCCCATTGAGTAGCTACAACATGAATAACATATGATCCGGCCGGAGGGGTCGGTGCATCAGTTGCAACTGCGTTTGGATGTTCCGACATTTCAACGTAGTTCATAACGGCACTTGAAAAAAGTATTACAATTACCGCCGCCATGAAGTATATTTCCAGATTTCTTCCTTTCTTGTCACTCATTTGAAATCCTCACCGCCTTCAGCAGCATAGCTGGAACTCTTTTCTCCCTTCTTGATAACCGGATAAAGGAGCAGCATAATGGTAAATGCTGCACTTGCAATACCCGTAGCAAGAAAAGAGGCAATAAACGGAAGTTCTGAAAGACCAGGATTCCCGCCGAAAAATCCCAGATATAGATGATATATGATCAGTCCAGCAACTACACCAATTATCACAGCCGTAATAAATATGGACATCACGACCTTCTGGCCATGGTTCATACTACCTGATTTATTCACTGTATATATTGATAATGCTTTTTTGGGCTTACAGTTAAGGCTATTTTTATATATGGGTGGCAGAAATATCCCTTTCCCCAAGCTTTAGTGAAACTAAGTTGATATCTGCTAAAAAATCCTGCCTATACGTTCTTGAATGTTTATTATGCACCATAGTTAAAGGAAGTGTCATTCCGCCTGTCAAAATTTGCAGTTGAGCTTTACCATGAATGCTTTCACTCTTGCGTTATAAAATTTGACATAGGCCATTATATTATAAGTGCTCTCTAAAAATGCCCGCTGATAAAAAGGATCTCCAGAAGCCTGAGAATTTCTCTTATTTTTATAGTGTTGAATGACAAAACTGGTGTTTACCATCACTGAATTTTATTACATGCCTAATAATTCCTGAGGCTCGCTTTCTTAATCCACAGATCAGAGCATTCTGATTGACAGCGAATGCCCGCCCCCGCCACCATGGCACAATGTCGCGAGACCAAATGTCTCTTTTCTGTTCCTGAGAGCGTTGATAAGCGTGACTATAATCCTGGAACCGCTGTTGCCCAGCGGATGGCCGAGTGCAATCGCCCCACCGTTCACGTTGAATTTTTCATCGTCAATTTTCAACTGATCCCGAACAACTATGGATGCAACAGAAAATGCTTCGTTATGCTCAACAAGATCATAGCTGTCTATCTTTCTGTTCATTTTTTCAAGCAGTGATTTTGTGGAAGGTATTGGCGCTTCAACGTAATCTCTTGAATTCAGGGAGGCAGAGGAATATCCCTCAATCACAGCAACTGGCTTGAGATCCATCTCCCTGACTGCTTTTTCTGAAGCCAGCACTAAAGCTGATGCACCGTCAGAAAGCTGCGATGAATTTCCCGCAGTGAGTATACCGTTGCGATCAAAGGCTGCAGGAAGCCTTGAGAGATCCTGCATGGATGTGTTCCTGATGCCTTCATCCCTTGAGAGAGCATCCATCCTTACACATTCCTTTTCAAATATTCCCGCCTCCTGAGCCTTCATTGCGAGCTGCTGGCTCCTGAGTGCATAGCTATCGGCAGCTTCCCTTGTTATTGAATATTTCCTTGCAGTAAGCTCTGCAGAGTTGCCCATGTGCTCAAAGTAAAAGGCATCCATCAGGCCATCTCTCAGCATGGCATCATCAATCTTGTAGTTCTTGAAGAGTAGCTGTTTTGGACCCCATCTGAGATCCGCGGGCAAAAGAAATGGAGCATTGCTCATGCTTTCCATTCCACCTGCGATTATGATATCCTTCTCCCCAAGTGAAATTTCCCTGTCAGCATTTTCAACCGCAAGCATTCCTGAAGCACATACCACGTTAACCGTGTTCTTAACAACTGTGTCACTGAGGCCTGCCATTGTTGCAGCTTGTCCTGCCGGATTCTGCCCGTTGCCCGCCTGAATAACGTTTCCGAATATCACTTCTTCAACGGCAGCAGGATCAATGTTTGCCTTTTCGACTGCGCCCCTAATCGCGGCAGCCCCTAGCTCGACCGCCTTTATCTTTGAAAGGGATCTTCCAAATTTACCGATCGGAGTTCTAACTGCAGATATAACATATGAGTTGGGCATGATGCTGCTTGAATTACCCTGACAGATTTAATATTTGGGCTGATTAGTTGTTTTCCTCTGGAGTAGCGGAATAATCCTCCATTTCCTTCTTAAGCCTGCTTTCCTTCTTGATAACATATCTTGTGACATACCCCGAAAGAGCGTTCAGGGTCTTTTTTGTAAGATCCTTTTCAGCCTTCTTTATAATATCCCTGTTGTGATAGAAATCGTTGTTAAATAACGATGCATTTTTTTCAACAAGTGACTCGGCAATTCTCTTGATGTTTGAAGGTCTGATACTACCCATGTTAGATGGGCGAATAATAGCCGCGTATAAAATGTTTCAGTCCTCCTCTCTCGGTACTACTGTGACTGGTATATCAGAAATTGAAACGAGCTCGGAACTCACGGACCCAAGAATTACCTTGCTGAGTCCTTTCAGCCTTCGTGTACCTGTTATTATCAGATCAACTGACTTCTCCTTTGCAACCTTAAGTATTACTCTAGGAACCAGTTCACCAGCTGCATCGACTGTCAGAACTGTCCCTTTTATTCCCAATTCCTGCATGGTCTTATTTGCAAGAGATACAATACCGTTTGCAATTTCAGACTGACTCTGATAGACAGATGACGGTATGAAGGAGTCGAACGTTACTGGCGCACCAACCACCGGAGGTATCACATAAAGTAAGAGCAGGTCATCAACAGAATTTGCTATTTTTCCTGAGAATTTAAGGGCGCAGTAAGCTGCCGGGGTCCCATCATATGCAACCAGTACTTTCACGTAGCAGCATCATATTGCAAATAATTAACGCTTACGATCTTTTTATAATATAACAACATAATGCCATGATTTTATCCGAGAGACCCTTTCATCTGTTCCAGAAATGTTTCTTATCTGATTCTTCCTTCAGTTTTTCCAGAAGCTCCCTCTGTGTCGAATTGAGTCTCTTCGGAACTTCCACCATTACCTTTACTAGCATGTCACCTGAGCCGGAACCTTTGAATCTTGGAAAGCCGTATCCCTTTATCCTCAATGTCTCACCTGGCTGTGTTCCTGGAGGTATTTTAATTCGGAATGTCTCCCTGAACACATGTATGTCTCTCTCTGTCCCGAGGGCCGCCTCGGGGAATGTGATCTGCTGCTGAATAACTATGTCGTCACCGTCCCTTATAAAGTCCTTTCCGGGCTGTACTGAAAGTATAACGAAAAGATCCCCGGTTCTGCCATGATAAGACTGCCCTCTTCCCTTGAATCTTATCTTAAGATTGTTGACCGCCCCTTTAGGTATATCCACATCCAGCGTTTCAGTGCTGGATACAGATCCATTTCCTCGGCACACAGGACATTCAACCCTTGGAACCTTTCCCCTTCCACCACAGGTTCTGCATGTCACTATAGTTACCATATTGAAGAAACCCTGCCCCTGGACAACACGTTCCTGACCTGTTCCACCACATGTTGTGCACGTGACAAGGACTCCATCCTTCGATCCGGTTCCGCCACATGCCTGACACGGTATATTTCTTCTGTATTTTACTGTCTTTTTTCCACCGTAGTATGCATCCTCAAGGGTTATATTCACCCGTATTGCCAGATCGAGATCAGGCCCCTCGTTCCGAACATTGGAGAAACCTGATCCTCCACCAAATGATCCGAATATACGGCTGAATATATCCTCAAAATCGTTGAAATGACTGAAGTCCTGCCAGCTGAAATTGGAACCTCCACTTCCGAAATTGACCTGTCCTGTCTGGTCATAGGCGCTTCTCTTGGCAGGATCTGAAAGAACTTCGTAGGCCTCGCTGATTTCCTTGAATTTATCTTCTGCCTGTTTCTTGTTTTCTGGGTTTGCATCCGGATGGTATTTCTTGGCAAGCTGCCTGAATGCCTTTTTTATATCCTCCTGGCTGGCGTTCTTTTCAACTCCTAATATCTTGTAGTAATCTTTGGCCATTACTCACCAGTCTGGTGCTGTTCATCACCGCTTGTATCCTTTCCAGCGGTATCTTCAGCGGTATTTTCACTGCTGGATTTGAATTCCTGATCTTTACCAGCCTGTTCTTCTGAGCCCTGAGTTTGAGCTGTTTCCTGGGATGTCTGGTAAAACTTAGCACCTATTTCCTGGATCTTCTTTGCGAGTTCGTCCTGTTTTGCCTTTATCTCGTCGTACTTCTTTTCTTCTATGAGCTTCTTCAGATCCCCGATGAGTTTCTGAAGATCCTCCTTGGAAGATTGGTCTATCTTGTCTCCTGAATCGCTGATAGTCTTTTCAACTGTGTAAATCAGAGTCTCAGCATTGTTCACCGTTTCAATATTTTCCTTCTTTTTCCTGTCCTCCTCGGCAAACTGCTCAGCCTCCTTCTTCATCCTCTCCACCTCTTCCTTGCTAAGCTTGTTTGAGGCTGTAATTGATATCCCCTGCTTCTTACCTGAGCCCTTGTCCTGGGCGGAAACGTTCAGGATTCCGTTGGCATCGATATCAAATGTTACCTCTATCTGCGGTATTCCTTTTGGGGCCGGTGGAATTCCCACCAGATTGAACATTCCGAGTGAGACGTTGTCCGATGCAAGTGGTCTCTCGCCCTGAACTATGTGGATGGTCACTGCCGTCTGCATATCAGCCGCAGTGGTAAATACCTTTGACATCTTGGTAGGTATTGTCGTGTTTGCAGGTATTATAGGCGTAACAACACCTCCAAGTGTCTCTATTCCCAGGGTAAGGGGGGTGACATCCAGCAACACTATGTCTTTTATGTCTCCTGAAAGAACTGCACCCTGAAGGGCCGCTCCTATTGCAACACATTCCATAGGATCCACGCCGCCCTCGATCTTTCTGCCAAAATAGTCTTCAACAAATTTCCTTACGTATGGAATTCTCGTGGGCCCGCCAACGAGTATGATCTTGGTCAGATCCTCCTTGGTCATTTTCCCAGCAGTAAGTGCGTTTTCAATCGGTGCTTTTGCCCTCTCCACAATGGGGGCTATAAGCTTCTCAAAATCGGATCTGCTAAGCGTCATCTGAAGATGCTTAGGACCTGCTGGTGTGGTTGTAATGTATGGCAGATTTATTTCTGTTGTGAGTGTGGATGAGAGCTCTATTTTTGCCTTTTCTGCCGCATCTTTCAGCCTTATGTAGGCATTTCTGTCACCCTTGAGATCAATTCCCTCCTTTTCCTTGAATTTCCTTATTATGTAGTCTATGATAGCTTCGTCCATATCGGTGCCGCCAAGCTGGGTATCTCCAGATGTTGACACCACCTCAAAGACTCCGTCACCGAAATCCATTATCGTTACATCTAGGGTTCCCCCACCGAGATCAAAGACCAGGATCTTCTGGGACTGGTTGAGCTTATCTATACCGTAGGCAAGAGACGCGGCTGTCGGCTCGTTTATGATACGTTTTACCTCCAGACCGGCAATCTGCCCTGCATCCTTGGTAGCCTGCCTCTGATTGTCATTGAAATAAGCAGGGACGGTTATCACTGCTTCATGCACAGGCTCTCCGAGAAATGCCTCTGCATCCTTCTTGATCTTTTGAAGAATGAATGCGGATATCTGTTGTGGCGTGTATTCCTTCCCGTAAATCTTGAACTTATAATCAGTACCCATTTTCCTTTTCGCGGCAAATACGGTCCCTTCTGGATTCAAAAGAGCCTGCCTCCTTGCAGGTTCACCAACCAGAAGCTCTCCTTCCTTTGTAAATGCCACATAGCTAGGGAACGACTTTCCCCCTATGGAAACGCCTTCCGAACTTGGAATTATTGTGGGTTTTCCACCTATTACCACTGCAGCCGCCGAATTGCTTGTACCAAGATCTATGCCGATTATTTTTCCCAAATTTTTCACCTCTTAGTAACTATTACCTTTGCACTCCGGATTACTTCATCATTCAAAAGATAACCTTTTTGAATCTCCTCATGGACAGTTCCATCGTCTCCCTGGTCTATCACTCCAAGCACCTCATGCCTGAATGGATCATATTTTCCCCCAACCGATTCTATTGCCTTAAGGCCATGTCGCGAAAGGGCCTGTATCAGCTGATCTCTTATTCCCTTAAGGTTGTCTCCCCCATGGCCCGAATTTATTGCAGCATCCATTGAATCAAGTACAGGTAAAATATCTATGATTAAAGATTTGTTGGCCCTCCTTGTTTCAATTGCAAGTTCTCTCTCCTTCGCCTTAAGAAGGTTATTGCTGTCAGCTACCGCCCTCATCATCTTCTCTCTGGTCGAAAGAACTTCTCTTTCCAGCTTCCCGTTATAATCCTTTATTCTTCTAAGTTTAACCTGTGCACTTCTGCACGATATTTCCTTCACTGTGTCCAGGTCGCTTTGAAGAATGCTTTCAGTATATGGCAGTATTTTTTCTCTGCACTGTTGAGATGGCATCGTGACGTATATATGTCCTTCTATAATAATATTGTGTTCTTATTACCCTCCGGCAGATTTGATATCCAGTGTTGCTCAATCTCACCCTATTCTGGGAACTATCAGAATCCAAAGTAGCATGAGGAAAACCAGCGCCCCAAAGAAATTGGAGATATCTCTTATTCTCTTTTCGTTGAGAAATTTCAGTGATTTGTGCCGTGATGATATTGTAAGCGTGTCCTTGAAAAACTGGCCGCCATCAAGTATGAACAGCGGAAGCGCGTTCGTAAGACCAAGCAGGAAATTTATCCAGAACAGCCAGTAAAAGGAATTGGTTATGATCCAGAACGTGCCTCCAAGAGGGGTGCTGAATAGTGATGCCAGGGATTGCGGTACTGGCGACAGCCCTTCCAATGGAAGAATTATGAAGCCGATGAATCCATCTGGAAATCCTGAGAATACATAATTACCAAAAACAAGTGACTTAGCCTCTGACATAGGTATGTAGAGCAATCCCGAATAGTCAACAGATATCCCCAGGAAGCTCTGATTTCTGTATGACGGTGAGTTCTGCAGAGGATAGTATTTCTCGTAGTAGCTGTACTTTGATGCAGTAATAATTCTGATTGAATGAACTGATGAACCACTGGCAATGGTGGATGCGTTCACGTAATAGACTGAGATGTTGGTTCCTGGTGTTATGTTATCCAGTACATCGTTGAGGGTGTTGATGTTGTAAATTGTGCTATTCTGAATCCTTACGATTATGTCACCTGACCTGAGACTTGAGGAATAGGCAGGAAAACCACTGAGCAGTGAATCTATAGCGACACCTGCATAAGTTTCATACGTTGATGTGCTTTTCCCGTTGAATACGGAAAAATTGACCACTGTTCCAGGAGCTATATGCGAAGCATATGCTATATTGGAAAGATTTTCCCCGCTGTAATTGCCAAATGAGATAAGTTCGCTTCCTGAGAGGTTATGTAAGGAAGATATCTGAGGCTGAGTACTTTCCAGATAGTCGCCATTATGAATTACCTGCGCCATTGGTGCCATTATCATTATAAGGAGGATGAAGAATATGAATGAAAGCACAATATTTGTGGCGGGACCTGCGGCAAAAATTCTTCTCCTGACAACAGGGGATGCTTCCGTTATCTCTTTCTCATCCGGTTCGACGAAGGCTCCAACCGGTATAACAAAGAATAGAGCCCCAACCGACCGTACAGTGATGTTGTGCTTTCTGGAAATCACCCCGTGCATTATTTCATGGATAACAACTCCGATGATAAGAGCCATAGTACCGTAGAAAATTGGTATGAACGGGTTAATTCCCGGCAGGGCAAGATATGATGATACAGGTTCAGAGACTGCCACCCTGACCGTTATAGTGAGGTATATTTCGTAGAATAGAAATGCAAAGGCAGCCACCATTGTCAGTAGAACAATGGCAACAGCAACCCTTGAGGTAAATTCCTTTGGGAATATTTTGGAAAATTTGTCCAGGAACCCGCGATTCTTTGGGGATTTCACCATAAGAGCCGGACCTAGAAGAGAGAAGTGCCTGCTCCTCTTTATTGCTGGAGCAAGCCTGTAGATTAGTACTATCCACAGCAGGATGAGAAGAATTGCGATCAGAATGCCATTGACCATGTACGTCGCATAATAATATCAATAGATTAAACAGTTTTCATAAAAAACGCTCTTTCTCAAGGCCATGCAGAGCTGCGAATTCTCCTTTTGAATTCATTGTTCATTGCTTTAGAAAATTGCCGGTTAAATTGCAATCTCCTTTGATGAGGGAAATAACTCATGAAGCGTAGAATTCATGGCTATCCGCAAATATTGAACTAGCCCTGTGGTCAAGTTCGCATGCGCTATCCTCTCAAACTCCTGATGTCCTTTGGATTCAGGCTGTTTGGAAATCACCGGCTTCATTGGCAGTCCAGACGCATAATGAATGGCCAAAAATGATTATTCGACATGCAAATAAAAAATTCCTGCAAACTTTATTGCAGCCTGTCTGGGCGATTTAAAATGGCCCTCATTAACATTCTTGGAATAATTTGGCAAAGTAAATTCCCATGGAAACTGGGTTTTCTTAATTCGTGGAATTAAATTCCATATGTATACTCAGTTCATTGGAGAAATAGAGAATGTAGGCTGTTCTGCTCGCTTCTGTGAGATGAAAACCAAAATAATTTTACCCCTCACTAAACCAAAGAGACGCTTAAAAAATTTAAATCATGCTTCCCAATTGGGTTATGTGAGCCATCCGGCTGAAGACGGCATTATTCAGGTTAATAATCTTGTGAAGGCTTATGGTGATGTCATTGCTGTGGATGGCATATCATTTAGAGTCAACCATGGTGAGGTTTTCAGTATTCTCGGCCCCAATGGTGCTGGAAAGACAACAACTGTGGAAATTCTCGAAGGAGTAAGAAAAAGAGACTCTGGAGATGTCAGAGTTCTTGGCATGGACCCTTCCTCCGATAGAAATAGGCTAATGAAAGTTATCGGCATACTTCCGCAGGACTTCAACTTCATGGAGAGGGTTACGCCTTATGAAACTCTTGAATTCTATATACGCTCGTACATGAGCAGTGAGGATCCGGTGCAGCTTCTCAAACTTGTTGATCTTTATGATAAAAGGGACACATATTTCACCAATCTGTCAGGAGGGCAGAAACAGAAGCTTGGAATTGCCATTGCTCTCAGCAACAATCCTAGGATTGTCTTTCTTGATGAACCTACTGCAGGTCTTGATCCTATCTCAAGGAGATCAGTCTGGGAAGTAATACGTAGACTGAAAGAGAATGGAAAAACCGTCATACTTACCACGCACTATCTCGACGAAGCCGAAGCACTCGCTGACAGAGTGGCAATAGTGAAATCCGGTAAAATTGTTGATGAGGGATCTCCTGCGGAACTTGTTGCCAGAAATAAAACCTCCGACAGACTGGTGATTACCTTCGGAGATACCTTCAGTGATATTGATATCTTCAAGGGATTCATAATTCAGAGAAAAGGGAATTCGGTGGAAATAAAGGTTGAGAATAACGAACAGCTTTTCTCCATATTTTCCATGCTTTCTGAAATTAAGGTGCCACTGCAGAACATAGAGCTCAAACATGAGAGCCTTGAGGATGTATTCATAAAAATAGTTGGAGAGGTTACAAATGAATCTTAAGATTGCAAAGAATTACATGAAGCTGCACTTCAAAGCATTCATGCGCACAAAGAGCGGTCCTTTTTTCATGATACTCTTTCCCGTAATACTGATGCTCCTCTTTGGATCCATATTCGGATCGAGTTCACTCAGCAAGGTTACTGTTGCAGTTGAAAATGAAGGTTCCTGGTCACAGCCGGTGAAGAATTCTCTTGATGCCATGAACAGGTCCGGGCTATTTACCTTGCAGATAATTCCTGCAGGAGAGAATATTTCAAAATATATGGAGCAGAATTCAGTTGATGAGGGTGTCCTATTTCCCAGCAATTTCACCACGGATATAGCAAACGGTTCCGCATCAGTCTACTATTATGAGAATCCCACTGATGCCGTAGCCTCGGGACTTTCCCAGACAATCCAGAACCTCATGCTCATTGGAACAGGATCAGTCAGTAAAAATGTATATGTACAGACTGTCCCGATAGCTGGCGCGTTCAACAAACCTGTTGACTATTACCTGCCTGCTCTGCTCGGCTTTACCATCATAAACGGAATATTTGCGATGGTATACCAGGTGCCGAACTACAGGAAGCAGAAGATCTTCAGGCAGCTGTCATTCGCCAACCTAACCATGGGGGATTTCCTACTAGCATCCCTTGTGTTCTTTGTGTTTGTCACATTTATCTCGGATCTGATACTTTTCCTGATTGGCGTGTTCGTCTTCGGCATTAACGTCAGTACTGGGATATTTGGCCTGATTCTGGCTGCAGCGGTTATAGTTTCTGGCCTTGTCATATTCATATCGCTTGGCCTGATAGCGGCTATATTCACAAAGGATGAGGAATCGGCCAACCTGATAGCAAACATCATCTTCTTTCCCATGATCTTTCTTTCAGGAGTTTTCTTTCCGATTAGCCTGATGCCTTCTTACCTTCAGACGGTAGCGGACGTTCTCCCGCTCACGTATTTCAATAAATTGCTCGATAAGATACTCATATTCAACTCCACATCCGGTGTGTTCACTGAGCTGGGTATAATGCTGGCTGCGGCTGCCCTGCTGTTCATAGGATCTTCGCTTCTCGCTGGAAGGATAAGAGGGGAGTGAGTTTTATATTCCGGTACGATAGCAGTTTATGACAGCGTCTGGATCGAAGAACATTGATATTCAGGAAGACCGAGGAGTAAGGATCATTACCATAAAAAAGGATAACCCGCTGAATCCCCTTGATGTGGAGACTCTTGAGGACATTGCATCAGCGATCAAATCAGACCTGATGGTGACAATAATCAGAGGTAGCAGTAAGGCTTTTTCAGCAGGTGCAAACATAAAGTTTTTCAAGGAACTAAAGCCGCAGGATGCCTATCATTTTGCCATTAGGGGACAGAATGCCCTTGACTTTATTGCCTCCTACGAAAGGCCCGTAATAGCCTCTATCAGAGAGTTTGCTCTCGGAGGAGGATTTGAGCTTGCACTGGCCTGCGACATCAGGATATGCACACCAACTACAAAGATGGGACTTCCCGAGGTTACTCTTGGAATACTTCCTGGATGGGGTGGAACACAGCGTCTGAGAAGAATTGTTGGGGAAACGCGGGCTTTTGAGATCATATCCAGCGGCAGGATGATCAGTTCTGACGAAGCCCTTTCGCTTGGAATAGTAAACGCAGTCGAAGAAGATCCTGATGCACTTGCCATGGAAAAAGCAAGATTTTATGCGGCATCTGCGCTAAAGTCTGTGGCAATGATAAAAGAGCTGGTCCGCGGCAAAAGATTTGATATGTTCGAAAGGGAAAAGGAATGCTTTGGAATTGCGTTTGAGACCGAGGACGCAGCGGAAGGGGTAAATGCATTCTTGCAGAAGAGAAAACCGGTGTTTAAAGGGCGATAAATCAGTCCTTCAGTATCCCAAGCTTCCTGTATAATGACATGTATTTTCCTGATCCGTCAGGGAACACAGTCACAATTGTTTTAAATTTTTCGCGTTCGGCGATCATCTTTGCCGCCATGTAGTTTGCCCCTGAGGAAAGGCCCACTTCGAAACCCTTCCGAATGAGTTCTCTGACGCCATCCTGAGCCATTTTATCATTAACGTGGATCCACTCATCGATGATTCCCATATTCATCTTCAGTATGCCGGGTGTTGATGACACGGACAGATTCTTGAGTCCCTGTATGTGATGATCACTCGTCGGTTCGGCGGCTATAACTCTGATTCTCCAGTCCAGATCCTTAAGATATCTGCCTATTCCAGATATGGTGCCTCCCGTCCCAATACCTGCCACGAAGCAGTCGATCCCACCTGCTGCGGCGATTATCTCAGGGCCAGTGGTATAGTAGTGGCTCAGAAAATTAGCAGGGTTTGAGTATTGATCAAGATTGACATACCTTCCGGGGTGCTCCTTCATTGTCTCTGAAAGAGCCTTCAGTGCACCGTCTATGTTGATCCTGCCTGCCCTGCTGTTTTCATCCTCGACTTCTATGACTGTCTGTGCGGAGTCCTTCAGCAACCTCCTGGTTTCAATGCTGCTGCTGGCAGGAACAAGGATTGTTGCCCGGTAACCCAGCAATCTGGAGATATAGGCTATTGCTATTCCTGTATTTCCTGAACTGGCCTCTATGATCTCCATGTCGCGTTTCAGAACACCTCTCATTATCATACTGTTAATCATGAAAAATGCGGGCCTGTCCTTAACTGAACCGAACCTGTTGTGATATTCCAGTTTGGCAAGTATTCTCGTTACTCCGCTGTTATAAACTTCAATCAGTGGGGTTCCACCTATACCCATTTCCTTCGCCAAATGGGCTATACTTTGAAATTCCCGGTCATAACTGTCCATTACCAGAGACCATTCTCTTCAGATAAATAATCTGTTCGTGATCTGGTACAGCGAACCGGTCAGTTGTGGTCATCTATAATCACCGAATAGGAGCATCTGAAATCCTTTCCTGATTTCAGATCGATGAGACCTATGCCGTTGTTAAAACAGTCTATGGCACCGGTCATCGGTTCGACTGCCACCGATGTACCCTCGGAAAAGATTCCGGTGTATATGATCATGAATGGCATCCTTTCCGTAACCATCTTTAGTGAAATGTTTCCAAGATCTATCCTGATTTTTCCATCTGTCCTGAATGGAGTGTCATATAGCCTGTTTTGGGCTGATGATAGTGATTCTACAGGATTCAGAAACTCCCCTGTTGGAAAGTATGAATCCTTGCACACCATTTCTCTCATACTTCTGGAGTGAATAGACCAGCTACCACTGAAAAGGAAATACGGATGTGACCCTATCATCAGCGGCCCATCATCCTCTGATAAGTTCTTCACGTGATACTGCACTGCAAAACCGTTTTCCTGCAGAGAGATCATTATCTCAACATCATAAACCCATGGAAATCTGTCATTCTGAATCCTAGTGATGCCCGATATCCCATTTTTTGTGATCTTCAGATCAAACTTACTGTTTCTTATCAGCCCGTGGATAGCGTTTGGTGGGGCATCTCTGTCCAGCTGAACAAACCTGGAATTATAGATAAAATTTCCATTGCGGATTCTGTTGGCAAAAGGTATCATATGCGCTGCTCCCCCATGGGTCGGGTGCCCATCACTGGAAGGCTTCAGTATATCACGTTGCCGATAGGTTATTCGGGAAATATGAAAACCAATTTCATCGACTGCTGCCTCCATCTCACCATTTCCTGTACTGATAATCATGTTCCGGAAGAATGCTACATGAGGATAAATCTGTGTTGTATCATTCACAAAATTTTCTTAGACACATGGTTCGTTCTTCAATGGGAAAAAATAAATCCCCTCTGGGATATTGAGTTTGCAATGTTAGGAGTTATTCTGGCTGGGGGGATAGGAACCAGACTGATGCCCCTCACGAAAGTTACCAACAAACACCTTCTTCCTGTGTATGATCAGCCGATGATATACTATCCGATTCAAACCCTGACCAAGGCGGGTATAAATGAGATTGTTATAGTTACTGGTAAGGAGCATTCTGGCAATTTCATGACACTCCTGTCCTCAGGTAGAGAATTCGGGGCCAGATTCGCATATGTTCTGCAGGAAGGAGCAGGGGGAATTGCGGAAGCAATAGGGCTTGTTGAGCCCTATGCGAGAGGATCCAGCATAGTTGTTATGCTTGGAGACAACATAGTTTTTGATGATCTTACAGACGAAGTGAGAGGATTTAAAAGCGGATGCAGAATATTTCTCAAGGAGGTAGCCGATCCTGAGAGATTTGGTGTTCCGGAAATTGACGATTCAGGAAAGATAAGAAGGATAATAGAGAAACCTGCAAATCCACCAACAAAGTTTGCGGTAACAGGTATTTATTTCTACGATTCGACCGTCTTCGACCGTATCAAGCGGTTAAAACCCTCCGAAAGAGGTGAGCTTGAGGTAACAGATCTTAACAACTCATATTTAGCTGACGGAAAACTGTCTCATGGTTTCATAAAAGGTCCATGGCTCGACGCGGGAACCATAGAAAACCTTTACCAGGCAACGCTTTTGGTGAGAAAACTAAGGGTGGACGGTAGAGAACCTTAATTTCTCTATTGCTTCTGAAAGACCGTGCGGCTTGTAAATTCCTTTTACCCTCATGAGATTGAAGGAGGTGTTTTTTGGCCTCTTAGCTATCATTCCGAGATCGTCTATACTTACAGGCCTCACAAGATCCTGATCTAGACCATACACCCTGGCCACATCCATACAGAAGCTGTATCTGCTCACACTTTCTACGACGCCAAGGTGATATAATCCTGTTATGTCTTCATCAATTGCAACTTTTATGAATTCCAGTATATCTGGAAGGAAAGTCGGGTTTGTGATCTGATCAATTGCTGCATCAACAGGCTGCCCTGACATTAGTTTTTGCAACACAAACTCGATGAATGTCATCTTCCTGCCTGAAACATTCTCGCCGAATGGCGTGGATACTCTGAGTATGATGCTGTTGTTGAGATCTATCATCTTCTCTCCGTAAAGCTTTGTCTGACCGTACACGTTAACCGGAGAAGGCCTGTCAGCTTCGCTATAATTACCCTTACGACCGTCAAATACATAGTCTGTGGAAATGTGAATGAGTCTGAATGAGTATCTTTCCGCTGCCTCACTCAAGTTTCCTGCAGAGAGTGCGTTAGCCCTGAAGGCTGCCAATGGATCCCTCTCACACGCATCAACCCCGGTCATGCCGGCGCAGTTTATCACAGTATTGTAATTTCCTTTCTCGAATATTCTTCTGAGAGAATCTGAATCGGTTATGTCCAGAACTGTGCTATCTGAGGAGCCACTGGCAGAAGCCCCATCAGCCTGAAGCTCTCGCCTGAGGAATGACCCTATGAAGCCAGTGGAACCAATCACCAGAATATTTTCCTTCATGTGCTGATTTTCCTCATATACCTGCCTGAGTTTGCCAGGTAGTGATCCACGGTGTTTTTTAAGCCCACGTTAAAATCTACTTTTGGCCTCCATCCTAACTCTTTTCTTATTTTGCTGCTGTCTATCGCATATCTAACGTCATGGCCGGGCCTGTCCGCTACGAACTCAATAATGGACTCAGGCTTCCTCATTATCTTCAGTATCTGGTGTATCACATCCAGGTTTGTTGCCTCCCCATCTGCACCTATAAGATAGGTCTCACCCGGTCTTCCATTTTCCAGTATTAACTTCACGGCATTGCAGTGATCGCTGACGTGGATCCAGTCCCTTATCTGTTTTCCGTTTCCGTAAACAGGAATTTTCTTGTTTTCCCTCGCAAGCAGTATGGTTTTCGGTATGAGTTTTTCAGGATGCTGATTCGGACCGTAATTATTGCTGCAGTTGGATATGGTTGCCCTGATTCCGTAAGTGTTGTAATAGGATCTGACCAGAAAATCTGCAGAAGCCTTTGTGGCTGAATAAGGATTTCTTGGTCTGTATGGTGTATTCTCACCAAATTTTTCATCCGAATCCAGGGAAAGGGAGCCATAGACCTCGTCCGTAGAGATCTGATGAAAACGGATGTCTTTTTTCCTGCAGATTTCAAGAAGGTTGTGCACACCGACTATGTTTGATCTTATGAAGGATGAAGAATCATTAATGGATCTGTCCACATGTGACTCTGCCGCGAAGTTTACAATAACATCCGCATCCTTGAAACATTCGTCGGACGGAGAAAGATCGCAGATATCCTTTATTATATTTGTTATCTTGGCCTTCCCTGTATCTTCTTTGATGTTTTCCGGATCGGCTGCGTAAGTAACCTTGTCGATATTCACTATCTCCATATCTGTGCCATCCTCTGCAAGCATGTTTATGAAGTTTGATCCTATGAACCCGAAACCCCCGGTAATAACCAGCTTCACTTTTGCCCCACCCCAATCATTGAATCAAGGTCAAGATCTGATACATGAGGCAGGGATCTATCCTTGTCTGACAGTAATGGATTGGCAACTGGCCATTTTATTCCAATTTTCGGATCGTTCCATATTATCCCTGAGTCAAGTGCAGGATCATATTCTGCAGTGGTCTTGTACATTACCTGAGTTTCATCCTCAAGCGCGATGAACCCATGCGCAAAACCTGGAGGAACCCAGAGAGCTATTCCGTTATCCCATGAAAGTTCTATCGATTCCCATTTTAGGAATGTATCTGACCCAGGCCTTATATCCACTATAACATCCATTATGCGCCCGTTGAGAACTCTTACCAATTTTCCCTGAATTCTGGGATAAGCCTGAAAATGCAATCCTCTGAGTACGTTTTTCCTTGAGAGTGAATAGTTATCCTGAACAAATTCGTGCTCTATTCCGGTCTTTTGAAAATCGCTTTTTTTATATGATTCGAAGAAAATTCCACGAGCGTCAGAATGTTTTTCCACCTCAATTATAACTGCGTCTCTAAGAATTCCCATCCTTTTAAAGCGAAACATGTAATGATAAATAGCCGCTTAGAATAAAATGAATTCTGATCTGAAATGAAACCGCTTATATCATGTATATCATAAGGATCAGCAACAAATGGATATTGATGATGAGAGTCTCTTCAGGCTGTTCACCTCTTCCAGCGAGGGAGATGTGATTTCATTCTACGACAGGTTCAGTGATGCAACACATTTAATTTCGTTTCTTTCCGGCGTCAGAAGGGATCCAGGGAAAATAGATGCCAGGATTGTAGACAAGAATCTTCCAACAATAGTGTGCCCCACTCTATCCTCGGAAAGCGAGAGGGCTGAATCAATAATGGAAGCTTTCCGCAACATGAATATCGTATTTGTTCAGAGTGGGGCGGAAAACATTCACTTCAATTATTCCACCAACTGCAACCTTGGTATAGAGTATGCACTCAGAAAAACAGCTTCACCATGGATCATTATCACGAACGACGATGTGAGAGTAATAGATCCCCCAGATAGGTTCCTTCAGGAGCTAAAAGAGAAGGATCCGTCCATTTATGATGTCCTTTATGCTGGATTCCCATCTACATATCATTCATATACAAGCATTCTGCTGGAGAAAAATTCGCTATACAGAGCCTTTGCCGGCAAAATAATAGGGCATATTTCCAAAAGCAATTTCCTGTTGAACAAATTTTCAGTAAAATACATTCCAGTATGGAATGGCAATACCGATCTGGCAGGGAGACTATCCCACAGCCTGTTCAGTAGAAAGATAGGGCAGGTGATCAACTTCGGTTCATTTGGAATATTCTCAAGGAACTTCGTTGAGAACACCGGGCAGCCATTTTTCGATCCGGCCTACTGGAATGGTGTTGAGGACATAGATCTGTCATTAAGGATTGCGATAAAAAGGGCAAAGGGAGGTGTACTAAGGTTCCGCCTTGAGGACGAGATCGGAGGTTCCCTCGGGAGGGGAATGGTAAGGTATCTCCGCAATATTGCCAATTACGCAGTGCTCAACATGAAGTTTCCCAGCAAACAGATAAGTGGTATCGATCAAATTCTAGAAGATCGATGAATACCTGTGTAATTGACTGTAAAACAGTTTAAGGTAAATGCCATAGGCAAGTTATAAATAAAGATGATTCATGCCTCAGCTACGCCCCGATAGTGTAGTGGCCTATCATACGGGCCTGTCGAGCCCGTGACATGGGTTCAAATCCCGTTCGGGGCGTATATTCACTCTCGATTTAATTTGTATCCGAAAAAATTAAGAAATAATTGGAATATATTAATGGAGGTTTTGATGGCCAATAATCCTGATCCCAGGAGGGTATTATGGTATGGTCTGTCAGCGATGTTCATACTCGTAGGTATAGCAGCCGTGCTTAGCGTGATATTCAATAATTATACCTTTCCCGGCACTTTCTACGGATGGATGGGAATTGTTGGAGGTGTTGTGGGAATGCTGATAGGCCTGTTCTTCCTCTTCATATTCATATGGGTTATTATATGGTTCGGAAGGTCCATAGGATGGATATCAAGAAGCTCCAGATATTATAATCATGAATGGAGATGGTGGGATCATGATGATGCCATGGAGATAATCAGGGAGAGATATGCTAAAGGTGAAATATCGAAAGAACAGTATGATAAGATGAGGGAGGATCTGGAGAGATGATGGTGATAAGACTAGTTATTGGGAAGTGTATATATGGGAAAAATTGAGTTAGAAATGAAACACAGCAGGTTACCTTTAACTACTAGATATGCAACCTACAGGACCGGCCCGCCTGAACATGGAATTAAACATATGCATAATATGGCGGTGATGCAGATCTTCGTGAAGGATCTTAAGAATTACGCGGGTAAGCTCCCTGAGAACCTGAAAGTGACGATTGAATGGAATGATTATGAAGTTGGAGAAGAGGAAACAAACCCCTGAAGATTCTGGAAAAGCAATCCGGATTCCTTGGACTATTGGTATACCTTTCAGACAAGAAGAAAAGAACTTGACAGAAATATTAGATAAAATGGATCCCCCTACTCTGGGACATAAGTAGCCCTATCCATTCACAAGCATCAGGTTGTGAAGCGTCCTTTGGCGAATCCAGAGGTTTCAATACGGTCTTTCCTCCTCTGGAATATCATGTGCCCTGTCGATCTCTTGTCCGCAGAGAATCCGGATTCAGAGTTGCTTCTTCTAAGGTATTCCCTCAGGTAAGCAAGGGTTATTCATGAATCTTCGGACGAAATCCCTCCATCTCCTGGATCCTCTTATTCTGCAATTCTTCTTCGGTTTGATGAATATCCTTGTGTTTTCAGAGAAGCTATCAAGATAAAGCATAGCCGATGTACATCCTTGTATTTAGATCCATTAAGGCGAAGGAGTAGACGAACTGCCCTTTCTTGACGGATTCTCCATCTTTCTCCCTTATTGATCTGTAATGATTTGTCACTGTTAATTAATGGCCTGTACAGTCACCCACAGCATCACATCTCCCGATCTCCTCTTTCCTCAATGTCTCAATGAAGATGTTGTTCATTATCATGATCACAAGTGGATCGGAATACAATCGTTCAACAGTCTTGTATGAGATCGTTCTTTCAATTCCAAACAGCGGCAGCTCATACGCCATCCTGCGGTTGCTGAGCTTCATTATCTCCTTTGTCAGTAGGATGAATGCTTTCTCCTTAACGTTCAGTAAAGATGGCCTGCTGAATTCATTTATGGCAATGGAGAAGGAGTTTTGAATAACTATACGAATCTTATAGTGTTGATGGAATCAGGCTTAGTAAAAAAGCTCTATAAGATGGGCAATGCAGGAGAATGTTCTTAGTATTGGCAGTTGGTATCCCGAGCCACAACCTTCATGTATCCGCTAACCTGCCAAGTTTTTTACTCACCTGATCATTCATGCCATTATGGGAGAAGGCAAAATAGTCGTAGCAATAGATTCTGAATTAAAGCATAATGCAGTTGATCTCGCCAGAAGTGTTTCAGATTATATTTATGCAGTCAAGGTCAACTGGCCACTTATTCTGGAGAGAGGGATTGGAATCGTGAAAGAGCTGTCATCCATAACCAGAGTGATCTGTGATCTTAAGCTTGCAGACATTCCAAATACAAATAGGCTGATAGCAGAAAAAATAATTTCTGCCGGTGGTTTTGCCATCATAGCACATGCCTTCTGTGGAATGGATTCGCTCAAGGCTGTGAAGTTTACAGAAAAGGTGAGGTTGATCTCTGTAATAGCGATGACTCATCCTGGCGGCGATGAGTACATCAACGGCCACTGGGAGAAGCTGTTAAAAACCGCCACGGAGGCCGGATCATATGGCATCATAGCTCCGGGAAATAATCCGGTGATACTTTCAAGAGTGAAAAAAAGCGCAGGTGAACTTAAGATATTCTCGCCCGGAATAGGAACACAGGGTGGCGATCCTGTTACAGCAATTAAAAATGGCGCTGATTTTATAATTGTGGGAAGAACTGTATACGATTCAGATGACCCTGTATCCGTTGTTTCCGAGATGCGTTCAAGAATCGGTTCATACGATTGAGTCATTCCGTGTGCTACCTCTTAATAGGAGATAAAAATTACTAGGCATGATCTCAGGGCTTTCATCCAGGGAAGAATATTGGTTTCAGCGTGCTTTAGAGGGAGATCTGTCTTTTTCTGAGGCAAGGGATCTCTCTTCAGATCTTGATCTTTTTTCCATGGGCAGACTCGGTGCTAGGCTGACTCAGATTCAGGCTGGTGAAGTTGTGACATATGCGGTTTCATATAATATAAATTACTCAAACTACTGTGCGGCGAGCTGCCCCATCTGTGCCTTTTATGTCCCTGCTAAACTCAAAGGCAAGACTGACCGGGGATATGAGCTTTCTATTGATGATATAAAGAAAGAAATAGAAAAGGCAAAAGAGCTTGGCGCCACGGAGATACACATAGTTGGGGGTTTTAACCCCTATCTACCTTTGGAATACTATGAAGAGATGTTTACAACTGTTAAGAAATTTCTTCCAACTGTGACTCTGAAGGCGCTCACAATCCCTGAAATTGACTTCATTGCTAGAACAACGGGAAATTCACTGAGAGAAGTTGTTGAGAGAATGAAAGAAGCTGGGGTTGACGCACATACCGGGGGCGGCGCAGAGATCTTTAATCCTGAAATCAGGAGACAGATAACCACGCCAGAAAAGATAAGCGGTGAGAAATGGCTGGAAGATGCCAAGATAATTCATTCCATGGGTATGCCTGGGAACTCCACCATGACATATGGTCATGTTGAGTCATGGGATGATATAATAGATCACATGATAAAGCTGAGAGACAATCAGAACGAGCAACTCGGTTTCCTTTCATTCATCCCACTTAAGTTCAGCTACGAAAATACACCTCTGCAGAAGATGGGTAAGGTGACACGGCCATCGAGCGGAATTATCGATCTCAAGGTCATTTCAATGGCCAGAATCATATTGGGAAAAGGCTTCAGAAACATCAGTGTTTACTGGGTGGGGATGGGTCATCTGGTCTCACAGATAGCACTGAACTTTGGAGGGAACGATCTCGTGGGTACTGCATTTAGCGAGAAGATATACAGGGCGACCAGCCGATCTGAATCGTCTACAGTTGAGAGCCTTGCTGCATATGTGAGAGAGATAGGCAGGATTCCGGCAGAAAGGGATACTTTTTACAACATTATAAGGTACGTCTGAGTTTTCCGATCTGGTACAATTTTGTACCACTATTTCGATATATATTAGACACAATTGTGATGTATGAATACTAAGATTGCAGTGCTTGGACTTGTCCTTGCACTGGTCCTGGGATTTGGAACCATATCTTACGCTAGCGCACCCTCTACTGGGGGGACGCCGGCACATGTCGGGGATTTCAGCCTGACATACAATTCCAGTGCCTCAGTAGTGAGTAATGTGAGCTATACTGACAATGGTAGCAGTGTCAGCGTTGCGCAAAGCATCTATGTGAATGCCTCAGCTTCTTCAGTGATGTCCGGGTTCAATTTTCCATCTGGATATATTTCCCTGAAGAACGGATCGATGTTCGCCTCAATTGACGGGCATGCACTGATAGCAGTGGACACCGGTAACAGTCCTTCAATTGAAATTGCCGCAAGCTACAAAATGACAAGGATATATGTGGATCTGAGTGCCGAAACGTGGTTTGGCAATTTCATGGGCGCAGGTATGTCACTATCTGCGAAGATGAATGTTTATGAAATGATCCTTCCTGGGGGAGGGGTTGCCATAATATTTGGAAACTCACACTCCGTGCAGAAAAATTCGAATACTGTTGAGTTTTCGTCTACATCTTCGCCTCTGTTTCTCGGAATTGCAATCAAGCAGGGATTCGCCAACTACATCAGGGAGCATATTTCTGACACTTCTAGGTTCAGCTACAATGCAACAACAGGAGTCGTATCCGGAAAACATGTTTCGTTTATATTCTCAAGCGGCAATATCTCTGACTTCACCTACATGGACACAAACACAGTAGTGTTCAACTCGGTAAAAGTCAGTGGAAATGGTTCTTTTGAGTCTGACAACGCGATTCCGGTGATGCCGTTTAACAAACCTGTGATAATTGGTGGGCTCTTTGCCTATGCATCCAACACCAGCATAACTGTGGTGCATGACAATCCTGTTGCACAGTCAAATTTCCTGGTGAGCAATGGTACAATCAGCTTTACAGTACCATCATCACTTACAGTCACGCAGTTCAATCTTTCCGCGGGTGTTAGAGCAGGGCTGAACATATCTGCAAGCATATACAGCAACTCAATGAGCGGCAACGTCACCTTCGGAATGAATGGTAATATCAGGGCAGGCAGCACAGGCATTTACATACATGGTGGTGGATTCAGAGCAATGATGTTCATAAGGGGCGGAGATGTCCACGTATCTTCAAACGTCATATCTGTTAAGACCAGTGGTGTTGCAAAGATTGAATTTCTGGCTCCAGTAGGTCTTCAGGGAGCTGCCTCAACGGGCATCAGTTCTGTTACCACAGCAATAATAAACAATGAGGTGAGCACAATGGAGCAGGTCACCTATGTCAACGGATCGGTGCACCCGGTAACAGTGCAGTACAACAGTTCCGTTAACATGACGCTGCAGCATGCAGTTACAAATAATGTCACCCTGACTGTATCTTCATCCAATCACCGAGGAACAGTTGTGACAGTATTCGTAAGCAGCACAATAATTGCGCCGGGTTCCAAAATAACTGTGAGTTTTCCTGGTGAATCTATAAATGCATACTACGCAGGTGTCAATGCAACGATAAGGGCCACAAGTGTAATAAATGCCTACTATTCAACAGTGAATGTGACTGGTGGTGTCCTTGTTGTGATACACATACCGCACTTCTCCAACCACACGGTTGACATAACCTCAACACCAAGCACATCCACTCCGCCACCATCGCTGATCTCTGGAAATGGTATATACTACCTGGCAGGTGGAGTGGCCATCGTACTGGTTGCTGCTGCAGCTGCGGTGATATACAGGAGGAGGAAACAGTAAGATCCCCTCCCAATATATTTATTAATAACAGTATATTTTATAAAATTATTTTATTTCTCTTAAGAGAGAACCACCACTTTGTTTTTCTCCGGCCACCGTATTACGTCCAGATTTTGAAATTTCAGGGTGTTGCTTCTAGTCATATTTAAGAGGTTTTCCTTACGAAAGGTATATATTAGAAAGTATAATCTTCCATAGCTTCTAGCGCAGACGGGATGTTATGACTGAACTTCTAAGTGAATTCGAGCAGAAGAGAGAGGATCTTAAGAGAATTGTGGAAGAACATATCAGGAACAGGGATTTAGCGGCTGAGGAGGCTTCAAAGCATGCGGATGAGAGAGACAGGCTGAATGCCAAGGTGAAGGAACTCAGAGATGTGGCCAAACAGCTTATTGCTGAAAAAAGTGCTCTTATTGAAGAGGTTCAGAAACTGCGCCCTGAAAAAGAGAAAGAATATGATGAACTGTCTGCGCTGAGAAAGGAATACAGAAAACTACGTGAAAATGTTGGAACGGAAACCGTTGATGCCTCTGAAATAAGGATGAAGGAAAGAGATCTCCAGAAACTGATAAAGAGACAGGAGACCACAGAACTTGGTCGGGATGAAGAGAAGAAGGTTGTCAGTGAAATCAGAAGGCTCAATAACGAGATCAAGAAGCTGAAGACTAGGTTTGAAAGTGAGCTTGAAAGTAACGCACAGGTTAGGGATCTTGTCTCCAAGATCTCTGAGAAAAGGCAGAAGGCAGAGGAGATGAAAAAGCGTATAGAGGAAATCTCCTCCAAGATCTCTCAACTGAGCGAGAAGATCAATACCTCGCTGCAGGAGCTTGATGAGATAAGGAGAAAGGCAGACGAGGAGCATGAACTCTTCATAAAATATGGTCAGGAGTCAGACAGGGAACATCAGGAGTTCGCAAAGGCAAAGAATGACCTGAGGGATCTTGAAAAGGTAATATTCACAATCAGGTCAAAGGACAAGAACACCAGAAAGAAGGAGAAAGAAGGGGAGCTTCAGAAGAAGGCTTCGGTTTTATTTGACAAATTTAAGAACGGTGAGCAACTGACCACAGAAGATATCCTTGTACTTCAGAAGGCCGGTCTGCTCTAAACAGATCCTGATCAGTCGTCCTGAGAATAGGCTGGCGAAAGAGATACGTTGAAGATCCTTGAACCGTCCTCGATCCTGATTCCTGGTGGGAGTACACTCTTCCTTATTTCGCAATTATCTCCAACAGAAGTACCGTTCATTATCACAGAGGAGTCAACTATTGAAGATGTGCCGACATAACCACCATCCATTATGACAGAATTTGTTATCTGGGATGATGATCCTATCGTGGAGAAATCATATATGGACGATGCCTGGATGGCGCTCCCCTTCCCTATCTTCACATTGTTACCAATGAATGTTGGGCCATGTATGGTTGCCCCATGATCGATCTGAAGGTTTTCCCCGACGATAAGTTTTCCAGCATGGCTTTTCCCCTGTTTTCCGTATTTCTCAGTCATCTTTTGGTTGGCCTTGATCAGATCGGATGGTCTTCCTGTATCCACCCATGTTCCTGGAACCTCTATTCCCCCCATTCTGACACCTGATTCCAGAAGGGCCGGAAAAAGATCCCTGCCGAAATCGAATGACCTGTTCTGCGGTATCAGGTCAAGCACATCTCTTTCGATCACGTATATGCCTGCGTTTACTAGCTTTGAGAATGTTTCGTCCTTTGAAGGTTTTTCAAGGAACCTTGTGATCCGCCCACCCTCTGTTTCAACTATACCGAACTGGCTTGGATCTTCAACTGTAGTCAGTGCAATGCTCACCTTATTTTTGTTTTTCACATGAAAGTTCACAAGATCCCTGAGTTCAAAGTCTGAAAGTATGTCGCCGCTCCCTACAATCGATGTCTGATCCAGAAAATCAGATACGAGTTTTATTCCACCCGCTGTCCCGGCTGGCTCTTTTTCCACTGAGAACAGGATTCTCTGTGATGGTATTCTGCTCTCCAGGACACCCTTTATGAGTGACTCAAACTTGTATCCTGTGGTTATGATTGCAGATTCCACACCTGCTCTGTGAAATGATTCCAGAACGTAATTTATGCATGGTTTTCCAGCTATGGGAACAAGAGGTTTAGGGATGGAATACGTGATGGGGCGCAACCTGGTTCCCTTACCACCTGCCATTATAACCCCTTTAAACTTCATGACTACCCTATTGATTTCCACATATATTTTATTATCATGAATGCGAGTGCATATCGGAATGAGACTGCGTGAAGAAACAGTTGTCTGAAAATTGCCTTTATAGAGCCATTTGCACACTTTTATGATCTTTCCCTATCTTATTCTATTGATTTCCAATGATATAGTATGAACGGCATAATCAGGGTTAACACAACGCAGATGTTCAGCAGCGGAGATGCATGTGAGTTTGCATCGTCTGTCGTGAGGCATGGAGGCAGCGTAACGCTTCTTGTTTCGGATGGTATAATCCTGGATCTGGAAAGCACGATAAGCATGGAGGACATGGAGAAAATAAGAGTTGTTCGTATACTCACGCCTTATCAGCTTGAAAATGTACTGATGACTGACAGTTCCAACGCATATTATATAGCACTGAGGGGGAGCATAATAAAAAACTGGTCCAGAGAATGTTTTGAATCAATTATGGACATCATCAGAATCAAGGCATATTTCAAGGGATCAATAATAGTGATGAACTTCGTAGGTGAGATAGGGATACATTCAATCTACCTTCAGAGAGCATTCCTGGAGAGACCTGTTCTTCGGGGCAACAGAGGTCTTGATCTATGGGAAGAACCACTCCCACAGTGAGGCAGAAGATAGACTCCATATCAAAAGACTGCATGAAAATGAAAGATATGATGGAGCCCGCAGATGGAGAATTACTTGAAAGAATGTTGAATCTTGGAAAGGTACATTCTCCAGAGATAAACTTCTCAGGTCTTCCTGTGGAATTTGGATATCTTCTTTCAATTGTTTTTGAGCTTTTCAAGATAATCAGAGATGGGAACCGTTGATCCTGAAGATTTTATTCTGATAAATGCAACCGGAATGGATCGGATAAGGCTGTGGCATTATGACCATTCCCGCATCCATTTCAGTGATTTCGACTACACAACATGGGTGTTTCTTTCTGGAGAAAAATATGATCTTGAGAATATTGAAAACCAAGTTGAGAAGATCAGAGGTGTAAAGACTGCCTGGGAATCCAGGAAAAGTATATACGGATCTGAAAAAGGACTGTGTCTTTACCTTAAACCTTCAATGATAGATACTGTAAAACAATTTCTTGAAAAAAGCGGTTTCAGGAGGAGGATTAAACTCTTCAACTCGGATCTTAACCCGGTACACAGATTTCTTTCAGAGAGATCGATGGAACTGTTCCGTATTACATCTCCAGAAGAATATGATCCTGTGATTCCTGCTGTAAGGATTTTTCCTTACTTCTCTGGAAATGAGATAAGAAAGATTCAGATTGATGATACTATATTCAGGGAAATAAGCGACAACACACTTCAGGAGGTTTACAGTTCTATAAAATCATCCGTTTTTGTGATATACTCAAACCAGGGATCATCATTTTCCAGGCTCCTTGAAATGATAAATGTGAGAGGAATTGGAAGGATCCTGTACAAAAAAACACCTGGTAAAGCGTTTGAGTCTTACGGTCAGGTGCATTTCAGCGGGGACAGGGTTTCAATAAAAGGAAAGATATGTATAAGTTCTGATTCCTTCATATACAGCGAAGCTGGACTTCCTGGAATTTTTGAAATTTCCAGAGTTTCCAGACTTCCCCCAGAAACAGCATCCACCGTGACACCTGGAACAGCTGTTTCAGCGCTTGAGTTTTCAAAGGCCATATCAATGGGTATACTGATCCCAGGATACAAAGACGATCATGAATCTCCAAAGTCTCTCGCCCTCTTGAGGCTCTCTGATAGGGGAGGAATTACCTTGCAGCCAATGCCTGGACTCTACTGGAATGTTACGGAAATAGATTTCTCATCCATGTACCCAAGTATAATTGTAAGATACAACCTGTCTCCAGAAACCATAGGGCATGGAGACTATTCAGTTCCCTGGCTTGGATACAGAATATCATCTTCTCCAGCAGGTTTTCTTCCACTGGCTCTAGGAGATCTGCTTGATCTGAGGCTCTTCTACAAGTCCATAAGAGGAGATCATCCCCAGTATTCAGCTAGAGACATTGCACTAAAATGGCTTCTCTTGACCTCTTTTGGTTATACAGGCTATAAGAACGCGAAGTTTGGAAAGATAGAGATTCATGAAAGCATAACCGCTATCGGTAGATGGGCAATTTCTATTGCAATGGCAGAGGCAAGAAGGCTAGGTTTCACGGTGATTCATGGGATAGTGGATTCTCTCTGGATAGCCGGAGATGGGGATGTGGATGAACTGCTAAGAAGAATTAAGGAGAGAACCAGACTTGACATCGTTGTGGACAGCAGATATAAATGGCTGTTATTTCCACCAGCCAGAAATGGGAATGGATCCGTTGGAACATATTTCGGCCTGAGAAAAGACGGTACTTTCAAGGCCAGGGGGATAGACACGAGAAGGGAGGATGTTCCAAAGATTTGCAAGGATTTCCAGTTTGAAGCTTTCAGCCTCTTCTCTGAATGCAACAATAACAGTGATGTTGCTGAAAAATCCGCGGATCTAGAAAGGCTGAAGAAAAAATACATGAACAGGATCAGAAGCGGGTGTGCACATGAAGATCTTGCCATAAATTTCAGAATAACAAGAAGGTCTGAGGAGTACGTCGTGAACACAATCACAAGGAAATTACTGAAGGCATTGGAGAGAAGGGGTTTCCATATAAACCCTGGAGAATCCATTGTCGCAAGGATTGTAAATGCAGATCTTGGGATATTTGCCTTTGACTCCTCTGCAGAAGGCTACGACAGAAGTGTCTATATCGGAATGCTAAAGAGATCGTTTAAGCCGTTCGATTACATGATAAGTGCTGCCGGATCAAATCACTCAGGCGGACATTCTGGAAAGAATGGACTCAATCTTCTGAGAAAGAATGGAGACCGGGATATCGTTGATCTGTATGACTTTTGATACACCTTTTCTGTCGCCTCTACCAATGACATGGCTGGTCACAAACCCTGCCCTCTCAAGCCTTCTCACAGTATCGTAAACCCTGAACTCATTTCTGACAACAGGATATGCCTCCATCACTGACCGTATCTCCGGAACAATGTGTTTCATATCTGTACTTACTGAAACTCTGAGAAGACGGCATACGGCAAGCAGTGTAACAAGATCTTTTGCATTAAGCTCTGCCAGTTTACTCTCGGTTATATATGGATCGATGAGGGAGACTGCCCCTCTGACATCCTCGATTTCAATTGATTCCGCGTTCCTGTATTCTGCCATGAACGCTGCTTTCTGGAGTGTCTCGATCGCCACCCTTGCACTCCCATATGGTTCTGATGTTTCAGCTATATAGTGCAGTATCGTATCATCATAAGCACCGTCATTCAGGGCACTCTCCGATCTGTCTTTCAGGATAAAGTAAAGCTCGTCACTGGAATATTTGTTGAATTTCAAGGTCGACATTCTCATGGCTCCTGCCCGTTCTCTGAATGAGGAATACACTTCAGGCGGATCTATTGATATGAATATAGGTGAGAGGAGAACTCCGTGTATTTCTCCTGCCCTGCTAAGATTGTACATTCCCTCCATATCCCTGTAAAGCTGGGAAGCCTCATCGAGTACAAGAATAAAATCAGTACCAGACTTTGCGCTTAGATCCCTAAGCGCCGTGAATATCTGCTTGTAGGTTGTTCCTGAAGGAGGTATAAACCTTCCAAGCTGTGATAGCATCGATGTAAGTATGGCTCTGATTGATCCGTGGGAAAGGGCATTTTCATAGATTATTCTTGGAGACTTTACAGTTTTCTGCAGAAATTTCAGTGTGACGGTTTTACCTACACCTGGATAGCCGTATACCCACAGTGGCGATGTTATCCCTTCCCTGAGAGGGTTTATTACATTTTCCTTTATTATTGAAAGCTCCCTCTCCCTAGCTATTAGCCTATCAGGGATGAAACTGCTATCCAGCGGATCCGTATCTCTTATAATCCTCATCACGAAGTTTCAGGCCCGAATTGCCTGACTGAGAGACCTTATTTCTTTGCTGGCAGGAACTGAGTATCTTTTAACCTTCTCTATGTCAACGCCTGCCTTTCTTGCAAGCTTTTCAACATATTTCAGCATGAGCAGTCCACCAATGGATATTATGGATCCAGTACCGGCCCTTGCAAAGAATGAACCTTCCGTGTTTCCAAAGCCATCCCTGACGGCCATTTTTGCAAGATGTCTGTAAGATGCATAGTAAACAGCAAGCTGATCTTTAGTCAGCATTCCCTTGTTGAGATTTCTCGACTTTATCCTTCCAAGTGGAACATTCAAAAGTGGAGTTACTGTAAATTCAAATGGCCTGTTGCCGCTGTAAGAATAACTGAGCCTGTTTATCATTCCTATGGTGTCCCAGTAATCTTCCTCTGTTTCTCCCTCCTGGCCAACCTGTATTGTGAATGCCGGTCTCCAGTAGTACATCGTCTCGTTGTATACTCCCTGCCAAACTATGTCGCTCCATGATCCATCCGGTCCAATCTTGAGAGGTAGAGTCTTATTAGGCATATGCTTCCTTGCAAGCGAATCGCTGCCCGTTTCCACCCCTGTCTGCACTCCTATCCAGTTTTTAGGACCTGCTTTAAGTATCTTAGAGAATTTTTCTATCAACTCAGGATAGCCTGCCGGGATAGATATTCTGCCATGTGTTGGATTGGAATAGTGGATGCCGGGCACGCCCATAACCGCACTGAAAAGATCGGTTAGCGCTTCTTCATTGGGCTCATACATGTTCCCGTGTTTGTAAGCAAATATTTCATCGGAGTGTAGCCAGGCATTTGGATGACCTGCTCTGACATTCACTGATACCTCCTTAACCACATCTTCAGGCTCATAATACCTGAGGGGGCGCAAAGTCACTTCACAGAAGTCACAACCAACACCGCATCCTCTCATAACCTCAACCATACCCTTCACTGAAGGCTCCTGTATAAGCGGGATCTGATCCAGTTTTGGATATGCAGTTATGCTGATTCCGCGTGCCAGAAATTTGTCATCCTGCTTTATTACCTTCCTGAAATGATCATCATACGACATATATCCACGATAAAACAGAGACTTGTCTATGCTGTCAGTCGCAACCTGCTCAAAAAGGACCGGAGCTATATCGTCCGCTTCACCCTGGAATATGTAATCGAAATTGTATTTATCTATCTCATCCCTAAGTATGGTAAATTCCCATACGCCAGGACCGCCAACTATGAGTTTTGCCTTCTTTCCTTTTCTGGCCCTGTTCACCTTTTCCATGAGAGCATCCCAGTCCTTTCTCACCCATGCCATCATCTTACCACCCATCAGGGCGTAATATGACATGGTTGTTGGCCCAACCCCTAAGGGATCCATGGTGGAAATCCCAATAACCTCTGTCTTTTCATCGATGAAGTTTGAAAGATAATCATCATGGGCAACGGCCACATCCTTCCGGTCAAATCTTGTAAGAAGCGCCGCTTCCAGCTTCCTTATAGAATATGGAGCATATAGCAGTTCTCCGTTTGGTTTCACAGGAGGTGCCGGCCCCTTGAGAAATTTATATATTGATGCCGGAACCGCACGACTTGGGGCGCTGGGTAAAAAATCCAGCAATGGGAAATTTCTGTATTCATAACTCAAAGTTGTATCAGATACCAAAACAAACCTAGTCATAACGATTCTCTCCAGAAATGAGTATTTTGTCTAGTTTTATAAATATTATGTATTCTCTATTTACCAGTAATTAAAAGGTATAAAGACTGTAATAATGGAAGTGTTTGTGCCTGTGGCCCGCCTTATTTTTTGGAGGTGATCCATCCGCAGGTTCCCCTACGGATACCTTGTTATGCCTTAACCCTCCTCACTGACATCAGATTCGAATTCGCCCTTTCGAACGTACCCTCATCCAGTACCAGCTCGGATGGTTTGACAGGCGGTGTGTGCAAGGAGCAGGGGCATATTCACCGCGGGCTGTTGACCCGCGATTACTACGGAATCCACATTCATGAGGGCGAGTTACAGCCCTCAATCCTCACTACGAACAGGTTTCGAGGTTGGCTTCCCCTTTCGAGGTCGCAACTCATTGTCCTGTCCTTTGTAGCGCGCGTGTAGCCCGGGAGATTCGGGGCATACTGACCTGCCGTCGACCCCTCCTTCCTCCAGCTTAGCGCTGGCGGTCCCTCCAAAGTGCCCGCACAATCCCTTGTACGCTGGCAACTGAAGATGGGGGTCTCGCTCGTTATCACACTTAAGTGAACGCCTTACGGTACGAGCTGACGACGGCCATGCACCACCTCTCCTTCTATCGAGTAAACTCGTCAGGTTGACTCTCATCCAAAGGTCGCCCCCGGTGAGTTTTCCGGCGTTGAATCCAATTAAACCGCACGCTCCTCCCGTTGCGGTGCTCCCCCGCCAATTCCTTTAAGTTTCAGCCTTGCGACCATACTCCCCAAGCGGCCCACTTAACACCTTCGCTACGGCACTGCACCCCCATAAAGGAGATGCAACACCAAGTGGGCAGTGTTTACAGCTAGGACTACCCGGGTATCTAATCCGGTTTGCTCCCCTAGCCCTCGTTCCTCACCGTCGGATCCGTTCTAGTTGAACGCCTTCGCCACCGGTCGTCCTTTCAGGATTACAGGATTTTACCCCTACCCAGAAAGTACCTTCAACCTCACCCGGTCCCTAGTTCTGCAGTCTCTCCAGAAGGTCTTCTGTTAAGCAGAAGAATTTTCCTGGAGATTTACAAAACCGGCTACGAACGCTTTAGGCTCAATAAAAGTGACCACCACTCGAGCTGCGGGTGTTACCGCGGCGGCTGGCACCCGTCTTACCCAGCTCTTATTCCCTAAGCTTTTTAGACTTAAGAAAAGCTCTGACTAAGTCAGAGCACTCAGGTTCCCCGTGTCGCGCTTTCGCGCATTGCACAGTTTTCGCGCCTGCTGCGCCCCGTAGGGCCTGGACTAGTGTCTCAGAGTCCATCTCCGGGCTACCCCTCTCAGGGCCCGTACCCGTCTTAGGCTATGTGGTCCTTTACACCACATACTACCTGATAGGCCGCAGACTCATCCTCAGACGCCGGAGCTTTCGTCATTGAAGCCTTCCATCATACAATGACTATGGAGGATTAGCCTCAGTTTCCCGAGGTTATACTCCATCTGGGGGTAGATTGTCCGCGTGTTACTGAGCAGTACGCCAGTATCTTGCGATCCTTTGACTCGCATGGCTTAGTCGAAACCTGATAGCAGTGGCCGCCGGCAGGATCAACCGGAGTTAATTCTCTGCCTTTAATTAGAAATCGGCGAGCCACAGTTTGCACCATTTACTTCCAGTCAGTTATGAGTCACAGTCTAACCTCATAACCCCATTTCTTCCAGTACCGGAAATCCAGGTTCACTCAGATCGAATGATCAGTCCCCTTTCTGCCGTAGTACTGATATCTCTATACACATCGAGAGATGCGTAAGTTCCTCAATAATAGCGCTCTATTTAACGGTTTCGAGCCATGTTCCGTGTTGAATGAATACCCGAGCTTGCTAAGGCTCCGGCAGATTTATCTCAATATTTGCTGGAATAACACTCAGTCGTGAGATGCTCGCTCAGTTTCTATTGGTTGTTACGAACCTAGATTTCCTGTTCACTTGTGATTGCCAACAAACAATTTGAATATCTGATATTTATTCATTAATCTCTGCCGGCAGGAAACGAATTCTTTAGGAAGCATTAAGGGTTAACCGGCCAGAACTGGGATATATCCCTGGTCTTTAGATCAAAATTCATTGAAAAAACACTTTTTAGGGCCCTCAAAGGTATGATGGCTTTTCGCCACTTGACCCCAGGCGTTTGATCAGATCAGTGGATATGGAAATGACAGAAAGAACCTTTTCTTTTGGATCACATTGATGATCTGTTAGGTGCTTCAGATTTACCAGAAACATATGTGGCGATCTCTTTTACAACCATGCACTGAAAACATGTCGGAAAGAATATTGCCATTCACGATCAGGAAAAGTGTTATATTGGTAATCTATGTTGGATAGATAAGATGGCAATAGAAGATTCCCTGGTTGAAGTCCAGAAGAAAATTGAAAGGCGTTTCTCCAACATAGGAAAGGGGAAATATGCCAGAATAATCAAGATGGCCAGAAAGCCCACAAGTCAGGAGTATGTGAAGATACTGTTCATTACGGGTCTCGGTATTATTTTTCTGGGCGCTCTGGGTTTTGTGATTTATCTTATCACTCTATATACTGGATTACAGTAAAAGGTGCTAGTCTATATGGAAGGCAGTGAAAGCGAATGGATTGAGGTTAATCAGAACAGTTTCATATCCGGATGCGGCAGAAAGGTTGCAATACCAATGACCGTAAAAAATACGCACACCAAACCCAGAAACTTCAGAATTCTTGTGTCAGAGACCTTTGAACAGAAGGAAGAGCTCATAGAATGGAATATTTCAGTTGAAACCCCTAAAACATATGAGATATCCACATCGCCCGTTGATCCAAAGAATCTTTCAGTTGAATTCAGTGTTCCTGGTGACAGCAGTCTTACGGTTCGTATGATCGTGACAACACCCAGAGGCGGATTCAATGGAGACCGCATCAATATAAAATATAGCGTACAATCTGAAGATGATCTGAATTCAACCGGAGGAGTTGTAACAGTAGAGCTGAAGCCCGTTTTTATAGCGGCCAAAACCACCGTGGGCGGTGAGCTGCAGGTTTCGATAGATCTTTACAATAAGAGCATAAAGGATTTTGAGGAAAGACAGCATTCTGGTGTGACCAACCCGCAGAAAGAGGTTATAAGTATAATTTCCCCCAAGGAGGTTAGAGGGTACATCTTCGTGGAGACCATGCATCCTGACAGGGTTGAGACCATTGCAAAGGGAATAAAGGGCTTTAAAGGCATTGTGGAAGGGGATATAAGGTTCGAAGAGATATCACATTATCTTACTCCAAAGCCCGCGGTTACAGGACTTGAACTGGGATCATTCGTTGAACTGATAGATGGTCCGTTCAAGGGGGAAAAGGCAAAGATCATGTCCATAGACAAGGGAAAGGAAGAGGTCACAGTTCAATTGATAGAAGCCATGATACCCATTCCGGTCACCGTTAGGGCGGAGGCATTGAGAGTTCTTGACAAGCGCTGAAGATTAATGAAACTGAAGTCAAAGTCAAAGAAGGATCAAGAAGAGTTGATCAAACGTATCGAGGATTCCCTTAGTGCCCCGTCAAAACTCGTTCCAGATTGCATTGACGGGGGGTTTTTATGCCCTTTCTCTTCATATAAAAAGAAACTGGCAGGAATTGCCGATCTTAAGGATTTTAAAAAATTCTCAAGATCATCGGATAATTTCCTGAGTGGTCTGGCAGAATCAGAGGAAGTTGTGGAATCAAAATCTGTTCCAATGACAGGGATCATTTCCACAGCTTATGGAAGCATAGAATACGCTAAGAGAGGAGATACAGATCCAAACGTACTTGCTGGGATACAGAATTCAGCCAGCCCTCTCTGGCGTATGCTCTCTTTCTATTCTCTGGTTTACAACAAAGGGGTCAGGATCTACTCCTCCACAAACTATTATCTGGCATCCTGCAAAGGTACCTCCCCTGGGATAGACTTTTTCAGGGATTGCCTCAATGATGAAAAGATTGGTTTTACCGAGAAAGAAAGTACTCTTGTCGTTGGAAGCGGTGATGCCTATTTTGATCTTTACCATATAGGGCTTCTGGTTCTTAGAATCTACGACAGTTCAACAGACAATACAATAAACAGGCTTTTGAGGCATATTCTCGTCAAAGATGCTTTCGCAGACTTCAGGATAGTTTTTTCATTCTCTGACAGCCTGAAGGTTTCAAACGAAAGGTTCATGAGCGAGTATTTCGCAGGAAAGATATCCGATAGAGAACTCATAAAGCGTGCCAGGGATCTGCATTATGAAAATGCTCTGAAACATGGTTCTTACGTGATTGGTGACAGGGTGTTCAGTTCCGCTGAGGAATTCATCAGTGCGTTCGGCAATCAGAACCTGGACCTTATGAAATTGCAGGATGTAATAATAAAGAAAGGATCAATTAGGCTCAACAATGCCAGCGTTCCGAAGCTGATGGAAATCCTATGGCCTGAATTTTCTGAAGAGATCATGAGGGCGCTGTTTCCTGGAATCACTGACTGGAACAGAAAAGGCAGCCCAATGGCACAGATAGATGGTGTGATGCACAGGCTTCAGTCAGAATCAACAAAATCCAAAATTGTAGTTGATTCATGGTCAAAGCCATCCGCAATCCTGGCAGAGCTCATCTCTGACTACAAAACAGAGGGACAGGAATATGCTGTAAAGATTGCAATAGATTCCGTAGGGCAGTCCGCAACTGCCGCAGCGGTTGTCTATGCTTTCCTGCAGGAGGTCGGAGGATTGAAGGGAAGAGAATGGATGTTCGACAGAGTTTCCATCGACCTTGGGGAGAAGATAAGACCCACAGTAAGATTGCTCCTTAATGCAGAAGGCGAAGATTTCCGCTTTCACTTCGAGGAGCTGAGGAAATACATATAGTCAATCAAATGTATAACACTGCTGGATATATACAATGACGTCGGAAGGTGTCTGTTAACATGGATAATGGAAATGGTAACCTGGTGTGATCATGGCAAGACATTTTCTTTCTAAGAAGGATACTGCTGCTCTTATTCTCAGATTGAAAGATTTTGGAATAAGTGCAAATCTGGAGGATGGTGTTGAGATCGAACAGAGAAAGGAAGGAAAGTTCTATCTTTACAAGGGCAAGCCTCTTGCCTTTGAAACTGTAGGTTTCTATCCATCATTGCAGGCACTCAATCTCTTTCATCCCTCCGGTAAATGGATCGTGGTTGATGATGGAGCCATCCCGCATCTCACCAATGGTGCAAACCTCTTCGGAAAGGGGATCGTTGATCTCGATAGAGATATAGCCATTGGGGACACTGTGTTTGTAAGGAATTCTGAGGGTATTTACTTTGCCATAATGAAGGCCGTAAAGACATATGGAGATCTTGCAAAAGACAGAACGGGCGAATTTGCGATAATGATACACAGGCCTGGAGATAAGGCATATAATATCTTCATGGAGATTTCCCGCTAGATTTCCTGTTCCTATAAATTGCCCCTATTATAGCTGCTATGATAAGCAGAAGGACTCCAAGGATGATGACCTTCTCATATATGCTGCTGCCTGTTCCTGTGATTTTCCGGAAGGTGACGTTGACTGTCAGATTTTTCCCTTTAACGGTGAAACTGCCCGTACTATTCACAGCGCTGTATCCTTTGGAATCAATGCTGTATGAGTAGGTCCCATTCGGAAGCGATATGTTCAGCACTCTTGAGCTTGTTGTGAAATTATAATTTCCTATGCTGACCGTCCATGAAGTGTTTGCCGGCAATCCAGATTCAATGAAGCTCACGTTGAATGAAGCTAACTTCTCGTAGCTGAATATCCCCTCGTAGGTGCTGTTGCTCCCTGCATAAAACTCGTAGCTGCCATTTGCTTCCATGACATATGAAAGATTTGAGGATCTTTCAGCTGTCTGATCCGGATATGGCCCCATTGCCACCGAGACAGCTTTCTCCCATACCGATGTTCCATAGGGAAGCAAGCTGACCGATACTGTTCCGCGAGTCGGTGCCGAAAAGTCTCCGGTGCTCCCGCCTGGGCCCCCAGCAATCGTGAACTGCGGTGAGAGGCCACCAGTATATCCATTCACCGCGGATGGTCCGTTTTCAACTGTACCGTTATGAAAAACGTAGGAGTAATTTGATGCGCCAATGATGTAACTTCCTCCAGGAACTGATATATTCAGGGAATGCCCATTCACGGAGAAATCCACATATGACTGCATTACACTGTTACCTCTTTCCAGAACGGATGTCATTACAAAATCGTGTGGCATCCTTATCACCTTTCCTGCTGGAAAGCTGTACTTATAGACAAGATCCTGACGGTACAGACCAAAGAACGGATATACCACCCAGCCCGTATAGTTAACAGCGAATCCAGTTGAGTTGCTTCCATTCACATAAACAACATTCTGTACCCAGTAGATCGGGGACCCCAGTGAATCTGCAACGACAATGTTCTGCTGTATGGATGCGTTATAGTATGTATATATGTTTCCATTCAGATAGGAGGTCACCCTGAGACCCTGCATAGACACATTGTCCCTGACGCCAGAAACTGGAGAGATACTTTCATTGGGATATGAATTCAGCAGATAAACAGTCAGATTGTAGGCATTGATGGAACCCCAGCCATCTAAAAGCGAATAACCGTATCTTGCAGTGTAAACGTGATTTCTACCGTAAATAACCGGATAGAAAGGAGGATATGGGATCCCGAAGTGATAATGTGATGTTACAATGTAGCCGGTGGTGGAGGTGTTCGTAAGGTTTCCATACTGGTAATCCCCTAGCTGGTAGAGAACCGGATCTATGAAACCGAGCATTGGCTGACCGTTAACCTTCATCACATGATCGATCGTAGCGATAATCCCTGCCTCCACAGGGGAGGCTATACTGGTTCCGTATACATAGTAAAACTTTCCCCCGCTGCTCGCGTTTGTGGCATAATATGTGTATCCGTCTGTAGTATAAGTCACAAGGGTGTTATTTGCAATTGCGGAGATGTCAGGGACTCCCCTCCCATTCCCGGAAATAAGCTGATTAGCCATCGAATTTGTCTGCCATGAAGGCTCAGAAAATGTGTGGCTTATACCCGAAGTTGTACCAAGCGGAGCTCCTTTTATTCCGCTGGATGTCGGTATGTACCAGTTTGTCTGATTTACGATCACAAGATTTGAGTTCAGAGTCAGATTGGTTCCGCCCACGGCAATATCGCCAAAGCTGTCGTATGCCATGGCAGAAGGAAACCAAAGATTGGATCCAAAGTACTTGCTGCTATTGCTGTTATCCCCTGAATCTCCGCTGGCGGCAAGGACTGTTATTCCTCTGAGCTGCGCCTCCTCCAGATAAGAATACCATGCGCTGTCATTGAAGTCTTTCGAACCCCACGAATTAGATATCACGGAAACGTTTCTGAGCCCAGGTACTGAGGAGTTTGGATTCAGTATGAATGCAAAAGCGGCATCGAGGTTTGAAATTGAAGGAGTGCTGCCATAAACATTGTATATTGTGGACCCGGGAGCAAGGCTTCCTATCATGTCAACATCCAGTGTGTTCTCCATGGTAGCTCCGGTAGAATCATATGAGGAGAGCGGTCCAGGATAGGGTGCACCATTTAACGGTACCGGAATAACATTACTGTGAGGCTCATTTGACGGTAAAGTTTCATTCCAGTAGGAATATATGTCGTTTGGAACATATGGGCCAACCAGTGTGTTGTTGCTAATATTCCCATATGGCGTCGAGGTCTGGTTACCTATATATTTTCCACTCCAGAGAATTGTTGCTTCTACCTGGCCAACCGGGTATCCGTATTCCCGGAAGAGTGATCTCTCCCCGTAAGCCACCTGAAGATCTGAACCATAGATGAATTGTATGCCACTGTAAGTCACCGGTTCCGGATAACCCTGATAACTGCCTGACTGCGGATATAAAGTGTTCCGCAGCCCTGTGCCCAGAGACATGCCTAAGAGATGCTGCGAGAAATTTGACAGACCGTAAATCTGAGATACGTATCCCACAGATAAGGAAGGGATTTCAGGCGTGTTTGATGGAGCATAAAATGAAAAACCTCCAGCACTGCGGGAGACAAAGCTGACGTTAAATGCCATTGCCATCGTTTGCATTGGTGCGATCAGGTAGATGCCCAACCTGTCTCCATAGGTCTTCACCTGCATTCCAGGAAATCTGCTGTAATGATTAACAAGCTTATCATAGACTGAAACAGGCGGTGAAAAGAAACGTACAAACTGATCGTAAGAGAGATAGTGATGGTAAAGCGGTGATTCCGGTGATCCTATTTCTATAAGCATTGCCTGCATGAGAGAGCTGTTTGAGGGGTGCAGCGATATGAAGACATTCATAACAGGATTGAATGACCTGGAAAGATTACCAGTACCGCCTTCTGTAATGCTATGCCCGTTCCACGATGGATCATACCCTGTAAAAGGCACCAATCTGTATTGAAGTGACGAAGCTGGACTTGCCTGTATATCATGTACTGTTGAACTCATTGCCGGAAGTGGTGCCAGAATGAGAGAAGCGACTACCAGTACAGAAATGTATATCGTCGTTTTATTCATTTTACTATCCTCATGATATAGTAATTTTCATATATAGAATATCAGATAAAGTTTCGGCAGGTTCTCATTATCAAATCCTGCCCTTTTCAGCTAATGGCACCTGTTCAGCCTGCATATATGTGTACTTATTGTTCAGAAGTGCCTTTTTCATACTATTCCGGTATCCAAGGAATCCGAAAACCATCACGCTTACCAGCACTAGAAAAAACCCTATGCCGAGTGAATGCAGGTTATGAACCATCAAAGGGGTGACGAATGAAATATCGAGTAGACCTGGAAAGCCGAGTACCAGTATTCCCACAATAACAAACGTAAAACCGCCATATTTAAGCACGTATCTTGAGATTCCTCCCGCAACATACTTAATCCCGTCCTGATTTATCTTTCTGTTCTTCTTCATCCAGGTGGCGAAACCCGCGCCAAGTATTATCTGCATGGTCATGGTCCCCAGACCAAAAAGCAGCCCTGGCATGAAACCCAGGTATAGCGATGGCATCGATGGCGCCATCACTGTGTATATTATGAGAGCAAAAGCTCCAAAACCGAATCCTGCTATAAAACCGTGCAGGAATGCAAGTTTTATTGGGATAGGCTTGTAGTCAGATCCTAACATAGGATCTGAAGTATGTCTCATCTCTGCATCTTCTTTCTCTGGATGCTGCCTGTGGATTCCGGTAATTCTGTAAAGTGCTCTTTCTATAACGTGAAAATGTATATACCTGTTTCTGGATGATAGATAAATTCCTGCGGCAGCCATTGCAATTCCAACTATAACGTAGGTTATTCCTATTGCCACAGCTGTCATGAAAATTCCTGCAAGTGCAAAAAAGGAAATCTCGGAAAGAATTGCCCTCTGGATTGTAAAACCGGCGGAAAATATCATTCCAACCTTCATTCCCTTCCTGGTGCTGTACGTTCCCACAGCGTAAGAAAAAGTAATTGGCCATGTATGCTCGTCAGGGGTTATGCCATGCACTATTCCAAGAAGATACGATATGAGGAATGCAAGGTACAGACCGGAATAAGAGGGATTCCAGAGATCTATTGTCATATTACCCTTCGCTTATCATTCTACCATGAGGGCATTTCAATGGTCTGCCAAGATGCTCGAATATAGTGTCCGTTATCTGCCTGTCCATAACGTAATCCACATTTTCTGCAGTTCTGCATGCATCATCCACCGGAACACCGTTGTTTACAAGCATCAGTTCAATCACTCTGTGGTTCTTCACCAGGGCCGCATATTCCTTCCGGCCCATTTCAGTAAGATTTATCATTCCCTTTTCCCTCTTCACGAAACCCTCGCTCTCCAGCCTTTTCAGGTTCTGCAGAAGGGTCGGTGGCTTTATTCCCATGAGATGGGCCACTTCTGAGAGACGATGGGGGAAGCCATCACTTCTGACATGCCCTATGATCATCAGACAGTTTCTGTCCTGCTTTGTAAGTGAAGCTGTATCTGCCATGAATTAGTATAGCACTAACATATTTAAATGATACTAATTAGATTGCAGAATTTTTTTGTTGAGAGCAGGTAGTGCCTTGAAATTAGTAATTTATTAATACTGAGATTTATTATCCTTTCGCTTTGTTGAGAATTATGGCCCTGACAAAATTTGAAAAGGCAAGGATAATAGGTGCAAGGGCTCTGCAAATCTCAATGGGTGCGCCGGTGGTTATCGACGTGCCCTCTAGCATGATAGACCCAGTTGACATTGCTCTACTTGAATTTGAAAACGGCCTCATTCCGATAACCATAAAACGTGTGGCCAAGTAAAGCGCGTGTTTTTGCATATCAATCCTTAGATGTCCTGCTCTGTGCAGATATTTTCGCGTTCACTGCCCATTTATGTTCCCACTTCCCTTTTCCTTTCGCTCCAGAAAAATGATCCGGAATATAAGTATGTATACCACCCCAAAAAGAATTACAGCCGGAAAAAACCCTATGTTTAACTCGGGTGCAACCGCAATAACCACAAATATCAGAAATGATATGAGCAGAGCTCCTAAACCTATAAGAACCATAGCTGAAGAGAACTTTGATACGGCGACCTCGAGCTCCTCCTGATCGAATCCGTTCCTCGAGAATTCCACGGTGATCGCAGTACCAGTTCCTGAGACCATTGAGAGGAATGTTCCGGCGGTCATTGGGAGCATGGAGATGCTGATCAGATTGATTGCTGATGGCGCTATGACAGGCGTAATGGCGAATATGCCCTGCACGTATCCTTCGGATGCAACAAATGAAAGAACCATTATAAGAAGAGGAATATACTTGCCAATCCCTTTTCCAGTATTGGAAGGAAAAAATGCCACTATTGCAGATGCCAGTATCTCAAGAAGGCCTGCAACCTCCGAAAGGCCATAGCCCGTCGTTACAAGGAGTAATCCAGGCAGAACCATCAGCAGAAACGATATGGACGAAACTGATATGGGTTTCATGCACCTATCACCCTTGAGATCGCCGATATTACAGAGCCCTGCCCCTCCCCTGCGGGCTCCCAGTCTATTCTTCTGACACTGGGAAGGTTCCTCAGATATCTGGCAGACATCCTCAATGCTGTTCGTCTGCCGACAAAAATTTCCATTCCCCCCAATAGATGCTTGGAAATTATCCCGGTGGATATGACATTCACCAGGACTATGTTTCTGTTATACCTTATCAGTTTCATCAGCGCTTTGGAAAGTTCTTCGCTGTTTTCTTTCCATATGGATGTGAAAAATATGATGGATGCTCCTGTCTCTTTTATCATCGCCAGCAGACGCGGATCAAAGCTGTAGACCACGAATCTTGATTCTGTTGGTTCCACAAGCAGCAAAGCGCGCTTGAATCTCTGTTCGTTTTCCGCCCCTGAGGACGGGACAACACTTGGAGATGTGAACCCTTTTCCAGATTGTGCAGTCCAGAACCCCGTGTTAACGCCTTCCTGCATTAGCAGCCTTGAGTGAGAAAATATTGCTGCTATTGAATATTCCAGGGGATTCTCTTCCGTTGTACCCCTCGTCATTGTAAAACTCCGATCGAGTATGTATATTACGGTTTTTTCACCCTCCATCTCGTACCGGTTTACCATCATCTTTCCTGATGGGCTTCTTGCGGTGGCTTTCCAGTTGATGTGTCTATAGGGGTCTCCTGGCTGATATTCCCGTACCGATTCAAAGTCGGAAGATACCGGCCCGATTCTTGATATGGTATTTCTTGGAGTATACCTGTTGCTGTACATCCTGTTTCTTCTGAGTTTTATTGCAGAGATCTTAGGAAGAACCTCTATTTCCTTTTCCACAGTTATGGAACCGGACGTACTGTTGATTATCCCCATTGCAGGATAATAGGTGTAGTTTACCTGCCTTATCAGAAATGTTCCACGCCTCATTCCTGCTCCCTTGAATTCAAAGCTGCCGGCGTATGGGGAAAAACCTTTGAAGAATATGTGAATATTCGTCCCTTCTCTCAGGAGGAAGGCCTCATGCAGCGGGAACTCTATCATGAACAGACCAAATCCTTTTCCTGAATTCACGAAAACTGAAAATTCAACGGTTTCCTCTGCCTTTACTCTGCCTGGAAACCTGCATTCCCCCTCTATTTCTCCATCACGATCAAGAGAGTATAGAATGATGATAATCAGAAAGACATAAATTATTGAGGCTGCAAGATAGTGATTGGTCGAAATTATTGCTACAACACTCAGCAGGCCGCCAACAATTATCATGGAGAGGAGCCCCATGCTCCACTGTTTCACCATAGCTACCTACTTTGGTACCTGTATCTTTGCAAGATATTCCCTGATTATGTCCTTTCCAGATATATCCTCGAGACTCAGTTCAGGCCTAAGAACTATCCTGTGACCAAGAACTTCCTGTGCGATCTTCTTCACGTCATCAGGTATCACATAAGTTCTGTTTTCCAGAAAGGCAATTGCCCTGGATATTCTCATCAGTGAAATCAATCCTCTGGGGCTTGGGCCTGCCAGGACACGGGGGTCCTTTCTGCATTGAGAAAACTCTGAAATATACTTCACTATTTCCGGGCTCACACTTACAGATGCTTCAATGAATTTCTGTATCTCAATGAGCCTTTCAGCATTAAGCAAGGTTTCTGCTCCAGAACTTGGATCGTCAGTCTTCCATGATATTCTGCGGTTCAGTACTTCAGAATCATCGTCAGGGTAACCAAGGGTAATCTCTATCATGAATCTGTCCAACTGGGCCTCCGGAAGAGGATATGTTCCTTCCAGTTCCACAGGATTCTCAGTTGCCAGGACAATGAACGGAGATGAAAGCCTGACGGTTTCCCCTTCTATGGTAACCTGCTTCTCCTCCATCGCCTCAAGAAGTGCTGCCTGTGTTTTAGGCGGGGCCCTGTTGATCTCGTCAGCAAGTATGAGGTTGGAAAACACTGGGCCTTTCACTACCTGAAAATTGCTCGAATCGGGGCGCCACACCTTTGTTCCTATTATATCAGATGGAAGCAGATCTGGTGTGAACTGGATTCTTCTGCTGTCTATTCCCAGCACCCTGGAAAAAAGCTTGACAATGAATGTCTTTCCTATTCCTGGATAATCCATCAGGAGTACATGGCCTGAAGAGATTATTGATGCCAGAATTTTTGATATATTGTCCCTATTACCAACATAATATCTTGCAATCTCGTCCAGTGCAGCCGATGCTTCCTTTCTTAGCGTTTCAGGCTCGTTGATGTTTTCCACAATATCATTCCTCCAGTCTCTTTCTTATAACTATCGCGATACTATTAACTATGTCCATTCTGGCAGTTATTTCACTCTCTATGGCCTTTCTTGTGAATGCCATGTTCAGTATGGTGGTGTCCTGACCCCCGTAATCGTTCAGCCTCTTAAGAATGTCCAGTGTCTCATCTATGCCTGCGTCTCCTGCGCCAAGCATGTGAGCCAGCACAACCAAAAGGCTTCCCTTTCTTCCTGATACAACAAATTCCCTTACGCTGTTTGCAAGGATATCAATGTTGTCCTCAGAAATTAGCCTCGAGGTATGCCGATGTGCCTCGTATGCTGAATTGTACAGATTTTCAAGTCTCCCTGAACCTATACTGTACCATCTCCAGAATGCAAAGAATATCATCGCAACAATACCGATGATTAGAAAGAACAGGATAAACTGGTTAAGCTGCGGTGCCTTTGGAATCTGGAGTATAGTTGCAGCCAGTCCAAGAAGAAAGAATCCAGTAAGATAGCTTCCGTATGACTGTATCACATATATCCCAAGCTCCCTGACACTCTTTATTCTGGAGTTGAGCAGAAGAGGGCCCATACTGAATGGAATGTTGCCCATGGCGGCAAAGAGAAAAGGGTCTCCTGCATACTGATATGGATAGGCCAGATACAGAAGAAAATAGATGCTCATGAAGAGGAAAGTGCGAGAGAACTTTACCATAAATTTCGAAAGGCTCACTCTTCCCCTTATCTCCCTAACAGACGATGCCCCGTACATTACAGAGATCCATGTGAGAAACAGGAATGCGAAAAACTCAACGCCAGCCGAGGAAAATGACCCTACTCTTGGCAGCAAAACTGAATAAACAACTGTCCCTATGAAAAACGTGACTGGAAACCAGGAAAATATTCTTTTGAAAAGTACTGCAATCATCCGGTGTCCTGCATTCTGTGCCACGCTTCCAAACATCCCTATAAACATGGCAAGTGCAAACAGGATCAGGAATTCGCCAATGAACAGATAGATTTTCAGAAAAACTGTGCCTACCGCGATTATGATGAATATAAGTATGAGATATTTCAAAAGGGAGCTCACTATCTTTACTGCAGTCTCAGCCAACTGGTTCTTCCTCGCTGCAAATTATAACAACAGGGGCCCTTATAGCTTTCCCTATATCCATCACATACTGTCTGAAGGCATCGGCAGACGGCTGGATCTTTCCATACTTCACCTTTTCAAATTCAGCAATTATTCTATTTAATCCATCCGCTGATAGAACATCCCTGGTGAAAACAGGGTCTGCAGCTATCTCCCTCAGGGTCAGGTTCGAAGGCTTTCCATTTATCATGTTAGCTCTTGCCAGTTTCACAACCTCCTCTCCATAGCGTACCCCCCTTATGCCAAGAGAATCCTCAGTTCCTCTGTACCTGGCTGAAACAGTATTGCAACCTGGCATCAGCGTAAATGCGATATTTCCCTGCCGATCCACGGATGAAATCGTAACCCCCTGTACTGCTGCTCCCTCCGGCACAGATACAGCAAATGGCTCCCCAGCGCCACCAAGCAGAGGATAGTAGTGTCCATTCAGCGGTTGAATAAAATGATCTGCATAATTCCAACCAGGGTAAGGAGCTATTCTGTAACTGTACGAATCGCTATCTGATCCGGTGTCGCTGCCACCGGTCAACTGCAACTCACTCGCTGCACTGCCCTCCTGATCCCCGGAATGCTCTGGACGGTTCCTTACTGCGGAGTAAGCACCAAAGAGTATTATCACAGATAGGACTGCAATTAGGATGTAAAAAACAAATGCAGGAATATGCACAAGATCTGTCACCTTTCCTGCAGCGTTGGATATTCCTGATGGGAAGGAAAAACCCTTGATCTTTATCCCACCGTTAGAAAGATGACCTAGATTAAGGATATCTGGAAACCTGAATTTCAGCCAGGATAGATTTATCGCTCCAACCTTAAGACTTGTACTGAACTTTGGAAAGTTGAATTTAAACAGGTTTGACAGATCAGGAAACTTGAAGCTGAATGGAAAATTGAAGCCTGGAAGGCTAAAACCTCCGAGACCTCCATGAGAGCCTCCACTATTGCCTCCGTTTGATCCTCCTGTGGTAGAACCTCCACCCCCTGAAGGAGAGGATGGAGTACTTACCTGGTTTATGGATGATATAAGTAGCCATGTAACAAGCACGGCCAATATCACCAGCACAATGGTGATTTTGGAGGCCATATACTATTGAATAAAAGTCACGATATTTAACCTTTTTATAAGTTTCCTGGAGTCAAAGCTGTGCATAAGAGGCCGTCGTTTTGAAAACCGTTTTTAATGCGTAAATCATATTTGTTCGTTGGAAAAAGAGGAACTCAGAGAAATAATATCTCAAATTGTTGCAGGATACAAGAAAAATTTGCCCGTCAGGGCTGTGCTTGTTTCCACGCCTTCAGATCACATGGTCCAGAAACTCGTACCTGGCATTTTTGAGAGAATAAATTTTATACCATACCGAAGAGGGTTCAGAATAGCCATAGGGCAGCTTAATGACAGGCAGTATGAGGAGTTCAAGAGGAAATATTATGACAGGCTTCTTTTCTACCTTGTTCCCCTGTCCGTCTTTCTTGACCTGCCAGAGAAGGTGGCTGCATATGGCATGAGTCTGAGATCATTTATACTCAGAGGACCTGGTAGAATGGTACTCACTGACAAAGAGAGTCATGTCGTTATGGAAACTTTCACCGCCTTCAGGAAGAAAGGGTTCATACCAACCTCTCTGGAGTTTCTCAACGGGGAGAACTTTGTCACACTCAAAAGGGATTTCTCATTGAGAGTGAGGGGGGATCCGTCCACCATAGCAAGGGACATTGTCCGCATAATCGATCTGGCATATGAGGGTGGTGAAAAACTTATGGAGAAACTCTCTGCCCTCAGGTTAAGAACCAGCAGACTTTCACATTCTGAAAACTTCACTCTTCACAGGGTTCAGGGAAATCAGGCAGATTTTATACGTGCTCTTTCAAAAGAATTTTCAATTCAGAAGATTGTCGAATATGGTGAGCTCATTCAGTATATTGTATCCGGAGGAGGGATGAACGGATTCGTGCCACTTGTCAGCGGCATACATCTCAGAATGGTTCCAGACACATCATTCTCCGTGGAAATAGCCACAAGGATACTTGAAATGTCTGAGAAGGAGATGTTTATCGAATGAACAATTTACTGAGCTTTCAGAAATACAGGGCTGAGGCCTGGCGTGCCATCAGGAGACATATGGTGGTCTCATCTGTCTATAGTGCACTCAAGCCGCTCAACATCAAGGGTTTTTCACTCGACCTCACCGACGGGGAATATCTTTTCACAATACCTCTTGCGGATGGTGTTCACAGTGTCCTGATGGGGTTCAGAGGCTTTAAAGACCATTTCAAACTTTATCCGGATCGTGGTGACATACCGGTTACCTTGGCGGGTGATTCTGAAAGGGATCTGAACAGTGCGGATGTGGTGGTTTCTCCCTACAACGGCACTATTTCATTTGATAATAGCAGAAACAGGGACGTTCTTAGCAACATATTCGGTAACATTTCATTTCTTTTTCCAAATTTCCCTGCGCCTTTTTTCAGGGACCTTCACCCACTCATAAAGGCACATTTTCTTGTCAGATATATGCTTCCTGGAAAGGACAGAAGTATACCAGAAATAGTTGAAGATGCTGTTGGATTTTCACTTGCCTATTTTATACAGGGGGATCCTCAGGCTGTACGATCAGATTTTTACATCCTCATTAGAGATATGATATCCTCCGGCGTGATCATAGGGGATTCCACCAGAGCTGTAGGGCCAAAATCCATAGCATCCTTTGAGAGGAAGTATCTGAGGTGGATGTTCAGGCGTGAAATGAGTGAAAGCTTCAAAACACTATTCGATTATGAAAGGTTATGACAGCGCGGGAGTTCCAGTTTTTCAGGCAACCCAATATATCAGTTCACCATACCGAAATGTGAACAATTCGGATCTGCTTTCACTCTCCGATAAACTGAAGAAAATTGGCGCCAGGAAGATAATGCTAATGCTTCCTGACGGGCTGAAGCCAAGAGTGTTCGATATCGTCAGTTTCCTTTCCAGACAGTTTTCAATACTGGTAAGCTCAGATCCGTTTTACGGTGCCTGTGACATTGGAAACCCTGCATTATACAGCGGTGTGGATGCGATAGTGCAGTTCGGTCACTCGCCAATCCCCAACATAAATTACCCGATTCCGGTTATATTTCAGGAATACAGGCTGACTGAATTCCCGGAGATTCAGGAATCGGCCCTTGCCGTGATCCGTAACGCAGGTTATTCAAAGGTTGGTCTTCTCGCATCCATACAGTACCTGGATATGCTGCCTGTGATAAAGAAAAAACTTGAAGGAATGGGGCTTTCTGCCGTCATAGGAAAACAGGATGGAAGAATGGCATATCCCGGGCAGGTCCTAGGCTGCAACTTCAGCGCTGCACATTCAGTTGCGTCTGAAGTGGACTGTTACCTTGTCGTGAGCACCGGAAAGTTTCATGCCATAGGCGCTCAACTTTCCGGAGAGAGGGAGGCCTTTTTGCTCGACGTAAGCCTTGGAACGGTCACCAGCATGAAGGCTGAAACAGACCTTTTCCTGAGGCGCAGATATGCCAGGATATCATCTGCCCTTAACTCCAGAAAGTTCGCTGTGGTTGTGGATACAAAGATAGGCCAGTACAGAATCAGGCTGGCAGATTTGATTGCAAGTCAGCTTCAAAGCCTGGGAAAGGAGTATGTTATCCTCCACACAGATCAGTTCAATGCCAGCGATATAATGAACTGCATGGCGGATGCCGTGATTTTCACAGGATGCCCCAGAGTTTCCATTGATGACTACGACCGGTTTCCGTTTCCAATCCTAACACCAAATGAATTTCAGTCACTTTTTGGTTTCAAGAAAAGCAGCAGATATGTTCTTGATGAGATCGTATCTGTTGACATGATATGAGATTATGTAGCGGGAGAGCCGATAAGGTAGGTTTCACCGGTACCGGTTATCGTACAGTGAACTCGGTCATACAGTTTATGACTCCCGCCAATAACAACCGGCCTGTAGTAAATATCCCTTCCCACGTATGTATCTCTCTTTCCCCTTTCGGTCACCATGATCTCTTCTTCTGTCCCTACAGCTTTTTCGAACTCCTCGGATGAGATGCGCCTGTGAATTTCCTGTATCACCTTATTTCTGTCCTTTGTTACATTTGACGGGGATGGTACTGCGCTGAAATCCCTGGTGAACGGCCTTGGAGAAAACCTGGTGACATTGATTATATTTGGTCTTGTCTTTTCCAAGATCTCGACTGTTTCAGAGAACTCACGGTCACCCTCCCCTGGATACCCTGTAATTATGTCAGTGGAAAGGGTGGCTCCAGGAAATTTCCTTCTGTATGTGTCAACTATTTCAATAAAGTCAGAAGATGTATATTCCCTGTTCATGGCCATAAGCACTGAATCACTGCCTGACTGAACAGGCAGATGAAGAAACTTGTACACCTTGTTACTGGCATAACTGTTGAGCAGATCACGTAGTATTTCCGATGTGTTTTTTGGCTCCATCATTCCAATTCTGAGCATAAAGGAACCGTCAAGACTGGTGATCATTTCCACTAGCTGTGGAAGCCTGATTCCTATATCTTTGCCATAGGCGGCACTGTCAAGAGAGGTTATACGCACCTCTCTTATCCCTCTTGCAACCTGCATTCGTACCTGATCAACAATTTTCTGCGGCCTTCTTGAAAGCAGCTTCCCTCTGGCAACTCTGGATATGCAGAAATTGCAGTTTCCCGTGCATCCCTGGTTTATTGGGATCCCGTCGAATATTGAGGGTTCCCTGATCTCAACGTCGTCCAGCATTCCGCGGTAGAAATCCCTGAATGTCTCTCTGCTCACTGGCCTTATCTCATTCATTTCCAAGCTGTCTGCAGAAACTGACGGCAGGCATCCAGTGATCTCCGTTTCACCAAGTGCGGCAAGCTCCTGAATCCTCCTTAGCATCCTAGATTCGGTCTGTGATATCACAACGCATGTGTTTATCACCCTGACATCAGCAGCTTTCGGATCCTGGGTGAGAACTGCACCTGAATTAATCATACGGTTCACATAAAGACCTGCCTCTGACTTTGAAAGAGTGCATCCGTATGCCTCAAGATAGACTCGTTTTCCTGAATATCTTGCAGGATCCTGATCAGAGACAGTCATTAATCCTTCCCTCCACGAACTCTCTTCCCAGGCCAAAAAGAAAATATCCAAGCCGGGGCCCTTTCTGCTTGTTTATCAGAATCCTGTAAATGACAGAAAAGCCATTCTCCTGGTCTATGCCGGATTTCTTTATAGATTCATGTATGCAGTTGTGTATCCCTTCCGGGATCCATTCTGTCTCTGCAAGCCCCTCTTTCAACATCTGGAGAAAATTTTTCTCCATTTCATTCAGTTTTACTGAGGTTCCGACCGGAGTGAGCTTAAAAAGCAGCTCTTCAGGGGCATATTTAGCAACCCATTTTCTGGCCACTTCAATCAACTTGATAAGCCTTTCAGTGTCCTCAACTGACTTGCCTGCTATTTTCAATATCGATGAATTATCTGAGTATATCTGAACAAGAGTGACGAGGTGCCTGAAACTTATGCCAAGAGGCTTCTCTATGGTGTCACTGAGTGAACTGTATAACAGTACGCTTTCAAGGTTCTCCTCTGATACATTGTCAGTGCCAAAATAAGCCCTCTTATACTTCTCTATTTCATCAGTTATATTTAGAAGGCCAATGCCTGGATCAAAGTTGATGTGCCTTGACGGCTGGTTCTTTGACATTAGGAACCTTAGCGTTTCAGCGGGAGCGTTCTCAATGAATTCGTTGGCCGCTATGTTCACTCCTGTGGATGAATGCATCACACCGACACCCTTCAATAAAATTCTTTCAAACATAAGTGGCTTCGGCGGGTTTATCCTGAATATTTCCGTTGCAATTCTTGCCCCTGTATCGTAGGAGCCTCCTGATGCCCCATGATCCTTACCGAACGGTTCGGTTGTTACACCCAGGGCAAACCATTTTGCAGGCCACTCAAGTCTCCACGGTAATTTGCCTCCCCCTTTTGTAACATCCACCTGACCAGAGAACCCACACCTGCACCTGTAAGTCAGAACAGGATAGGAGAGTTTCTCCACGGATGTGGTTGTTATTCTTCCGCATGATTCGCACTCCGGGTTGAAAGGGGCCCATTCTGCAGAAAGTTCCCTACCTGATATTTCCCTGAGAATCTCCGATACCTTTCTGTAATTTTCGAATATTATCCTGATGGCTTCTGACATAACTCCACTACTGTAAAGGGAAGAGGACCTTATCACCTCCACTTTCACGTTCAGAATGTCCAGAGTTTTCAGAAAAGGACGCAGAAAGTATTCTGAGTAGACGCCGTTTCCGTCCGGTGAAGGTATCTTATAAAGAGGCTTTCCGACATGCTGAATATAACTTTCCGGCAGGAAAGGATAGACTTTCCTGAGTGGGTCAGCGTCGTCGCACAGATAGATGAACCTTGAGTTCTTGCCTTTCCTTAAGGATGCTTTGAAGAGTATGTCACCTGTAAGTATTTCCCTCATGTTCCCTATGTGAATAGGGCCGGAGGGGGATATTCCAGTTGATATGGTCTCGTCCGAATTGTCTTTGAAGAATGCGTCAGCCCAGTGCATAATGTGTCCTTCAGGAGTTTCCTATTACGTTTGTCCTGATTATTGATCTTATGCGCACACCGGATATCTCGTCGGTGTGAAGCTTTGAGGCAAGGACTACAACCAGAACGACGTTTCCACCGTCGTTTCTGACATCAGCTATTGTTCTTCTGAGAGTTTCTCCTGTGCTGGCAACATCGTCTATGATCACCACCTTCTTTGACTTCACTGAGGCAAAATTGCTGCTGAAGAATCCCTCCTGTCTTGACTGATGCGGCCTGTACACCACCAGTTCCTTCTCCATTATGTACGAAACCATTGTTGCAAACGGTATGCCATTTATAGTTATGCCGAGTATTGAATCCACATTCTTCTGAGGATCCCTTGACGTTTCCTCATCTATTATATCTGCCATTATCTGTGATATGCTTGCAATACGGCCGCCATAAACTCCTATTGATCTCCATCCGACCCTGACGTCCTCAACCTTGGAACCCTTAAGAAATTCCTGGCTTAGAAGCCAGGTTACAGTGTTAACTGAGAGATGCAATTCGGTTGATATTTCCTTATCTGAAATTCCCTTGTTCTTCAACTCAAGAGCTCTCTTATAAAGCTCATCTATGCTTTTCATGTTATCACCTCAAGATGCCAGCAGTATATATAGTGTTGATCCTTTTTATTCCTGTGCAACGCTTTCTCTTATCCTGGAAGATATTTCCAGCATCTCACCATGCGTGAATTTTTTCCTTTCCCATGATATGCGTTCCCTGCAGAACCTCGGTATTAAATGAAGGTGATAGTGCATCACCCTCTGGTTGGCGCATGGACCATTATTCTGGCTTATGTTAAGCCCGTCAGCACCCGTTGCCTTCATGAGTAGAGGCGCTATGGTTCTGGCGGTTTCCTGTATCTTCAGATAGTAGCCCTCATCTATATCAAATATATCCTGAAAGTGCCTCTTGGGTATTATCAGTATGTGACCCATTTCAACCGGGGCATGGTCGAGAAATGCCAGTACCATCTCATCCTCAAAGATAAAATAACCGTCCCTTTGCGTGAGAATCTTCTCACAGAATACACAGCCTTTCTTCAGGAACTTTTCAGTCGGCCCCTCTCTGTTGTCCATGTTCATGGCTCATTCATTCTCGTCTGTTATTTTCCCATTAGCTTACATAACTATTTTACCATGATGATCAGTGAATTACCGCTCAATAATGGAATCTGCCTGAACCTGATAAAATAGCAAATAGCACTTTAATGCCTGTTAACTGGCCATCTGTTATTGCAGATGTGCGGCGCACTTATAAATAAGCGTTAAGCATTCGAATTTGTGCCAAAGGGATCTATTAAGGTCAATGAGCCACCTCCTCCTACATTGACGGTTCCGCCTGAACATTCAACAAAATATAAGGGCGTAAAACACACCATACTTGTCATGAGCGGAAAAGGAGGGGTTGGAAAGTCAACATTCTCTGTCAATTTGGCAGTCTCTCTTGCATCTATGGGCTACAGAGTAGGATTGATTGACGCCGACATAAATGGCCCAGATGACCCGAAGATGCTTGGCGTGTCTGAAATGAAGCTATACGCCAGAGATAACCTGATAATGCCTGTTCAGTCAAAATACGGGGTTTCAGTGATATCTATGGGTTTTATGCTCCCAAACGAAAACACCGCCGTGATATGGAGGGGTGCATTACGTCATAAGGCCATAAAGCAGTTTCTGGAGGATGTTTACTGGGAGAACACCGACTTCGTTATTGTTGATTTTCCTCCTGGAACTGGTGATGAAGCAATTTCTGTTGCACAACTCATTCCAGAGGCGACCGATGGCGTAATAATAGTGATAACGCCGCAGGAGGTTGCCCTTCTTGACGCCAAGAAGGTTCTAAACTTTGCCGAGATGCTCAAGGTTAAGGTTATCGGGCTTGTGGAGAACATGAGCGGTTTTGTATGCCCTCACTGCGGAAATGAGGTGGACATATTTAAGAAGGGCGGTGGCGAGAGCATTGCACGGTCGAATAATATTGACTTTCTGGGAAGGATACCAATAATACCTGAAATTGTGAATTCCTCAGATTCTGGGGTACCAGCAGTAACAACAGACAGAACAACAAAAAAGATCTATGAGGAAATCTCCACCAAAATTGTGAAAAAACTTTCTGGAAAGCCTAAAGGATAGATAAATTACTGCTGAATAATGCTACCTGTCGGCTCGCATTCGGTCACTACAGTGGCTATTTTAGGTTCTTGCCGATAGCCTGCATCGCCTTTTCCAGTATTGTTGATTTTTCTGGCTTCACAACAAGAAAATGAATCTTCTCTGGATTGACAGCCCTGGTGATCTTCTCAATTGTTTTTGTTTCCGGATCGAATTCAACAAGACCGATAGGTATCTTTCCCCTGGCCATATTTACAATCCATAGTGATTCGCCCCCTTCTCCGCTGATAGTAGGGGTATAATACATCACATACTCATCATACACGTAGAGTGTGGAAATCTGTCTTATACCTATTGAATAGCTGCTTCCTGCAACTGCCAGAAGGTCCTCAAGCGTGCTGAAGATCTCGAATTCAAACTTCATATGATCGCCCTACGCTAATCCCGTCGTCATCTTAAAACTTCCTAAAATTGCCCTCAATTCCCACAATATACTGCATTTTAACCTACATCTATGGGATATTTATCTTGATCCTAATAGTGTTCTTTCAAACTGGTTCCTGAAAAGTGAGGTTTTTCAAATAAAAGTTAACGCTCACACAGCCAGTATAATATCTCCCACGGGGCTTAATTCCGCAGGTTATACTGAACATTCAACTTCCACACTTTCCTTAATTGAAAAAATAAAATGGCTCTCTGGGTAATTATCCACCAGTATTGGTTTCGTTTAGCATGGATTGCGCATTCGGTCGTTTAGTTACCGTGGGCTGAATATCTCGCAAAAGCTTGATACTTACACCCCGGTTCTATCAACCTCCTCTTTTAGGAGAGACCTAATGACGATGTCTATTTTCAGGGGGGGCTTCAAGCTTAGATGCTTTCAGCTTTTATCCTCGTATGACGTGGCTACCCGGCAGTGCCTTGCCAGACAACCGGTAAACCAGAAGTCACGAACCCCCGTTCCTCTCGTACTAAAGGCTCCTTCCCCTCAGACATCGAGCACTCCCACGGAGAAGCAACCCTACTGTCTCGCGACGTAGTGAACCCATCTCAGGATTCCTTTTAATGGGCGAACAGCCCCACCCTTGGCACCTTGTTCAGCACCAGGATAGGAACAGACGACATCGAAGTAGCAAACCCTCGGGTCGATGTGAACTCTTGCCGAGGACAACTCAGTTATCCCTGGGGTAACTTCTCTCTTATCACCCGCCCCCACAAAAGGGGACAGGGTGGTTCGTTAGACCTTGCTTTCGCATCCGCGTTGATTATTGGGCGCAACACGGTCAAGCTAGCTTTTGCTCTTACACTCTACGAAGGATTTCTGACCCTTCTGAGCTAACCATTGGGGACCCCTGTTAACTTTTCAGGGGTGTGGCGCCCCACCCAAACTGCCCGCCAATAGTTGTCCCTCTTACGAGGTTAGTAACGCAACTTTCGAAGGGAAGTGTTTCATTGTTGCCTCCACCAAGGCCAAAACCCTGGTATCGACAGCTCCTTCCTACGCTACGCATCGAAAATCGTATTACAGCTACAGGTTGCAGTAAAGCTCCACGGGGACTTCGCTTTCACGTGGGAGAGACTGGATTGTGCACCAGTGCATCAATTTCACGGGGCTGAATGTGGGGACAGTGGGACCCTCGTTGAACCTTCATGCAAGCCGCCAATTAAGCGGCTAGGTATTACGCTACCTTAAGAGGGTCATAGTTACCCCCGCCGTTTATCGGCCCTACTTCCCCTTGAACGAGGCTTTCAGGTACCGACACTGGGCAGGTTTCAACCGCTATACAAATCCTTACGGACTAGCAGCGATCTGTGTTTTTGGTAAACAGTCGGAGTCCCCTTGCCACTGCGACCTATCCCCTCACGGGATAGGCACTCCTTCTACCGAAGATACGGAGCTATTTGGCCGAGTTCCCTCACATCCATTATTCCCAAACGCCTTGGACTTCTCATCCAGGGGCACCTGTGTCGGTTCTTGGTACGGACGCTGACTTGACTTCTGAAACCTTTTCACGGATTCCGGGGATTTACCAGATCCCCTAAGGGAGACTGCCTTCCTTTCCTCCACTTTGCGTTATTACAACTCTCCATGGAGTTATAGACAGCAGCACGACGGCAGTCGTGCCTGATATACCCTGAAATTGAGTCTCAGAACAGAACATCAGCGGTGCTGGAATATTAACCAGCTTCCCTTTCGGCGTATTCCTGTTGGGGTACGCCTTAGGATCGACTAACCCTCGGCTGACGAACATTGCCAAGGAACCCTTAGCCCTTTCGGCGGAATTGATTCTCACAATTCTTGACTGCTACTTTTACCAGGATCCACGATACTACACGGTCCAGCCCTCCTCTCGAAGAACCTTCCGCCCATGCAGCACGCACCCCCTACCAGATCACCTTTCGGTGCTCGAAGGTCTCGGTATCTGACTTTAGCCCCTTCCATCTTCGAGGCATGTGGCCTCGGTGAGTGAGCTGTTACGCACTCTTTAAAGGATGGCTGCTTCTAAGCCAACCTCCACACTGTCTTAGGCTACAAACCTCTTTAATTCGCACTTAGTCAGATTTAGGGACCTTAACCCTCGTCTAGGATGTTCCCTTCACGGGTACAGAGCTTATCCCTGCACCCTAGCATCCAGCTTCTACGATTCGTACAAGTTCGGAGTTCGATAAGTTGGCGCAGCCTTTCGGCTGCTCACCGACTATTCGGTCGCTCTACCTCGCACGACATCTCCACTGAAGTCTACCTGCGGGTAGTATCGGGGGGAACCCGCTATTACCGGCCTAGATTAGCCTTTAACCCCTACACCCAAGTCATCCAAACGATTTGCACATCAGAACTGGTTCGGTCCTCCACCCAGCTTTCGCTGGGCTTCAACCTGCTCAGGCGTAGATCGACCGGATTCGGGTCATACACATGTGACTGACGCATTTAGGTACGCTACCCCTCCATTGCTGTGCGGGTACTCGCTTTCGCTTCGGCTTCTCATTTTATGATTAACCTCGCCACACGTCAAAACTCCCTGGCCCGTTCTTCAACACGGACAATAGAACACCGGTCAAGTCTTGTTAGGACTCTCATCCCTTTAGTGCCCTATAAGTTTATCACTACCTGGTTTCAGGTTCTTATCACCACCCTTTCGGGTTACTTTTCAGTTTTCCCTCACGGTACTTGTTCGCTATCGGATTTGGGACGTATTTAAGGTTAGATGTAAGTGCCACCCACATTCCCGCGCGAATAACGACGCACGGTACTCCGGATACACCTCCTCGTAGCAAGGTCACCTTCCGGCACGGGGCTATCACCCTCTATAGCTTACCTTTCCAGGTAATTACCGTCGGAAACCGTAGCATTGGGAGATGTCCAAACTCCACATTCACCCTGTCTTTCGGCAGGGTGTTCGGTTTGCCTTATGCCGCTTTCGATCGCCTTTACTAACGGCATCTCGCTTGATTTCTTTTCCTCCGGGTACTAAGATGTTTCAATTCCCCGGGTTCCCTCTCCATGAAGGAGTGTCCTTACGGACAGGAAGTCCCATTCGGATATCCTTGGATCTCGGGCTCCATGCGCCTCCCCAAGGCATTTCGCTGCTTGGCACGTCCTTCATCGGCGCCCAAACCAAACCATCCTCCAGGCAGTTTAACAGTCTGCACAATCCACTTTGCTCTATAAACCAATACTGGCTTCATCGGAATTAATCCTCTTACCCTTCCCTCTCAACATTGTTGAGAAGTGCATCAAGAGAGCGTAGCAACGGGATAATTAATGGAAATATAAGCCTTTAGTTTTTCTTGGTGGTTCTGCACTGACTTACATATCATTATAAAAATACATCACCTCTGGTGTATTCCTTATAATCTCAATCTAAGGAACGGGCCAACATATAGAAGCAGCCCGCTCTCATTGATCGGTGGTTTTACCAGTATGCTGCTTTAATGATCTGCTAGTTGGTACATTTAACCTGTCTCTGGTTCTTTGTGCCAATCCGTTCCGCTTTTGAACTTCACGTTGGCTTTTGGTAAAATGCTGTTAGTATATTTCCCTGATTCTAATGCTCCTGTTCAGTATGTTAGCTTTTCTTTGCAGTTTTTTGTTGCTTTGTGAGGTATATTACAGTACCATATCATAGTGAAACAAGACGAATGTTTTCATCACTTTATTGAGCTTTAACTACAGATTTTGAAGATGATTAGTATCCGATTATTATAGACAGATTAGAATGATCCGGATTAGAACTTGTCGTTCCAAACACATTAACTTCTCGAATATCAATTAAGAGCCTAAGTTGCGATCTATGGCTTTCACTATCGCGATTACAGTAATATTATACCGTGAATTTCTTCCCATAATCTTATGAAAAGTGCCATTTCTGAACTATCTCACTGACCCATTTGATTAAAACATAAATTAATTCGAAATGGTACATGTTACTGACAAATATTTAAGAGAGGATTTCCTGTATTCACTCACGATAAAAAATGATTCGTTTGTGCTAGGGATAGATGATTCACCGTTCAGGAAAAATATTGACAGAACTGCACGCTTGATAGGGACTCTTATGCGCCTTGGGGGAAGAATTGACGGATTCTTCATCGAGAGAATAGTTGTGGATGGGGATAACGGCACAGATGCTATCATTTCCATGTGGAAAAAGATAAGGCCCCAGAAACTTGCAGCTTTCCTTCTCGATGGCGTTACATTGGGCGGGATGAACATTGTTGATATTGAGAAGCTATACTCTGAAACTTCTGTTCCAGTCATTTGCGTAACGAAAAGGGAGCCTTCAATAGAAAGTATGAAGGAAGTTGTAAGAAAACATTTTCCTGACAATAATTACAAGATGAGGACTCTTTCTGAGCTCACAGTGGATACTATTGAACTGAGGAACAGAAGAAAATTATTCTGCAATTTGAAGGGGATAGATCCTATTGAGGCAAGAACCATACTGGAACGACAGTGCACACTTAACCTAATCCCCGATGCGGTGAGGATTTCTCACCTGCTTGGTGAGTCTGTGAAGTTTGGTTCCTCTAAGAGAAGGTGAAATTGTTTATTCCTGATACATTAGAGGTTCAAGCTGATCCGTTGCGCTCTGTCTTATCTTGTCTAGGTTCTTCATTATATCGTCGAACTTTTCGTATTCAACGGGTATGTATTTAAGCTTTCCCTGGGACATGAAATATGATCCAGGACAAAGACTCCCTTCCTTTACTATTATAGCGTCGGCCTTAAGTGTAAGGATTGCAGCCATTGCTCTTTCCTTTCCACCATGGGTGGCCCCGAAACCTGGATTCTCATATTCCTTTATCTGCTTTGTACCGTCATCTATCAGCATTATCGAATTACCGTACTCGAGCGGTGCTATGTAATTTTCCTCATCTACAACAGCAACTATTTTCATAAACACACATTCCTATTTGGTAATAAAAGTTAATCCACAGAATTTAGCTACAATTTGATTTATTTTAATACACATGGTCATAATTCCTAGTGTTTCACTGTCATATCAAAATGCTGTTGGCCCAGATCAGAAATACCCATGATATTCCACTTCAAACTTAGGAATTTTTATGGCACTGCCTGTGTGAACAACCCCGATTTCCCTGACTGAAACTTTATTTCTGAGTGTAGAAAGCATATCTCTCTTGCTTTCAGGATCTATGATGACAACAAATCCGATGCCCATATTGAATATCTCGTACATCTCCTCATAATTGAGGTTGCCAAGCTTCATGATCTCCTTGAATATACCCTGTGGATCCGGAGGATTTTCTATGACATAATCCATCTCCTTCAGTCTGGATATATTTCTAAGGCCGCCGCCGGTTATGTTTGCCATCCCCTTTATCTCGACTATGTTGAGTATATCCATTATTTCCCTGACGTAAATCCTGGTCGGTTCCAGAAGTACCTCCCCCCAGGTTTTATCCTCACCCGGAAAACGGTCATGAATTTTGATTTCGTTTTCCTTCATTATTCTTCTAATAGTTGTGAATCCGTTTGAATGAACTCCGCTGCTTCCGAGTGAAAATATCAGATCGCCATCAGCGATTTTCTCCCCTGTTATTATCTGGTTCTTCTGAACAATACCGAATACTGTTCCCGCCATATCAAGATGCGAAACCAGATCAGGAACCACAGAGGTTTCACCACCAACTATTGTGATGTTAGCCATCTGCGCGCCCACATTGAGACCGCTTCCCAGCTGCCTGGCGATTTCAGGATCTATCCGGTTCAGTTCTATGTAATCCACCATGGCAATGGGCTCAGCACCGACTGTTATCGTATCGTTGACGTTCATGGCAATGCAGTCAATGCCCAATGTGTCGAATTTCTTCATTTCCTCAGCGATTATAGACTTTGTGCCGACATTGTCCGTGTTAAGTGCCACAGCCAGATTGCCAAGATCGATCAGTGATGTGAATCCTCCGAATGATCCTATTGTGTGAAAGTCGTCTCTCTTGTACTTTAACTGCCTGATCAGATTGCTAATGAATTCGCCCTGATTCTGTCTCACTTTTGTATCCTGCGAATTTCTGGGCATGTTGCTACTATATTACCACTACCATTTTATAAATTTCCCAATTTTTTTCAAAGTTGCTAAAATTTTCAAGAATTATTCAAAGCCATTTTTAATGCTGGAATGAGCTGCTTGAGTAAATCCAGTTGGCTATGAATTCCATGAGTGGCACATTTTTAAGTGGGTTTCTAAGGATTCACAACAGTTTTCATCATTTCATTGTGTAATTGCGTTATGATAATTGAGAACCATTTTCATAATTCCAGTTAGATTGTTTCCGGGTATTCACACCCCGAGGGGGAGGTAGAAAGGAGAAGGAGCTGCTACGATAACAGTATATCCGCCACTGCCGATCCAATAAAGAGGCTTAATCATTCCATTTTTAATTTCATTATTGGTTGTAATTTACGAAAGTTATTGTGATCTCGGACAAACAGTTAAATAACATCTATTATATGCAGATTAAGGTGATTAATTGGTAAAATTAGAATCTCTTGACTACAAGCCAAAGCCTATAGACGAAAATTTTCTGGATGACGCTGAGAAGTACCCTGTAACTGGAAAGCACCACGATCATGATGTTAGGGCTGCCGGTATCCAGAGAACAGATGCTACAGGAAAACCATATCCAACCAAAAACGGAATCCATGGAACAAAGGTTGCCATTGACTGGGAATCTTGTATAGCAGACGGTGCATGTATGGACGTCTGCCCTGTAAGTCTTTATGAGTGGGAACTTAACCCTGGTCAGATGGGGACAGGAAATGATAAGGACATCAGTGGAGATAAGGAGCTTTATGATAAATACAGGACTGACAAATGTGATCCTGTCAGGGAGAGCGAGTGCATATTCTGCATGGCCTGTGAAAGCGTATGCCCTACCAGAGCGATAAAGATAACCCCATAAAGATGGTGATAAAAGACTATAAAATAGGTTTCATAGGTCTAGGAAGAATGGGTAGAGAGATTCTACCCAAAATTAATGACAGATACAGGGTCCATTTTGTTTATAACAGGAGCCCTGAAAAATACAGATATATTGATAAACTTGATACAGAGACAGCTGAATCCCCAGAGGAAATTTCAAAAAACTGCAATTTGATTTTCCTGTCCCTTACCGATACAGAAGCAGTAAAATCGGTTATTTTTGGTAAAAGTGGCCTTATTTCGAATTTGAGAGGGGGGACCGTTATAATTGATATGAGTACAATCTCTCATAAGGGTTCAACAGAGATTAATGAGGAGATTGTTAAGTCAGGTGCACACTACATGGACTGCCCGGTGATTGGAAGTGTTGCGGCGGCCAGAAACTCATCGCTGACTATGGTATGCGGTGGTGACAAGTCCATTCTTGAGGGGCTGAAACCTGTTTTCAGTACATTCTGCAGTAAAATTTTCCTCATGGGGCCTCATGGAAACGGGCTAAAGATGAAACTCATCAACAACATCGTGATGGGATTAAACATGATTTCCGCTGCCATTGGTGTCAGCCTCGGTGGTTCCGCTGGTTTTTCTCCAGAAACTGTTTCTGAGATACTTCTCAGCGGAGGGGCTTCATCAAAAATCCTGGATCTGAAGAGAGACAAGATTGTTAGAGGAGACTTTTCTCCTGAGTTCTCTCTGGAGCACCAGTTGAAGGATATCAGATACGGTATTGAGTTAATGAATAACTTCGCTCTGGAACTGAAGCTTGTGGAAGATGCAGAAAACCTCTTTGCGAGTGCATGCACTGAAGGTTTCTGTTCTCTGGATGAATCCGCCATATACCAGTATCTCCGGAGACTGGCATCAGTTGAAAGGTAGGCCGGTGGGAAATATCGATCCTTATTACTTTGTAATACCTTTTCTTGTCTCCCTGCCCATTCTGGCCATATCTGCTCTCTTGGATATTCAGTCCAGGCAGGTGAATTCCTTCATATTCATCCCGGTTGTTGCTGTTGGAGCCTTATTCTCTTATGAAGATGGGCTCTCATGGATTGTTATCGCCTCATGGGTGATTATCTTTCTGTGTGCTTTTATTCCAGCAGGTACGGTTTATTACCCACTTGCCGGTATCATTTTCCTTGTGTCATCCATACTTCTTTTCTACGGAGATCAGCTTGCACTGTTCGATTCCATAATGGTAGCCATTTTCTTCATGCTCGGAGTTGGAGAGAGATATTTCGGGATTGCTGATGTGAAAGCGCTCATAGCCCTCTCCCTATCATTTCCGTTTTCATACGGAATCGGTTATCCTATCTTTTCTCTTATGAGCTATATATTCATTCCTGTACCTTTTCTGCTGGTGCTTAACTCCTCCGTTTTAGGCATGTTATTCATCCCATATGTCTATCTCCTGAACATAAGAAATGGAAACCGTAGTGGCGGTTACAGGTTATATGCTGTCAAATATAGAGAAGATCTTGAAAAACGCGAGCCTCTGAAATACAAGGTATCCAGTTACAAAGGTGAAAAGATACTGATTTACAGGGCCCCGTTTACGGCCGTAATCCTCCTCTCCTTCATAATTGCAATACTTACTGGAGTATGACGTTGCAGAACTTTTCCTGGTATACTTTGAAACTTAAATGCTCCAAAAATTTTGTAAAAACTGTACGATTAAACCTGCTTTAAAATTTTATGTCAGTGCCAGTAAGGAATGGCTGAATAAATTTAATCCGCTGGTTATTATTCCACCTGTGAACTGCTCTGAGGAAGATTGAATGCATTCTGAAATGAAGGCTGGAAGGATACTCATCAGGAACGCCGAGGAGATTGTATCGCCTACAGGGACAAAGGCTGTTGATCTGAATTCCGCCGATGAAGTGAACATTACAAGACGTTCTTCTATCCTTATATCCAATTCCAGGGTTGAGGGGATAGACGTAAGGCATGGATCAACTGACGCTGATCTGATCATAGACGCTGAAGGATGCGTAGTTCTTCCCGGACTTATTGATCCGCACACTCACATGATTTTCGCAGGTACCAGGGAGGATGAATTTTACAGAAGGCTTCATGGAGAATCCTACACTGATATTGCACGTTCAGGCGGTGGCATACTTAGAACTGCGAGATACACATCGGAAGCAGGAGCCGATCAAATCTACCGCCAGACGATGGAACGGGTGAGATCTTCAGTCATGAACGGGATTACAACTCTTGAGATGAAGACTGGATACAGCCTTGATCTGAATACAGAGGTGAAGATGTCCTCTGTTGCTGAAATGGTAAGATCAACAGGTATCGTTAATGTTGCAACCACATTTCTCGGTCTTCACTTCGTCCCTAATGGTTTCACTTCCGAGGAATTCACGGAGAAGGTAATTTCGGAATTTCTGCCGGTGATGTCAGAAAGGGCAAGTTTTGCAGATGTTTTCTGTGACTCTGGTGCATTTTCGCCTGAAGAAAGTCTCAGATTCCTGAGGGCATCCAAATCCCGTGGCATGAAACTAAAGGTACATGCCGACGAAATTGAGAACATTGGATCGCTTGACATGCTTTCTGGGCTTGGTCTTACAAGTGCTGATCATCTTATCAATAGTACAGTGGATCAGCTTTCAGCGCTGGCAAAGAATGGTTCTGTCGGTGTCGTTCTTCCAATAACCTCGTTTTACCTTGATCCTGCAAAAATGCCTGTGGCTGACAGGTTTATGAAGGCAGGCCTACCGGTGGCCCTTGGTACAGACTGCTCGCCTGCAACGTACGCACCGAACATGATTTTTGCAATCTATCTTGCAGTCAGATTCTGCGGATTTTCCATCAATCAGGCACTGACTGCCTCCACACTTAATGCAGCTATTGCTGTTGGGATGGAAGGTCGGGGGACCATCGCTGAAAATTCCCATGCGGATCTCATAGTAGTTAAGGCAAATAGCTACAGGGAGATACCATATAAGTTCGGATCAGACATGGTGAAGGATGTTGTCGTGAATGGCAGACCGGTTGTCAAAGACTGGAATTTAATCAGTGAACCGATCTGATTTTCTGCCTCACATCGCCCCCTAATAAAGGCAGTTCAAAATAGCCTGATTAAAAATATATTCTACCTTGTTCTTATTAGTCTATGAATACCGACGTAAAGGATATTCTGAAAAAGCTCAGAGACGATGACGTCAGATTTCTGCAGTTTCAGTTTACCGACATACAGGGCCTTGTGAAGCTTCTGACAGTGCCCGTAAACCGCTTTGAGAGTTCGCTCACTGAAGGTGTTGTCTTTGACGGAAGTTCCGTCGCCGGATATGCCCAGATTGAAGAATCTGATATGAGAGCACACCCTGACCTTTCAACTTATACGCTTATGCCTGATGCGGGGAATCTTGGAAAGGTTGTCCGCTTTGTATGTGACGTATATACACCTTCTGGCGAAAGATTTTCCGGTGATCCAAGATATGTCCTTCAAAAACAGCTGGAAAAAGTCAGGAAAAAAGGATGGGACTTTTACGTTGGGCCTGAATTCGAATTCTTCCTGTTCAACAGAGATTCCAACGGAATGCCGACAAATACACCTTCTGATTTTGGCGGATACTTCGACAATACACCGCTTGATGCGGCAGTAGAGATTCGGCAGGAGATACTGAATAGCCTTCATCAGCTCGGCTACCAGCCTGAGGCTGCACACCATGAAGTTGCTTTCGGGCAGCATGAGATAGATCTCAGATACGCCAATGCACTGCTGATGGCTGACAGAGTTACCATGCTGAAGACGCTGATAAAGAACATTGCACAGAAACATGGTCTTTATGCGACTTTCATGCCAAAGCCGATAAATGGTGTGAACGGATCAGGAATGCACATTCACCAGAGCATAATGACAACTGATGAATCTGAAAACATATTCTACCAAAGTGGTTCGAAATACGGATTCAGTGAAACCGCCTTATCCTATCTGGCAGGAATCCTTAAGAACATAAGCGACGGTGCTGCAGTGCTCGCATCGTGGGTAAACTCCTATAAAAGGCTCATACCGGGATATGAGGCGCCTGTTTACATTTCGTGGGCCAACAAAAACAGAAGTGCCCTTGTCAGGGTCCCTGCTGGAGAGGGGAACAGGAAGCGTATGGAATTAAGATGCCCTGATTCAGCAGGAAATCCTTATCTGCAGTTTGCAGCTGTGCTGGGAATGGGGCTCGATGGAATAGATCATCACCTCAAGCCTCCTGAACCTGTTGAGCGCGACATATTTTCAATGTCGCCGGAGGAGAGAGAGAAAAACGGTATAAAATCAATGCCAGAGTCTCTTGGGGAGGCTCTCCATCATCTGAGGAACAGCAAGCTCATGAAAGATGTGCTTGGAAAGCATGTATTTGAGAACTTCATAACGGTAAAGAGCAGAGAATGGGATGCTTTCAGATCACATGTTACTGAGTGGGAATTGAAGAGCTATCTCCCTATCCTCTGATCTCCTTCATTATTCTCCCCAGCACGTACTGCAGTATCCCTCCATATCTGAAGTATTCATATTCTATAGGAATATCCAGCCTTACCTTCAGATCCACGCTCTTTTTACTTCCGGAACGGTCTGTATAGATCATGGTGGCCTTCTGTGGGTGCTGTCCTTCCATTTGAAGATCGACCGGCTTTCTCTGGTCCATTGAAAGTTCGTTAACCCCCATTCCTTCAGGAAATTGCAATGGGATTATTCCCATTCCAGCCAGGTTGCTTCTGTGTATGCGCTCGTAACTCTTTGCTATGACTGCCTGAACACCAAGCAGGTATGGACCCTTCGCGGCCCAGTCTCTGGAACTCCCAGTTCCGTATTCCTTCCCTGCTATGACTATCAGAGGGATTCCATCCTTACTGTATCTTGTAGCTGCATCATAGATATCTGTCTCCCTACCCTCTGGTATGAATTCTGTATATGGCCCTTCCCTGTTTGAAAGGGCATTCCTGATTCTTGAATTTCCGAAGGTGGCCCTAACCATTACCTCGTGGTTTCCACGCCTTGATCCAAGACTGTTGAATTCTGAGGGCTTTACGCCCATCGAAATAAGATACTGTCCTGCAGGACTTGACTGTGATATTGATCCAGCCGGTGAGATGTGATCAGTGGTAACGGAATCGCCGAGTATCACCAGCGGGAAAGCTCCATGGATGTCCTTGAACTCCTTTCCTCCGTCAGGATCGAAATGATCGAAGTACGGTGGATTTCTGATATACGTGCTGTTTTCCTCCCAAGGGTATGTCACTGACTGTGAGATCTTTATGGATGACCATTCCTCGGAGCTCTGGTCTATGTTGGAGTATCTTCTGCGGTAGTCGTCTTCGTTTGTTGCTTCTGAGATAACTTTTTCTATCTCATCGTTTGTTGGCCATATATCTCTGAGAAATATTTTCTTTCCATCCCTGGCCACGCCTAGAGGTTCCTTCGTAAGATCAACTGTCACCCTGCCCGCTATGGCGAATGCTACCACCAGTGGGGGCGACATCAGATAGTTCGCATGAACATCCCTGTGTATCCTGGCTTCAAAATTACGGTTTCCTGACAGAACGGCAGCAACGTTGAGATCGTTTTCCTGTATTGCCTTCTGAATTGGTTCTGGAAGAGGCCCGGAGTTTCCTATGCATGTGGTGCAACCATACCCAACAAGGTAAAAGCCCATATTCTCAAGATATTTCATCAGACCTGAACGATTCAGATAGTCTGTCACCACCCTGGAACCTGGTGCCAGCGATGCCTTTACCTTGGGATTTGCCTTGAGCCCGAGTTCATGGGCTTTCTTTGCAAGAAGGCCCGCAGCAACCATAACCTTTGGGTTGCTAGTATTTGTGCAGCTGGTGATTGCGGCTATCACCACGTCCCCCTCTGTCAGATGATCCTCGACTCCGTTTATTCTGACAGGAACTGATCTGAGGCTTACTGTCACAGTCTTTCCATTACCCGATCTACCCTGATCCTCCATGAATTTCATGAAAGAATCACCGATCCTGGAAATTGGCATCTGCTGCTGCGGCAGTTTAGGACCTGATACACTGGCCTCGATGGAGGAGAGATCGACATCAACGAGTGATCCGTATTCTATTCCTGAAGTTGATCCATAGAGGCCCTGAGCCTTCATGTATGAGACCACCAGTTCTATTTTTTCTGCTGATTTGCCTGTCAGCCTCATGTATTCCACAGTCTTGTCATCTACGGGAAACAGCGCGGCCGTTGCACCATACTCCGGACACATGTTGGAGACTGTCGCCCTGTCAGCTGCACTGAGTTCGGACAGCCCGTCACCGTAAAACTCCAGTATTTTCCCAACTACATTCGCCTTTCTGAGGATGGATGTTAGGGTGAGTACGAGATCCGTTGCGGTGATTCCCGGTCTAAGCTTCCCGTGCAGATTTACTCCAACAACTTCAGGAAGTGCTATAGTAATTGGTTCTCCAAGCATTGCAGCCTCTGCCTCAATACCGCCGACTCCCCAGCCAAGCACGCCAATTCCGTTTACCATTGTCGTGTGTGAATCTGTGCCAACCAGAGTATCAAATAGTGCATATTCCTCGTCTTTGAGCTTTCTGACCGAAACGATGTCGGACAGATATTCAAGGTTGACCTGATGCACTATACCTACAGAAGGTGGTATGACTCTGAGATTCCTGAAACTCCTGCTGGCCCATTTCAGAAACCGGTATCTTTCCATGTTTCTGTTAAATTCCATCTTCAGATTCTCAGAATATGATGAATCTGATCCAAAGTAGTCAACCTGTACTGAATGATCAATCACCAGATCCACCGGAACCACAGGGTTGATTTGAACCGGGTCCATGCCCATATGGCTGAACTTCTCCCTCATGGATGCAAGATCAACGATTGCCGGAACGCCAGTAAAATCCTGCATCAGTACCCTGGATACCTTGAAAGAGATTTCCTCACCTTTCTGCGTGGAGCCCTGAAGCAGGAGTTTGATGCTCTCTTCACTTATGCTACCGGCGTCCATATTCCTTATCATGGATTCCAGTATGATCCTGATTGTCCGTGGCATCCTGGAAACCTTGTAACCTAGATTCTCAAGCTCCGGTAGTGAAAAATACCTGTATTTCTTTTTACCAACTTGAATTTCCCTTATTATCCTCAGATCTGATTCTGTCATGCTACATAATTGTCTACTTCAATATCACTTTTGGGCTTTCAGCCGGAAGGCAGAATTTAAACTTTGGAAAACACTTTATTCACCCACTCTATAGATTTGGCTAGATTGCCACCTGTTCAAGTAATAGTTCTTATGCAATAATGGCATGCTCAGTGGAAGGTAATGGAAAAGGATCGGAACCATGAGATAGTTGTGGCTATAAGGGCCATATCGGAAGAGATCAGAAAATCAAATGAGGCACTTGCGTCAGCTGTACTGAAGCTTCAGAAACTTGTGGATCAGATGGTGAATTCAGGACCTCGCAAACCTGAGCCTGTAAGCAAAATTCTCCAGGAGAGTGTTTTACCTGAGAAGGCTACCGCTGACCAGCCGGAGCATGAGCTATCAACCCGGGAGATACCGGCCACTGTTTCAACTGGAAACGAAAAGGTTGACGAGCTTCTGATTGGCGGTATCAGAACCGGAAGCAATTGCATTCTCATAGGCCCACCATTTTCAGGGAAGTATATCCTTGCGTGGAACTTTGTAGCTACCTCACTCAGGGAGGGTGTGCCCGTTATCGTGATAACAACCGACAAGGATGTGAAGGACATCAAATATGAGATATCCAAAATATACCGTGATGTTGATCTTGCTGAAGAAAATGGCCTGCTCCGGTTCGTAGACGTCTACTCCAGAACCATTCAGGGCCAGCCTTCTTCCAAATTTGCTGTAGTAATAGACAATATAGTCAATGTCAGTTCTTTGATCAAGAATGTTGACTTGATATCCGCCGACATGGTGGCAAAAAAAGGGTATTACAGGCTGCTGTTCAGCTCTCTTACCTCTTACATGACTGAACTCGACGAAAAGATACTTCTCAAGTTTATTCAGCAGTTCGTTCAAAAGAGGAGAGGAGAGAACGGAACATCATTTTACCTTCTGGAAGGCGGCTTATTCGACCAGAAGCTCACTGAAGCTGTCGTCTACACGATGGACGGTTCCATAGAATTTAAAAATGAGGGTTCAAAGTTCTTCCTCAGAGTTTCAGGCCTTGGCAGTGCAAGATCAAGGGACTGGGTAGAACTCTTCATGTCCGAAACCTCCTTCGATCTTGGGTCCTTTACTCTTGAGAAGATCAGATAATGATTTATAGAGTTTTCAAATAACAGATGGATAAATATGTCTAGGCTGGTTCTTCACGAGAGGAAAGGTCCATATGCGGTCAAGGTTGGTTCTGAGGAGATCCATATATGCGGATGTGGCTTGTCCGGCAACAAACCTTTCTGTGACGGAACTCATAAGAAAACCCTTGACGAGAAAGACGATATGTTCTACTATGATGAGGCTGGTAACAGGATAAAATTCGCACCTTTTTACAGAACCTCTGAAAAGCGCTGAATCTTAGGGTGGAAAACACGATACCCGGAAGAATGAATTCCAGGGAGTTGCGGCGCATGATGGCTCAGATGGGCATCAAGGCCACTGATTTGACCGATGTAAAAAGGGTGGTCATGGAGGGTACTGACAGAGACTATGTAATAGATGCCCCTCAGGTGACCAGAATAGAAGCGCAGGGTGAGGTCACATTTCAGATTGTGGGCAAGTCAAGAGAGGTAAAGAAAAACTCGGCGCAGCCTTCCGCAGAAGCTGCATTCAGTGAGGATGATATCCATCTGGTCATGGATCAGGCTCATGTTTCCAGGGAAAAGGCCGTTGAAGCTCTTAGCAGAGCTGGCGGTGAGCCTGCAAAGGCGATAGTAGATCTTCTCTCATGAAAATTGATGAGCATCTTGCCGCTTCATTACCTGATCCGGATGAACAGGCGATATATGCACGGGTAACCAGAAATATCCTGGATGCTATTAATGAGGCAATAGGTTCACTGAATATTGATGCAAGGCCAGTGCTCGTCGGTTCCGTTGCAAAGGGTACCAACCTGAAAGGATCCGACATAGACATTTTCATAGCGTTTTCCAGAAAATACAACGAGAAGGAGATTGAGAATTACGGTCTCAGGATAGGGAGAAGCGTTCTCGATCCTGCGATGGAGAGATTTGCTGAACATCCATATGTTTACGGTTACGTAGATGGAATCAAGGTTGACATAGTTCCATGCTTTGATATTATGCCGGGGGAGACAAAGATAAGTTCCGTTGACAGAACTCTACTGCATACTGACTATGTGAACATGAATCTGGACAATACAGGAAAGAATGAGGTAAGGAAACTCAAGGTATTCTTCAGATCAGCGGGCATATATGGATCGGATGTTGTAACATCTGGTTTTTCAGGCTATATTTGCGAACTCCTCATCCTGAATTTTGGATCTTTCGATGAAACCGTCACATATTTCTCCACTTTGAAGGGCCGTCTGCTGATACCGCCTGATTCAGGCAGGAAATTTCCAGATGCAACAGCTGTTGTGATTGATCCAACAGACAACAACAGGAATGCAGGTGCCGCAATAAGTGCTGAAGCCCTTTCCAGAGCGAAAATAGCATCAAAGCTCTATCTTGAGGAAGGTATGGAGTGCTTCCGGAAGTCAGGAAAAATACCTGTGGATCCAGTGATCAGAAATACCGCATTCAGGGTTATTTCGTTCCCCAGGCCGGACGTATCGGACGACATCGTTTATACTCAGCTTGTGAGAGTTTCTAAAAAAGTGTCATCTCTTGCAGCGGAAGCTGGATTTAACATCCTCGGAACAAGGATAAGACTTTCCGAGAGCAGAATGCTGATTCTCTTGGAGTTTGACAGGGCGAGAGTGCACTCTGTAGTAAGGCACATGGGGCCACCTGTGGAAAACCCAAACGCCATTGACTTTGTGAAAAAGTGGAGAGATGCTGCGAGACTCAGGGGACCATACATTTCCGGAGACAGGATTTATGTTGAAACCAAACCAAAATTCACTGAGATAGATGATTTTCTCAGTATAATCCTTGGTCATTTCAGTCTTGGAGCTACATTGGAGAGATTGCGCAAAATGATGGAGATTGATGATCCTGTCGGAAAGAGGAAGTACCACCGTATCCTTGAGGAATATCTTTCCGAGGGGCTCTTTGGATAACCCTGGCTATCTGGTGCTCAACCTTTCCCTGATCATTTCCTTCCATCTGTCAGTGAATAGCCGGCGATCATATTCTTTCGGTTCTCCTGATATCTTTGGCTTAAACTCCATCCTTCCAAGGATATCCTTTTCAAGATCTACACCAGGTGCGATTTCCGTAAGCAAAATGCCGTCTGCTGAAAGTGAGAAAGAGGCCCTCTCGGTTACGTAGATGATCTCCCTGCCGTTCTTGAGAGCTTCGCTTCCACTGAAGAACACCTTCTGTACGTCCTTCACAAATTTCACAGTCTTCCCATCCTCCCTGATCTTAAGCTCACCGGTAGAAATATCTATACTGCTCTTTCCTGCTGTAAACGCTCCTGCGAAGTAAGTTCTTGGTGCTCCTCCTGCTATGACTGGAAAACCTCCTGGGCCAGTCAGTTTCGTTGGAAGGTAGGATGAGTTCACATTACCATGACTGTCTATCTGCAGAAAGCCAAGGACTGCAGAATCTATTATTCCACCTTCATAGTTGGAGAACATGTCAGGTATTGTGGAGAGGGCAAAGGCTCCAAGAGAAACGCCAAAATCTACACCTGGAAGTGCAAGGCCACCCCACGGCCCTGACTCAACAACCGTTATGATGCGTGATGACAGAGAGTTGCCTTCAAGCATTCCTGAAATGGCAGCCGGTATCCCAACGCCAAGATTTACCAGCAAAGGCCTAGCCCTTTGTGAATAAATCTGGACAAGATCGACGAGTACCTTTCTGGCGATTATTTCCTGGGCAGGACTCCTGCCATCTTCAAGTCTGCGGTAAACAGATCCGGGTATCACATCACCCTGAAGCTTCAGGGTCGCCCTTGGATCATACTCAAAGCTGCTCGACTGCCAGTGATACTTGGACGGTGAGACCACGACCTCGTCCACCAGCGGAAATGGGACCTCTACCTGTCTGGGATTCATGACACCGTTTTCAACAATCCTCTTGACCTGGGCTATGACCTTACCCCTGCATGGAATTGCTTTGACAGCCTGGGCTATATTCAGCACAGTTCCACGAATTCCCTCATCCTCCATTGTCAGGTTTCCAGAGGAATCCGATGAGGTTGCTCTGATGAACGCATAGTCCGGCTTTGGAGCCTGAAAAAGAAGATACTCCTTGCTATCTATTTCCATCAGTCTTACTCTGCATTCGGCTGCGACGCTGGCCTTAGGATTAAGGGCACCTCCATCCCTTCTGGGATCAAGAAATGTGTCTATACCTATCCTGCTCAGTAAACCCGGTCTTCCGGAAGCGATCTCTCTGAACCAGTATACTGTTACTCCTATGGGCCATCCATAAACTGCAACCCTGTTTTCAAGCGTGGCCTTCTGCATCCATGGTGAAAAACCGAGAAAAGGTATCAGTAAGCCGCGGATGAAATCAAAATCGTTATTTTTGTACATGTCTGAGTAAACGGCATCCAGCCCCCTTTCCGGCGACGCAGGAAGCGCATCTGTTTCCACGAACAGCGATTTAGGATGACCGGTGCTCCTGTATCTTTCATACAGACCTTTTATCAGGAATTCAGGGGTTGTTGCCATGTTGAACCCGGAAATGGCAAGCACAGCACCGTCGGGTATTTCTGAAACATAAGTGCCCAGAGTTTCTCCTACCGATACCTTTACCCTTGGATCATCCATTATTATCTCACTATCAGAACTGATACAGGGGAATTGGCTGAGACTCGTTCAGAAACAGAGCCGAGAAGTATCCCCTTCTTGAATCCATGCTTCCTGTTCCCCATCACTATCATATCTGCCTTATACTCCTCTGCGAATCCCAGTATTGATATTACTGGGTCTCCAGTCTTTACACTTACATGTGTCTGTATTCCATCCTTTCTGAATTCTGATGCCAACCGTTCAAGCCGCTCCCTCGAATTTCTGATCTCTCTATCGTTCTTCTCTACAATTATTTCTGAAGCCCCGCTAATGTCTCCAACAGGGACGTAAACTGGCTTCACTACATGCAGAAGATAGAGAACACATTCGGGGTCCAGGCCTGCAATTCCTGCTGCAAATTGAACAGCTTTACTAGCTTCTTCAGAAAAATCAGTTGGGCAGACTATTGCTTTTAGTTTAAATCCTGGTATCACTCAAATCACATCTTGGCGGATTAGTATCATTCGCGTCATAATTAAAGTTTAACCTTCCATGTTTGCATTTTACATCGCTTATTAACGCATTATTTCACAGCAGAATGAAGGCGGAATAAGCCCGTTAAATGTTTCATTTTAGAAGGCGTTTTCTGAATCTGTATGGCTATTCGTCAGACGCATATTCTGGACTCAGATAGGGTTGCTATTCTATTTATGCCTGAATTTAAGTTGATAGCTATATAATAAGTTAGGATTAGGGTTATTGTAACTTTCCATTTGCACATCTGGGTGATTGATAACGCTGATAATTGGTCTGACGTACCTGCAAATACTTCTGTCTGTGGTTTCCGGTTTCATAGTCGGTTTTTCCCTTGGGCTTATCGGTGGCGGCGGATCGATTCTGGCCATACCTCTGCTGATATATTTTGTCGGTTTTGATCATCCACATCTTGCAATAGGAACGACTGCACTGGCAGTTGGAATTAATGCTTACCTGAATCTGATACCACACGCCAGAAAGGGGAACGTCAATCTGAGAGTTGGCGCTATATTCAGTATACCCGGGATCGCTGGTGCGCTGATCGGATCTGAACTGGGCCTTCTCACTCCAGGCAGCAAACTGCTCTTCATATTTGCCATTCTGATGATAGTTATTGCTGTGTACATGCTCAAGAGGAAATGCATTAATACAGCCGTTGAACCCATTAAAAGAGAGGAAAGCATTCCAAAGATAGCTGCCATAGGGCTTTTGGTCGGCCTTGCCTCAGGTTTCTTCGGTATAGGTGGCGGATTTCTGATAGTACCTGGGCTCATATACTCCGCCGGCTTCAATATCATTCAGGCAGTGGGAACATCGCTTGTCTCGGTAGGCACATTCGGCGTTGTGACTGCTGCCAGGTACGCTGTAAGCGGTGATCTCAACATCTTTGTTACAGTCCTGTTTATTGCAGGTGGCATATTTGGGGGGTGGATAGGATCGCACTTTGCGAGCAGAATGCCAAAGAGAACTCTGACAAAGGTCTTCGCCGTGATTATAATAATAGTTGGCATCTATATGATATATGCCAATATGTCGGCATTTGTGAGCTGATCACTTCCTGAAAGGCTCGTACTGGGCTCTAATAAATCCTCCTGATTGCAGTATCTTAAGAGAGAGGTTCCATTCAGATGCAATTTTTTCAAAGTCTTCCTTCTCCATGAGGTGATTTTTCACAATCTTTCTGTTGAAACTGCCGTCGTCGTAAACCTCATAAATCAGGAATTTTCCTCCAGGATTAAGCCGTTGCATTATCTGACCGACTGATTCAGATCTGTCGTGCCAGTGATGAAATGACAGCGATGAAATTATAATGTCATACTTTTCATCTCCCGGTATATGTCTGTTACTTCCCTGATAGAAATGTACAGATTTGTCCATTTTCTTCCTTGATGCCTTTCTGGATGCGACTGCCACCATATGGGGTGATGGATCTATCCCTGTGGCAGAAATGTTATTTTTTTCCAAATAAATACGTATCAGTAGGCTCCCTGTTCCGGAACCTATGTCAAGTATAGTACTGAAATTAAATCCTCTGAGATCAGATATCACAAACCTGTAGAATCTTCTCAGAGTGGGAACAGCATTGACGAGTGGATACATCCTGGAGGTGAGAAAACCAAATTTCTCCTCCCCAGGCATATAGAGGTTTTCCATGGGCACTTACAGTTTCCTGATTGCCGCATTTACCTTGGAAAACAGTTCAGGAGATATCTCATTGATACCATGCGATGCCTTGGCATGTGCCTGTATCACCGGTATGAGTTCCTCCTTTGTGTCTGCCCTAGCCTCAAATCCACAGTTCATCCCTATGTCCTTACACCTGAATTCATATCCAGACATTTCGTTATCACCATATTCAACATCCCCGTATGTTATAATAATACATAACCACACATATGTGGTATATTTTCAACTGAATCCAACATTTACTGTATTTCAAAGGTTTTTAGTCTGCTCGGATATACTGTGACATATCACATATTTTCCTTTATGTACTGAGATACCACCTTGAGTATGGACCTTCGTAGCATCTCCTGGAGGGTCTTTGTGCTTATATGCAGGTTCTTTGCAAGATCTGTCATACTTATCCTCCTGTCTATGTCAAAATAACCGGCATTATAGGCGGTCAGAAATATCTGTTTCTGCCTTGGGGTTAGCTGGCGCAGCAGCTTCTCATCCTGATCGCTGTATGAGTAGTCACAGCCTGATTCATCAAGGTGCCTTCTCAGCACAGTGGATGCCCTCGGACCTGGCATGAGAATTCTATAAACAAGTCTGCCTCCGCTCACTGCCCTTACGTTGGTTGGAATTGCGCTGATTGACGACATGGCCCGGCAGATCCTGCAGCTGGTCGTTTTCATCCAGAATGAATAGCCGTCAAACCGTTTCACCATCATTGACTGCTTTGACAGTTCCTCGTCGATTTCCCTCCTGAATGTTGCAAATGTCACAAGGTGATCGGTACCCTCTACGCCGGGACTCAGCCTTGTGATCTCAAACGAAATGTTCATTGCCGCAAGCCTTGGCATGATCGGGCAGTCTGGATTCCTTACTATTATCGTTGCGTCTTTCAGGTGGCTTACTCGTCTGGACATGCAGAGGGAACATCATGCGGCTTATTAAAATCCATGAGGCGCTATGGCTTCTGATCATCTTTATAACGGAAAATCCAATAATGATTGTGTCCTGAAAAATAGTATATGCGAAAAGGTGAGCGTATACGACGACGCAGGACTAAAGGTTGCAGAGTCATAATGGGCTTCTGCTGGAGCAACCGGTATGATCCCGGGCCCTGATAAGCCGATCAGAGACCTGCGAAAAGTTCCCCAGCGGGTCACGGAACAGGAAACGTGAATGATTCCGGTTAGTCTGGGGAAAATTCAATGGATGAAGCTATGGAGTCAGAAAGGATTGGGAAGGTCAAATCTGAAGAACTTAACTACGTCGTGGACACAGTCAACAGTTACATTGTTACTTACGAGGTTCACGTTAGTCCTGTCAGCATAATTTTCTTCTATCTTGACTCCGATAACCCGGATTTCAGCACCAAGTTCGATCAGCTGCGGATTGCGCTCGTTGACAAGGGGTATATACCATTTGTCCGACACGACGGTGAAAACAGCATAACTGTAACAAAGAGACCGCCAGTGAACTACAGGAGCACGAAGGTAAACCTTGTACTGTTTGTTCTCACCCTGGCATCTACAATTTATGTTGGAACCATTTATTCATATCCATATGCCAGAAGTACACTGATGCAGATTCTTTACGGATTTGTGTTCTTCTCTGCTCCGCTGATGCTTATACTCGGACTCCATGAACTTGGGCACTACTTCGTGGCGAAGCATTATCATGTGAAGTCATCCTTTCCGTTTTTCATACCTTTTCCTCTTACAATAGGAACATTTGGGGCGTTCATATCTCTACGGGATCCTATACCTAACAAGAGGGCAATGACCGAAATAGGGGCCGCAGGTCCAATCGTAGGTTTCCTCACCTCCCTTCCACTACTTTTTGTTGCAGATTACTTTCAGAGCATAATAAAGCCAGTCCAGAATATTTCCAGTGAATTCATACTGCATTATCCCATAATATACAACTTGCTTGGGCTGCACATAACAAATTCCGGCCCTATATTCCCTATGGTTTTTTCTGTGTGGGTAGGCATATTTGCCACAGCCATGAACCTGCTGCCAGTTAGCCAGCTTGACGGCGGTCACATCATCCGGGGAGTAATGGGAAAGGCGTCCACATATCTTGGGTATGTGATCGTCATGGCCCTGATCGGCATTGCTTTTTACTTCAACTACACTGGATGGCTCTTCCTTGCAATATTTGTAATGTTTATGGGCGTGGCTCATCCACCTGCGCTTGATGACTATACAAAGCTGAGGTGGTTGGATATACTGATAGGTTTATTCGCACTTTTCATGTTCATAGTTTCGTTTACCCCTGTACCAATATCATGATCCCGTTTTGGTCTGTACTGTTTCCATACTAGTTTTATTTTCAATGCCGCTGCTCCTGAATGCAGAAAGTATGAACGCCACTATGAGCATTGACAGTGACACATAGAGAGCATCCCTGAGCCCGCGAAGGAATCCTGTGGATATACCTCCTATGAGGCTTTCCTTTCCCAGGAAAACCGCAAACACCTCACCCCTTGTTAACGCAGTGGCTGCTACAGAAATCACAAGCACATAGCTCGTCAGGGTTCCTATATTGGATAGGGTTCTCAGAACGCCCGAAACCGAACCGTATGACTTCACCCCGCTGGCTGACATAACAGATCTGTTGTTGGATGGCCAGAACATGGAGCCACCAACACCTGATATGAGGGATACGATCACTATGTAATAGTATGGAGTGGTGGGTGTAAGCATCGTATAGAGAAACACTGCAGTTGCAAGGAATGCGATTCCTGTGGTCGCCATGATCCTGCTGCCGAACTTGTCGGAAAGCCCTCCCATTTTTGGTGCAAACATGCTTGAAAGTACATAACCGGGAACAAGAAGAAGAGAAGCATAGAACGGGGACAGGCCACGGATTCCCTGGAGATACAGTATGAGGAGAAAAATCACCGAAAGGTATCCAACAGCCTGAAAAAAGGAGGCCAGGAGAGGAATTATGAGCTTCTTTGACCTGAATACCTGAGGATCCATAACCGGATTTTCCTTGCCTCTTTCAAGAAGTATGAAGATAGGGAACAGAATAAGTCCTGCTGCAATCATTCCATAGTTCTGAAGATTGCTACCGGTGGAGACAAGCTGCGTGGCACCATATGCGGCCAGAAAGAGGGACCCGCCCATCAGAATGAGACCCGTAACATCTGGAAACTTTCCCTTTCTCCTTGTTCCCATGAACGTTCCGTATCCAAGCCATATTGCGAATATTCCTATGGGTACGTTAATGTAGAAAATATACTGCCATCCCAGAAACGTTGTAAGAACTCCGCCAAGGACAATGCCAAGGGTGCCTCCGACATTCCACCCAAGGGTGGTGTATCCAAAGGCCTTGCCTCTCCTTTCTGCAGCAAACGCGTCGGCCACCAAGGCATTTCCGTTTGCCTGCATAAGTGCAGCGCCAAATGCCTGAATCGCTCTAAATCCTATCAGAAGATAGATTGTGTCAGATGCCCCACAGAAAAATGATCCTATTGTAAAGACCGCAAAACCGATTGTGAATATTCTCCCATGACCAAATGAATCGCCAACGCTGCCAAGCTGTGTTGTAAATATAGCCACAACCATAAGGTAGATCAGAAGCGTCCATATAGCCAGAATTAGACCTGCATGCAGATCGGTTGATATCGTAGGAAGAGCAAGCAGAACAACTGTGGAATCAACGGCAGACATAAGTGTTCCGAGTGTGACTGTGAGAAGAACCCTGTTCGCCCGATCCATGCTCCCACTGATTTCTTTTTAATAATTATAGATTGCCCACTGGAATGATGATCTTCATCCAAGTGCCCTTTCCGCTATGATGTCGGAAATGTGCCGGAGCATCTCCCTCTCTATAACTGTCCCTATAAATTTCCCACTCTCATCGACTACAGCCACTATTGGCGGATCGTATTCCCTGAACAGTCTGAGAAGATCTGTTGCAGAATCACTCCCCTTTATTTTTATGGCTGGAGTGATATTTGATTCATAGACGCTGAGAGTCCTAAGTCTGTTATGACTGAGAGTGAGAAGATCCATCAGTGCGATCTGCCCTCTGACCATCCCCCTGCTGTTCGTGACTATCACACCCCTAATATTGTTCTTCACGCACATCTGGAACGCATCAAAGAGCCTATCCGACATTTTCACTGAATATGTCGGGAGCGTCTTTGAAATGTTCTCAACCTTGATAGATTTGAATTCACTCTCCACAATGTTCCACAGAAATTTGGATTTGTTGGTTGGAACAACTGGAGATCCTATGCTGAAGATAAGCGGGACTGCCAGTGTCAGAAGACTGATGGCAAACATCACAATGGAATAATCGTATCTTGTCACTATTGCCAGAGGGGTGAGGGCCACCACAAGGAGAGCAGCATCCACACCTCCATGTACTGAAGTGCCGAGAGCGTTTTTTATCATGTCAATCTTTGAAGCTTTTGCAAACAGCATTCCTGCAAGCGGTTTTATGAGCAAACCTGTTGCAAAAAGAAGTAGGCCGTACATTATTATTGATGAATTCAGCCTGACAAAATATAATCCAAGTCCAACAAAGAACAGCGGTTCAAAGAAACCATAGGTTATTGTTGATATCTTTTCTCCCACTATGGGCCTTTCCCCTATAAAGTCTCTCAGCATTATCCCAAGAAACAGAGCAACTATTGCTGAGTTAAAACCCACATACTGGCCTATGAAACCCAGGATCAGGATGAACGATACTATGATTGCAATCACTGTCTCGTGGGCCCTTGCAGAAAGATCCATTTTCATCAGGAAGCGCGTTAAAACGTATTTTCCGAAAAGTATAATCAATACAAGGGCAACCAGCAGCTTAACTGTGATAATAACTACTGAAAGGAGAAAAAAGGAGTTGCCATTCAGTTCCGTCACAAATGAGAATAAAATAACCGCACTTACCTCAATTATTACGACCTGCCTGAATATAGAGTTGCCATCCTCAGTCCTGCTTAACCCGGTGTCATTCAGCAGCCTTGTAAGAGGGCCGGCACTGCTCATTCCAATGACAATTCCAATTATTGATGCGATTAGCAGGCTTTTGAAAAGAATGTAAGCAACAAAGGTCGTAGCCCCGAATGGAATCAGGAATTCGGCAACGCCTATGGCAAGCGATCTTCCGCTAAACAGTCCTGACATATTAAGTTCCTTGAATTCTAGGGCTCCTGCGGCAAAAAGAAGGAAATTGATTCCCAGTGATATGAACAGCGAAATGTTGGGAATTATGGTTATCAGGCCAAGAACTCCTGGACCGATCACTATTCCTATGAAAATTGAGGCCACGTAAGGGACAAGCCTTATCCTCTCGAACACCTCTTCTGCCAGTTTGGCTGTAAGAAGGAGAACGCCAAGGAAAAGGAGTGCAATCAGGGAGTCGGCTATACCGTACACTGAACTCCATAGCCAATGGATTATAAAATACCTGATCAAATGCTGTGAGTAAAAATCAATCATAGGCCATGTGAAGATAATCCACAGCCCATGAATTTTTATCAGGACTCATTGCCATTGATTGATCTGGTGTTATCTTACTACTGTTCCCACATAATTAAAGCCAGCTTTATGTATTTTTCAGTATTAAACCCTAGCGCCCAGAATTATGTTTAATTCAGAAGATACTTTTGCCTGAACGTATCCGCGCTGATCCTTACATTTATAAATATCACTATATGACCCTTCATGCTCCTTATCATGTACCAACCCTCCTGTTCAAGCAATCCGCTGCACCTGAGTTCAGCATGACAGACTGGCTATTTTTCGATTGCCAGAACCATATGTTTTTCGTTTGCCATAATTGGACAGAATTCACTCGACATTTACATCTCATTCCCTAAATCGATAGTGAATTTTTATTCAAATTAGGATATGATACGCTAGCATCAACAAACTCCATTTCAGTCATGATGAGAGATTTGTTAAAAGCATTAGAACAGATTCAGGTGTCTAAATTTTAGACCAACTGAAAAGCCACGCTGTTAGATTACTGTCATAATATCCAAACGATCATTGATTACGTCGATTCCACTGGAATTGTGTCATAAATACCCTTTATCATGGTAACGCACATTTGCAGATTCCACGTTATTCTAAAGCATTTACATTGATTTGAGTTGCTGATAACTTTTTGATGCTCCTGAAAGGCATTATTCAAGGATTCAGGAGAAGTTCACTAATTAACACTGTAAAACACAGAGCTATGAAAAATGGAATTTTAAAGCTAAAATAATTTAAAAGAGAATGGATGGTTTCTGAATCAGACCTTGACACGCTTCAGATACCAGCGCTCCGCTCCCTCTGAATCCCTCTTAGCAGCCGCTTCGACAGTTGCCGGAGCACCCTCTATTCCCTCCATTCCTTCTGTCCAGTTGGCGGGTGTTGCGAGTTTGTGATCCCAGTTGAACTTGAGCGCCTTGATCACCCTTATGATTTCATCTATGTTCCTGCCAGTCTCGGCCGGATAATAAATCATCCATCTCACAATCTGGTTTGGGTCTATTATGAACACCCCTCTGACGGTCAGCCCGGCCTTCTCGTCGATCAGATTGTAAGCCCTTGCAACTTCCTTGTCTATATCTGCGATAACAGGAAATGGTACGTCCACACCATAATGTTCCTTTATGTCCCTGAGCCAAGCAATATGGCTGTAGATACTGTCGACGCTGAGCCCTATCATCTCCACTCCAAGTTTTTTGAAGTCATCGTATCTCTTGGAAAACGCCATGAACTCAGTTGTGCATACCGGCGTGAAGTCCGCCGGGTGGGAGAAGAGTAATACCCACTTTCCCTTTAGTGCCGACATAGTAATTGGTCCCTTTGTTGTGTTTGCCGTAAAATCCGGTGCTTTCTGTCCTAAATATACTGGCATTTTTTCACCTGCCATACATATTGCTTACAGGTAATATAACATTGTTAATTGAGCAAAGCGTGCTCATATAAAAATGCTTAAATACCATCAGACTGAAGGCGAGTAGCAGTAATATCTCCTTCTGGAGTCTGAAAGACATATCTGGACGAATACAAGGTTCCTTTTCCTAAGTTCTCTGATGGAATACATGATTGTCCTTCTAGATAAGCCTGTCTCTCTCTGGAGAGTGGCAATAGTGGAGACTTTGAGTTCCTTGAGTACCCTGAGCAGGTACTTCGCAGAATTTGAAAGATCTTCAGTCTTCACCACTTCCTGCATATATTTAGCATGACCGTTTGCTATTTATAGAAATTGTGGCTGGATTATAGAAATTGTAGTGATGGCTGTAAAATGGATAGTTATCCAGAATCGTTTTAATAGACATTGAATATTGAGGGGTATGTCTCTTAAAGTGTCTCAGATAATGGCGAGATCTCCAAAGGTGTTTCATGTTCCCAGCATGACCGAGGATCTGGTTAAGTTCATGATCAGAAACAAGATTACCGGAGCCCCTATAGTGAATCAGGATGGAAAATATGCAGGAATGGTGTCAAGAAGGGACATATTTTCGAATCCATCTGAGATTCAGACTGCCATGATAATGAGAAAAGATGATCCAGTGTCTCCGGATGATGATGTTCAGAAGGCCGCAAAGATAATGGTTTCAAGAGGCAGAAGGCATATTGCTGTGGTAGATTCAAGCGGAAAGGTGGCTGGAATACTCACTCCGCACAGCTTCCTTCCGGTTATCCAGAGGGAATATTCCGATGTCATGGTTTCTCGAGTTATGAAAAGATCGTCGTTTGCCCTCTGGGAAAAGATGCCGGCCAGACTGTTCATAAAGATAGCTGATCTTGCACAGAGGTATGCTTTCCCCGTTCTTGATTCCGAGGGCAATTTCATGGGGATACTTACTGACAGAGATGTGTTCAACATTGTCAGATTCCAGAGCAGTGAGGCTTCAATGAAAGGTGAGCTGAGCGAGGATGACCCATGGAGCTGGGAAGGGGTTAGAAACTTCACCTCATACGCTGTATACAAGAATATACTTACAGTTCCGGACGTGACTGTTGAGAACTGTATGATAAGGAATCCCAGAGCAGTAGATGTGGAAGAGAGCCTTGGAACGGCTGCAGGAATAATGCTTGAAAACGACTTTAACCAGCTGCCGGTGCTCACTGGTTCAAAGGGGCTCCTTGGAATGATCTACGATATTGACATGATTGAGGTGATCTACTGAGCACTTTTGAAGAGGTAGTCGAAATCGCCAAGAGAAGAGGCTTCTTCTGGCAGTCCTTTCAGTTATACAGCGGAGAATCTGGATTCTATGACTATGGCCCAGTTGGTGTCCTGATGAAGGATAGATTCATCGACATATTCAGAAGTATATATCTTGAAGAGGGTGGAATATTCATAGATACTCCGGCAATAACTCCAGCAAAGGTATTTCAAGCTTCCGGACACATAGAAAAGTTTGAGGACATGGCTGTAAAGTGCCCCTCATGTGGAAAGTTCAGCAAGATAGAGAGTTCTATGAAGGCTTCAGGAATTTCCAATGCCACGATATCTATGGAAAATGCGAAAAAACTTATTTCTGAAAGTTTACTCAAGTGCCCGCTTTGCGGGCACCCTGTTTCAGAGGTAGAGATGATGAACCTGATGTTCAGGATTCCCAGAAGAGAAGATCAGAATCCGTACTACCTGAGACCTGAAACTGCTCAGGGCATATTCGTGAATTACAAGCTCCTGCTGAACCAGAACAGGGGAAAGCTGCCGATGATAGTTTGCCAGTACGGGAAAGGTTATCGGAATGAGATATCCCCAAGACAGGCTCTGATCAGGCAGAGAGAGTTTTTCATGGCCGAGGTTGAGAGTTTCATTGATCCTGACATGGAGTGGGATAGAGATCCGGATTCTTCAAACGCGGTAAGGTTTCTCGCGAATTCAGGCAGAGAGACCTTATGTACCCCGGCAGAAGCCCTCTCCTCCGGGATTGTGTCCAGCAAGCCAATGGCATATTTTATAGGGATAACTCATAAGCTGCTCAGAAGGTGCGGAATCAGAGAAAACCACCTCAGGTTCAGGCAGCATGCAAAGGATGAACTAGCTCACTACTCAAAGGACTGCTGGGATGCAGAGGCATTCATGGATGACGGATGGGTTGAGATAGTGGGAATAGCCGACAGAGGAGACTATGATCTTCGCCGGCATTCAGAGTTCTCCGGTGAAGATTTCCAAACCGAAGGGAAAAAATTACCATTTGTAATAGAGCCTGCACATGGTGTTGACCGCATAATACTTGCTGCGATGAATTCCTCTTACACAAAGAGCGACAAGGGATTCAAGGTGATGAAACTCTCACCTTTAATCTCGCCTTACATTGCGGCAGTTATGCCATTGCAGGCCAGGGATGGTCTTGATGCCATCGCCACTGATTTTTACAGGAAACTGCTGGCACTTAACTCCTACGTTTGTTACGATGAGTCCGGTTCCATAGGCAGAAGGTATGCAAGGCAGGACGAAATTGGGACGCCGTTCTGCTTCACAGTGGATTATCAGACCAGAGATGACGGAACAGTAACACTCAGAGAAAGAGATACCAGAGTCCAGAAGCGCTATCTGATGAAAGATATCCTGTCATTCCCTGTACTGAAAAACCCCTTAATAATGGATGATTTTGGGAAAATCAATCCTGATGCAGCAGCGTTATTATCTTAGCCGGACAGAGGGACATCACTTCTTTGAGCCTTGTGAAGTCAATATCTTCCGTCGAAGTTATTGTTGCCTTTCCATCGTCGGCCATCTCAAAGATGTCAGGCATAAGTGCAGTGCATATCGCCTCCCCGAGGCAGTGTTCCCTGTCTATATCTATCTTACTGGCCATCAGATGACCCTCCCGCTGACAGCGATTTCCTCATTGCATTGAGAGACAGCAGGGCACACTTTTCCCTGGCCGGACCAAGGCTGACTCCAAGCTTAAGCAGATAATCCTGATCTGTTATTGCAGCTGCCTCCGCTGCAGGCATACCCTTGACCGTTTCCGTAAGTATAGATGCCGAGGCCTGGCTGATGGAACAACCGCGCCCCATGAACTTTATTTCGTCAATTATACCATTACTGATATGCATTTCTATGTGCACCGTATCACCACAGATTGGGTTGTACTCGGTTATTCCATGGGTGAAATCCTTAACTGATCCATAATTGTGTGGATTTCTGTAATGATCCATGAGAACTTCATATGCGAGATCCTCGCTCATTGCCTGAACCTCATGATCGCATCATTCAAACCTATAAAGAATTTATCGACCTCTTCCCTGGTGTTGTAAAGATAGAATGAAGCCCTTGCTGTTGCCTGTACGTTCAGCTTATCCATAAGAGGCATTGCACAGTGGTGGCCAGACCTTATTGATATGCCTTCGCCGTTTATGAGCGATGCAACGTCGTGAGGATGGATAGCATCTCTTGAGATCTTCACTCCGGACTGCTCCATCTCCTTCTCCAGATTGAATGCCGGAATATCACCTATGTTGAAGGAATACACACCTGCCCTGATATGTATCGATTTGGGGCCAAAAGATCTCAGCCCTTCTATGTAATGCTCCTCCTGAAGAGCGTAAAGAATGAGGTCCATTTCATGCTTCCTGATTTCATCCATCCCGATCTTCCTGAGGTAGTCAACTGCAGCGGAAAGTCCTACCGCATCTGCCACATTAGGGGTACCGGCCTCAAACTTGTGAGGTACGGAATTCCATGTTGCCCCTTCCTTTGTTACCGAACTGATCATGTCGCCTCCGCCCATATATGGCGGCATATTCTCCAGCAGATCGATCTTTCCATAAAGGCCGCCAATACCCATTGGGCCAAGCATCTTGTGGCCTGAAAAGGCGAAGAAGTCACAGTCAATATCTGTGACATCAATTGGCATATGAGGTACGCTCTGTGCACCGTCAACAACGTATAATGATCCGTTCTCGTGGGCTATTTTTCCCAGTTCCTTCACATCGTTTATAGTACCAAGAACATTAGAGACATGCGTTACTGAAACTATCTTTGTTTTCTGGTTTATCTTTGACTTGAAGTCCTCTATCGATAGTGTTCCATTCTCGTTTATCCTGGCAAACTGAACCTTTACCCCCTTGTCCTTAAGGAACTGCCATGGGACTATATTGGAGTGGTGTTCCATCTCTGTAAGAAGAATCTCATCCCCGCTTGCAAGGGACTTTCCAAGAGAACTGGCCACGAGGTTCAGTGCTTCAGTGGTATTCCGGACGAACACAAGAGATCTGGGGTCCCTGCTTCCTATGAATTCTGATATGTTCTTTCTAGCCCGTTCATACATATCTGTGGATTCTTCGCTCAGCCTGTATATTCCCCTATGCACATTACTGTTGAAATTTTCGTAGTAATCCTTTATGGCTTCAACTACCTGATAAGGTTTCTGTGTTGTTGCTGCATTGTCAAGATATATGATCTCCTTTCCATCAATCATCCTCCTGAATATAGGGAAGTCGTTTCTTATCCTGATAGGGTCCAACATTACAAGTCAATATGTTTGGCAAGTTCATGAACTTTGTTGATCATGATATCCGATCCTGACTGTTCAAGGTATGATGACAGAAAACCCTCTGTGATTATTGTCCTGGCATTTTTTCTGTCTATTCCCCTGCTCTGAAGATAGAATATCTCATCCTGATCCACGCTGCTTATGGCAGAACCGTGCTTGGACCTTGTATTGTTATTTTTAATAACCAGGGCAGGTTTTGAATTGGCGTAAGCCTTCTCTGAAAGAAGCAGAAGTTTTGAATCATAAAAACCGGTTGACTGGATGCTTTTCTCCTCTATATCAATGTTCCCCCTGTGCATAGTGATACTGGAATCAGTAACAGCGCCCTTGACCTGTATATTTGCATGTGTGGATTTACCGGTCTGGAAGCTGCTGTCCATTATGTCCATCTGCTGGTCATTCCTGGACAGGTTCACACCAAATGTTCTGAATGTGGAATTGTCACCCATCATCTCAGACTCGTTGTAAAATAACACCTTCGAAGATCCGTAGTTCAGATGATAGATCCTGAAATCTGCCCCCTCGCTCAGATAGGATCTTATGAATGTTATGTCTGTACTATGATCCTCCTTTCCCTGAATGTAATTGAAAACAACCCTTGAATTCTGGCCTACCTCTATGTAGATGTTCCTTCCAAAAGTATTGCTGTTATCACGCAATGATGTGTAGCTGTCCGTTATATTCACGGTATTTCCCGCACCACAGGCTATGTAGGATTTTGTTGCAAGAGAGCGGGATCCACTGAGAATATTGCTTATATTAAGAGTTACATTTCCGTGGAAATCTGGGATTTCCAAATAATATCCATTCTCCCATGCCGCGTTTATAAGGTGTTCTTCTCTCCCTTTTCCGTACCTTTCAAATATTGCCGATCCCCTGTTCATGCTGCACGCGACGGAGTTAAGATCTGTAATAAGTATACCACTGATCTCCCGGTCTTCTTTCAGTTTTCCATCGTAGATCGCCACATCGGCTGGTTCCCGCTCATTGGTTTTTGCAAATGAGGATTCGGCTTCGCCGCTGCCCGCTTCAAGAAGTTTCTCCAGCTCAGTGTCGGTGATACTTACGTAATCCTTTGTGGTAGGACTTTCCTTATAGCTTCTCGGCCTTGATCTCAGGAAATTCTTGAAGCTTTCCAGCCTGAAACCATATGCTGAATTGCCAAAGCGATCCCTGAGTATATCGGCAAAGGTCTCCATTCAGTGCACCCCAAAATTATCCGACCGCCCCGTATTTGCTCATCTCAAGCTTTATTAGCCTGTTCATCTCAACGGCAAACTCCATTGGTATTTCCCTCATAACGTCGTCCAGGAAACCGAGTACTATCATGGAACTTGCCTCGTCCTCTGAGAGACCACGGGATCTGAGATAGGTGAGTTCCTCTGTTCCTATTTTACCCACAGAAGCCTCATGGGAAAAGGTTGCCGTGGGCTCATATATTTCGTCATGTGGGTATGTGAATGATGATGATTCATCGTTTATAAGGAGTGCATCACACTGAACCTTGCTCTTGGAGTTTATGGCTCCTTTGTTAACCCTTAGAAGCCCTCTGTAAACTGCCTTTCCATCCTCTATACTTATGCTCTTTGCCACAATCCTTGAGCTGGTGTATGGGGCAAAGTGCAGCGCCTTGGCCCCCGTATCCTTATAAGTGCCGGCACCTGCAAGCGCGATGTTCAGGTTTGATGCTGTTGCATAGGCACCCCTGAGATAGGAGGATGGATAGAGCATAGTGACCTTCGATCCCAGAGATCCGCCAACCCATTCCATCTGGGCATGCTCGTCCACCCATGCCCTCTTTGTCGGCATGTTATAGACACTTTTTGACCAGTTCTGTACGCTGGTATATCTTGCCTTCGCATTCTTCTTTACATAAATTTCAACAATTGCACTGTGAAGCGAGTCCCTGTCATATCTTGGAGCGGTACACCCTTCAATATAGTGCACCTTGGAACCCTCGTCGGCTATAACTATGGTATGTTCAAACTGACCGGTAGCCTCACCGTTCATCCTGAAATAAGTCTGCAGAGGCATGTCTATCTGAACACCCTTTGGAACGTACAGGAAAGATCCGCCGCTCCAGACAGCGCCGTTGAGGGCCGCGAACTTGTTGTCTGTAACCGGTACTGCCTTGCAGTAATATTCCTTCACAAGATCAGGGTATTTCTGCACTGCAGAATCCAGATCCATAAAAACCACGCCCTTGTCCTCCCACACCTTCTTAAGGTTGTGATATACACCCTCGCTGTCATACTGGGCCACTGAACCTGCAAGATATTTCTGCTCTATCTCCGGTATACCTAGCTTCTGGAATGTCTGCTTTATCTGATCCGGAACCTCATTCCAGTCATTTACCCTCCTCTCGTCGGGCCTGTTGTAGTATGAAGTGTTCTCCCAGTCTATGCCGGAAAGATCCGGACCCCATGTGGGAACGGGTTTACTCTGGAATATTTCAAGTGCCTTGAGCCTCAAGCGTCTCATCCACTCCGGCTCCTTCTTTATCTCTGATATTTCTTCAACAGTGGATCTGTTGAGACCCGTACCAGTCGTGTATACCGGCTTCAAATTATCATGAAACTCATAGTCGTTCTGTTTTATTTCCTTGAGTTCCTTCAACAGTTTTTCCAGTTCTTCATCCTTTCTGTAATCTATTTCCATTTCATGCACCTCTTATCCAGTCATATCCCTGCTCTTCTATTTTGAGCGATATGTCATTTGAGCCCTCCATGATCATTTTGCCGTTCATCATTACATGGACAAACTGAGGCTCTATATTCTTGAGAATTCTCTGATAGTGAGTGATTATCAGGAAACCAACATCCTGACTGTAATATTCTTTTATCTCCTCCGAAACCATCTTCAGGGCATCCACATCAAGGCCCGAGTCTATTTCATCCAGCACAACTATCTTAGGTCTCAGTATGATCATCTGCAGTATTTCAAAACGCTTTCTCTCTCCCCCTGAAAAACCGTCATTGACGGATCTGGATATGAACGACTCTTCCAGGCCAACCCTCTTCATGTGAAGCTTCACACGGTCGTAGAAATCCTGAATGCTCATCTTCTCGTTCGGGTGAACCTGATTGTAAGCTGTTCTTAGAAATGTGGACAGTTTTACCCCCTGCACTGCCACAGGGTTCTGAAATGCAAGGAACAGGCCGTTTTTTGCCCTCTCCTCCGGGGTGGTTCCAACTAGTTCCTTTCCGTCAATCCTGATGGAACCTGAAGTTACCGTATAATTCGGATGCCCCATAAGCACATATCCTAGGGTGCTCTTTCCTGCCCCGTTTGGACCCATGAGAGCATGTATCTCACCGCCCCTAACTGTCAGGGAAAGGTCATTTATTAATTCCTTATCTTCAACTCTGGCGTAAAGGTTCTTTATTTCAAGCACAGACATAGTTTTTGAATTGTTACGATGTATTTAAACAATTTTGTATGTTTAAAATGACTAAATTTTAATAGACATATGCTATGATTGATTTATGCTAACGCAGGATTCCAATGTTCTGACTTCTCTTTTCGGCTCCACAAAATCTTCAATACTGGAATATCTGTGCAGATATGAGGCCAGCATGGACGATCTTGCACGCACGCTTGGCGTAAACAAAAATGCAGTGAAGGAGCATATGGAATACCTTGAGAACAGGGGATATGTCAGATCATATTTCAGAAATGAGGGCGTAGGAAGACCGAGAAAGTATTACGAGTTGACAGAAAAGGGTTTTGAACTATTCCCGAAGAAATACAGCCTCTTCGCCGGGCTTCTGATAGAGGTACTTCAGGAAGATCTCGGATCCGACAGAGTTGACGAAATCCTGAACAGGGTTGCCCTGAGAATTCTGCAGAAAACATCATATGATTCGCAGTCTGACCATTCATACAGCAGGGATGAGAAGATAAGGAGGTTGGAAGATTTCGTGTCGGCGCTGAATGAGCTTGGATATTATGCAAGGCTTGAGATCTTGGGAGATACTGTTAGAATAATAAGAAGCAACTGTGTTTTCTATGAGATTGCAAAAAATAATTCAGGAAAAATCTGCGGATCGCTGGATTCTGATATTATAAGAAATTCAACAGGAAACGATTTCAGCATCGTAGAGAAGTTTACAAACGGATCTAGGAAATGTGTTGTTGAACTCAGGCTCTGATTCCTACTGATAAGATGGATCGTCCTGCTTGCTTGTATATGTATAGAAGTATTCCTCTGCCCTCTGTGACATCGTGTTTTCTGAGGACATGGCATTCTGGAGATTTCCATAGCTCCTCTTAATCTTCTCCTCTACTGGCAGATAGAGTTTCAGCGCCTCCCGGACATGAGCCGGTTCGATCAATTTTGACCCCTCTATGACAGCAATATCCCCTGCAACTCTGACAAGGCCACCCATTTCCCTCAATCTCAGAGTGAGTGCATTCTCCTTCTTATCCACTATTTGCGCCCTTCTCTTACCCTCTTCTATAACAATCTGCATGGCCTCGTATGACATTGGAGGTATCTTTCCATCCGTAGATATTTCCTGGGCAATGAACTGCATGTACTTGTATCTGTTTTCATCGTTATCAGACATGGCGGTTTCCATAAGCACCTCATAACCATTACCAAGAATTCTGGATCTCAATGGACTTAGTATTGTCTGCAGATCCTGAATGTTGCAGGCAGCAACGAGAATGAAATCACATGGCACCCTGTCCACCCTTACGCTTGCACCCGCACTCTGAGGATTCCTTCCTGTTATTGGAAACGACCTCTCCTGCATGGCTGTCAGAATGAATCTCTGAAGGTTTCCAAGATGTGTTATCTCGTCTATAAACAGAACACCTTCATGTGCTTCATGTACCGCCCCTGCAACAACTCTCTCGTACGGAAGGGTTCCAAGTTGCGGATGGCCACCGTATGGATCGTGACGAACATCTCCAAGCAGTTCTGTTTCGCTGGCTCCTGTGGCGAGAACAAACGGATTGCGATCAAGCGGTATTATGACCTTGCTAGGGTTCTTCTTTTCCATTTTCCTCCTTCTTTCAAGGGTCTTTTCGTCCAGAACCCTGACCATTTCGCCTGCCCTTTCATAAACGATTATCTCGGATCTTTCGCCAACTCTCCTGGTCGAGGTCACCCTTTCCTGATTATTTTGAACTCCAAAGGCAGCACCGATAACGTTAAAGACGTCACCGAAGGGACCCTGCCCCGGACCCTGCAGCTTCTGTGAAGAGCAATGAGGGCAGGTGATTTCTGTGTAAGATGAATACTGCCCGCACTTTGGGCATCTGTAGCCAAGCCTCTCTGCAACTGACGGCGGAACCTGCCTTGGATCCGAGAGATAACCCTCAGCGTATGAGGTTTCTTCCCTCTCCCTACTTATCTCCTCCGCACTCTTTACTTCAAAGAACGGCCGTTCTGGCTGCTGAGGGTTATGAACCACCCTTATTTCCTGCTGCGGCCTTGGAATATAAAAGGAGAGTGCCTGGGCAATCATTGATTTACCTATTCCTGGTGGACCTACAAGGAGCAAGTTTCTTCTCTGCTTAGCAGCAACCAGAGCAAGTCTTACAGCCTCTGGCTGGCCGATTACCCTCTCGAGCGGGGAAGACGGAATCTTTACACTTGTTGAATCTGTGATATCGCTGTCACTTGCATTCACATACGGCGATCCCAAGTCACCACCCTCATTTCAGTGGGTTTTTTGGTAACATGGCCAAGACGCACGCCATAGATATTTCTTATGCCAACGTTAAAAGCCGCATCCACCAGTCTCTGCGAGACTACACCGCCGGAAACAATTATCCTGCCTCCCTGAAGGCTGTTCAGTTTTTCAATTGCCTCTGGGAGCGGTATAGCCGAGATCAGTATTCCGTCCTCTCCGTATATCTCCATCTTCTTCTCCCTGAGGAGATATTCTGCCCTCGACTCTATTGCCTTTGTATCCCTTAGGTCTATCCTTCCCGCTTCTGTCTGGCCCTCATGTTTCACTTCCGCGGCAACCTGTGAACCTTCCTGCACATTCTGATCAATGCCCGGTGGTTGATTGATCTCTCTCCCCTGACTCTTCCCATTCTGCTGTGCAACTAATGCTTCATTGCTATCCACAACAACTTTCTTTGCAAATCCCTGCTTCTCTACCTGATTTCTCTGGTTCAGTTCCTTGAGCTCCTCGGACATACCGCGCATGGAGAGATATTGAGATACGGGCATCTTATACCTGAGAGCCTTCACGATCTGTTTATATGTGAGCTCTTCCACTTCAGTTCCTGGAGGTGCTCGTGCTACAAAGTCAACTTCTGCTACCTGGAGCATCTCTTTCAGTATCAGGTCTCCTCCTCTATCCCCGTCAAGGAATATTATCACGGTTCTTTCTCTGGAGAGGTCCTGAACTGTCTTGGGTATGTTAGTTCCCTGAACTGCTATTGTGTTTTTTATGCCGTATTTCAGAAGATTAAGAACGTCGTTTCTCCCTTCCACGACTATAATGGAATCAGAGTCCTTTATTGCCGGTCCTGCAGGAAGCTTTTCCTCACCATATGAAATTATTTCGGCTCTCTCAACCTCCTCTCTCACGGCCTGAACGATACTTTCAGAAACATTCTTGCCGCTCTGGGACATCTTTTTATACAGTTGTTCGGCCCTTTCAACAACTTTTTGCCTCTTCTGAACCCTGACATCCTCAACGCTTTCAACTTCAAGTTTTGCCTTGCACGGACCGATCCTGTCGATCGTTTCAAGTGCCGCAGCAAGTATTGAGCTCTCAACCTGGTCAAGACCCGACGGAATTAGAACAACTCCCTCCGTCTTACCCTTCTTGCTATCTATCTCAACCTCTATTCGACCAATTCTTCCCCCTTTCTGGAGATCCCTGAGGTCAAGCTCCTCTCCAAGTAATCCTTCAGTCTGCCCAAATATTGCGCCAACTACGTCTGGTTTCTCAACTACCCCATCTGCTGTAATCCTTACTTTGATCAGATATTTTGTTAAATTCGGATCTACATTCATATTTTCCACCTTGATGATTTTTCTTTACGTAACACGGTAAATGAATTGGTTTTTTACCACTCACCATTGGGAAATAGATTTCTAAAGAATATTTAATCTATTCGTTATTTTATTTACAGTTTTACATATTAATTTTGCTAACGAACTAATTAAATAATTTCATACAATGGTCTCTCGTACTTATGATCAGGTTCGGTATAGCTGGAATTCCCCTTACCAGCAAGGGAAGGACTTTTGTGGATTCCGTGATAGATTCTCATATGCTCGGGCTGAATGCACTTGAAGTTCAGTTGCTGAGGGTTAACGTGGAGGAAACCCCTGCTACAGAATATGCAGGAATGAGCCCTAAGGAGATCGACGATTCTATCGTTGTGAATGTGCTGAGGATGGATGAAAATGGAAACTATCAGAGCGTTGGTATAGACACTGTGATAGAATCAGAGGATATTCTGCAAGTGCTGTTCTGGAACATGGCAAAAAATTATGATGAAATTGCAGAGGGTGGCGCTGTTGCCAGAGAACTTGATGTCCAGCTTTCAATGCACGCACCATACTACATGGATCTGCTTTCCGATCAGGAAATAGCTGAAAAGTCCTATGATCATCTGAAATGGTCACTGACCATAGGGAGATCAATGGGTGCCAAGAGGGTCGTCACCCATACAGGATTCTATCGGGGAACTAAGAAGGCCTCAGCTGCAAAGGCAGAGAAGGTGTTCACAAGAATTACCAGGGAATTCAGGCATGATAACGGTTTCCCGTATGTAGGCGTTGAAGCTGCCGGAAAACCTGAGCTTTTCGGAACCACTTCCGAACTTATCGCTCTTGCAAAGAAGGTTCACGGGATTGAGCCAATACTCAACTTTCCGCATGTTCACTCGCTCGGAGATGGAAGCCTGACTGATGTGGCAAGCTTCGAAGCTGTGATATCGGAATATGAAAAGTATGCAAAGTACGATCTTTATACAGAATTCTCCGGGGTGGAGCACAAAGACGGAAGTGAGGTGAGGATGACCGCGATAAAACATGGTGACCTAAAATTCGAGACCCTTGCTGAATTCCTTCAGGGCTACGAAAAGGACATGACCATAATATCGATGTCACCTCTGCTTGAGCATGATGCTCAGTACATGAATATAATACTGCTCAGGACAATCGCAAAAAGATTACAGCGGAAATCGGCCGTTAAGGCATAGGTGATGAACGTTGCGGATTTACCCGGTTAAGAAATCAAAAAAGCTTGATATGGAGATCCTTCTTGACGTTTTCAGACAGAGTTTTGGAAATGGAGAACTCAAGGAGGGGTATGTAACCGGTAGTTATCCAGGTCTCAAATCCATAAGAGCCAGGGTTGAGAAGAATGGATTAATAGTTGAAACAGAATCTGCCAGAACTGAGAACCCGATGGAAACGGTAAGGAAATTCAACGATTTTATAGAGAGCGCAACTGGATATAATGCAAAGGAGAGAAAGAAGCTTTTTTCGAAGGACTGATACTTTTGCCTGGAACCTTCTGTGAGACAAGGGCTTATCCTACGATAGGAATAATCCTACTTGGCGGGATCTCTAACAACACCAGAAGGTTTCCTCTTCACGATTCAGCCGGAGTCGCCTATATGCTTGATGACGGCAGTGGAGGTTTTGTTACTACCAGGATGTTCTCATCACATATATGGCAGGGATTTGTGAACGGAAAGGAGGTGAATGCCATGGATACAAGGTCCCCTTTCAAGGTTATAAAAAAGTACAGAGATTCCATGCTTGCCTCTGTGAAGGACCCTGCCGACACTGCATTTTCCTTCTACTCGGAAAACACTGGTATTTTGAGCGGGAGTTCTGATGCTGCAGCTGCATCCTTCGGAAGATGCATAGAAGAGTTTTCCCGGGGGGAGCTTGATGAATCTGTTCTTGAGGATGACCTCAGAGGCATATCGGAAAGTGTTGGCAGAAGCCTGAAGGGAGGATTGACCGCCACATTTGCGGTGAACGGCAGGATAATTACTGAAAATCTTGCACCCGCGTCCGCCTTTTCTGATTTCAGGATCGTCGGGTGCAATTTTTCGGCAAACAGAAATCCTTCTGATATCATACATTCCAATATTGTAAGAAGCGAGAGGTACGCTGATAGGATAAGGACAGCCGGGGAGAGGGTGGCAAGTGTCAGGATGCTCGCGCAGGAACACAGGTACAGTGATATTTTTGAGCTTGCACAGAAAGATACCGAGGATTATCATAACCTGATAGAGAGCGTTGGTGTAAGAGTGATAAACCATGAGATGAGGAGTTTTATAGACTATCTGAAAACCATTCGCGACAGGACATGGTGCAGCTACATCGTCACTGGAGGCACGAATGTTTTTGCTGTTGTGAATCATGAAGATACGGATAAAATAACAGAACTTTCAGAAAGATTTGGCTTTACCCCTTACATACTAAAGATTGCAGGAGCGCCAGTCACGTTGCAGAAGAACTTCTAATTCTCGTAGTGTCTGTGCCTGTGAACTATATAGGCAGCCGAGATGATCGCAGTTGCCAATGCCAGGGACAGGATCAGCAAAACGTAGGACATCAATGGTGCAGGATTTTCTTCCTTCAGAATTCCAAGCTCCCATGAAGGCCACAGTTTTATCAGACCAAACCATGGTATGTCAAAAACTGCATAACCCACTATTTCCGAGAATTTGACCGGCGGATCAAAAAAACCAAGTATCTGATCCTGGTCTGCTGCATAATATCCGTTGAGGGTCTTATTATAAAGGTAAGGATAAGAATTCCCCAGATTGAAGTCTCCGCAGGTTATGAAACCTGACATGTTTCTGATAGGTGCGAGATTTACGATCAGGTTGTTTCCTGAATATCCCACATCACGAAGGATTATAAAATTGCTCCCGATTGTTACCAAACTGCTGTTATATCCATAGACAACCGGTCTCGATCCGTTCCATGATAAATAGAACATAGCCCGGTGGATTATCTGATGGCCGTCATATCTATAAACAATTACCTGTCCGTATTCCCCGAATGATCTGTACCCGCTTCTTGTTCCGTTAAGATAAGTTACAATGGAGGATGCGCTCTCAGGCTTCTTCAGGTAAACTATATCGCCGGTGGTAATTATGCCAGGCTCCCATGTATCTGAATGCTGCATGCTACCTGAGGAAACAATCGTGAAAGGAGGTAGAACTCCAGAATATACAGTCAGACCTGCAAGAATAGCAAGGAAAATTATTGCAACCGCAATGACAACCCTCATAACTGTTCAGAGCTGAATGCCTGTGAGAGTCTTTGTTTCAAGAATGCCTGGTATTGCCCGTATCTCTTTTACGATAAGGCTCTCTATCTCACCGTAATCCTTTTTTTCAATTTTAGCTATGATATCGTACTCCCCGAACAGTGTGTATATTTCTGATACCCCCTCAAGTGCAGTGAGAGATTTCGTGACTGCGGCTTCCTTGCCGGGCAGAGTGTTCACCAATACGTACGCTATCACCAAGTCTATCCTCTGTATTGATCAATATTTTGCATATTAATTTATTCAATCTTATCATGGATTTCTTTAAAATTATTTTTATCCAGATTGCATCTGTCTACTACCTCATGCTGTTTGACGTGGTTCTTGGAATCGCACTTGGATTGTCGCTTGCAGGGCCGCCGGGGCCGGTCACCGCAATAATTATCAATGAGTCCAGGAGCAGTGCATTTTCTGGGTTTCTTGTCGGTCTGGGCGCAATGACCGCCGACTTTATTCTGATGATAATTGTTTTCTCTTTTTACAGCGCAATTTCAAATTTCAGAATAGATCTTTATCTTTATCCCATAGGTGCTGCCGTATTTCTCTTAAATGGGGTTCTTGATATGAAGGGAGGGATGGGTACCAGCGTTCCAACAGGAAAGGGCTATCTTACCGGTTTGGAGATAGGAATAGTGAATCCGTTCCAAATAGCATGGTGGACAGGAGCCGGTCTTTCTGTACTTGAATCTTTTGGCATAGCTCCATTCTACTTTCTCTTTGTTGGGATTGTAATATGGGTGGCCTTTCTTTCCAATGCAATAAGGAGAAGTGTGATAAAGTTTGGTAGAAGATTCAGCGAGTCTGTAAGATTGTTCAGTTTCTCTGTTCAGGTTCTTTTTGCCGGGTTTTTTATTTACCTCTGGCTTTCAATTTTTCTGACTTAATCCTCTCTTCAGCACGGCGGAAAACTCAACCAGATTGCGAAGAAGTTGAGATGCGAACTTTTTGGCCTGATCGTCTATTAGTTCCATATTCTCATTAAACTTCTGGGGTGCGAATGTTACGAATACTTCAGGTTTGTTCAGCGGTATAGCATCCAGGAAGACAAGCACCTGCCTGAGATGATATTGAGCCCTGGAACCGCCAAGCATTCCTATGGAAGCGCTCATAAGCGCCACAGGCTTACCTGGAAATGGGTTTCTCTCTGGAGGCCTGGAAACTGAATCTATGGCATTCTTTATGTATCCGGGTATTGAGAAATTATATTCGGGGGTGACTATAAGAACGCCATCTGATTCCTTAACGGCCATCTGGAATCTTGCCACAACTTCGGGAGGGTTGTTTTCTTGATCCGGCTCAAAGAGTGGGATTGACGAAATATCAAATATATCCAGTTCTGAGCCCTCAGGCATCAAACTTCTGCAGGAGTAAAGCAGGGCACGGTTATATGAACCATTTCTCCTGCTGCCTCCAAATCCTATAATCTTTGCCATACCTAGCTATTCCTGTGTTGAATAAATTGATTATGTATCCCTTAAACTTCAAATAGTTTTATTTGAAGCACAGGGGCTTATGCCATAAATGACCAGTTTTTCTTATTCTTGCCATATTCAAGTTATAGGCCAGAAATGAGAAATAAGTTCCACCATCACGGCGACCATGATGCCAATGTAAATCACAAGCTTCGGATCCAATGCAGGTCCATTGATCTCCTCTTCATCGAAATACCTGATAAGTCCTGCCCCGGACTGGAAACCCTCGTTTTTCTTCTCTGCCACTTGAACTACAATGAAATTTCGCATTTAAGTTTTTGCAGAATTGGCCTATTAAAATAGAATTCCCAAAGCGCTGAATTTTCGAATGTCATTCAGGAATACATGACACGCTGTGCCTAAAGCAAAACAATAAATGCACTTATTTTATCAGCCTGAAGTTGCTCCGGTGGTGTAGTCCGGCCAAGCATAAGGGACTCTCAATCCCTCGACTCGGGTCCAAATCCCGACCGGAGCATAATAATCGTGTCTCTAAAACCCTGATTTAACTCTACATCCTGAAATCTTCAAGTTTTTAGCGCATAATCTTCTATAATATGCCCTAGGCATCATGATTGAAGTGAAGAAGAATGTGAAAATAGGCAATGTCGATATAAGTGCATGGGTCTATTGCTATCCTGAAAGGGACATCAGTGAAAGAACTGTGTTCTATTATTCCCTGAAGGAAAGGATGGACAGTCTTTCCTCACATACAGTAAGGAAATGGGAGAAGCCCAGGGATGTCTATGATGACATCATGGATCCATACAGGAATTTCGTATTCTTCAGGTATGCTGGTTCATTCCATATCAGGATAAGGGACAATGCCATATCGCAGAGGGTGAACAGATGCGGCATCACAGTAATTGCATTCACCGGCGATCATGATGCCGAATTCGTGCTTTCGGAATGCAGGAAACTGGGTGCTGTTGAAAAACTGTTCATATCATCCAAAACATTCATGGGAGGAGAACCGTTGAGGGTTCACGGCATTAATGTACTCAGAGTGGAGATGTTCGTGAATCTCATTGCAATTGCCATCAGATCCAGGATTCTGGCATACATGAGATCATCAGGCCTGCTGAAGAAATACTCTGTTGAGAAGATGCTACTGGAATTGCACAAGCTGAGAAAGGTCTTACTGCATGATGGCAGGGATATCACAACAGAGATGACAAGGAAATAGAAGGAAATTCTGGAATCACTGAGCATCAATCCGGAACATGTGCCTACATTTCTGAAGAGTTGAGGCTACAGGCGAAATTAATGGACGATATTTGTGCTCTCCATTACTTCTTTATTGAAAATTATATTGAAATGCGATCTTATCGTAATATCGTTCTGTGAACGATAAAGCTGCTGATATCCATGGTAAATACAAAAAGTCTATTGCGTAATTTCATCTGCCTATGATGATGATATTTAATAAGGCATAATTGTTTTAGCTTTGTGAAATCTCTGAAAGAAATGTCTGAAGACGGTCTTTCTGCCATGTTGATACTTCTTTTTCTCTTCCTGTTCATTCAGTTCCTGCTAGGAATGTACATAAATCTTTTCGTGTCTATTCCTGTTATGCCGGCATTCTCCATGATGGGATATGGACCATATGGAGGATTTCCCATAGTCATGGCTCATATGTTTCTTGGAATCATTATAGGGCTTATTTCCCTAGGTATACTTTTTCTTTCCATCGGAACAGGGAGAAATAAGACCCTCATCAGCGCTACAGGTCTCTTTTTGTCCGTTCTGTTCGCCGGCGTGAATGGCTTATTCTTTCTTTTCGGTGGACAGAACAACGTCAATTCATTTCTTATGGCTACAGGTTTTATTCTTTCCCTGCTGTTTGCTGTCCTATTGCTCATCTATAATGGTATCGGCGATCTTATGTAATCGTATCATTAATATCTATGGGAACACCGTGCAGTGGGAAAATTCGGAAATTCCTTGAGAAACTGGATATACGAAAGAGACGAAGCGTTAAAATAATGGGATCTCTTTGGTCTAGTGGGGGTAAATGAACCCATTTTTCTTCTCAGTAGAGTCTGTATTTAAGCCCATAGCACTTAATTCTCACTGGATTGGCTTAATCATTAGTCAAACTTGTTTCAGAATAGGAATCTTGCTTTATCCGGATAAAATAGTATTCCTTTGCTTACCCCCGAAGAGTTAAAGAGATCCAAATAATGCAACATTCTTCAACGCTGGAAGAATTGTTATTCGCGTAATTTGTACAAGATTTGCATATAATTTTGAAAATGCCTTAAATTCGCATATTAGATTTTGATACGATCAACATGAAAAGGACTGATGTTCTAATTGTGATATTTGTTGTGGCAACTGTGGCATTCGCTGGAGCCTTCGGTTACGCTTTTGCCTCATATTCCAGCGAAAAGAATCAGAACAATAACCTGACTGCAACATACGACAATCAACAGGGTGCAGTGGTTCTGAAAAGCGCGTTTTCGCACTGGAACGACATCGCAATTGAAAACCTTAGTTTGCTTGCCAGCCAATATGAGCCAAATGCCACTCTGACATGGATAGGTGGCCCATTGTCAGGCACTTATACTGGAAACAGTTCCATTCTGGCTGTATGGGAGAAATTCTTCAACCTATGGAGTGCAGTCTGGTTCTATGCAGAATCCCCGCCCACAGTGAGTGTAAGCGGTAACAGCGCAGTAGTGAGTTCTCAAAACCAGTTTGTTTTAACGCCATTTTCAGACCAGCAGCAGGTGCAGTACCTGAACATATCTTACGCTCTGAGATATACAATGTCATCCGGGAATTGGCTGATAAGTTCAGAAACATGGCACATTACCGGTTCTGGATATATATCTTACACAGGTTCGGAAGTCGGCGCACTTATGGAGCAGGCATCTCTTCAGGCAGCATTTACTCACTGGAACGACATCGCAATTGAAAACCTTAGTTTGCTTGCCAGCCAATATGAGCCAAATGCCACTCTGACATGGATAGGTGGCCCATTGTCAGGCACTTATACTGGAAACAGTTCCATTCTGGCTGTATGGGAGAAATTCTTCAACCTATGGAGTGCAGTCTGGTTCTATGCAGAATCCCCGCCCACAGTGAGTGTAAGCGGTAACAGCGCTACAGTTACTTCTGCAAATCAGTTCATTGTTACACCATTCTCTGAGCCTTATCAGGTGCAGTACATAAATGTCTCTTATACCCTCATCTTCGTATTTCAGAATAACAGCTATAAGATCAGCAGTGAAGTCTGGCATATAACAGGAACCGGATTCATTTCACTTTCTCAGGAATCATACGAATACAGCCAGATCAGCAATCTGGCATTTACTCACTGGAACGATATTGCAATAGAAAACACATCACTTGTAATGCAGGAATATGCTTCAAACGCGACTCTACACTGGACAAATGGTCCGCTGAAAGGAAATTACACTGGGACATCTGAAATAAACGCAACATGGTCACGCTTTTTTGCCATGTGGAGCGCAGTATGGTTTTACAGTGAAAGCCCGCCTGTGATAATGATCAGCGGTTCGATGGCAACTGTCGAGTCCACCATCCAGTTCGTCGTACAAAATTCTTCGAATCTTTCACAGTTTGATTACATAAACGTGACCTATACAATACAATATTACGATCTTGGATTCAACTCATCCAGTGGTGTACTGAACTTCGCAATAGTCAATGAGATATTTGACAACACAGAAATTGGACCGCTCTCCAAGGTCTGAGGCAAACATGAAGTCCATGAGGAAAATAATTTACAAAATTCTATTTTATTTCTTATTAATTAATCTTATTAAATCCCTTTTTTATGACGGACAGAGATCAGTCAGATGTTTCCTGATTCAGATTCGCTTTCGCGTTCCCTCTGGTGGGTATTTATTGGAACTAAGGGAGGTTTAACAAGATTGAGGATCGTGAAGTGCCTGATGGAAAATCCTTCAAATCTAAATGGCATAAGCCGTTCGCTTGAATTAAATTATAGAACTGTGGAACATCATATTAGGTTTTTGGAAAAGAATAATCTCATCGTCTCAGAGGGTGACAAATACGGTCGCGTCTATTTTTTATCTCCGATGTTGATCTCCAACAGTGAAAAACTTGATTATATTTTCAGGAGGGCTGGCCTGAAATGACGATTGGAATATACTGGGTTGCAAATATTTCTATCCTCTCTGTTGAAGCTATTTTGCTGGCCCTCATAATGGGCATCTATGTAAAGACAAGGATCTCTTCTGGCTTTCGCTCAATAACATCTATTATAGTATTCTCCGGTTTTTTCCTGGCACAGGTCATGGCCAGCATATATGAGTATTTCACAATGGCATTCATTTATCCTTCGTCACTTGCAATTACACTTCTTTTCACAAACGGCATAGGACTGCTGGCATTTTGTGCACTTTTCATTTCCTTGAACCGTTAACTTTATTTTAGATTCAGTAGATTGTTTGCTATGCTCCATTATTTAAACGCTGTAATGCATCTGTTCTGTAGGGCACATTCCTGAGTTTAGTATTGATCTGTTAGCTACAACCCTGTTATTCTCTATTTTTCTGTTCTAGTCTGAATATTTTATTTTTTTAACATTGGTCGAAAATGAATGCGTGAATATCTTTTATCGATATATAGAGATCATAAGATACAGCCAGAAATGAATTATCTGCAAATATATCTTCACCTGACAGGCGATACATTTAAAAATACAGGCTGCAGTAGTTGAAAAAGTGACAATTCTATCATTTCAGAACCTAGTATGTTACTGTTTAATGGTTTTCCGCATTTACTCAGAGCGCCTAGAGTTAAAGAAAAATATACTTTGCGGTTAAACATATCATTGTTTGTTCAGACTGGAAATGGAGGAATTTCCTTAAATGTATGAGATCCAGCTAATGTTCCAGTCTCGCTCCATTAGCAAGAGACTCCAGCTTCCTAAGTGCTATGGATTTAGGAATGCTGCCAAGTCCTGAAAATGTTTCAAACCCGCAATCCGTTCCGCCGATAACCCTTTCCGGCCCTATTTCATCTATATCTGCCAGATTGTGAAGTTTCAGGCTGACTGTTTCCGGAGTTTCGACAAATGGAGATTTGACGTCTATGACACCAGCCGCAAGCTTCACTTTCTTTGGCCATCCGTGTTCTCTAACATAGTTTCTGATAATTATCGGATCTCCTGCATGCCTGGGATTAGCCATCTCTCCGACTATTGTGCCAACCTTCAGTTTCAGGATTTCTGGCAGAACCTTTGAATATTCAGGGTCCGTAAGATGTGCCGCCGGGTAGTTTCCGTAGCAGTAGTGAACCCTTATTCTTTCCGTTGGAAGACCAGCGATCGCCTCGTTTATCGCCTGAACGTGAAGCGGGAGAACGTTGAAAAAATCCATGGCCCACTCCACGCCGAGACTCTTTGCCATAGCAAGATCAGGTGAATCGATCTGAAGATCAACGCCATCTACGGAAAGAATCGCCCTGTATTCCTTCGACAGCTCCTTTGAAAGGCTGAAAAGGTAGTCTTCGTGATCCCTGTATACTTTCCCCGGAGGATAGAAGACAGTTATAACCCCGGGAGATGGTGCAGGAATAAAAATACGCTTTGCTCCCAGCGATTTGGCATGCTTTACAGCATCACGGGCTTCAGATATTGCGTTCTTTTCTCCGATGTATACAAGTCTGTCTGTTATTTTTGGGAGATCAAACGTTCTCGCCTCCTGAAGTGCCCTCACAAGGAATTGATTGGCCTCTGCAAGCTCTGAGTAAAACTGGTCTGAGAATTTCATGGAGATTTTTTCGCTGTTAGAAAAACCGGTAAATCTGTTAGGAATATATGTTGTATATCCAGATTTTCTCTGTTCCCCGTTGCTCACCCATGAAAGACCGCTGCTTGATCCATTGGGATGAAGCTGATCTGATATCGCAAGATTTTCAGCATTCTCTAATACTGAGGTACCGTCGTCCTTTATTTCACCCGTAGGAGAATTTTTCAGAAGAGCCTCCACTTCCTTTGTCCTGTAAAAACTTCCCGTCATTGTAGTTTCAAACATGAATTTAAAATTGTCTTGATATTTATAATATTTTACTAATCAAATAGAACCGGCAGTAATATTATTTCGCTTTATACTGAATTATCATCGATTTATGACTGCTGTTTTAGAGTTTATTTTCACTATTTTATCGCAGCACCTTATTACTGATGCTCTCAAATCCCTAACTAGATCATAAGATCCGGCATCTCGGATCACATGGTCTGCGCAAAGGTGATATGATCGTTCATACTGCATAAATATGGTCAAAATCTTTTCCTTCTACCATTTGTATGAACGAGAAAAGCTTATGGAGGTTGATCGCTCATGAGTTTTGCTTTATTTTTTTTGGGAATTGTTATAGGTCTGGTAGGCGGCCTTCTATTTTCTCTATTAATGTGGAAGTGGAGAATATCCTCTGTTGCTGAAAAATATCAGCAGATGATTGATGGAAAACTTAGGGGAATTGCAGGGGAAATCCTTAGCCAGAATAACAGTATATTTCTTGAAATGGCCCGTAACAAACTTGGCGAAGTACTTGCTGAAGCCGAGGGAAAGATTGGACAGTCAAAGATCGAGATAAAAAGCCTTGTTGATCCTCTGAAAGAAAAGCTAATTGAATATCAGCAAATGGTAACAAAAATAGAAGAAAACAGAGCCCGTGCCTACAGTACAATTGAAGAAAAGCTCAGCATTTTGGCTAAAAGTGAGGAGGGGCTAAAGGAAGTGACAAACAACCTCATTACAGCACTGAAAAATCCCCAGGTTAGAGGAAGATGGGGAGAAATTACGCTGAAGCGCCTCGTAGAGCTTGCCGGTATGGTAGAATACTGCGATTTTGAAACACAGGTTACATTGCATAACGATGATGAAAAATTCAGACCTGATATGGTGGTAAGGCTCCCGTCAGGCAGAAACATAATTGTTGATTCCAAGGTGCCGCTCAACGCCTATCTTGATTCCCTTGAAACAAAATCTGAAGCAGAGCAGAGAGATTATCTCAAAAAGCACGCAGATGCCATGAAGAGTCATCTGAAAATGTTGTCCGGAAAAGAATACTGGAAGAATTTGAGAGAGACTCCTGAATTTGTAATCATGTTTGTTCCCGGAGAGTCCTTTCTTTACGCGGCTCTTCAGGAAGACAGGAACCTGATTGAGGAGGGGATAAACTACAAGGTTCTGATATCGACGCCCACATCGCTCATATCACTGCTCAAAACAATTGCCATGGGATGGGGTGAAAAGAAAATGGAGGAAAATGCCAGAAAGATCAGTGACCTTGGAAAAGAACTGTACGAAAAGCTTTCTGCGATGAGGGATGGCCTTGCAGAGGTTGGCTCAAAGATTGAATCTTCTGTGAAATCCTATAACAAGGTTGTTGACAGGTTTGAAGGAAAGGTTCTTGTTTCTGCCAGAAAGTTTAGAGATCTAGGCGTTGGAAACGAGGATGGATTGCAGCAGATAGACCAATTAGATGCCTCTATCAGAGAAATTTCCGCAAAGGACGTGCCCGGTGATGATCATCAGTAACAATCTACTGAATGGTGTTTTCCTGAATTGTGAAAAAGTATGAGAATGCTGATATTCAGATAGCGAGAATTTTCTGTTAAACTATACTGTTTTGGAACTTACAATCTGGCTCTTTTATAAGATTGATCAAACAATTCCTTTTACCACTGAGGTTATACCTGCCACAACAAAAGAAACGCCTATTGCAGCTATGAGAAGACCCATTATTCGCGAGATGATAAGAGACCCTGATTTTCCGAGTCTGTCAAATAACTTAACGGAGTATAACAGAATAACATAGGATAATACCATCACCAGCAATACAGCTGCAATCACAAGTATCCTGTCAATAATGCTGACGCTCTTAAGATTGAAGTATATGATCACGGTAGTTATTGAACCGGGGCCAGCAAGAAGTGGTGTACCTATGGGAACTACACCTATTGATTCCTTCTGAAGAGATTCCTCTTCCTCTGCCTGACTGAATTTCGTGTTTGAAGTCTTACCCTGCAGCATGTCGAGTGCGACCTTGAAAACAAGTATCCCCCCTGCTATCTGGAAATCAGATATGTCTATCCCAAGAACCTGAAATATGTATACGCCTATGAGCATGAATCCCAGTAAAATGCCTCCGGCAACCAATACACTCTTCTCGATAACCTTCCTTCTTTCTTCCTTCTTATAATCCTCCGTCAGCGAAACAAGTATAGGGACTGCACCTATTGGATTGAGTATGGCAAAGAGGGCCACAAAAACCGTGGCAAAGAAAAGTATGGAAGCAAACATTTCTTTGTGAATACTGATCCTTTTTTAAGGTTTTCCGCCATTTAACGAAAGAGGTTGATAATATTTCCGTATCTTTCTTTACCAGAACTGCTATGATACTGAAATGCAAACTGTTCGTAAAATTTGAAAAGTCTTTAAAAGGATGTCCTAATTACTAGTTAAGTGCTTGAAATGTTTCTCGGTGATTCTTTGAGCAATGAGGTGCGTTCAAAAACATATCTAAGTGCCGTCAATGGAAGCCAGTTCATGCGATCGCTGAAGATTGCAAATGGTTACCTTTACGAATCCTTGGAAAAAGACATTTTCGAGGCCGCACAGCTTCTGAGGCCTGAGAAAGTAATCGTGATAGACGGTCGGGAGAAAGATGATCTCATAAATGGGATGCTTCAGGATGGAATGCTGATCAAGCTTAACGAGAAGGAATATCCAGGCAGCTATCTGCATAGAAGTAATGTCAACGATGTGGCAAGATCTGAAAAAGACACATACATATGCACATCCGGTGATCCTGGGGATGCTGGCCCTACAAACAACTGGATGAATAGCACCGAGGCAATAGGCATACTTAAAGGGATCCTTGACGGTTCCATGTATGGCAGAACAATGTATGTTGTCCCCTACTGGCTAGGGCCACTGAATTCACCATTCGGTGACTCCGGCGTGGAAATAACCAACAACCCGTATGTTGTGCTCAATCTGATGATAATAACCAAGACTGGCCTGCCGATAGTTGAATCTTTCGCGTCAAAAGACGGGTATGTTCTTGGAGTCCATTCAACTTGCAATCTTGATTCAGGAAAAAGATACATATGTCATTTTCCTGAAATGAATAATGGAAGAGGGCTGATAATAAGCGTAAATACTGATTACGGAGGCAATGCGCTCCTGAGCAAAAAGTGCCATGCCCTGAGAATTGCCAGTAAGAGGGCAAGAGCTGAAGGATGGATGGCAGAGCACATGATGCTCATTGGTGTAACCGAACCTCACAGCTCCAGAAAGACCTTTATAACGGGCGCATTTCCAAGTTCAAGTGGAAAAACCAATCTTTCAATGATAGAACCAGTTACAGAATTGAAGGAGGAAGGTTGGAAGACCGAGCTGATAAGCGATGACATAACCTGGATAAATCTGGTTGATGGCATTCCCAGAGGTATAAATCCTGAGAGTGGATTTTTTGGAGTGTTGCCGCATACCAGTTACAGGACAAACCCAAACGCGATGAAAACCATACAGAAAAATACAATATTCACAAATGCGGCTATTGATGGGAATATGAATCCTTTCTGGGAAGGTAAGGAAGACTCTATGCCTACAGACCTCACTGACTGGACTGGTAAAAGATATACCGGAAAGGATAAGGCCGCTCATCCAAATTCAAGGTTCACGACAAGTATAGAACAGTACCCGAATCTTTCAGAAGGCTATCACGATCCACAAGGAGTTCCAATATCCGCAATACTTTATGGAGGCAGGAGAATGGATCTCATGCCGCTTGTTTTTGAGACGTACTCATGGGATGAAGGTGTACTGATAGGTGCAATGCAGAGAGTGGAAACCACGGCAGCCTCTATCGGCAAGGTGGGTGTCCTGAGAAATGATCCAATGGCTATGAGGCCGTTCACTGGATATAATATGGCAGATTATTTTGCACATCATCTGGAAATGGGAGACAGGATGAAAGTTAAACCGAGAATATATAACGTCAACTGGTTCAGAAAAGATGGAAGTGGTAATTTTCTCTGGCCAGGATACTCATACAACATGTATGTTTTGAGATGGATCGTGGGGAGGGTTCATTCAGAAGCAGAGGGAAAGGAAACTCCAATAGGGATTGTTCCAGAAATTAATGAGTTTTCTGAAATTGGTGGGATTGACAGAAATGTGCTCTCTACTCTGTTTCATGTTGATTCTGGTGCCTTTCTGAAGGAGTTTGAGGAGACAGAGGCTTTCTTCAAATCCTTTGGAGACAGATTCCCTGATAGGCTCTGGAAGGCTCTTGGCACTATGAAAGAGAGGCTGAATTCCTTCTGAGGTGATATACTGAAATCCATGGTCCTTAACAGAGTGGACAAGGCTGAAAACAGCCCTTTGCAATTGCAGGAAGCTGAAGATCCCTCACCGGGGCGTGGTGAAGTTCTTTTAGAAACAATTTCAACAGGAATATGCAGATCGAATCTTCACATGATCGAAGGAGACTGGCTGAAATATGGTTCACCTGCAAAACTGCCAATAGTTCCTGGCCATGAGGCCATTGGTAGGATTATTGATGTGGGTGAAGGAGTGCAGATTAAAAGAGGGACCGTCGTTGGCGTACAGCCTCTTTGGTCTTCATGCGGCAGATGCAGCAACTGCCTCTCTGGAAACGATAATTTGTGCTCCCATGGTGAGGTGACCGGGGAAACTGTAAATGGTACATGGTCAGACAGAATACTTGCGCGCGAAGCACACGTGTATCCCATTCCTGACTTTATAGATCCTGTCACTTCTGCACCGCTTTTCTGCCCTGGTGTTACGGCTTTCAGGGCGGTGGAAAGAGCCTCATTAGCACCCGGTCTCAATGTTGGAGTGGTTGGGGTTGGAGGTGTGGGGCACATTGCTCTGCAGATTGCGGCAAGACTCGGGGTGAACGTGTGGGCAATTACAACGTCCGAGAAGGGCGAGAGGATTGCAAAGGAAGTTGGAATTGATAATGTGGTCAATGCAGGAATGGATTACACATCGGAAAATAGCTTAAGGAAAAGTCTTGATAGGGTTATAGTCTTTGCGCCTGATCAGAGAGCTATAAATTTTGCACTTTCCACGCTTAAGAAGCGTGGGAGGATGGTGCTGGGCGTCTACGGAAATGTTGAGGGTTTGGATTTCACAAGGGAAAACGAGATTGTTGGAAGTGTGATCGGTTCAAGCTCGGACATATACAAAATGTTTTCCTTTCTCATGAAAAATCCTGTGAAGATCAAAACCAAGATATATCGTCTTGGGGAATTAAATAATGCCATACTGGATCTGAAGAATAGACGCATAGAGGGTAGAGGTATTGTCACTTTCCAGTAGATGTCATTTCTGTTAGCAAATATTTATTATAGAAGTGGGATTTCATTGCCCGGTGAATTTTGATGCAGCAGGGACAGATGGCATATGACCGAGCAATCACTGTTTTTTCCCCAGACGGGAGGCTATTTCAGGTAGAATACGCAAGGGAGGCTGTGAAAAAGGGATCCACAGCCCTTGGGATTAAATTCAAAGATGGAGTGGCTCTGATTTCAGAAAAAAGAGTCAGAAGCAGGCTAATAGAACAGAATTCTGTTGAAAAAATTCAGCTTATAGATGATTTCATTGCCACTGTTACATCAGGGCTTGTGGCTGATGCCAGAATTCTTATCGACTATTCCAGAGTGGCAGCGCAGCAGGAGAAGGTGACCTATGGCAAGATGGTTAACATGGAGAGCCTCGTGAAGAAAGTGGCAGATCAGATGCAACAGTATACCCAGTATGGTGGTGTTAGACCCTATGGCGTTTCCATGATTTTTGCAGGAATAGATCAGATAGGATCCAGGCTGTTTGATGTTGATCCAGCAGGTACAATAAATGAATACAAGGCAGTGGCTGTTGGTGCTGGAAAAGATCAGGTAGCGGCGTATCTTGAGCAGAAATACACTGACGATCTTAAAGAAAATGACGCTATTTCCCTTGGTATTGCCGCACTCAGAAGCGCACAGGAAGAGGAGGCTGCAAAGACTATTCCCGAGGTCAGTTCGATCACACAAGGTTCAAGATTCAGGGCTCTTACCAGGGATGAGATAACAAAGTTGATCTGATCTTTGCGACAGAGCTTCTTAAGAATACAGGATTTGAGTTCATTGCAGAGAACCATGTTTTAATTTCTTCAATGGATCCGTTATTCTTCAAGGATGTGACGTAGAAATAGACATATGGTGGTATTTTCACCATCATTTGCTGGAAGTGATCAGGATCTCTATGACTGTCAAATCCCCATCCACATATTAATGAATGTGGGTTCTTTTCACATAATTTTCCTTTAGGTCATGCTGTGCTAGAAATACTCATTGAAAATAATTTTCAATTCCGCTATAATTTTCTGCCGTAAATGGTAATATAAGGGAGGTTAACGAATGCATATTGAATTGTCGATGAGATTGTTTTAATTTTTACTACTGTGAAAGGATGGATATGACCGTCGGATCTCTTGAATTACCCAATTTAAGTAAAGAGCTATCGATCCGAATTATTTGTATTCACAATCTAGTTGTCCAATAATCTATAGTAATATTTTTGTACATAGACCTTCTTTCGCTATGTATGAGCTATGAGGCGGAAATAAGCAGGACAAACCCTTCGCTTGTGATATTTCTGATAGATCAGTCCAGATCCATGAGCCACAAGATAGCTGGAGGAGAGAATTCCAAGGCGAGAGAGGCTGCGGACGCTATCAACCGGCAGATTGGAGAGTTTATAGGCCGATGTACAAAAAGTGATGGAATAAGGGACTACTTTTACATTTCTGTGATTGGATATGGATTCAAGGCAGGTATGGCGAAACCTCTCCTGTCTGGTGATCCGATTCAGCCAATATCTGCCCTAGCAAACAACCCGTTGAGAACTGAGAAACGCGTTATGAAGGTATCTGACGGAGAAGGCGGCCTTATCGATGTGGACTATGAGCTTGGTATTTGGTTCGATCCGGTTGCAGCAAGCGACACCCCTATGGTGAAAGCACTAACTATGGCAAGGGATCTTGTCACGGAATGGGTGGGAAACCACAGGGACTCTTATCCGCCAATAGTGATTAACATAAGTGACGGGCAGGCAACTGATGGAGACCCTGTTCCGATTTCTGAGGAGTTGAGGAAACTATCCACAAGTGACGGAGAGACCCTTCTCTGGAACTGTCATCTTTCAAGCACTCCTGGTGCACCTATAACCTTCCCGTCATCAGAATCAATGCTCCCAGATGACAGATATGCAAGGTCTCTGTTCGAAATGTCTAGCCCTCTGCCCGAACAGTATATGGGCTACGCCAGGGAAATGTCCTTTGACCTGAAAGACGGCGCCAGGAGCTATGTCTATAACGCGCAACTCGAACAGCTCATTCAGTTCATTGACATAGGTACAAGAGGACCTGCAGGACAGATGCTTTGATAGATGACTGTCCGTTCCTTCACCACCCATAAAGTTGGTAACAAGCCAGAGGAGAATGAGGATTCCTTTTCCTATGACGAGGAAAGAGGTCTTTTTGCAATTGCTGATGGGGCCACTGAATACCCATTCTCCGGAGAGTGGTCAAGATCCCTGACCTCCATGTTCCTTGGAACTGGATGTCTTGAAAATAGTGCGGATTTTCAGGAATTTGTCAGGAAGACCAGAGATGTCTGGAGAAATAAGATAGATATTTCCGGTATTCCTTGGTTTGTCAGGAACAAACTCAGTGGAGGGGCCTATTCCACCTTTCTCGGTCTCTGCATTGACTATGAGGCAGGAGAATTCAAGGTCATATTTGTTGGAGATTCATGTCTGTTTCACCTCACTGACTCTGGTTATGAGGTTTTTCCCCCGCTCACCCCTTCAGATTTCAGAAACAATCCAAAACTGGTATGGAGTGGTTATGGATTGCCAGAGCTTCGGAGAGTATCTGCAGTCAGATCATCCCCCTCGATAATGAAGAGAAACTGGCGCGAGGGTGATTCTTTCATACTTGCCACCGATGCTTTTTCAAAATGGATAATTGAAGGGCCAACTGAGGAAAAACTTACAGAGATCATGGAAAACTTTGAAGCTCTCTGTTCCAGGATAGATGAGATGAGGATAAACCATACAATAAAAAATGATGATGTCACAATTCTTGTAGTTACTCCGTGATCATTGCACCCTTGCAATTTTCTGCGGCGTTATCTGATCCCAGAGTGCGTCGTGATCCAGAGCCTTCATCATAAGCTTTGCAAGCGATCCAACCTTTCCCTTTCTGGAAATGAGGGCAGAAAAAAGATCTGATTCTGCCGGTCTTTTGAAATCAGATGAGCGGAATATGAGACAGTCATAATCTCCATGATTGAATTTACTCCAGAGGCCAGGGTCTTCCGCCACTGCGAGGAGCGACTCGTATATCACAAGTGCAGAAAAGTTGTCCAGATTTTCGTTGAAATCAGCACTGGATCTGTTTGGATGCTGAAAATGTTCATGACCAAGTTCCGGAGCACTTTCTCCGCTGAATGCAGGAACGTACATGCCATCATAATCTATCAGTGTGATCTGGAAATTTTCCCTGACAAGAATGTTGTCTCCTGCTAAATCTCCATGGGAGATCCTGAGAGAGTGGAGTTTAATCAGCAACTTTATGAAGTTATCAGCTATGGATTTAATTGCTTCCCTGTTTCCAAGATTCTGCAATATAAAGCTGTTAAGCACCATTCCATCTATCCAGTCCATCTTCAATGCCGGGTAATAGAATGTTGGGTCCTTAAGAGTTCTTATGAACTGGTTCAGATAGTGAAAGTCCGTTATGGCATCTATTGCGTATTTGTTCTTTGCAGCTCTGAGATACCGGCTTATTTCGTAATATCTCCTCTGAATATCTCTGCTAGATTTGGTAAAGCATTTGATTGCATACTCCTTTCCTGAAATTGACATCTTGAATATTGTTCCATAATTCCCGCTCGAATAGATTATGTTTCCAGGAACCCTGACGTTTGGATTTGGAATTATTGCACCTTCCCTCACCTCCGGATATTTTGACGAAATTGAAAACTTAAGATTCTGGAAGGCCCTCTGATAATCACCCTGTGATGGCCATGACTTTATTACCTGAAAGCTTGCAAGATGACCCTCTCCATATATCTCGCTTGAGTCCAGCGGTTCGTAACCGAACTCATTTTCTTTTTCCTCTTCAGCCTTACCAGCAACAGTGCGACTAAGCTCGAAGGCAACTCCGGCCAGGAGAATTAAAATACCAGTAAACATATAATACTGATGGATTCCACTTGCTGTGAGCCATGCTATCACGACCGGGACCATTATTACTGAAAATATGGCTTCCTTTTTCTTTCTGGCTATGTCATATAGAACAGAGATCACATAAAGAGCAAGAAAGGCTATAACCAGTTCATATCTTCCTGCCAGCAGAAAATAACCAGAAGAATAACCGCCTATCGCTATCATCGTGATTCCGGTAACTGGAATCGTCCTTCCGGAAGCTTTCATTCCAGGATAAAGATAAATGAAGATTGAAAAAAATAATTCTGTCGCGACGAATATTGCGGTAAATACTATGCTGACATAATGCATCAGAAATCTTTCTACGTATCCAAAAACGCTATGTGGCACGGATATCAGCGCGAGGATTACTGCCAGTAGAATGAGTACCTTGAGCCAGTTTTTCATAGTATGGGTTCCCGATTGAATGACACGGCATTAAATGTTTGTATCAATGAAAGTATTTTTAAAACACGCTTGTATATTTGTCCTATGGTGAGGGTCGAGGATGCCATAGTGGCGAAGCTTGAGTCCCATGGCCATAGATTTGAGATTCTTGTTGATCCTGATGCCACGGAGAGGATCAGGAACGGAAATGTCGACCTTGACAGAGATCTTGCAATTGATCAGGTATTCAAGGATGCGAGAAGGGGGGAAAAGGTTGGTGAAGAGACCCTCATGCAGGTGTTCAAGACTACAGATTTAAAGGAGATAGTCATAGATATAATAAAGAAAGGGCAGATTCAGCTTACCACAGAACAGCGCAGAGAGATGCTTGAGAGAAAGACGAAACAGATCATAAATATAATCGCAAGAGAGAGCATAAATCCACAGACAAATCTTCCAAACCCTCCTAACAGAATTGCGCAGGCAATAGAGGAGGCCAAGGTACACATAGATCCATTCAAATCAGTAGAGGAGCAGATGCAGGTCGTGCTGAAAGCAATAAGACCCCTTATTCCTATAAAAATGGAGAAGAGCAGAATAGCGGTAAAACTTAAAGGAGATTCATACGGAAAACTTTACGGAGAAATCGCCAAGAGCGGCTATCTTCAGAAGGAGGAGTGGGGAAGAGACGGCAGTTGGATGGGCATACTTGAGATTCCGGCAGGCATGATGGGTGAATACATTGAACACATATCCAGAAAGGGTAAAGATAACATAGAGGTCAAGGTCCTTAAGTGAATGGAATAGTATCGGAACCTATATTTTCAAAATAAGGCTGCATTTTTAATGTTTGTTTATAGCATTGGATATTTTCTTTCACGAATCATAACGCTTCAAAAGTTGTGTAATCATGAAGGATACATCTTCTGGAACATTTCCTCGTTAATAGTTCAAAATGCCGGATGAAGAAGTAGAAAGGATAAATACCCCGTAGCCCTGCTCTAATTTTCTGGTGTCTATATGAAACTGCTGATTGCACTTGGTGGTAATGCATTGATGGACAGAGGTTCAGACAGGACGTTTGAATCCCAATTTTCTGTGGCAAGGAAAGCTATGACAGGGCTTTACAGTATCATACAGGATCATCATGTTGTTCTCACACATGGAAACGGCCCTCAGGTTGGAGATATACTTTCCCGTAACGAACTACCACTGGATGGAGTCCCCGGTATGCCACTCCATGCCTGTGGATCGATGTCACAGGGTCTCATAGCAGAAATAATACTGAATGCATACTACTCTATACAAAAGAACGGAAAACCAATGACAGCTGTTTTTACGAGAACCGTGGTTTCGGAAGACGATCCTGCATTTTCCAGACCAACCAAACCTGTCGGGAAATATTACAGTGAAGAAGATGTGGATGTACTGTCCGGGAAGAAGGGTTTGGTGATCAGACAGATGCCAAATGGTAAATGGAGGAGAGTTGTTCCATCTCCAGAACCCATAAAGATCATGGAGGCTGAAACTATAGAGATTCTTCTGAATTCTGAAATTGTTCCTCTCTGTGTTGGTGGCGGTGGCACCCCGGTCAGCATAAGGAACGGAAATTTTGCAGGGGTGGATGCTGTCATAGACAAAGACCTGGCATCCTCCTTTCTGGCTGCTTCACTTCGCTGCGATATGATGATAATTCTTACAGACGTCGAGAACGTCTTCCTGAACTATGGAAAACCAGAACAGAAAGCTTTAACACATACAACTGCTGCAGAGATGGAAAGCATGCTTGCCTCAGGGCAATTCTCTGCAGGCAGCATGGGTCCAAAGGTGCAGGCAGCAATAAATTTTCTGAAAAAAGGCGGCAAAAGAGCTGTGATCGCTTCTCTGAATAACGCAAGAGAGGCAGTTGAAGGAAAATCTGGAACCACAATAACTGCAGCTTAGTTTAACTTCCAGTTACTGCCATCCTTCCTTATCCTCTTCAGATCCTGCAGCCTCTTCAGTGTGAATTCCAGGATTTCTGCCTTAACATGCAGATCAAATTCCCTTTTCAATCCTGAAATAATCTCTTCAGAAGTCATCACTTCTGATCCGATCTTTCTTATAAGATTGTTCAGGTCTTCTGTAACATTCCAGGGAAATATGAACCATGTCCATTGCGACTCAGATACTTCTTCAGCGTAGAATGATGGTACATGTTTTGATCTGGTTATGTGAAGCATGGTGGCGGTTTTCAAATCCTCAGGGCCCATTGTCTCAACGTGATTTTTTGCAAGTTCCATGCTTTCACCCGTATCTGTAATATCATCGACAACGAGTACTTTCCTGCCTTTCACGTCCAGAGTTTCACTATTCTTCAGTTTTGCCTTTCCATCGACGTTTGCAGTCATACCCCAGTGTTCTGTTTTCAGCGAGTATAGATCCTTTACAAGAAGCGTATCCGAAAGTATTCTGGCAGGAGCAAGGCCACCCCTTGACAACCCTATGATGAAATCCGGCTCATAACTATCAATTATTTTTTTCCTCAGCGTTTCACACCATTTCTCTATATGGCTCCATTCCAGAAGCCTTGCCCTGAACTGCATGAACCGGCAACCCGAATTTGTTCATTTAATTTGTTGTATTGAAAAAACGGTCAATTTTAATAAATATGGTACCTGCCTGAAGCAGGTACGTGTTCTGATAGTTACACCCTTATCTTTTCACCCTCCTGCCAAAGATCCTTCTTGTGAACATGGTTGCGGTAAGTCCGCCCCCCACAGTGCCCAATGGTATCACTATCGGGAGTGCAGGAGATGCTGTTGAAACTATACCAGATGCATTCGGAATGAAAGTTACAGACTGTGACGCGTTTGCATTGCTGACAGTTACTGTTCCGTTTGACGGGTCTGCGACAAATGCACCATAAAGCACGATCGAATACACTGAGAATGAGTAGGTCCCATCGGGTTCAGTGAAAACAATGGTGGAATTTGTGGAATTATGTGTTATCCCGTTCAGATCCACCGACCATTCTGATCCTGGGGGTAGACCTGTCTCTGTGAACGTAACCGTATACATTTTCTGCACGAAGACTATGTCAATCTGCTGGTTCTCTCCGTTTACATGTATCTCTCCCTGCTGCGGGCTACCCGTATACCCGGCTACATCTCCCACGGAGAAATTATAGTATCCGTTTACCTCCTGGAATATTATCTGCTGCCCATCGCTTGATGCTATTTCACCGCCGATCGTGACAGACCACTCAGTCCCATCAGGCAGACCTTTAGACTGGAATATCACCAGATATTGCGGCGAGGTTGCAAATGAGACCGTTATTTTTATATCGTTTCCGTTCACGGTGATGCTGCCATGTGATGGGGATGCATTATATCCATGTGGAGATCCTACAGAATAGCTGTATGTCCCGTTTGTCACAAGGAATGTTATTGTTCCGCCGCTGCTTGCAGAAGTTATTCCACCCAAAGTTATGCTCCACTGTGTGTCTGCCGGCAATCCGTTCTCCTGGAAACTGATTGCATAAGTGTACGTTGAGGAAAAGTCTATATGGACTGAAACAGAGGCCCCATTCACTGTTATTGTGCCGGAGGCAGGAGATGCTTTGTAACCCGATCCGGAAAATTTGACTGCATAAGAATAGGTTCCGTTGAGCTCGTTGAAAGAAATGACAGATCCGGTTGCTGAATTTGATTGCCCGCTACTGAGAGATACGTACCACTGAGCACCAGTCGGCAGACCTGACTCATCGAAGGATACTTGGTAAACCACCTTTGAGTAAGTCACGCTAACCGATACCTGTTTTCCATCTACTGTCACAGATGATGGAGCAAGTATGTAGTACTTTGAGAATTTTTCAGCTGAGAAATTGTAAGTCCCGTTCTGTAAATACATAGTTATTGTGTTTGTGTTGCTCTCCTGCGTCACAGATCCCAGGGTAACTGCCCAGGATGTACCTGAAGGAAGGCCTTTTTCGATAAATTCAACAGGATAGTAGTTCAGAGTATTAAGAACAAGTGTCTGGTTTGGATAAAGGGTAACTATGTGAGAGAAAACAAGGCTTCCCCGGCTTGTGTATATGTTCACCGTATATGTTCCGGGCGATAGCGTCAGATTTGCTGATCCACCAGTGAATGTGTAGTTTTTTCCGTTCATTGATACTGTTCCTGACTGTATCATTGCATTCACTGACAGCGTGGATGTTTCAGTTGAGTTGTAGGTCATTGAAAGTTTTCCCTGGCTTCCCCCAAGTATCAGATTGCCAACTGTTCCGCTACTGGAAGAGAACGATGCGGCATCTGTGACGTAACTCATGGACTCGGCTGTGTCGCTCCCGAAGTTAAAGGCGTTTGGGACATACTGGTAGTTATTCCCGTTCCAAAACTTCAGTGTCATAAATATCTGTGTTGATGGACCTGAACTCACATACAGACCATCACCGGGTCCGCCCAGGATTAGTTCCGCGTCATAGAATAGATTGCCTGGGTTCATGGTGTATCCATCAACCACGTATCTGTAATAATGAGTAACATCTTTGGCAAATATGAAGTATGCGTTGTCATAGGTAATCCATCCAAATCCATCGTTGTACTGGAATATTACCTCCGGCACCCCTCTGCTTGACATTGCCGAGTTTACTCTTAGCAGTATGCTTGAAGGATAGTTTACGGACACATCGTTACCAGGAAGTGATGAATTTGCACTGGCCGCATAGTAACCGGTACCTATGAACGTTCCAACACTGCCATTTCCCTGTATGGTTGAAGACTTCATGCTCGCGTTTGGCGATGAGAAGTTCCAGATGTTGTTTTCAAACGAGACATTGCTGGAAGTTGAATTGTTTGGTGATATCACTGCCACATCCTGTATCCAGTAGTCATACAATGTCCCGCCATCCACGAACTGAAAGTTGACATTAAGCTGTGCCGTCATTCCAATGTCTCCTGCCAGCTGCGATGATATCGGGAGAAACACATCTCCTGAACCGTTGACAACATCGTTCGCCAAACCACCGGCAGATGTCCCGTTGATTTGCAGATTGATCAGGTGTATGTTCCCAACAAAGCTTGATGTGTTGTACGAATATGGGCTCATTCCTCTACCCACTCCAAAGTCAGCTATTCCCATTGGAGCAGGTTCCTTCTGATAGTAGCTGAAAGGATTGACACCATGGTTTTCTATCTCTGCCGTACCCTGAGATGCCGACATTGTCTTCGCGGTTGAATTCGCCGCTGTTCCATGTCCTACAATACCAGTCACCATAACCATGGATGATATCACAGAAATGACCATTACAGCCAGCGCGAAACCCGCAAGGATCTTCGCTTGAGTGGTTTTTCCGGACTCATCCTTCTTTGCCCTTATCCTGGAATCAAAAGACTTATTCATCGGTGGAACAAGTCATATTTAATATATCGAAATGTGTATGTTTACCGTAAACAATCAGCCACCTGAATTGCTTTTGAAGCCTGCGGAAATAAGGCCTAAATTAACATTGAAGTGATTAGCTTATTGACTTCATTCAGTTGTGGATGACCGTTGCGATCTGACAAGGGTTAAATAACCTCCTTAAAATAGTGTATTCGGGAAGGCTATGGGGGGCAGGATCATCAAGAAGGTGGCTCTCTTGGGAGACATTAAAGTCGGAAAGACCAGTCTCTTTTCCAGGTTCCTGAAGAATGCATTCAGTGAGGAATATAGTGAAACCATAGGAGTGAATATAGGGAAGAAAGATGTTCCTGTGGAAGAGAGCCGAGAGGGTCGTGTGGTAACGCTTCTTGTCTGGGATATTTTCGGTTCCCATCTGCATGGGGATGTTAGGAGGCTGGCAATGGAAAATGTCGACGCAGTTATACTTGTATCTGATATCAGCAGCGAACCGTCTATGAAATCTGTGGTGGACTTCTGGATCCCCTCCATTTCCGAGATGCTTGACAGTTCAAGGATTTACTTTGATCTGAACAAAATTGACCTGATTGAGGACAGCCAGGTTGAGGAGCGAGTTAAGGCCTTTGGCGATATGCTTAAAGAACTGTTTGGAGAGTCTCGTAAAGACTCCATTTTCCTTACCAGTGCCAAAAATGGAAGTGGGGTTCCTGACATGTTTAGAACAATTGCTGCCGATATGCTTTCTGGCAATCCAGTGGACGAATTTCGTGAACTCAGAATAAAGAAATCCACCCCCTCAGAGGGTCAGGAAAACCCGCTGTTCCGTCTGTTCGATAAGATAGTTTCGGATATAATTCCTCTATTCAAAGATGATTCCAGGGGAGAAGAAATACTGCATGAAGCATATAAGATGAGCAATCTCAACACCGAAGATATAATTCCTGAGGAACTCGGGGAGTTTATTGATATGGTTCAGGAAAAGCTTGCTGAAAGCGGGATAAGTCCGTCAGTTGTCTATAGACTTACAAGCAACTGGAAGAGATCCCTTGCTGAGGTTTCCAGCCAGTCTGGGCGCTGATGTTCAGTAGAGCAGTCTGCTGTAGCGATCCAGCCATCCAATTTTATCCTCTTCTCCGTTCCACGATGATAGTTCATCGGCATGGATCCTTTCTATTTCCTCTATTGTTTTAAGAATTCCGGAGGCTCTCCTTTCACTGAGCTTTCCATTCCCCATTAGTGCAACGGAGATTAGATTCCCACTTATTATAGAGATGCCTGCGCCCCCTATGTGAATCTGCCTGAGATTGTCCACGCCAGTGGTCTCCTTTATTGCTTTCTGTATTGCCAGAAGGCTGGCAGAAATAAGTTCCTGATCCATGTTTGGATTGAACCTCCTTGTGTAATGCTTCATCATTCTCCCATCCCTGTAGATGATGAACATATCATCCCATCCACCGCCTTTCACAGTCTGATATAGATATATTATGGCTACCAGAAACGCTGCTATCCCAATGTATGCATAAATCAGATAACCTGCTCCAGAGCTTCCACCACTGGCGGGTACTGTCCCTCCGTTCAGGAAAACAATACCTATTGTTAAATTTCCACTCTGAACTGAGAAGCTTACATTGTACTCACCTATAAGCCCATCTGAATATGCCGTATAATTGTATGATCCGTAAGGAAGCTTCATCACAATCACTGCTGAACTGTTAGTTATATTCCCCAGTTCCATGCTGCTGTTGTATACTGTGACTCCCCACTTTGTTCCATTCACATATCCTGATACGACAAATCTCACATCGTAGTAAACCTGGCTGAAATGAATATAGTATACATTGGCGCTTCCGTTGATCGTGATATTGTAATTCAGTGGTGAAACGGCATAACCGCCGATCGGAGGAATATGATACCTGTATGTCCCGTTTGGCAGCATGGTTTCAACAGTATTGGACATGGAAGAGATCACAGTCGTGTTAACGACAATATACCACGGGTATCTGTCAGCGGGAAGGCCGCTTTCTACAAATTCAACACTATACAGTACAGGGATAAACTTGATGCTTATGATCACGTTATTTCCGCTGACTACAACTGTACTGTTTATGATTTCTGGCATATAGCCTGGCACACGATCAACGTGAAAGTGATATGTTCCATTTTCAAGAAGAAAGTCAATGGCTGGAGAATAGGAAGTTTCTTCTATCCCGTTGATGGAAATGCCCCACTGCGTCCCGTTACTGATCCCATATTCCACGAAAGTCAGATTGTATACTCTTTCTCCGAGAGGGTAGAACCATGCCGTTTCATTCACAGGCGAGATCATACTTACATTTGCGGAAGAGTTCGCACCGGAGTAACTGCCATTACCCTCTCCAACCCAGAAATAAAACCTGTAACCCTCATTTGCGATTGCTCTTATATTGGTGCGGTTTCCGTATTCATACCAGCCAGATTCTGGAGATACCACCCCGAGACTCTTACTGTTGACTCCAACCGATAGATAAAATTCCTCGGTATATGTGAAACTGACCGACACGCTTCCGCCTGACACGTTGACCGTGGTTGAATTGAATATAGCCACAAACCTGCGGTTATATCCTACCTGAACGATCTTGGACACACCCACCTTAAAGGTTCCATTTGTCACCTGTTCTTCGATGGCTGAACCGTTTGTAGAATAATGATCCGATCCAATTGATATGTTCCATTTTACCCCCTGCGGCAGGCCCTTCTCTATCACCGTAACATTGTAGAGCTTAATCAGGCGTATGTTGTTGAATGTGACACACGAACCTGACTGAATGACGACTCGGGATGAAAAATTCTGGTAGTATGGATGTGTTATATTTAGCCAGTATACGCCAGGCGTCAGGTCATATCTGAAGGTGCCGTTGTTGCCTTCCATTTCAGCGCCGTTTATTGAAATCTGGGATTGCTGTGGAGAATACTCTCCGGAGAGTACACCGTAGAATGGATACATGAAATAAGAGTCGGATCCTGTTCCGCCTCCAACCCCAAGTGTGATCTGAAGAACGTTCAGGCTTGTGCCTCCTGAGTTAAGAGCTATAAGTGAGGGTGTGGTTGTGAGATTAAAATATGGTACTGTCAGGAGTATCTTGCCATCAGTGCTGATTCTGTGGGCTGATACTGTTACGTTGACTTCCCTGTAGCCGCTTTTTGTGAAGGTGAATACATTCGTATTGTTCTGCCCTGAAAATGCAAGTGTGGAAATGCCGGTGGTCGAATTCATCAAATATTCAGCAACACCAACGTACCCACTCCCGCCTGTAACTATAGAAGAAAGTTTGATGAACATTCTGTATGTCCAGTTTCCCTGACTGATGGAATAGTTAAGATCAGCCGGAGAAGCCCATCCGCTGATGTTGGAAAGTGATACGTTATTTGAAATCGATCCTGCCGTTGAAGTGGAATGTCCAGGTATGAATATGTAAGTTCCAGCCTTGCTGCTGATGTTAAGGGTAACGTTGGTATAGTTTTCTGGTAACGAATTCACCAGACTGCCTGAAGTGTTCCACACCCTGCTGCTATAATAAGAAGGACCGATCCCAAGAAACTGATCCAGTATCTCCGTCGCTGTGTATGATTCCTGCCGATGCATCGTCTGGTCTACTGCACTGGTGCCATGAACATAGAGACCAAGTGGAATCAGCATCATGGCGACAAAAAACACTGGAATTAAACGCATAATTTAACAGCACAATTACAAAATAAAATTACATATTAAGTCTTTGTTACGGCAATACAAAGGTAGCAACTTTTATAAATTTGCTGGGAGATGTCTTCATCTCCCGAACAGCATTTTAAGACCATGTACTATTTTTGCACCGAACTTTCTGGCAACTACGTATGCAGTTCCCCCTGAGCCGGCACTACTTCCAACGGCAACCACTGTTCCAGCCGGCGCTACCGAAATGCCGTGCGATCCTG
>JAMDBD010000029.1:150744-162988 GCA_023484105.1 Thermoplasmatota archaeon
ATTGGTAATGTGAAGGTTATCACTGACGATGTGGACTTTCCAGCGACGCCATTGCTGAGATTAACGTACCATACGGTATTCTCCGGTAGCCCGGTTTCGGTGAACTTTGCAGTAAAGTATTCCTGGCTGAATCCAACATATACTGTTACGTTTGAACCACTGATCCTAACGCTTCCCGAAGAGACATTAGGTGCGAATTCAGGATCTGTGCTGGATATGGAAAAGCTGTAAGTTCCGTTGTCAAGACTGTAAGTGATGTTCTTACTGGCGGGTCCACTAGCGGATGTTCCTGTCAGATTCGCGTACCAGGTAACTCCATGTGGCAGTCCTGTTTCGTTGAATATCAGTGAATAATGCACTGCTGCAAAGGATAGGGCCACAAGCACGGATTTTGTTGAGACCGTGAACGTTCCTGTATAGATGTCTGGAGCATATATCTTGTCTCCTGAAGAAACTGAATAGCTGTAAGTCGCCGGTACAAGGTAAAGTGATATGTTAGAAATTTCATTGTTGCCGGAGATATTTTTCAGACTGTAACGTGCTCCGTTTCCTGTTATGTTCACGTACCATGTAATTCCGGATGGCAGCCCGCTCTCGATGAACCTGACATGATAGTTCAAAGTCTGAACATAGAGATTCGTTGATGCATCGTTTATGTTCCCCTGCATGTCCGAAGCACTGATTTCGACAGTGTTATCTCCATGTTTAAGCTGGAGACTGTTCAGATCAAAAGTATAGTTGCTGTTATCATTTGTATATTCTGTGATGGGCAGATAGCCGTTAAGCAAGGCTGAGATTGACTTTACGTCATAGGATCCAAATGGACTTTCTATATTCGAATAAACATAGTAGTTGCCGGCATAGGTGTAGTTGCCTGGTGGGCTGATTGAGACAGGGTTAAAGGTTGGCAGAGTGAGTGAAATTGGATAGCTGGAACCGGTCTGCGGTGATATCAGGTAGCCTATATTGGTTCCGTCAGCCTGTGCCGAATACCAGCTTACAATCATTGTTACGTAATCTCCTGCTGGTACTTCTGCAATCAGTGACCGGAAGGTTATATTGTACTCCTGAACAGAGTAAGTTGGTGAGAGATCCTTAGTGGTTGAGTTTGCACCTATCAGCATCCCGTTTGCAAGCACCTCAATGGATACGGTCACAGGTATGACACCAGTGGTGCTGCCAGTTGCCGGATCGGCTATTGCGACAAAGAAGTGTGCATATACCGGCATACTGGTTGAAAGGAACAGAGGTGTGGCGAGGGACTGAGATGTCTGGAATGACCATGTGGAAAGGCCCTCAACCGGTACAAGGTAGAACGAATTGAAGTTCCCCTGCCCCGTTGGAAATGCCGTGGTCATAGGGAAAGAGCTTTCACCTGCGGTAGCCCTTGAATCCACGTGCTGTGCATATAGTGTAACGTAGTCAGCCTTAGACAGTAGAACTGTTGGTGGCGGTACTGGAACGAATACTCCAAACAGCACTTTGCCATTGCTATAAGGTACACCTGATCCAAGCGTAAGGATTCCGTTGCTGTAAGAAACCCCCAGCGGATTCTGAAACTGATACGGTGGTGAGATTCCAGTGAGTGGAATACCGCTTTCGTAGGACATCAACGATGGGATGCTGTGTATAGCCTGATTCTTTACGTACTGCATATCTGTGAAGTTCACCTGACCAATCATGTTTCCCCTGCTGAAGTCTCCAGCGATTGAGACAGCGAAGTATGGAAGGTGTGAGCCCGTAGAGTTTGCATCGTTTCCGAATGTGGCTAGTGTCTTTCCATTCATTTCTATGCTCCAGGTGTCAGGGGCCACCCTCATAACTGAGAATGTGTTGATTGAGCCGTTTAACCCTGCGCTGCCAGGAGCTCCGGTTACAAAACTCTCGCTGTAAAATGTTGATGATGCTGGAATAATTGCATAGAACCATGAACCATAGGGATTTGAAACGCTAGCTGTGTAACCGACCATTATCTGTGTTCCGTCTGAGAGGGTCACGTTTACGAAGGCGTAGTCGGTGGCTGTACCCGTTAATGTTCCCCTTGCAGGAAGAACTGTGGTTATGTTGGCCGAAACCCCAGTTGCATGTGCAGAATAGTAGTCTCCGAATGCCCCGGATGTGTATGTCATGATGGTCAGTTCATGTGTGAGGAACCCTATGTTCGGCGATCCAAGTCCTGTTACAGGACTCCAGCCTGGACCTGCATTGAAATATCCATCCGGCCCGTTATACCCGTATAGAATGTCGTGGAAGGCTTTGTTATATACTGGAGAGTTAAATATTGCGTACAGCGTTGGGCTCACAAAACCTAGCAGATTTCCGTTTCCGTAGTCCAGTTCATACGAATCTGCTGTGGCTATAACTCCTGCCCAGAGTGGTGAGGCAAAGCTAGTTCCACCAACGGCATATGAGGCTGCACTGGTTCCAGCAACAACAAATGCGTTGCCTGAGAACATCGCATCCATAGCCACATCTGGAACTCCTCTCCTGTCAGCGTACCTTCCGCTTGTCGGTATGCCCTCTCCTACCTGCCAGGAAGGCCTTGGATAAATTATACTGTAGCCACCACCTGTGTATCCATCCCATGCAGTTTCATTCGCCCAGCCGGTTGGATTGAAGACTTCTGGTACTGCCGGCGGACCGCTCACAGGAGTGCTCTCATTCGTGTTTACGGTACCGTTCATAAACAGTGACGTCCCACCCACAGCAAGTACGTACGGATCATCTGATGGCCACATTACCGATCTTGGTACCGCTGCATCATAACCAGCAGATCCCTGATCCCCGGTAGCTGCAAGCACTGTTATTCCCATTGCTGCTGCCTCCTTTGCAAACGGATGGAAATACTGTGCCTCGTTCCCTATTTCAGGTTCAGGCGCACCCCAGCTGTTTGAGATCACGTTTGCAATATCATTGGTGATGGTATATACAAGTACCTGTGTAAGGGTGTAATCATCATCAGGTGAGATCACGGATACAATGTTTGCATATGGTGCTGTAGCATGAGCCATCTCTATATCTAATGCCGACTCTATCACCCATCCTGCCTGACTTTCCACAGTGCCGCTCACTGTTGAAACGGCCGTGGGTTTTCCATACGGATAGACTGTCTGATAGGAGTTTGTTGCGGGCATGTTGAAGAGAGCGTCGTATGTGAGGAGATCACTGCTTGATGTCGGATCCCCGTATGCATCAGTCACCGCTATCGTGATATACTCTCCGTTGATTCCCTGTGATAAAAGACCGGTTTCATTGTAGGCCAGCTCCGTGGCATAAGGCGTATATGGCGGCTGTGCATTTGCCAACCCTACTCCATTGGATGTCCCGTTTTCCAGAGCGGAGAGTTCCTGTGCGAAGTTCAAACCTGTTGCAGGGTTCATCGTCAGTGCGGGTGTGAAATAAGGGTAATTGTTAAAGCCGATCGCAGTGTTAACAAACTTTGAGAACATTAATGGAACGCTTATATTTTTGAGATTGAAGTAGAAGTCTCCAAGAGATGTACTGTATTCTCCAAAGGTAGTATTGAACGCCTTCTGTAGATCAAGCAGCGATCCGGATACCTGAATGTATCCTCTATCATTTCCTGTAACCACATTCAAACCCATTGCGGAATAGTAAGACGCGATTTCGTTGTAAACAGAGGAATTTACCTCGAAATATCGCACAAACTGCTGGTGAGACAGATAATGTCTATAGAGAACCGACGATGGGTTTGATACCTCTGACAGATAGCTATTTAATTCGCTGTTGTTCTGCAGTTTGAGGCCTATGAAAACAGAAGTTTCCTGACTGAGATTAATGGTGTTGAGCCTTATAGCTCCCTGCGGAATATATGGCAGGGTACCATTTATTACCACGCTGGGAGCAGGAAGAGTCCCAGTTGATAAGGCGGTTCCTGAGGTTACAGTGTTCCCTGCGGCTGCATGTGGGCTTCCTGAATATGCAAAGACAAACGAGAAAGATCCCACAAGCATGAATGCCGCCAGGAGAATGCTTACCAGAACCTTAGATGCTTTTATTCTTCTGCCGATGTATGCTGTGCCATTTTGAGCTATACCTTCTTTCTTTTTACGGATGCTCATACCATAACAAATTTTTTTCAAGATATATACCGGTGTATGTTCAGTCCGAACAGACACGTGAAATTCATGAAATTTTTATCCGAACTTTATATGGTTGCTATTCTGAGATAATCATGGCACACTTTTCATATGTCATCTGAATCATGCCATATGCGGTCAAATATCACATCAAATCTCTCTGATATGTCCGTCCCGGATATCTCTACTCCTGTGATTGCGGGTGTCGCTGTCGGCTGTCTCAATACCTGTGTTGATTCCATCAACAGAAGAAGGTGAGCTGAATCAACACTAATAAAATTCAGGGGCTTTTCTATCTCCGTTCTCCTTATACTGAATGCCTTCCTCATTTCCATTATTATCTCTGTCAGACTTTCGGTATTTGGTAAAATCATGCGTATTTCAATTCCTTTTGTGGCTACTTTTCCCATCTCAACGATCGTCCTTCTGGAATATATTCTCATGAAATTCCTGTGATCCAGCATGACATAGATTCTGTTCATAGCTCTGGAGACCATTAGATTTATGGAATTCACCGTAGGTTGTATTCCTTCTGAGAGCTTCATGCGAACCGGTCCATTTTCCTTCTCGTTCCGTGGCCTGAATATTTCCCCATACTTCTCCATAATCTGATCCTTCTGACTTCTGATGGTATTCAAGCGCTCTTCCTGATGCCTTATCATCATGCTGACTGCTTCATTAAGTCCAAGTGCCCAGTACTTTGTAGGGTTTCCACCAACAACTTCCACGACACCCATGGCCTGAAGATACCTTATAATTCTGTAGATCTTTCCCCTGTCTATGGACAGCTCTCTTGAGAGAGGACCAACCGCAGTGTTTCCGAGTCTGAGTATAGCGAGATAAATGCGCACCGATTCTTCGCTCATTCCCAGATTGGTTAGATAGTCAATTATCTCATGCGGTTCATAGTTATTTTCAGGCAAACGTTAACTTAAATCAGTGTAGTATATTACTGTTTTTATCCATATAATGTCATTTTCCACTATTTGATTTTGGCACACTCTCTGGTGTTTCTTAAACTTATTTTAGTATAATGAACAGATTTAATAGCAGTTCATGTATGTAGCAATATATGGCAGCGAATCTGGCATTGGATTATCTGGGGGGTTTTCTTCTCTTCATAGTGATCATAATACTTCTTTCAGGGCTTCATATACTGAAAGAGTGGGAACGGGCTGTGGTACTTACCCTTGGAAGGTATGGCGGAATAAAGGGGCCGGGAATAATTTTCGTAACGCCTATAATAAGTAAGATCACTAAGATATCTACAAGAATCCAGGCTGTCGCTTTCAAGAGCGAAGCATCGTTCACGAAAGATAACGTTCCAGTTAATATAGACGCAGTGATGTATTATCAGGTTGCCGATCCTCAGAAGGCTGTGCTCAACATTGAAAACTACTTCAATGGCACTAACCTTTCAGCTCAGACTACCATAAGAGAGGTTATCGGTAAATATGCATTCGACGAAGTACTGAGTGAGAGGGAGAAGATCGCAGTAAGTGCAAGGGAGATAATTGACGAGAAGACCGAGCACTGGGGGATCAAGGTTTCTTCTGTTGAAATAAGGGATGTTCTTGTACCGCAGTCTCTCCAGGAGGCCATGTCAAGGCAGGCATCTGCCGAGAGGGAGCGGAGATCGAGGGTAACTCTTGCAATAGCTGAGGTTGAGGCTGCGCAGAAAATGTCAGAAGCTTCAAAACAGTATGAGAGCAATCCGGTTGCATTCCAGCTCAGATGGATGAACATACTGTATGAAATAGGGCTTGAAGGCAAGGGAACTCTGATGATGATACCTATGATGACACCTGCAGCTGCTGATGTTGATGCGCTTTCTGCGCTTGGGCTTAAGTTTGCAGCACAGACAAAGGCAGGGGTTGCCAACCAATCTGGTGTCCCGCAGTCTTCAAAAACTTCCTCCAGTTCTGGACAGCAGAGTTCATAAAGCCGCAGAAACCCTGTCTATTACCAGGAGCGATAGATCCATAAGAGTATCCAGGGATGGGGATTTTCCTGTCTTACCGAGGTACTCGATTGATTTTTCTGAGTGAAACTTCGCCTGCTTAAATGAATAATCCAGAGCACCGCTGTCAGCAAGTATGGATTTGATCCTTTCATCTCTTTCCTTTCCGCCGGACGGGTTAACTATAAGATTCCGCAATTCAGAACGGTACTTGTTTCCGTGGTTCAGGGCATATATTATTGGCAGCGTGATTGTACTCTGCTTGATATCGTTAAAAATTGGTTTTCCTGTCACTCCCTGATCTCCCACTATGTCAAGGATGTCATCCGTTATCTGAAACGCTAATCCCATCTCATAAGCAAACTGGTGGAGGTTCATTTGTGTGTTTTCGTCAGCCCCGCCTGCCATTGCAGCAGCTTGCGCACATGCAGCAAAAAAATTGGCCGTCTTGTCTGATATTATCTTAATATAGGTCTCTTCACTGATGTCCAAATTTCCCATGTTTGAGTATTCGCGAACCTGCCCCTCTGCGAGTTTCGATGCACCCCAGGCAAGGACTTTGGCAACATCCTTGCCATATTTTGAAGCCAGTTCATATCCCTTCGTGAAAAGATAGTCGCCAACCACTATCGCGTTGTATATCCCATATTTATGGTAGAGTGTCTCTCTCCCTCTCCTCATTTCAGAGCTGTCCATAACGTCATCGTGTATGAGGCTGGCAGTATGAACAAGCTCATTGCTCACGGCAAGGTCCAGGATATAATCATAGTCATTCTTTCCTGAAATGCTGTAGCTCAATATTGTAAGGATTGGCCTTACCCTTTTTCCTCCCGCCTCTATTGTGTATTTGGCCATCTCATCAAGATGAGGCTCTACTGATGAGACTACCTCTATAAGTCTGTTGTTTATCTTGAATATCTTGTCCCTGAGCCCCAACTCCCATTCTTTTATATTCTTCATGAAGATTTTTTACCTTAGCCTGATTTCAAAGGGAGTTATAAGTTTGAAGATTTTAACATCAGCGTTTCAGCGTAATTTCAATTGAAGAAACATTTGAGTCCCCTCTGTCGCTGTGAATAACTTCAGTTTCGAGGTTGATTTTTTCGTACTTGACCTCCTGTATGAACTTGTGCCTGGTTATCTCCGCGATGTCCACGGCCTTGCTGATAGCTTTCCCCCTTGCCTTGATGGTTATGTGATCCACGTTGTTGTTGAACTGTGTTACTATAGCCAGTACATAGTTCATCGTTGGTTTTTTGCCCACATAGATGATGTTCTCTTCTGCCATTGTATAACCTCTCCGGTGCAATTTTTTCTTATTATTTAATTATATCGCAACAGAGATTTCCTGCAAATTATTGTTTTCCGCCTTTTACTGCGTTTATATCCTTTTCCCGCCGGTATCCCTTATCAGGCTGAGCCTGATCATTGAATCCGTTGACCTGACACCTTCCATTCCTCTGATCTCGTCTATGATCCTGTTAAGTTCCTCTGTGCCTCCGCATTCAACCTGTATGGAAAGATCATACTTCCCTGATATCTCATAGATGTCAGTAAATCTCTCCCTGAGTCTTTTCATGGTCTCCTGTGATTTCTTAGGATCAACCTTTACCAGAATTATGGCAGAAGTGCCGGCAAATCCTCTGGTTATTGTGAATTTGGCAATGTAACCTTCCCTGATAAGACGCCTTATCCTGTTTCTTATAGTTCCCTCGGAAACACCGGTTTTTCTGGCAATCTCCGAGTTTGAATAGCGCGAATTTTCCTCAAGGAGCTTGAGGATTTCCTGATCCAGACTGTCAAGATCTTCCATTCTCAGCGACTAAAGAAACACACTTGCTAATTATGTTTTCCGTTTTCTACGCATAAACCCGACAGGACATACCTGTTGTTATCATCCATTGATTGTCTGAGGGGCTGCTGCTATCTAATCAGAGATGTCATCCTTGCTTCCATCACCCAGGAGGGAGATGTATGCCTCTTCGAGTTCAGATCCGACTCTGTAAAAGGCAGATACTTTCGCAATCTGCATGATCTGTGACAGCAGGTTGGCTCTATCCTCTTCGCTGCCTTCAAGGCTTATAACTATGCTTTTTTCTGAAGATTTTAATATTCTGTAACCGAGCGCAGTTATCCTGCTTCGGATTAAATCATCTACAGGCTGTACGAAATCGACCTGAACTATGGACGATTTGAATTTTAGGTTTATGTCGCTTACCCTGTCCTTGGAAATTATCTTTCCCTGCCTGATGAACATGACCTGATCGCAGGTATCTGCAACCTCATTTATCAGATGGGAACTCATGAGAATGAGCCTATCCTTCTTCAGGTCATTAATCAGGTCCCTGATTATCTTCCTCTCGAACGGATCAAGACCGCTTGTGGGTTCATCCAGAATGAGAATTTCCGGGTTTGATATCATGGTGGATGCAAGTACTACCCGCTGTCTCTGACCCTTTGATATCTGATTTATTCTTGATTCCAGAGGTGGTAGTTTTAGTTTTTCAGAGAGTTCACCGATCAAGGATCGGAGTTCATTTTTGTCAACACCTCTGATTTCCCCGACAAAGTTCAGTGAATCCTTAACGGTGAAATAAGGGTAAGGAGATGGATTTTCTATTAACGAGCCCACGTTTGCCATTGCCTTCTTAGGGGCTTTCTGCACATCTACCCCGTTTATGGTAATATTTCCGGATGTAGGGTTCAGGAGATGTGTCATCATCTTCAGGGTGGTGGTTTTTCCGGCACCATTTGGACCGAGATACCCTATAGCACCGCTCCCGGAGTAGCTGAATGATATATCGTCCACTGCCCTGTACTTTCCATAGTACTTGGTTAGATTTTCAACTGTAATTTCCGGCATTTACTTTCACCCCTTTATCTCCCTTCTGGTAAATATGTAAAGAGATATGAAAAGAAATATCAGCAAATATGCGAACATAACTATGATTGCCTGGTAGTAAGGCGGATTGAATGTATAGGTGGTTATGTGATGAAATGTGGTTACGGACTTTGTGCTGTAAGATATGAAAACAAGATAGACTATCTCTCCTGCGAATGTAACAAGAAACCATGGTTCAATCCCTCCAAAACTGCCTATCACACCCTGCAGTATTTGAAAGACTAGTATCAGGAATATTATTGAGATGATAATGCCCACAAGAGGGCTTTTGAATATGGAGCTGAAAAACGATGAAAATGCAAGCAGTGCCATTAAAAACAGAAAGAGAAGAATGATGGATGTTCCGGCCTGTGCCGGAATTGCAGAATACAGATACAGAGAAGTAAAAATGCCGCTCAGGTAATATACCAGAAGTACCAGAAAAGAACTTATCAGTGCAGCTGTATATCGCCCCAGGAACAGTACAGACCTTTTTATTGGTTGTACCAGTGTGAAGAAACCTGCTTCTGTGCCGGTATCCACTGAGGCAAGATCGCCTCCAAAGAAGGAAGCAACCAGTGCTGATAATGTTATTACAAGACCTGCCAGGAAGCTTTCCATGAAATTAGCAGGCAGTTCCACTTTAAGGGAGGCATATTCATAATGCACAACAAGTATTGAGATAGCAACGGAAACCACAATAGAAAACAGTAGTAACCCTATGAATCTGCGGCTCCTCAGATAAAATATCATCTGGTACTTTAACGCCGTGAAATAATTCTCAGCATCTGAAGGCATATGTTTCCAAACCTCGATATCGAACTTCGATATATATCATTTGTTTTGAGAAAAGCGATCGCAAGCATTTATCTATAGAGAGACTGCCCCCTGGAATCGTCCCTGCTTTCCTTCTTAATGAGTTCCTTTGGTACCTTTTTGACCCTTATTATGTTGGTAGCCTGAACCATGTAAAGTGGAAGTCCGTTTGTTGGATCGTTTCCTCCTCTCATTATAGAAACAATCTCCATTTTGATCTGAATTATTGATCCATCACCTAGGTTGACAGTGATCCACTTAGGTTCCTCTTCGAGGCTGAAGTCTACAACTTCTCCGTCGGCAGGAAAGTTCGGATTGTTCATCATACGACAAGCATGTTATGATGCTTAATAATCTTCCTTATTTCTACTGTCTAGCGCAGGGACAGGGCAACATTATAAATCTCCTTTGGCTATACTTTTCGGGCGAGGGTAACTAAGCTTGGCCAACAGTGCAGGACTTAAGATCCTGTCCCGTAGGGGTTCGTGGGTTCAAATCCCTCCCCTCGCATCCTGAACTGTGTGTGCTTCTCGGACTGTCATTCTCACCTTATTACCGTTTTACTGGTTCGGCTATAAAGACAGCCTATTTTCCTTTGATCCTCTGCTGATGGTGATAGTATCCCGAATTTTGTGTAGATAAAAGATCAGAATCTAGATCAAGATCATGGGAGAAATTTCATGAAAAATGAAAGTATGCCTCCAGGAACCAACCAGTAGGCAATAAACAGTGGAAGAACTGGATAAAAAGGTATCTGAAAGAGTCAGATCCACAGTAAAGGAGTTCATGGAATCTCTCATGAAGGGAGAGATTCAGGCATTCCTTGATGAGAACAGGGGATCGGGAAATGGATATTACCATAGAGACATAGGTACAAAATATTGGGAAATAGATGATCTCAGAGTGCCAAGAGACAGGGACAATGGATTCCAGACCGCCATTTTTTAGAGATATCAGCGCAACATAGGAATTGACGACCTTGTTGTTTCCATGTACTCCAGGGGAATATCAACAGGGAGGAGGGCAGAAATCCCTGAGGAGATATTCCACAATAAGTACAGCAGATCAACAATATTAAGGATCACAGACATCACTGTTCCTGAAATAAGCAAACGGCGATTTGGAAGATTAGAGGAGATGCATTGCAATATTCATGGATGCAATGTTCTTCTCCCTACGCCGTGAAACTGTACAGAAGGAATGTGTCATATTTGCAATGGGAATACGTGAACCAGGAAACTGTGAAATCCTTGGATTCTACATGAATCCTGTTGAGAACCACATTGCATACAGGAATTTCCTCATGGACCTGCATGAAAGAGGCGTAGAGAAGCCTCTTCTATTCACAGCAGACGGTTTACCGGGAATAGAGGAAAAGATCAGGCAGCTGTATCCAAGGGCCGATTTTCAATTATGCACAATACATGCATCCAGAAACATGGAATCACATGTGAGGGTGCAGGATCGCAATGAGATTGATTCCGATCTCAAGGGATGAGACCATTGATCAGTTCAATGACTTCAAGAATAAATGATCCTCGAAATACCCAAAGCCGGTGTACAACATGGAGAAGAACCTGGGTATATTGCTGAAGTACTGTGATTATCCTGAATCCATAGGTAGGTCCATACATTCCACAAATTTGATTGAGCGAATGAGCAAAGAGATCATGAAGAGAATCAAGATCGTTGATTCCATGCCATCAGAGGAGAGTGCCATGAATATCATCTATCTCAGGTCTGCTGAGATAAATGAGAAATGGCCTCTCAGATCTTTGAAGGGATTCTATAAATGTCAGGACTAGATGAGGGAAATGTTCCAGGAGAGGCATCCTTCATGATTACACAGCTTTTGGGACGCTATGATTTCTGTTGGATAGTTCGAAATCAGATTAAGGTTTTAAGGGAATATTTACAACCAAAGATTTTTAAAATATCACCATCTTAATAGGTATATGACTACGAAAATCATAATCCTGCAGGGCGGTGAGGACGTTAAACAGAGGATTAACGAAACCCTGTTCAAGGACGTGAGGAGGTTATCAAGTTCAGGGAAAATCCTGGTCATACCTTGGACGTCTGATTCTCATGAGAAGGAAGTTGAATATTCTAAGGTGTTCCATAACTATTTTTTACATTGCGGCTTTGAAGAGGTATTGTTTCTGGACAAGACCGATCCCGAAAATGAAATCCAACGGAAATTCTCTGAGGTTGACGTCATTTATCTTCCAGGTGGAGACACTGAGGTCATTTATCGCGAGTTAAAACGAAAGGCTTTGCAGGACAGGTTGCTTGAATTCTCGGGAGTAATAATAGGAAATTCTGCAGGGGCAATTGTACTTACAAAGGGAGGGTGGGGAGATGGGAAATTCTACAAAGGTTTCGGTCTCGTTGATTTCTACATTTCTGTTCATTATAAGCTTGATGCAGGCCACGTTGTAGAAACGAAAGATGCTATAAATGTCAATATTCCTGAAAATATGTGGA